>CAYRYU010000001.1:0-91746 GCA_964428355.1 uncultured bacterium
GTGGGTGGTCTCCCCCGGCGAACCCGTCCAGGAAACCGACGACAAGATCCATTTCCGATAATGGGGACACCCGACTAGTTTTTCGGAGGCGGGCCGAATTTTTCCAGGGCGATCTTCTTGAGCATTCTCAGGTCGACCTTTCCGGTTCCCAGGATGGGGATCTTCTCGACCTTGAGGAAGTTGTCCTTTTTCGGGGTGAACAGGTTTGGAAGTCCCATTTTTCCAAACTTGTCCATGATCTCGGGAAGCCGCGATTCATCGAGGGTATGGAGCACGACAAGTGCCTCGCCCTTTCGTTCGTCGGGGACCGCGGTCACCGCGAAAACCTGGATATCCGCCCCAGCCGCCTCCTGGAGGGCCTCCTCGACCTTTCCGTGGGGGATCATCTCCCCACCGATCTTGGAGAATCTCGAGAGCCGGTCAGTGATCTTGAGGAAGCCGTCCTCGTCCTGGATGGCGATGTCACCGGTAATGTACCAGCCGTCCTGGATGGCTTTGGCGGTCAGATCGTCCCGGCCGAGGTAGCCCTTCATCACGTTGGGACCCTTGACCCGAAGCATTCCAGGTTTTCCCGGCAGCAAAAGCTCGCCGGTTTCGGGATCAACGATCGAGACCGCCACCCCAGGCACCGGGTGTCCGACCGATCCACGCTTGGAACCGGGCTGATAGATTCCCGTCGTCCTGAAGTCCAACGTGCTAACGGCGATTGCGGGAGAACACTCGGTAGCTCCGTACCCTTCGATGGGTCTGATCCCGAACTTTTCCTCGAACGCCACCGACAACCGGTCATTCAACTTTTCCGCACCGGTCAGCACGATCCGGAGGGATCCGAACTGCCCGGGCCCGCACCGCCGCAGGTAGATCTGAAGAAATGTGGGGGTCGCGATGAGGAAGGTGACGGAAAAACGCTCCACGAGGTCGCCTATCTTGGCGGCTTCGAGTGGGTTCGCGTGGCAGACCACCCCCATCCCGAACTTCAGGGAGAACCAGAGGGACATGTACCCGAAGGAATGGAAAAGGGGAAGGACGCCCATCAGACGGTCGCCCGAACCCACCTGGAGCGCTTGTCCGACTCCCTCGCAGTTTGAATCGACGTTGAAGTGGGTCAGCATTACGCCCTTCGGATCCCCGGTGCTTCCGCTGCTGAAGATGATCGTGGCGATATCGTCGATCGTGGTCTCCCGGGTTGCACCACAGGCCTTTTCCAACCACCTGATGGGGGCGGTGACGGCGAGAAGGGCTGCCATGGCCTTTTCCCCGAAACTTATCCCGGCGACCACATCCTCCAAAAAGATCGGGGAAATCCCCTCGGGAAGCTCTACCTTGGCCTTCTCCAGGAACTCACGGTTGGTGATGACCGTTTTGATCCCGGAATGCTTCGCGGCGAAACCCATTCCAGCCTTTCCGGCGGTGAAGTTCAGGTTCACGCTCGTTTTTCCCGAAAGCGAAGCGGCGACATTGGCCATCGCGCCGCCGATGCTCGGGGGAAGCAGGATCCCCACATTTTCCTGGTCTTTCCATGGCCCCCGAAGGGCCCGGGCAAGAGAAATGACGGAAATGAGCGCTTGGATGCGCGATATTCGGGGCCGCTTTTCGTCCCCGATCGCGAACTTCCAGATGCCGTTCCTCATTCTCCTGACAAAGGAGTGGTGGAGGGGTCTCGCCTCGTCACGACGGTCGCTCCAGGCTTCGTATCCGAGCTGTTGGACGATGCGGCGGACTTCGAATGCCGTTGTCGAGGAGGGGACCGGTTTTCCGATGGTCACCGTGACCGGAAAGAACCATCGTTCAGGCCATTTGAAGAAGAAGGTTCCCTTCGCCCGCGTATAGAGGCTTCCCCAGATCCTGTCGAGGTTGATCGGGAGGATGGGGGCGGTCCGGCCTTTCACGATCCGCTCAAGTCCGCGGCGGAAGGGAAGCATGATCCCGATCCGGGTCATCTGGCCTTCCGCGAAGATGCAGACAAGGTCGCCCTCATCCAGCGTGTTCCCGGCCTCGCGCAGGGCTTTGAGAACGACCCTCAACCCCCCGGTTGCGGAAACGGGGATAGCCCGCATCGCCCGCATGAGCCAGTTGAGAACCGGCATCCGGTAGTAGATTTCGTCCACGATGAACCTGACCGGGCGGTCTATCGAGGCCATGACCAGGAAGCTGTCGATGAGGGAAACATGGTTCGGAACGATGAGCGCTCCGCCCTCCTGGGGGATGTTCTCGCGGCCCACCACCTTCAGCCTGTAGAAAAGGTGGGTCAGAAGGACGAAAACCAGGCGGATCAGAAAATCGGGAAGCAGATGGATCGCCCAGATCGTGCCCCCAACCGTCATGACGGATGAAAGCACCAGTATCATCCGGCTGGTCAGGCCGATCCCAGAGAGGAATCCGGCGGCAAGCGACCCGACCATGATTCCCCCGAAAACCATCACGTTGGCCAGTGCGATTACCCCGCCCCGCTTGTCCGCGGGCGACCGCCACTGAAGTATAGCTCCCAGTGGAACGACGACGTACCCGCTCGAAATCCCCAAAAAGGTCATGAATACCAGGGTCATCAGGTAACCGGGCCCAAGGCCCCCGAGAAGCAGGCTGAAGAAGGCTATCCCGATGGCTCCAAGGGGTATCAGGCCGTACTCGACCCGGTGTCCCGAAATCCGGCCCGCCATAATGCTCCCGATTCCTGTTCCGACTCCGAAAAAGCCCATCGGAAGCCCCGCATAGGTGTCCGAGCCGGCCCAGTCCTTGGTCAGCTGTTTGGCATAGACCAGGATATCCTGCCCCAGCAGGCTGGCGGTGGTCCAGAAGAAAACCGAGCCCAGAACGGCCAGCCAAACCACCCGGTCCGAACGGATTGCGGTCCACGAGCCCGTGACCGTCTCGACGAACCCGCCTTCCGACCGGGCCGCGCCTGTCGGGGGGATCCAGAAACTGGCAAGAAATCCGATCGTTGCGAAAACCGTAAGGATGAAGCCCGCGACCCACCTTGACCCGCCTGAAACATCGAGAAGGAAGCCCCCCGCACCGGTTCCGAGGATGATCGCGAAAAAGGTCCACATTTCCAGGACCCCGTTCCCCGCGCTCAACTCCTCTTGCGGAAGCAGCTCAGGAAGGATCCCGTATTTGGCCGGACTGAAAAGGGCCGACTGAACCCCCATCAGGGCAAGCACGAAAAGGCAGGGCCAGACCGAAGCCGAGAAAGCGAGAGCAAGGGTTCCCGCGAGCATGAGGACGATCTCGACGGCCTTCAGAGCGATGATGATCGTCCGCTTGCTGACACGATCCGCAAGGACTCCCGAAGGAAGCGAAATCAGGGCAAGGGGAAGCGTGAAGATCACGAATGTCAGGGTCGTCTGGCTTTGGGAAATCTGCTCGAAGGAAGGATCACCGGGGGGGAGCCCTCCGGTCGCGGCCTTGATCGCGAGGAAGGCGGTGATCATCTTCCATGCGTTGTCGTTGAAAGCGCCGAAAAACTGCGCTATGAGCAAGCCGCCGAGAGGGCGGGAAACGGATTGGCTCATGTCGTATCCTCAGCTCTTGATTGGTCGGACATCCGACCCCGTACACAGGCACCAGAATACCATTTTTTCCCCACCCGGGAAACTTTGCCGCCCCCGAACCCCGTGTTATATTTACATGGATCTCTGGCCTCACCCAACTTCTTCGGATGCCCAGGAGATGCCCATGAAATCACGTTTCCACTCCCTCAGGCGCCTTGCCGGCCTTTCTCTGATCACCATCCTGCTTTCGGTATCGGCCCTCAGCGCTCAACTCGCTTTCCACCCCACCCCCCCGGATTTCCAGTTTTCCCGGCTGGTCGCCTCGTTTCCCCAGCTTGCCCAGTTGGGAAAATTCGCCAGGGAAAACCGCGCATCGGTGGGGCTATACGGGGGCACTGTCAGAGACCTGTTCCTCGGCCACCCGTTCACCCCCATCTCGGACATCGATCTCATCTTCGACAGCTCGGAGGAAGGGTTCCCCCCTTTCAGAAACGCCGTCCTCGATTTCTCCCGGACCGGCATGAAGCCGCTTCCAGCCCCGGATTTCCATTTCGACATGGCCCAGGGCAGGGGTGCAAACGAACGTCTCAGACAGTTCCATGAGGAGGGTATTACCGCCACCAAGGTCGGTGTGATGTCCAATGACCGGCTGCTCGACCCGACGGGGTGGGGGGTTTCCGACCTCCGGAACCGCGTTTTCCGTTACTGGCCCCCCGACCGGAGTTTCATCGAACCCCACAACCTTGGACGATTCCTCCGCGACCGGATCAGGCTTCCCGAGTTTTCCATCGCCTCCTCCACCGACGCCCTTTTGAAAAAATCCGTCGAAAGGTGCCTCGACCGGAAGACACCGACGGGCCGCTCCTTCGCCAGAGCCGCAAGAAACGCGAGGTCAAGGGCGGGGAAGAACCGCCTCGTGACCTTCGCCAACCTCCTCGACGACTTCCGGAACGACGTTCGCCGTCTCCACGACTGGGAACTGAAGAAGCTCAGCAAATCCTTCCCCTTCGACATCTTCTTCTTCGACATCCTCAAATCGGTCACCCAGTGCGCCGATCTTGCCGACCTGCGACGGGAACTCGGGAACTACCAGGTGGACAAGCTTCTGGCTTCGGTCGGATTCGGGAGCGAAAGCGATGTTCTCATGAAGGAGGGATTCTCGAAGGAAGATATCTTCCGCCTTCTGGAGTTCCCGGGCTTTCGGAATGACGTTCAACTTCAGGAAAACTTCCTGGAGACCTGGGAAGGAACCCTCCGAAGGTTCAACTACCGGATCCTCTTCGACATGCTCCGGTCAGAGTTTCCCGCGGAAAGCTACGAAAGGGTGGTTCTGCAGCGACGCAGGGACGACTTCCTCAACCCACGTTCTTACGCGGTCCTCAACCCTGGAGATGATTTCGGGGAGACTCTCGCGGGATTTCTCGACACGGAGTTCAACATGAAGGTTCTTCCCCGCGAGAAAGTGATGAAAAGCCTGGAATGGTTCCTGGCGAACTATCTCCCCCTCGGAAAATGCACGCTTCTTCCCTTGAAGACGCCGCGATCCCGGAAACCCCCTCGGGTGGGGCAGATCGCTGCAACCGAGGGTTACCCGCCCGAGGTGAGCGCCATCGACAGACTGGAGCCCCATTCCCTCGTCAACCTCGACGAGTATCTCGCCATTCAGATCGGGACGGAGACGATTCCGCTCTATCTCGACAGGCGCACGGGCGTGGCCTTCCTGATGACCGACCGGGAGGGAGCAGCAAAATTCCTTGAAGACCACGGCTACGCTGAGGTTTTCCTTGTCAACGCGGCGGGTTTCCAGAGAAGACGGGGGGTCCTTCTGGGTTTCGATGCGGCCCGAAACAGGGTCTGCATCGCAGAATACGGATTTCACACCGATGATCAGCTCCTTAACCACCAGGCGCGGTTCTATTTCCTGAAACGGGGGATGGGCCCACTGATCGACCGGAACACCTGGATCGCGAGAGCTCCGGAGAATGCACCGCTCCCGGACGATGCGGCATTCCAGGCATTTCTCCACAAGCTCGGACGGCCGGTCGACGTTTTCTTCCTGGGATTTTCGACCCCGCTGAAAAAGATCCTCAAGGATCCCAGATTTCACCGTCTGGGGGATCTGGAGATCAAGACCGGATTCATCGAAAGAAAGGGGAAGGGAAAGCCGCTTTTCGCTCTTTCCCTTTCCGGCTTCGGCGCAAGTTACGGATCACTTTCCGCCCTGCTTGCGTCCAGAATGATCCCCCATGGCTTGAAAACCGTGGTCCTTTTGGGGACGGGCGGGGGTCTCTTGGGTGTCAAGAGGCGGTTCCAGTGGGTTGCGCCCGACCGTGTCTTCCTGGCGGGTTCGAAGGTTGATGCCGATTCGCCAACGCTGGGTTTCGTGAACCTTGCCCGGAACATCACATTCAAGGATGGAGTCACCGAAAGCCTTCATGCCACGGTGATCACGCCTTTGGTAGAGACCCAATCCCGGATCAGGGAAATGCGTGCCAAGGGAGCGATGTCCGTCGACTGCGAATTGTACCATCTGGTAAAGGCCGTCCGGGACAGCGGACAGCCGGTTGGAATCTTCGCCCTCCTCAACATAACTGATTTCCCCCTAGGTTCAGAGGAAGAGCGAAGCGGAGCGGGTGGGGGAATCACGCTCGAAAACTCGCTTGACCAGCACCGATTCGTGGAAGAGGCGATGGTCCGCGTTGTAAATTCTCTTGAATAGGGCGTCTTCGCCCAGATAAACTTTTTTATGTAAACCTGGCCGTGGAAGGAAGAAGGTAAATGAAGAAATCCAAGACCTCGGTTATTGGAATCATCACGTCGGGCGGGGATTGCCCCGGCCTCAACGCAGCCATTCGCGGTGTCGCGAGAACCGCAATTGGCGAATACGGTATCAAGACGCTCGGAGTCTTCGATGGATTCCGTGGCCTCGTCGAGAACCGTACCATGGAGCTGGATTCCTACCTGATTTCCGGACTTCTGACCCGCGGGGGAACGATTCTCGGGACGAGCCGGGACAAACCATTCAAGATGCCCATGGGAGGAAAAGCGCTCGATATGACTTCAGCCGCGGTCGAAAATGCCCGGCGGCTCCAGATCGACTGCCTCGTGTGCCTGGGGGGAGGGGGAACCCAGAAGAATGCCCTCCACATGCACCGCGAAGGCGGGCTCAACGTTCTCACGCTTCCCAAAACGATCGATAACGACGTGGCGGGCACGGATGTATCCTTCGGTTTCGACACCGCCATGTCGGTTGCAACGGAGGCGATCGACAGGCTTCACAGCACCGCGACCAGTCACCACCGGATCATCGTGGTGGAGATAATGGGTCACAACGCCGGGTGGCTCACCCTCGGAGCAGGTATCAGCGGCGGGGCGGACGTCATCCTGATCCCGGAAATCCCATACAATCCCGAGATCGTTGCGTGGCATCTGTCGGAAAGGCGAAAATCGGGGAAGAAGTTCTCGATCATCGCCATCGCCGAAGGTGCCCTTTCCGTTGAAGAGGCCCGTGCCCAGGAAAGGGAAGCCGCAAAAGCCGCGAAAGCAGCCAAGGGGGGTGAAAAGAGCCGTCCCGGGACCAAGGAAAAAGGCAAATCGAAAGCCGAATCAAAAGGGAAGGGGGAGGAGCCTGAACCCATTACCCAGCCCAAAGACGATCATCTCCCCGGCCCTCGCCTTGTACAGGAACCCAAGGCCAGTCGGCTCGCCCGTCAGCTCCAGCAGATGACGGGGGTGGAAGCGAGGGTTACCTCGCTGGGGCACGTCGTGCGCGGGGGAACCCCGACTCCCAACGATAGGCTCCTTTGCACCCGCCTTGGGGTGAAGGCGGCCGAACTCCTCGCCGAGGGAGTGTACAATGTCATGGTCGCGGTCAAAGGCGGAGAATGCGTTCCAGTTCCACTCGAGAAGGTTGCAGGCTTCAAGAAGACTGTTCCCCCCGACCATCCGTGGGTACAGACCGCACGCCTTGTCGGGACCTGCCTTGGCGACCGGTAAGGAGGACCCGAATGCCCAATCTCGACGCCTTCTCAGAGTTTTCCCTGATCAACCGCCTTACCCGCGGCCTGCCCCGACATCCTGACCAGGTCAACTCCTGCCACCAATCCGACGCCGAGATCCTCCGACAATCGGACGGGTCCTTTTTCGCCGCTACCGTCGACACCCTTCAGGAGGAGTATCAGATGGGCCTCCTCCGCGACCCCTATACCCTTGGCTGGAGTGTCGTGGCTCACAGCCTCAGCGACCTTGCCGCAGTCTGCGCCGTACCCACCGGGGTTCTCCTGTGCGCTAACTTCCCCCGGAAAACCGCACCCGAGTGGGGTGAAACATTTTTCAAAGGGGTAGGGGAGTCCCTCACCCGCCATGGAACCTACTGTCTGGGGGGCGATACAAACTTCTCGAACGATCCGAGTTTCACCTGCACCGCCTTCGGCCGGATCCCCTCCGCCCCTCCGATGACCCGCATCGGAGCGAAGGCCGGCGACCATCTTTACGTCACGGGTCCACTCGGAAGCGGAAACCTCCTCGGTATAACCAGCCAGGTCGACCGGGGAACCTGGGAAGCGGTCGAGAAAACCTATCGCCCAGTTGCTCGAATACAGGAAGCGATCGCGCTCAAGCCCTTCATTTCTTGCGCGATTGACACCAGTGATGCTCTTCTTCAGGCACTGGCCATCATCGGGGACCTGAACGGGGTTGGTTTCCGGTTCGTTCATCGGCCACAACTCTACGACAAGCGATTGGTGGGGGTGGCGGAAAAGATCCGTTTCCCCCTCTGGCTTGTGAACGTTTTCGGGATGGGCGAATATGAGCTGGTGGTGGCTGTCCCACCCGAAAGGGAAGGGGGATTCCTCGACGCCGCCGCCTCCGGCAAGATCCCCGTTATGAAGGTCGGGACCGCCCTTGCACGGCAACAGACGGTTCTTTCGATCGAAGGGAAGGAGCACCTGATCGACCTCCCCTACCTCCTCAACCTCTTCGGAACATGCGATTCGATCAAAACCTACCTTGGGGCCCTTGTGGCCTATCATGAGAAAGTGATTTCCAAGCCATGAGATTGTTCGGAAAGAAGATCCTGATAGTAGGTGCGACCAGCGGAATGGGCAGGGAACTGGCCCGGCAACTCGCAAGAAAGGGCTGTTCCCTCGTTCTTTTTTCGAGGAGGGCAAAACTCCTTCAAGGCGAGTTCGAAACGATGCTCCCGGCTGAGCGCCTCCTCACCGTATCCGGGGACGTCCGCGAACAAGCCGACATTCTCCGTCTCCACCAGGATGCGACGAAACGTTTTGGTAACATGGACGGGGTCATTTTCTGCACCGGGGTTTCGAGGCCGGACTTCATCGAAGCACTCGATCTCGAGCGAGCGATCGATACGATCCGGGTCAACTTCGAGGGAGCCCTGAGGGTTTTCTACACCTTCCTTCCGGATCTGGTGGACCGCGCCGGAACCTTTCTCGCGGGCTTCACAAGCATGGCAGGAGACCGGGGGATGCCCAAAGGGCATTCGTATTGCTCTTCCAAAGCCGCGCTGGATCGTCTTCTCGAAAGCCTCCGGATCGACCTTATGAACCATCAGGTTTCCGTCTTCACCATTACTCCGGGGTATGTCGACACCCCGATGGCCCGTCAGAACGATTTTCCGATGCCCGGGATCATCCCCGTCGACAGGGGGGTATCCTACCTTTTGAGGCAGATGGAGCGCGGACGCCTGATAATCAGGTTCCCCTGGTATCATTCTCTCGGGATGACGTTTCTCCGTTTCCTCCCCAACAAGCTTTATTGGTGGCTCATGAACCAAAGCAGGCCGAGTTTCCGCATCAAACCCCGCCCGGAAGACGAGTTCTCATGGCCGGAAGGATACTGATCACCGGCGCCAACGGGTTCATCGGACGGCACCTGGTTTCCCTGGCGACATCGAAAGGTTTTTCCGTCACGGCCCTCATCCTCCCTGGAACCGACCGCAGCGGTATCGGGAAGGCTTCGATCCTGGAATCGCCCCCCCCCTTTGACAAGGCGGTTGAAGCCGCCCTGGAACGCCAGGACACGGTGGTCAACCTGGCGGGAAATATGCTCGGAGCCGATCCGTGCCGTTACCGTGCGGCGAACGTGGAAACCGTGAGCACCCTGGCGGGGCTGCTGGAGAGAATGGCGGTTCCCCCAAGGTTGATCCACGTTTCCTCGGTGTCCGCGATCGGGCCTTCCCCCCTCGACGGCCGCGGAAACCCGGTTCCCCTCGCTGAAAATGCCTGTCCAGAACCGATCTGCCTGTATGGGAAGTCCAAACGGGCGGGGGAAAAAGCCCTCCATTCCACGCTGCGCCGGACGAAAGCGGTCGTCCTCCGGCCCTGTTCGGTTTTCGGCCCCGGAGACCGATCATTCCTTGGGCTGTTCGACCTCGCCCGGAAAGGGGTTTTCCTGAAAATGGGAACCCGGGCCAAGCGATTCCAGATGATTTTTGCCCCCGACCTCGCGGAGGCGATCCTGGGCGTCGCCCAGTCCCCGTCGGTGGAAGGCATTTTCAACATCGGAAACCCGAAGGTTCTGTCGGATGACGATTTTTCGCTTGCGCTCGAAACCGCGTCCGGGAAGCCCCTTCGGGCGGTCTTCCTTCCCCCAGGGGTTCTTTCCCTGGCGGGGAAGCTCTATGATCTGCTGGAGATCGGAACCAGTGTTCCAAGGCTGATGAGCTCGAACAAGGCCCTCGAGATGCGTCGGCCCGATTGGCTCCAGGATTTCTCGAAATTCCTGGACAAGTTTCCGGGAACGCGGTTTACGCCCTTCCCGGAGGCGGTAGAACGCACGTTCCGCTGGTATTCCGACCACTCCTGGATCTGATGGTTCAACAGATCAGGGGGCCGAACGAACCGCGAAGGCACGGCATCTGGGAAGGCCAGGAGATGGGAGCTCCCCCGCGGTTCTCGCTTCATACTGCACGTAATCCAATTCTGGAAGGTACGTCCAGGCGGTTGTTTCATCCCTGACCGTTGACCAGATCTCGGAATCAGTTCCCATATTGAAAACCGCATCGATACGACATCCTGGAGGAGCACCAGAAACATACAGTTCTTTCAGTTCGTCCGTCGTTGGAGTCCGCCAACCGCCGCCATGGAAGAGCGAAAGCGACGCGACCCAGGCCTGTCCCTCCTCCCATGTGACCTTTCCGATGTCGGCCCCCGAAAGCCACTGGTTCCCCTTCTTGGAATCGGTTATCACTCCGTTTCCGTCAATCGAAAATCGAAGCCCCGAGGTCGGCGTGGCGGTGACTTCAACCGAGGGTCCCGACTCGACCCCGGCTTGAATGCCGGTAACGACATAATGGTATCCCCGCCCGTTCTCCAGACCGTCGTGCTGATAGGCCCTGTATTGAACGGGGATTCGGTTCCCGGTCCGGGGAGTGACCCCTGCCTCCTTGCTCCAATAAAGGACAAAGGAATCGAAGTTCACTGCCGTCGTCCACTCCAGGGCAACCGTTCCACTTCCCTCCGTGACCCGGGAAATTAAAGGAGCCGGAGCAAGGGGCTTGGCTTCGACCACCTGGGTGGGCTGGGATTCCAATCCATCCGAAAGCGCCGTCACCACGAAGTATTTTCGTGAAACGTCGTTGAAAGGTATCGTCAGCGGGGGAGACACCTTTGCAATAACCTGGCCGTTCTGAGGGGTTACCCCTTCGTTGTCCAGCCAATAGGCATTGAAAGAAGTGATCTCCGGAGGGTGGTCCCAATCGAGAGTGACCTTCCATTCGGAGGGTGTCACCCGGAGATTCGCCGGAACCGCAGGCGGAACGAGGCTTCGGGCAGGAACCTCCGCGCAGGGTTGGGAGACTTCACCGTCCTTTGTTGCAGTTACCGTGAAGAAATGCACCGTCCCGGTTGCCGGGTTCTGCAACTGGTACCCCGGGGAAGCCCCCTGAACATGGTTTCCGGACTGGAACGCCCCACCGGAGGAGATACTCCAGTGGACGTCATAGGAAAAACCATTGTCGGTATCCCAGAAAAGCGCGATTGTCCCAAGCCCCCCAACCGCACGGAGGTTTCGGGGGGAGCCGATCCCGCTTACCGCGAAAGCCCTGCCGTTCTGGAGCATGGTTTCCTTGAGAACGCTTTCCCCATGTCCGTCGAGGAAGTGGAAATATCGCGCGGAAAGATCATTCTCCGAAACCGACCAGACATACCAGGCGTTTTCAAGGAGAAAAGCGGGATCCAGATGATTTTTCCTGGTGGAGAATCTTTTGTAAAGGCCCTGGAGTTCCGATTCCTTTGGGATCCGCCAGTCCGGGCCAAGTGAGCTAATCCAGGCTTGCGAGGTATTCCAGCTCATGTCCCGATCAGGTCCTTCCCTCCATCTCTGCCCAGTCAGCGGATGCGTGATGATCCCATCGCCGTCTCTCGTGCAATTCCAACCGGATGGAACCCCGGTTCTGGTTTCGGTGAAAGGGGTGCTCCCGTTTCCCAGGTTCGCCTTGAGCGCGTAATAATAGGTCTTTCCTGGTTCGAGACCGGAATGCACATACGGTGTCTGGGCGAATTCCACCACCCGTCCATTCGCGGTAAGGTCTGCGGCGGAGGTGTCTGTCCAATACAGTACGTAGGTCACCGGGAAGGGCTCAGCGATCCAGGTAATGGTGTTCGTCTCCGTCCCTGAGAGAACGGCGAAGTTCTGCGGCGGAAGAGCCGGACGAACCGTGATCTTCGCGGACGGCGATGATTCCGCCGCGCCCGTGACCGCGGTCAACCAGAAGGAGTGGTCTTCGAGCATGCTCAGGCCCTGAAGGGTGAAAGGTGAAGATACTCCCCGGACCGGGAACCCTGAAGGATTGGGGGAAAAATAAAGGTTGTAGGATTGCGCTCCCGCTACCGGATCCCAGGCGATAACCACCGAGCGGTTTCCGGCGACTACCGAAAGGTGGGGAACCGCGTCAACCCAACCCAGAAACCGGCTGTAGGCCAGATCGTTGATTCCCGCAACATCGAGGGTCATCCCCGTGAGAACCGTGGAAATCTCGTTCACGATTCCGTTGAACATTCGCTTGAACTGCACCGGGTCGGCAATCAGGCGAAGAAGGAGAGACGCCTTCACATCAGCCGCAAGGCGGGAATTCTTCGGGGCCACTTCGATGACGTTCAGTTGCCCCGCAACGATATCCCCGGCACCGTGGAACTCGGTGTTTCCCTCGACGTTTCCCCCTTCGATAAGGAGTTCACCTACCACGGGGCGGCAGGGAACCGCAGGAAAGGTGGCTGAGGCTTCCCGGTTCACCACTGGAGTTGTCTGGGAAAGGACCGTAGTGGTTTGGCTCGCGTCACCCACGTTGATCAGGGTCAACTTGAAAGTGACCCTGGGTGGGATCTCCTGAGCACGAATCTCGGGGGAAACCCGGGTCGCCGGAAACGTCGAAACATCTGCCCTTTGCTTTTCCCCAGGGAGAACCAAACGGAAGGTCACCCGTCCCGTTTTTTCCCCGGTCGGGCTGTTAACCGACCCGTCACCGTCGGCTACCAGCCCGGGCGTTTCCGATCCTGCGGGGTTAGGGACACCTCCACATCCGAAGCATGGGAAAAGAACGATGCAAAGTGCCGACAAGAAAAAGATTCCCCGGTAAAGCATGATAGATCCTCCAACCTTTTCTGGATTTCTATCCCTCTTTCCCAAGAAAGTCAACCTCTGGACCGCCACCTCTCGAGACTCTTGAACCGGGTTGGCAGTGTTGGTAGACTGCCTCCGATGAAGAAAGTCATTCTGAACGGGCGGAAAATCGCCATCGTGGGAGGCCCAGAACCGGTCGCTCCTGATGGCTGGGCCAGAATCTCGCTCCGACTCGCCGGTATCTGCGGAACAGACATCGAACTGTCGCGGGGATACAAGGAGTTCTCAGGGACCCTGGGCCACGAGTTCGTTGGAACCGTTGTCCAGAGCTCGAACCCGGCCTTGCACAACAAGCGGGTGGTGGGGGAGATCAATGTCGGCTGCGGTTCCTGCGACACGTGCCGGGCAGGGATTCGCAACCATTGTCCCTCCCGTCGGATTCTCGGGATGTGCGGGTTGGACGGTTGCTTTTCGGAATCCTTCCTCCTCCCGGAACTTAATCTGCACGTTGTCCCGGACGACCTTCCCGATGAAAAGGCCGTCTTCGTCGAACCTCTTGCTGCAGCCTTCCGGGTCCTTGAACAGGTTTCCGTTTCCCCCGAAACCATTTGCGTGGTTATCGGAGCGGGAAAACTGGGCATCCTCTGTTCATGGGTATTGAGCACCGTTTCCCGGCACGTCCTGCTGACGGGCAGAAGCGGCAGGAATTTCCCCTGCGCCACATGGAACGGAATCCTGACGGCCAGGGTGGGGGAGGGGGAAATCCCGGCGGCGGATCTTGTCGTAGACTGCTCCGGTTCACCCGATGGTCTAAAAACCGCATTGGATATCGTTCGTCCCCGAGGCACCATAGTCCTTAAATCTACCTTTGCCGGGGATTCGGGAACAAATCCCAGCCTGGCAACCGTCAAGGAGATTTCGGTGAAAGGCTCCCGGTGCGGGCCTTTTCCTGTGGCTCTCGCGGCCGCGCCCGGGTTCCCGTTGGAACGCCTCATCGAGGCGGTGTTTCCCCTGGAGAATGCCTCCGAGGCTTTTGCCCGCGCGACCAACCCCGGCTCCCTCAAGGTTCTCCTCAAAGGGGAGTGTCCCGGTTCCGGACTCCCCTGGCTTTCCGATTCAGCCTCCTGATCACGGGAGGGGCAATCCCGGGAAGGCAAGGGAAGGGGCGTTTGCGAAGCGCCGTCCATGGCTGCAAACGCCCACTTCCCGCATCGTGCGGGTCGGGTCGTTTGCGAAACGCCATCCGGGCTGCAAACGCCCACTTCCCGCATCGTGCGGGTCGGATCCGGGTTCGAGAATCCCCTTGGAAATTTCCGGGAGAAGGACTACAATCAGGCCGTTTTCATTCCCATCGAAAAAGGATTGGCCGAATCGTGGTGCTCAGGGACTTGCAGGCGACCAAGGATGAAAGGAAGATCCCGATCGACCAGGTCGGGGTCAGCGGCCTTCGGGTTCCCATTGTCGTTCTCGACCGGAACCGGGGAAGGCAGGACACCGTGGCCCAGATCACCCTTTCGGTTAACCTGCCCCATCATTTCAAGGGAACCCACATGAGCCGGTTCATCGAGGTTCTGAACCGCCACCGCGGCGAGGTGACCATGAACACCGTTCCCGCGATCCTGGCAGACCTAAAAAAGAAGCTTTCCGCGAAGAGTGCCCGGGTGGAAGTCGCCTTCCCCTACTTCCTCGAGCGCTCCGCCCCCGTTTCCAAGGCCAGGGCGTTGATGGATTACGAGTGCCGTTTCGTTGGTGAAGCGAACGGAAGGCACGATGACTTCATCCTGGGAGTCGCGGTTCCGGTCACAAGCGTCTGTCCGTGCAGCAAGGCGATAAGTGATTATGGCGCCCACAACCAGAGAGGGAAACTGGAGATCCAGATCCGATGCCGGAAAGCCCGCTCCGGAGCACGTGATCTGGTCTGGATCGAGGAGTTGATCGAGATCGCCGAGGCTTCGGCATCAGCCCCGGTCTTCGCCATGCTGAAACGTCCCGACGAAAGGCACCTAACCATGCAGGCATTCGACAACCCGGTTTTCGTTGAGGACATGGTCAGGAACGCGGCTGAAAGGCTCCAGGGCGATCCACGGATCACGTGGTTCCGTATCTTCGCCCTCAACCAGGAAAGCATCCACAATCACAACGCCTTCGCCCGTCTGGAGTGGAAGCGAACGAAACACCCGCGCAAAAAAAGGGAATGATCTTTAGGGAGTCGCGGGGAAGGCACCGGCATGATCCGCACGGGATCAACAACCCTGGGCGCAAAACCCTCCGGGCGACTCAATCTTCGATGATCAGATTCTTCAGGAAAACCTGGCGGGCGCGTTGTTCCTGGAAGTTCTTTTCAAGAACTGCGTCGATGGGGGTATCCGGATTCGACCCCTGGAAAGCGGGGGGTGCCGGAACCGCGTCCTTGGCTTCCTGGGGAATTACGTCGTAGAGCCGCTGGAGATACATTCCCGGGGAATGGGTGCTCACCTTCCCCATACCCGAAAAAGCCTTGTCGGCAATCACGAAATGTCCATCGGAATAAAGGTTGTTGGGTTTGCAGAAATGGCGGAAGTTCAGCCAGGGAAAGGGAAGCATCGTGACAAGGTCGTGATCGTCAACCCAACGCTCATGGCAGGGAACCCGGGAAACGAGAGCATCCACGAACGCCTGGTTTCCAAGCCTAGGTCCCGCGAAAACCGAGAGACCTTGGACCGGGATGCCGTCCTGTGCCAGCCGAAGGGCAACCATCGGAGCCAACCCCGCCCCCAGGCTGTGCCCGGTAACCCAGAGCTTCCTGTCTCCCCCTGCCAGATGCTTCTGAACCAGCCCCTTGAGCTGGGAGTAAACGATGTCCTGGGCGATGAAGAACCCGCGGTGAACCTTGACACCCTTTCCCCATTCGGGGACGCTTTTCTTGAAGAAATTGAAATCGGTCAGAACCCAGTCATATGCGATCTTTGACAGGCTGTAGGTGTTTCCCGATGTCGCCTCCGACCCGCGGAAAGCAACGATGGCCAACCTGGAATTGGACATCACGACGACCTGGGTATCTCCGGTCTTTCTCCGAAGATTGATGAAATCGAACTCGGTCATTCCAAGAGGAAGGAACTTTTCGCGGTATTTCACCTGGAACTGGTCGAAATTCGCCGCGTTCAGGCGATCACCGTAACAGAAAAAGTTCGCGTACATCAGAAGATAGGCGTTGGTGAGATCCCCGGTACCCGCTCCGGGTTGGAATCTCGTCTGGTAACAATTGGCCCCTGGAGGGGTGACCTGGTCTTGGGCGGGGGAACAGGCAGCGGTGGTGAGAACCAGCAGAACCACGACCAGGCTTTCTCTCAGCAAGTGGAATGACTCTTTCAACGACCTTCTCATTTCTGCCTCCAAATCAGTGACAACGCGACATATCTCAATTATAACCCCAAAACCCTCTTTGGAAAGGGTCCCCGAAGGTAAAGGCCCAAACTCAGTCCGGAACGCGGTTTCAAGGGCGCCCTTAACATGGCCGTTTCATGGAATGTGCATGGAAGAAGCTTGTCATGCGCCTGGCCCGGGAGGGGTGAGGCGGGAAGGGCAGGCCGCGAAGGCCCTTCAGCGAATCGGGGAGACCCTCTTTTCCGGCCCCAGGAGGAGCATTGCTGAGGGGCAAAAAAGAAGATCGAATACAATGGAAGCGAAAATATTGACGCAAAGCAGAACCCCGATCAGAAACTGGGCTTCGAACTCCGAACCGAGTAGTACGAGGAAGCCGAAAAACAAGGCGATCGAGGTGGAGATCATCCCCCCCCCGGTTGATGCCAACCCGCGGATTGCACAGTATCGACGGGAGAAACCCTTCGCCATCAAACCCCGATAATGATGGAGGAAGTAGAGGGTGTCGTCGACCGCGAGTCCCAACGCAATTCCGAAAATCGTTATCGTGGAGTTCTTGAACGGAATGTCGAACCACCCCATCACCCCCAGAGTCCCACAAAGAGGGAGAAGGTTCCCGAAGAAGGCGATCGTGACCGTAGTAAGGTCCCTGTGAACAAAGATGAACACCATAATGGTGAAAGCCACTACCAGGAGAAAACTGAGTTCGAGATTCCCGAGGATGTTTCTGTAGGCTTCGAGTATCATGACCGTCGACCCCGAAACCTTTACGGAAGTCCTTTCGTCCTCCAGTGTGGAGGCGTATGCGCGAACGCGGTCCAGGAACCGGATCGCCCGGGCGGATTCGAAATCGAAGACGCGGGCTTTGACCTGGAGGGAGCTGAGGTCTTTGGAAATGAAATTGAGACCCGGCCCGAGCTTTCCTGAAGCCATCAGTAGCCGGAAAACCATCCCCAGACTGGAGTCATCGGGTGGAAGGACTCCAGCTTCGCCCGGAAAGCCGGAAGTCAGGGTTTTCCAGAGGACCGCCAGGAAATCGGTCATCGAGTCCACCTTGCCGATCTCGGACTGCCCCCGAAGGAACTCGGTCATCGACGCCGCCTTTCCGACGAAGTGCCGCCGTAGTACAGCCTCCTCCCTCTTCGCCCGGAAAACCACCGAAATCGGAAGGATTCCGCGGAAAGTCTCCTCTCCCAGCCGGATATGCTTCATCAAGGACGAATCCGGTCGGAAATCATCGAAGATGAAGGCCCGAACGGAAATGGTCCGGGCGAACCATAGACCGACAAGACCGAAGATCGTCAGGATGGCCAGGACCCACGCGGGCCGCTTCCGGACTACTTTCGCGGCCAGGAAACTCGCGAAGCGCTTCACATGCGGTCTTCTGGCCCTTCCGGGCACTGTCGGCCCGGGAAAACGGAAGAAACTGAGAACGAAAACAGGCAAAAAAATGACCGAAACCAGAAAAGCGATTGCCACCCCGAATCCGGAAATCAGGGCGAACTCCCTGATCAGATCGACGTTCGTGTTCAACAGGGAAAGAAACCCGGCCATGGTAGTGATGCAACAAAGAGCAACCGCCCCCGAGATCTCGCCGAAAACCTCCGCTATCCTATTCTGGTCCCTTGTCCCTGGCTCGGAACGGAGCTTGACCAGGGGATGGATCGAGTAGGAAGTCCCCGTAATCACGAGAATCACCGGCACAACGGAGGAAAGAAAGGAAAACTTCATCCCCAGGAATCCCATGGATCCGATGCTGAACAGAAGGGTTAGGAAGGTGTTCGAGATCACGAGCAGGACGTCCCACAGGCCTCCCATGCTGATCCAGAGGACACACAGACAGACCAGGATCGAAAGGGGAAGGAGGCGGGTTTGGTCGTTCCGGATGAGTTCCATCCCATCCGCCCTTGCGACCGGCATTCCGCTGATGGCGACGCTGATCGATCCGGGGGGGATGAGCCGTTGGAGCTCTCCGCGAAGGGAACGGAGCGCATCCATCCTTCCCTGGTTGTTGTTGAAAGCAGGTGCCAACCGGACGGGAATGACCGCGCTGTTCATTTTCGGGTTGAGGAAGTTCCCAAGATAGGGTTTATCGGGAACCAGTTCCCCCTCGAAAGATGCTATCCTGAGCGCGTCGGGTTTCCCTTGCGGAAAAAGGCGGTCCCGGACCGTCCGGATTTCGATCTCTTCATCGACTTCCATGCCGATATCGGAAAGATCCAGAAAGTTGATCACTTCATGCAGGACGGGGAGACTCGCCACAGCTTTGGCGATCCTGTCATACCCCTCGAGAAAAGAGGGAGTCAAAACCCCCTCTTTCGACTGAAGGATGACGGTAACCACGTCGTCGTCCCGGTCAAAAGTCTCGATGAACTCCCTGTAACCGATGAGACCGGGGTTGTCCCGCGGAAAAAGGCTCTCGATGTTGAAATCCGTCTCCACCCTTCGTGCCCCGACAGCGAAAACGGCGACCATGACGACGAGGGTGATCCAAACCGCAATCCGGTGCCCAAGCAGGAAATCGAAGAAGCGCTTCATTTTTTTCCGTTCCGGAAAACGAAGAAACCCCGGTACCAAACCGGGGTTCCCTTCGGATGCCTACTTTTACCGGTGATTGTTGACCACCTTGCGCACGACCTTCTCGAGGGTCCCGAGGCGTTGCGGCGTGATGTACTGGACCATGGCTTCCGGGGTGGGATTGATGTGGAGCCGCTTGATATTGGTGGTGAGAGTGATCTCGTAATCGTTCACTTCGCGGGATTTCTGGGACGTGGTCGTTACGAGCTGGGTGGCAAAAACGAAGAGCTTCTGATCCGGCTTGACGGGGGTCCGGAGAGCGGTGGCGATTCCCGAGGTGGGGACATTTCCAAGGGTCTGCCCATCCTCCGACCATCCGATGTATTCACCGGGCTTCGCTGCCGCAACCACGAAGTTGCCGAACTTGGTTACGCCGCTCGCACCAGTGGTGAGCTGGCCGCTGATCTGGGTGAGATACCAGGTGCAGACCCCGCCGACCTCGAGCTTGGAAAACTCGAGGGTCGCTTCTTTAAAGTTGGCCATGGCCTTGGGTTTTGGGGTGATCCGGAGAATCGCCTTGTTTTCGAGGCCCTTGACCAGATGGAAATCGAAGAGGTTCTTGTCGAGAATGTTCATCTGGAGAGGATCCGTCCCGATCTCATCGAGCTTCGACCGCGAATCGACGCGGGTGAGATAGGTCTTGACGTGGTTCCCCATTATCAGGCAGAACCAGTTGGAAACCCGCTTGTCACCAGGGGTATGGAAACCAAGCCAGGTCGGTTTGAACAGTTTCTTGTGGTCGTCGGTTGCCAGCTTGTGGATGACGGCCAGGACGCCATCTCCGATGGTGTTCAAAAGGTTCTCCAGGCCACCCTTGGGCGAATTGCGGTACTCCGATCCGTCGATGATCATGCCTTCGTAGTCATAGGTCTTGTCCGACACGAACTCGAACATATCGGCGACACGCTCGTCCGAAGCCTGCTTATGGACCTTGAAAGCCGCCATTCCGGCTTTGACCCAGTTCTGGCTCTCCTCGAAATGCTTGACGATTTCCTCGGCCGTAATTGCCCAGCCGATTCCGGAAGAAAGAAACAGGATCGCAAGGACGAAACAAAAAACCTTCTTCATCAACCCTACCCTCCAAAAAAATCCGTCGGAAAAATCCTGACTTTTCAATCTATGGTAGGAGAGGGCCCGATGTCAATATGGGCAGGTGCGCAAATGTTTGCCGCAGGGAGGGTCAGGATGGTAGAATGAGGCGATGAAGAAGGAACAAATCAAGCAGGAACTCTCGGTCGTCGGATTCTTCCTAGGCACCGACGAGTATGCCCTTCATATCGCCCAGGTCAGGGAAATCCAGGCCTGGATG
This sequence comes from uncultured bacterium, assembly GCA_964428355.1. Lineage (GTDB taxonomy): Bacteria > Muiribacteriota > Ozemobacteria > Ozemobacterales > Ozemobacteraceae > CAYRYU01. The sequence continues at coordinate 20,317 of CAYRYU010000001.1, forward strand.
GAGATCCGAAAAGTCCCCAAGTCGCCCCGTTTCGTCGAAGGGGTCATCAACCTCCGGGGCAATATAGTCCCCATCATCGATTTGAGAAAGAGGTTCGACCTCCCCCCTCCGGCGGATGTCCATCAATCGAAGATCCTCATCGTCGAATTCAACCGGAACCAGCTGGGGATGATCGTGGATAGCGTTTCAGAGGTAATGCGTCTCTATTCCGACCAAGTGGAGAAAACGCCCCCGGTTTTCGCCGGGAACATCGATTCGCAGTATATCCACGGGGTTGCCAAGGTCGAGGATCGGCTGATCATCATCCTCGACATCGAAAAACTCCTGACCTTCGAGGAACAAAAACTCCTGGCAGGTTTCAAATCCTGAATGTCCCCCCTGGAAGCGCCCATACCACCCGCACCTCGAGAAGCGGACTCTTCGCCACCCCCGACACCCGACTCTTCTCCCGCGAGCCCTTCCCAGAAATCGAAACCTCCTTCGGGGTTCGGCCTCAAGGGTTGTCTCTCCCTTCTAGGTTGCGGTTGCATCTTTCCCTTGGTTACCCTCGTTATCCTGATCTTGGGAGGCCTTTGGGTTTTCAACCCCGACCTTTCGGAATGGACTACCCCACCCGATCTTCCAGACCGCCCCGAGATCCGGAATCTAGACCGTTGGAGCCTGCGGGACAAACTTCTTTCCGCGTCGGAAGCCGCAGGGGCATCCCAGGCAGTGGACCTGACTCTGGATTTCAACGAGGCAAATGCGGCACTCGAGAGGTTTTCTCCACCTCCCGCCATGGGTATGGCCCTGCAACGGTTCTGGCTGCTTCCCGCATCCCAGGGGGCTCTCCTTTTCGCGGAGGGTTCCGGGCTGTGGATGACCAAACTGGTCATCATTCTCACGATCCAGAATCCCCCTGTTAAAGGGGGAGCTCCGGTCATCAAGGAGATCCAGATCAACCGGGCCGCCCTCGGACAAGGGTTCCTGCGATCGCTTGCCCACAAAGTCGTCATCGGATACCTGAAGCAATCCCTTGGATTTGCCCACGAAGATTTCCCCTCCCGTAAAATTTGGATACAATTCGGGACAAGTGATATCCTTGTTGAAGGTTGGACTCTGTTAACGAGGTGAGGGATGATCGTTTCCAAAGGAGATAAGGTGGCTGTCTCCAAAGCTTCACAGCTTCCGGAGCCGATCACGAAGAAGCTTCAGGAACTCGGGGTCCGGAATCAGGTCCTTCATTTCTGGGCCCATTCTTCACTTACACACGACGGAATGTACGGGAACTCGTGGCTCCTGTTCCTCCGTAACCAGATCCTGTTGCTTTCCCAACCTCCGCTCGAGCCCATCCAGGCGGTCTTTACCATCCAGCGGGATGAACTGCAGGCGATTCTCCTCGAACGAACGATCCTCGATGCCATGAGAGTGTCCTTCCAGACCCAGGACGGGAAAACCTTCGGGGTTTTCGAGCTTCCTTTCTCCCAGCAATCCGACTGGACCGGGCTGGTCAACTATCTGAAATCGTTCGCATCCCTCCTCCATTGGGATCCAAAGCAGTTCCAAACCGACCAGTCTTCCGGCATGCCCATGGGTTTCCCCGGAGTCGACCTCTCCTTCCCGACATTGAACGACACCTTCAAATCCTTCCAGCAAATCCGGGAGATTCGCGTGGACGATGTCGTGATCGACCCGGAGCTTCATAACCGGCTTAAGGAGCCGTTCGCCGGAACCGCCGCGGCGAAAATGGTCCTCCCCAATCTTGATTCCACGAGCCCGGTTGGGATCATGGACACACCGGGATTCGTGACCGTGGACACCTCTTTCCTTCCCCCGCCTGAAGCGCCAACCCCTCAACCACACCTTCCCGAAATGGCCAAGGCGCCCGTTGTGCCTCCCCCGGCCCCGACCCGGACACCTCCGCGACCGGCAATCCCCCCGAAACCCACGCAGCCAAAGGCCTCCCCACCTTCCAAAGAGGAATTTTCCCAGAAATGCTGGAAATGCGGGAAAATGAACAAGGCTTCTTACCGTAACTGCTTCGCCTGCGGATCGGCCCTGAGAAAGGAAGGGAAACCTCCCCGCGTGAACCTGGCGATAGAGGAACCCCAGGCCCCTGAAGGAGTCGATGTGAACGTCGCCGCAGGGTGCCTGACCCAGCTTTTCTACGCCATTCTTTTCGTCATCGGCATTCTTTTCCTCGGGTCCGTCTTCGGGAGATAGCCCCGTACCGATTTTCATTACCACTCTGGGGAGCCGGACAATGCACACCATCGTTTTCAAGGATGCCCTCATCATGGACGGAAATGGCGGTTTCCCTGCCGACCTGGGCATCGATTCTGAAAGGATCGCCGCCATCGGAACAGGGCTTTCGGGGAAAACCGAGATTCCCCTGGGTGGAGCCTGGGTTCTTCCTGGGGCTTTGGATGTCCACACGCACATGTCACTGCCCTTCGCCGCAGCGATTTCCTGCGACGATTTTTTCACCGGTACCAGAGCGGGAGCTTTCGGTGGGGTCACCACGATCATCGACTTCACCGCACAGAAGGGCGACGAGGGATTGCGGGCCGGGTTCCAACGCAGGATGGGGGAGGCCGCTGACCGGGCTGCGGTGGATTTCTCCTTCCACGGCTGCATCGGGCGCCTTTCTTCCGAAGTGGTCGCCGACCTGCCCTGGGCCAGGGAAGCCGGTTTGACGAGCCTGAAAGTGTTCACCGCCTATCGTTCCGCTGGACTGATGATGGAGGACGGCGCCCTCCTGGAAACCCTCAAGCTTTGTCGGGACAACGAAATCCTGACAACGGTCCATGCCGAAAACGGCCCCATCATCGATTCCCTGTGCGAAAAACTCGGAGCTCGAGGAACGGTTGGGATGGATGATTTCCCCGCCTCCAGACCCACGTTCACAGAAGTGGAGGCTGTAAGGCGGCTCGCATTCCTTGCGCGCGAAGCCCGAGCAGCCGTCTATATCGTCCACCTTTCGGCCGGAGAGAGCGCTGATTTCATCGGAAGCGCCCGCGCGCAGGGGATGCCGATCCTTGCGGAAACCTGCCCGCAGTATCTTTTCCTCGATGAAAGCCGTCTTTCCCCTCCCGATGGTCATTTTTTCGCATGCTGTCCACCCATCAGGGGAAAAAGCCAGTGGAAGGGCCTCGAGAAGGGCCTTTCCGATGGTCACGTCCAGGTCGTGGGTACCGATCACTGTCCCTTCACCCGCGCCGCGAAAAACACATGGGGAGGCGATTTCCGGAAGATCCCCATGGGCCTTCCCGGGATCGAGACCATGCCTCTTCTTCTTCTGCATGGGGCACGGGAGAAACGCTGGCCCCTTGACCGCGCAATACGCGCCTTTTCGGCGAACCCTGCCAGAATCTTCGGACTGTATCCCCGAAAGGGCTGTCTGAAACCCGGGTCAGATGCCGACCTCTTCGTCTACGATCCGATGGGGGAAACCGAAATCTCCGCAACCGGTCTCCACATGGCCACTGATTACTCGCCCTACGAAGGGATTCGCTTGAGAGGGAAAATACTTATGACCGTTTCCCGCGGCGAAATCATAGTGAACCACGGGGAGTGGAAGGGCCGACCCGGCCGGGGACTTTTCCTGAAACGCGCCCCGTTCGATCCCGGACTGTTGAAAGGTTTCTGACCCTCTTCAGTCCTTCATCAGGCAGTTGACCAGGTGGTCGAGATCCTCCCGGCTGAGGCGAAGGGTTTTTTCATACCTTGAAACGATACGCTGGCAGAAGGGGCATTTCTTCCCTTGGGTTCGGTAAAGTGCGAGTATCTCCTGTGCGGACATCCGGACACCTCCTTCTTGAGCGTTCGAAATTTCCAGGTCCTGGGAAATACATCGGCAAAAAAACGGTTCGCCCGAAGAGGGAAGGAAGGAAAAACCGAATGCCCGGAAAAAAACCGAATGCCCGGGAAAAAAAAGCGCCCCTTTCGGGGCGTCAGGATATTCAAACCTCAGTGGGTTTCTGTCTTTTCCTGGAGGGGAAGAACATCGACCCAATGGCGGTTCTTCCTGTGACCGAATTTCACGGTCCCTTCAGCGAGGGCGAAAAGAGTGTCGTCCTTGCCGATCCCTACGTTCTTTCCGGGGTTGATAGGAGTTCCCCGCTGCCGGGTGATGATGTTCCCCGCCTTGACGATCTGGCCGTCAAACTTTTTTACGCCAAGGTGCTGGGGATTGCTGTCCCGACCGTTTGTGGCTGAGCTTTGTGCTTTCTTGTGCGCCATATGAAATTCCCCTTTCGAGTCTCAATTCATTCTTACGGCTTCCGGGTAGGTCTCCGCGATCCGGTGGAAACCGAACCTGAACACCTCCGCGACCGAAGCGAGGGTCGAAGCCTTTCCGGCTTTGGCAACCATCGTTACGTCGCATTCCCCCTCATCGAGGGAACCCGAAACCTCGGCGACCCCACCGCACTCGACCCCGCCGACCATGGTCAGGACCAATGAGGAGACCGCCGCGCAAACAAGATCATTACCTTTGGCATCACGACCGGAATGGCCGCTGACCTGCAACCTGATCGAATCGCCCTGGATGGGGGGGAAATCGATCCGGACCATCTCAGAAAGTGATCTCTTCGATGAGCAGGGCGGTGTAGGCCTGCCTGTGTCCGTAGTGCTTCCGATAGTTGATCTTGTTCTTGTACTTGAGGCCGACAACCTTGCGCCCGCGACCATGACCGATAACCTTGGCCTTGACCTCGACGCCGTTCAGGTAGGGATTTCCGACCTGGACCTTCTCGCCGTCCTTGACCATGAGGACCCGGTCGACGGAGAAGCTGGCATTGGGGTCTTTCTCGATCTTCTCGCAGTGAAGGCGAGTGCCCTTTTCCACGGAAAACTGCTTTCCACCCAATTCGATTACCGCAAACATGGATTGTACCCCCTAATAAATGAACCCTGGAGAAGAGAAGTCTAGCACACATGGTCTTTCAAGTCAAGCACCACTTGAGCTTTTCGTCCCCATATACTACCATCAATCCGGAGCCCAATGCCTGAAATGACCAACCAGCAACCCGAAACCACCTTCCCTTCCTGCAAGCTCGAAAAGGGATTCCTCGAGCCGACGAGGCGGATTATCACCGTCGCAATCGCCTGTTTCTGGTGGCTCGCCATGGAAAAGGACTCCACCGGCTCCCTATTGGGCACAACCGGAATCGACCTCGCCCTGATCGGGATCGCCGCTTTCCTTGCCCAGGCGGGGGGAGCCGCGTGGCAGGATTCGCTCCTCTGGGGGATACTTTCGCGCCGGATCCACCTGGATGCCATGGGCAACGTCGAATCCCTCCCGGTTGTCTATTCGGTTTCCTTTACCGTCTGGATCGTAGCTTGGGCCGCGGCAAACCGCGACAGGACGAGATCTCTCCTCCTGGCATGGCATCTGGGGCTTTCCTTCGATCCGGGCTTCTCCCGGACCGCGGGGCTGGGAATGGCGATCGGGTGGGAAGCCGCCCCGCTGAACCTTCTTCTCCTCACGGCGTCCCTTCAGGCGGTCCTCACGTCACCCACCCGAACCTGGTTCGGGGGACTGGGCTTGCCGGCATTCACGGGGGCGATCTGGCTCCTCGCTCTTCACGGGAATGGAGCGACGGGCCAACTGACCTGCTCGCTCATCGCCACTGGGATTTTGTCCATCCTGTTCCTTGGGACAAGGCTCCAGGGTGGGGTGGGCGAACCAGGCCTTTTCGGGGCGCTGGCCCTGGGAACGGTTCCGATCTTCCTGGTTGCCCTGGTGTCGGGGTGGGGAGAATCTTCCTCATTGATGGTTTTTCTCCAGAAAAGGCTGAGTGCAGGATCTTTGCATCCCAACCTTCTGGGCGCGGGTGCGATGACCTTGTTGCTCCTCCTGGCATCGGGGAAGGATTTCCGGACTTTTCCCGCATCCGTTGTTCCACCGATAACGGCTTTCGTTGGATTCCTCGCACTGATAGTGCTGTGCGGCTCGGGAAGCCGGGTTCTGATGGCATTGTTCCTGGTCGGAGGAACCCTGATGCTCCTTCGGGGCCGACTTCCCGGGAAGAAGATCGTCCTGGGCATCCTCGCCGTATTCGCCCCCATTTTGGTGTGGCGATTGTCACAATCCGCGTACCTTGCCGAATGGACGCTGAATGAGCGGTTCTTCATCTGGGAATCAGCTTTCAGAAACGTTCTTCGCGCCCCCATGACGGGATTTGGAGTCCTTCCCTTCGGCCTGCTTCCACAAAGGATCGACCCCCTCGCCGGGGTCTGGGTATATGACTGGAACTACCCCCATTCCCATGCCCTGGTTTCGGAGATCCTTCTTTGGGGGGGAATTCCCCTCCTGGCTTTGGCGGGGTTCGTTCTTATCCGCTGGATCATCTCCATGGCCGCACTTTCGCATGGGCAGGCTGAAGGGGAAGGGGCAGGGGAAGCCATTCTCCCGTGTCTTCTCTTCCTGTCCTACGGGATGGCCGATTTCATCTGGTTTACCCCTTCCCTTCTATTCCTGGGGATTTCCATCGCCTGGATTCCAATTCCCGGGGAGGTATCGCCGAGGGAACTCCCGAAGGTCTTCGGGGAACCTTGGAAGTGGGTTGTTCTGTTGCTGGCGATCCCACCGATGGTTGGTGTGACAACCGCCGGTATCGGTTTTTCCCGATATTCTGAAGCTTTGGCCGCCTTCCGGGAAAGAAACCCGGCCTGGGTTCCACTGATGGACAAGGCGATACTCGCCGCCCCGTTGAATATCGATTTTCCGCTTCAACGGCTTCTCTGGAAATGGTCTGCGGGCGTCCGTCCCGCCGAAGGAGATAACCGCGAGGTCTCCCTCATGATCCAGCGGGCTCCGGACTTCTACCTCCCCTGGTTTCTCAGGGGAAGGCTCGAAAGCCTGAAAGGGGAGTTCGCGACTGCCGCGGCTCTCCTGGAAGCGTCGGTGAACCTCGAACCACGCGACTCCACCGGCATCCGATGGGCGAACCTTGCCCTCGCACGCATCAAGGCGAGCCAAACCTGGGAATTCGCCGGTCTCAACGCGATAGCGCGGCCGGAATGGGGTTCCGCGATGCTGCTCGATCATCCGGATTTCGCATCCAGGACCAGGGAGTGTCTCGCAAGCTGCGTTTCAGCGTTGAATCCCGACGGAATCCCCGGGGTTTTGGGCTTCACACGCGCTTTTTCGTCGCTGGCCAGGCGGGGAGTCGGCGGAATCGCGATACCTCCCGGAACTTTCGGCATTCCAGGCATGCCCGCCTGGCTGGACGACCTTGCCCGGGGGGTCGAAGTCGAATCGGGCTTGTCTTCAGGTTCAGGCGAAAGGGTTTTCCAATCACTTCGGGGGGATTTCGATCGCCTGGGAATCGACCGTCTCACCATACTCTCGCGTGAAGCCGACAGGCGCGGAGATTTCGCGACATCCGCATCGGCGGCAAGGAGGGTTGGGGAGCTCTGGAACTACAGGAACAAGAACAACGAGGATGTGACTACCCCATTTTTCCTGGCCCGCAGTCTTCTCCAGGCAAGGGGCTTCGAAGAAGCCAGGGCGCTTCTGGACCGCCTTGATGCCCTTGACCCACGCAATCCATTCATCTTCGAGCGCAGGGGCGATCTTCTCGCGTCGGAAGGTGACCGGGAGGGAGCTCTCAGGGAGTTTCAAACCGCTCTACAGATCGTTCCTTCCGCCCGCCTCGACCCGTTCTTTTCCGGGGAACCACGCAACATTCTCTTCCCATGCGGAGATCATTGGACCTTCATGTTCGAACGGGCCCTTCGCCGCTTCGATCCCGACGCTCCGGATTATCATTGGGAAGAATGGGAGGAGTACGAAAATCGGCTCGAACAGAAGCTGAAAAAAACCGGGGAACACTCGACCAGTTTTCCCGAGACACAGTGACGGCGCTCTGCCCAAGCATTACGTTCGGAAGGTTGTTTTCAAGATGCACCCAAGCTGAAGCTTTGTGGATGTTCAGGGGCAGGCGGTGGCCTTTCCAAGCTCCTGGGCTTTGGTCAGAACAGCCTTGTTCCAGGCGAACGAGGTCTGCGCAGATGGGTTGAATGTCCCTATGCTGTTCAGCTGGCTCTCCATGGAGGAAACGAGAGAAGCCAGGTTGGCGGCATCCGGGTTGAAGGAATCGATGGTGTAGTTCGCGCACCCCGGCCAGTAATCAAACGCCATGGCCTTAGCGGCATCTGTCGTTGTGACCGGGACTTCGAAAGTCTCATCTCCCCCGCCGGTCGAGCAACTGCCACAGCTTGCCATGACCTTTCCGATGTTCTTCGTGGCGGAATTCAGGGTGAAGACCTTGGACGCGATGGGGCTGGCATTGGTCGCACCCGAGGGTTTAACCGTCAGGGTGCCTTGCGTTCCAAGGTAACTTTTGGGCAGGGTGATCGATGTTTTGAGGGTCTTTCCGTTCGAGGAGACCACGGTTTTGGTGGTCGAAACGACTTTCCCCGTGCTGGTGTTGAGTTTTGCGGTGTACCCGTTCGAGTTGCTTGCAGCCAGCGGGAGATTCCGGATGGAAGGGGAGAATGCGCAGGCTCCCGTTGTCGGGGCGAATATCGTGATATTGAAGATGTAGTCGCCTTCCCTCCAGGAGGCAGGGAGGGGATCGTTCTTCGCTCCTCCCTCGCAGCCAAGAAGCCAGCAGATTCCGATCAAAGCAAACAGGGTTGAAACCCTGAACAACATCTTTCTCATCGATCCTCCTGGGCATGGAAAATTTCCGGTATAACCAAAGACAAGAATCGTCCTTTACATCGGCCGATTTCACGAAATGGTGGAGTCCGCCTGACCGGAACCTTGATGCGGAAACTCGAAACCCGATGGAAAAATATGGTAGGGTAGGGGTATCCGGATGGAGGTGAGCCCAATGGATTCATTGATCATCGTCTCTTCCCGGCGGCCGTTCGCCGAGAATCTCGCAACCATTATCGCGCGAACATCTGGAACGACCCCGACGCTGGTCCTTCTTCCCACCGTCCAGGAGGCAACGGATTATCTCGAAGTCGAGATGCCCGAACTTTTCTTTCTCGACGTTTCGGACCCTGATCTTGACCCCTGGTGGTTCCTTGAGATCGTCCAGGCAGATTCCTGGTTGATGCAGGGGGGAATCGTCGCGATCGGTGACAACCACTCTGCGTTGAGTCCGATCGATGGTTTCCGGGGAGCAAACGTCGTTGTCAGCCTGACCACCATCCAACTCGATCGGGCGCTGGGCAAGATCATGGAGATCATCGTCAACAACAGGCGCTTGCTCCATCAGGTGGATTTGACCTCGGACCTGGTCAGGGACATCTCCGGTTCCTTCCGGCTCACGAATGATCTCCTCGAGGTAACATGCTACGCGAATCTGCTCGGGAACTTTCTCTTCGCGTCAAACAGGATCGATCTCGAGCAGAAAAATGGCTTGGTGATGGTCCTCGTCGAGATGCTGGTCAACGCGGTCGAGCACGGGAACTGCGGAATCTCCTTCGAGGAAAAGACCGCCTGGCTGGAATCGGGGCGCTTCGCCCGGGACCTGATCGAGGAACGATGCAGAGATCCAAAAATCGGGGCTCGCACGGTCCTTTTCGAATACGTTCTCAGACCTGAAGGAGCCCGCTTCCTGATCGTCGACGAGGGGGACGGATTCGACTGGCGGAAACGCCTCGAACATCCCCTCGACGATGCTTCCCTTGATCTTCACGGGCGGGGCTTGAGCCTTGCGCGAGGCTGGACCCAGGACCTCGCCTTCAACGAAAAGGGAAACGAGCTCACTTTTTCGATGGCATACCGAAAAACCGGGACACCCTTTACCCCTACACCTTTCCGTGAACTCCGCCAGCTGGAACTCACTGCGGGACAGGAGGTTTTCAAGGCTGGTGACCCGAGCGACAGTCTCTATTACATCGTAAAGGGGCGGTTCGAGGTGATCAACTCCTCGGGAGTGGTGGTCGGGACGCTTTCCCCAGACGACCTTTTCGTCGGGGAGATGTCCTTTCTCCTCGACAGCCACAGGTCTGCAAGCGTCCGGGCCGCTTCCGATGGCAGGTTGATCAAGATCACGAAACGTGAGTTCGTTGAGGCGGTCCGGCGAAAGCCTCATTACGCCCTTCTTCTCAGCCGTCTCCTGGCCCGTCGCCTTTCCCGCCTGAACGCCAGGTTCATTTCCGGGGGTTGAACCGGCCGGATTTGCGGCTGAAGCAGGATGATCCCAAGAAGCTGTTTCCCGGGAGGCCCCCTTGTCGGAAAACCCTTTTGAACTGTCGATAGTGATGCCGTGCCTCAACGAGGCGGAAACGGTGGGGAAGTGCATCGAGCGGGCACTGACCTGGATGAATGAAAGCAAGGTCACGGGCGAAGTCGTTGTCGCCGACAACGGAAGCACGGATGGTTCACAGGATGTTGCGCGGAATCTGGGGGCGCGTGTGGTGGCGGTCATGGAACGGGGCTATGGAAGCGCCCTGATGGGGGGTATTGCGGCAGCGCGCGGGGCTTACCTCATCATGGGCGACTCGGACATGAGTTACGACTTCGGGGCATTGACTCCTTTTCTGGAAAAGCTCAGAGAGGGTTACGACCTCGTCCAGGGTTGCCGGTTGCCTTCCGGAGGGGGAAGAATTGAACCCGGTGCCATGCCCTGGTCACACCGCCTGATCGGAAATCCCTTTTTCTCCTTTCTTGCCCGACGATGGTTTGGAGCACCCATAAACGATGTCTATTGCGGCCTGAGGGGATTCCGTCGGGGATTCCTAGAAAAACTCGAGCTTCGGTGTACCGGAATGGAGTTCGCAACCGAAATGATCCTCAAGGCCTCCCGATTCGGATGTCGGATCGCGGAAGTCCCGATAACGCTCCATCCCGACGGAAGGAAAGGAAGGGCTCCACACCTGCGAACGCTTCGGGACGGTTGGCGCACCCTGAGATTCTTTCTTTTCTGTTCTCCCCGGCGCCTTTTCCTGATTCCTGGAATGTCGCTCCTGGTATTGGGTGCTCTCCTTTCCCTTCTGGTTTACGGAGGGTTCCAACCCTGGGGAATACGGTTCGACGCCCACACCCTCGTTTTCGCCAGCATCGCTGTCCAATGCGGAGTTCAAGCCCTGTTCTTCGGATTGTATTCCAGAACCTTCGCCACGGATGAGGGGGTCCTGCCCCCAGATCCGCAATTGGCAATATTCTTCAGTATTTTTACCCTCGAACTGGGCCTGCTGCTCGGGATTACATTCGTCTGCGGGGGGTTCCTTCTTTCTGGAGCTGCCTTCTGGTCCTGGTGGGAAACCGGGTTCGGCCCTCTGGATTATTCAACGACAATGAGACTCGTGATCCCCGGAGCCACCGCGATAGCACTGGGAATACAGATCGTTTTCGGAAGTTTCCAGATCAGCCTTCTGAGCCTTCGCCGAAAACGCAGCCCGGTGAGCCCGATCAGCGAAGGAACCGGACGATGAAATGGAGCCCCCGCTCGAAAAGGAGGTTGAAAGGAAACGGATAGATCCCCTTCGGGCGCTGGAAAGCGGGTTCCCGAAAACCCGCCTTTTCGCAAAGGTTCCGAATCTGCCGCCAGCTTCGGTAATGCGTGTCGATAGGGAATCCCTTCCTTCGGTTACCGAACCAATCCATGAAAGAGAGGAGTCTTCGGGCGAACGGCCGCCCTAGATCGTGGTCCTTCACGATCAGCGAACCGTTTGAAACCCTGTAGATCTCCTTCAACAAGGGTTCGGGTTCCTCGACATGGTGAAGGACATCGATCAGAAGGATCGCGTCGAAAGCTCTGTCGGGAAAGGGCAGACGGGTTCCATCGAAACCGATGATCTTGACCAGAGGAAGGATACTTCCCGAAGGAAGACCTCCCGATCGCGAACCGGGCTCCTGGCGATGGTCATGGGGAATCACCCCTTCCGGGCAGGCCTTTGATCCAGAACCGGCATCACAAAAAGTGGTCCGGAGAAAACGTTCGACTCCAATGATTTTCAGCCCCGGCTTTCGTCCCCCGATGATCCCCGAAATGAGCCCATCCCCGCAACCAATGTCCAGAACCCTTCCCTGGTCCGGCAAAAAAGGAAGGAAGAGATTCGCGATCCTTTCGCAACGTCGGTCGTGAACGAAACTGCGGTGGATCCCTTCCAGGAAATCCGATGTTGGGACTCTCATCTCAATTCGACCCGGAGCGGGCCGGGGGCAGGGGAGCCAGCTTGTCCGCCCAACGCTCGCGACACCAGGCTTCATTGGCAGCATAATCTTCCGATGCCAGGAAGTGAAGCTTTTCCCAATCGAACGGATCATTGAAATGATGGAAACTCCTGAAAATGGATTTTCCCCCCGGACCTTTCGACGGGGCAAGGTAGACCACGCCCGAATGAAGTTCCCGGCCGCGTTCGGGAAATGAGAGCACCCCTCCTGCGTTTTCCACGGCGAAAGAAGACAACCGCAAGGCGGCGATGAGGATTGCCAATCCCACAACGGGTCTCCATTCCCTCCAGGAAAAAAGGAACCGGCAGGTCATGAGCAGGAAAACCCCGATGAGGGGTTGGTGGTATCTGGGACCTACCACGAGCCCGGGGTAGAAGAGGTTGAAATAGAAAGCGAACCAGAGGGTCCCCAGGAGGATGGAGAACCCGTAGACCGGTTGGCGATGCCAACCAGCCCTGGGACTTTTCCAAAGAAAACCAAGAACCGGAAGAACCGAACAGGCAGGCCATCCCCAAAGTGTCTCATTCAACGTCAGGAGTGTCAGACCAAGGTTCTCGAACGCCACCTGGAGGTTGAATCCGAACGGAATGGCAACTCCGATTTCGGGCCCGTAACCCAAGGTGAAGAAAGGCATGGAGATGTGATAAGTGGATTTCATCCAGTAACCGGTATGAATTTTTTGATGGAGGAAATGGAGGGGAAGATACACCAGAAAGAGAAGGGGGAACCACCTTCGAGACGGTTGGACCCTCCATTGCCAGATCAGAAGGGCACAAAACAGGATCAAACCATCAAGAGGACGGGCGAGGAAGAGAAAGGAGGAAATCAGGTAATCCGGGCCCAGGTCTTTGTTCTTCGCACGCCGGAGAAGTACGATATTAACCAGCATCAGGGAGAGGCTCTGAGAGAACAGAAAGGAGGAATGAATAAGGAAGAATGGAGATATTGAGAGAAGAAGGGGGGGGAAAATCCGCCTGGGACTGAAGCAGGATCTGCACAACAGAAAGAGAACAAGGAGGTTGGCCCCGACGAGGATGATTTGCGCCCGCTCAAGCAACCCCAGCAGGTCGAGGGGAGCCAGAAAAAGGGGAAAACCCACCGGATACGGACCCAGGAGACGCCCCCCCGAAGCCAGCTTCAAAAAACCGGTTTGGAAGGTGTTCTGGAGCTCGGATGGAATTACCACCCCGGGATAGGTTCCGGTGGAAATGGTTCGGGCCTGGTAAAGGTTGCTGAATTCGTCCTCGAAATGGGGAACCCCGCCATTCCAGGAAACCACGAACCAGAGAGCCAGAAAGAGAGGAATCGCCCACAAGATCGTTCCGATTTCCTGGAATCGGGGTGACAGGCCGCCCCGGATGCGCCATCGTCTTGCGGCAAGAAATGCCAAAAACAGCCCGAGAATGAAAAACGGGAAATTCCAGCAGAAAATCCGGTCCCAGAACTCGTTCCAGAAATGGCTGTAAAAAACCTCTCCATCTTCGGATATCCGGGAGAACAATCCAAACATTCTTTTTCGACGGCCCTCGACAATTCCAGATCAGGATGAACTCATTCGGGAAATTGGAGGGAATTACAGCTCGTCCAGATCGACCATCTTGATGAGCATGCGAATGGGAAGAGGAAGGCCGGGAAGCTGCTCCCCCCGCATGGCGGAAATGACGCTTTCGGCAAGGGAAAGCCCAGCTTCCCCAAGATAGACCTCTCCAATTTCATTCCCCGCAGAGGCCGGGGAGCCGAGATATCCGCTTTCGGCACCCATTTCCTTGAACGTGAAGTTCCCTTTGAGGTTCTGGACGGAAGAATTGACGCGAAAAGGAGGAAGGCTTGGGAGGCTTTCGGTTTTGACCAATGACTCATCCAGGGAAAGAAGAGCCGAGGTTTCCTTCACGTCTGCGTGCAATTCGAAGTCGGGGTTCAAGCCTCGCTCCTGAAGAAGGGGCTCCAACTTGGGTTTGTGGGAAAACACCCAAGCGGGAAGGGGGTCGAAGGCCTGGAAACCTTCCAACCGGTTCAGGTCATTCAGTGCAACCTCGATTCCCCGAAGGGTTTCGGGGGAAATCATCGTGTTGACGAGAAAGAACCACTTGAATCCTTCTCTTTGGAAAGCCTGGCCGACTTCAAAAACCAAATCGGAAAAAGTCCTCGCACCGATGGGAAAGTTCATCCCGATCCCGAAGCTTACGTGACAGGGAGCGAAATTGAAGGTCGGAGCCACGAGGGGGGTGACACCTTTGGCTTTGAGAAGCTTCAAAGCCTCAAAAGCGATTGCCTCAGCAAGGAAGCCCTTGGTTCCAAGGGGGAGGTGTGGACCATGTTGCTCGGAGGAGCCGAGGGGGAAGAAAACGGGAACGTTCTCCCGGTTGATCCTCTCCAATTCCCCTGAGGTGAGGGCGTTCAAGTTCATCGAAGGAATTTTACACTCGAAGGGCGGAGTAGTCAATAAAGGGAGATAGGGAGAAAACGTCTTATAATATATATTATGTAAACTTCCCCTGAAACTTTCCCCGAGAACGGCTCTTGAAGGCTTCCCGGTGACTTTCATCCACCGGAGAATCTCCGCCGAACGGATCCTGGGATCCTGGGATCAACCCTTGAAGCCCCAAAGGCGGAGGGTTCCGTCCCAGCTGCCTGAAACAAGAAGGCTCCGGCGGGGAAACAAGACCAAGCCCTGGACCGAATCGGTATGGCCCGAAAGCTTCTTCAGGAGGTTCCCCTTCTGAAGGTCCCAGAAGCGGATGGCTCGGTCTGTACCCCCCGAAACGACGATGGTCCGGCCTCCGGCGTCATAGACGCATAGAGAAGTCACGGATCCGGCATTTCCCTCGAACTTCTGGATCTCCTTTCCCGTTGCAAGACCCCTTGCCAAAAGGCTTCCATCCAAAGCCCCCGTCACAATGACCTTTCCATCGGGAGAAAGGGCAGCCACGTTGACACCGGCGGAATGTCCGCGCAGCCTCTTCACTTCTTCTCCAGTCGAGACTTCCCAAATGCAGACAGTTCCATCCCCTGATCCTGAAACCAACCGGGCTTCATCCCGGGAAATGGCAACCGAACTGACTCGATCCTCGTGGCCCTGGAATCTGGCGGCTTCCCTTCCCGACCCCAGGTCCCAGATCTTCAGGATCCGGTCGTTTCCACCTGAAAGAAGGAGCTTCCCCCCCCCGAATGCCTGGATCGCATTGGTTCCCCCTGCGTGGCCGGAAAGCTTTTTCGCCTCGCGGCGGGATGGAACGTCAAACACCCGAACCGATCCATCTCCGCATCCAACGGCCAGGAGGTTTCCTCCGGGTAGAAACTGAAGGGCATTGGCGGAGGCGGGAGCAAGGTCCGCCCAAACGAATTCGGTCGATTTCTCCAGGTCCCAGGACCGGATCGTTCCGTCTGTGTACCCCGCCAGGACTGTCCTTCCATCGGGTCCTGGCTCCAGGCATCGGACCGGAGGATGGTGCCCTTCTATCCGGCCAATCTCTTTTCCCCGGATGGGCTCCCAGATCCGGATGGAACCTTCGGAACCCGCTGAAAAGAGTTCCCTGCCCTCCACAGAAATCGCCACCCCCTGAATGGACAAAGCGTGCCCCGAGAAACGCTGCAGCTGATCCCCGGATTCGGTGTTCCAAAAACGCACTGCGCGGTCAGTTCCCCCCGTCAGAAGTCTTTTCCCATCGGGGGAAAGGTCAAGGCACGTTACACCCCCGGAATGGCCCGAGAGGATGGAGGGTTCACCTCCCTCGACTTTCCAGATGCGGATCGAACGGTCGTTCCCGGCCGAAACCACTTTCTCCCCATCGGGAAACACCCCGACGCAGCTGACCGACTGTTCGTGGCCTTCGAATCGACCAACCTCTTCGCCCCCTTCGGCGTCGATGAGCCGGGAAGTCTTGTCCCAGCTTCCCGACAGGATCTGACGACCATCCGGCATGAAGCGGACCGCGTTGACCGACTCGGAATGCACCTTGGCCGTCAAGCGAACCCTTTTTTCGAGGAGGTCCCAAAACCGAATCGAACCATCCCATGAAGAGGAGGCAGCTTCGAACCTGACAGGCGAGAATTCGAGGGCGGTGACTCCACCGGTGTGCCCAGTCAACTCCGCGACGGTTTCTCCCGAATCGAACTCCAGGAGCTTGATCATACCCTCCTTTGTACCCACGATCAG
Organism: uncultured bacterium; assembly: GCA_964428355.1. Lineage (GTDB taxonomy): Bacteria > Muiribacteriota > Ozemobacteria > Ozemobacterales > Ozemobacteraceae > CAYRYU01. The sequence continues at coordinate 36,597 of CAYRYU010000001.1, forward strand.
AAACTTCCCGTCCCTGGACAGGGCGAGGCAGGTAACCCCAAAGCCAAGATCGAATCTCTTTTTCAGGGATCTGTCTTCAGCCCCGAAAACGGTACACCCTATCGACGTTCCGATGATTATTAGAGAGGAGTCCCTGGAAAGGTGTAGGCAGTTGATCCTTCCCATTCCCAGTCTTCCGGTTTCGCATAGACGATGCAGTTTTTGCGGCAACAACCCATCCATCGCCCCTTCTGAGCCCCCTTTCGGGGCTGGAGACGTGGCGGGTGGCGAGGCGGTCTTCGTCGCTTTCCTTCTCTTCTGAAGGATCTCGGGATCTTCGAGGATTTCCACTTCAATTTTCCGGGCAACCGCGTCGGAAATTCCGAGCCGTTGGCGTTCGGTCGCGATCTCCCGGATCTCCTCCTCTTCGAGGTACCCTTTCCGCCAGAACCTCCGCAGCATCAGGGAATACGCATCGGCATCACCTTCCAGCTTCTTTCTCTCACGCTCGGCAATCCGGTCACGAATCTCGGGAAGGCTCTTCACGCGACGTTCCAGTTCGTCCGCGGTTTCGGTCGACAAGCCCAGCTCAACACGTTTCTTCCCGAGCATGTCCGTGCTTTCTGGGTCGGGAGCCCCGGAGGCCCAGACCAGTTTGAGGGCTTCCTGAAAGTCCTTTTCCCGACGCAACCTGTCCTCCCGCTCACGTTCGCTTTCACAGGAAGAATCTTTGAGAGCCTCTCCGATGTCGGCGATGGCCCGGAACCTCTTGGCCGGGTCTTTCGCCAGGCAACGGAGTATCACGGCCTCCAGGAAACCCGGAACGTCGGGGTTCAGAACACTCGGGGAAAGTGGTGTTTCCGATTGGTGTTTGCGACGGATTTCGGGGACACTTCCCCCCTGGAACGGTGGTTGACCGGTCGCCATCTCGAACAGAACGACCCCGAACGAATAGATGTCGACCCTGGGGGATTTCTCCCCGTCGAACTGTTCGGGGGCCATGTACATTGCGGTCCCGGCAAGGCCCGCCCCCATCGTTTCACGGACGATGTCGAAGTGCGTGATCGCCCCCAGGTCGGTCAGGACAACCCGACCCCCGAGACCCGGAACGAGGAGGATGTTCTCGGGTTTCAGATCCCGGTGGGCGATGTGCCGTTCCCTGTGGAGGTGATCCAGCGCTGAAACCAGGGGGTTCAATATGGAAATCACTTGATCGGGGGAAAGGCCCGAGGGATGATCGCGAATTATCTCCCGAAGGGTTTTTCCCTCCAGATACTCCATCTCGAAGAAACCCCCGATCGGATCGATGTCGGTTACCTTGACGATGTTCGGATGCGAAATCTCGTAGGCCGTGAAAGCCTCGTTCATGAAACGTTTTCTGACGTCCCCGTCCTGGGAGGCATCCGCGCGCAGAATCTTGACCGCCTTTATCCCGCCCTTTCCAGATTTTTCGCGGACCTTGAGGACGATTCCGAACTGGCCGTGCCCCAGGGTTTCGAGGACCGCATATCTCTGGTCGAGACGTTCCCAGGATTTGATTGCGAGGAGCTCCCCGACCGCGGCTTTGATTTCGGCGGAATCGCGGCGGACCGAGCGCAACTCCTCGCGAATCGCCCCGACCTCGGTTCCGATGGAATCGAGTTTCCGATCCTGGCTCCGGAGTGCTTTCAGGAGTTCGCTCATCCGCTCTCCAACCGCCGTATCGAACTGTCGAAAGGGAACGAGCGCTTCCCGGTTTCCGGAAAGGTAGACATCCAGTGCCTGCTGTTTGCGGACCGACTCGTCGATTCCTTCAAGGCGGGCTTTGATGGGGAGGACGGTGGCGTGGAGTTCGGTGACATCCTGCCGGAGGGATTTGACAGGGAGGTTCTTGGCGATTCTGGCGGCGATCTTCTCTTCCATTTCCCTGATCTCACGGAAAAGCTCTTCGAGGCGTGCGACGACCTCCCCGTGCTCCCTTGCGCGGACCGCCCGCTCCGCCTCAGCGTTCCTGCGGGTTTCAGCCTCCTGAAAGGAGCGGATCATCTGGCCCACCTGGGGTTTGCGCTTCATTTCGAGTTCGAGGTAGAAGATCATTCCCCGAAGGAACAGGTCCTTTTCAGCGAGCAGTTCATAGAAGAGATCTTCCAGATCGCTCATCCCGCCGAATAGTCCCTTGATCTCGTTTCCCCCCGCGGACCTGAGACTGGCGAGAAGAACGCGGGCTGCATCCTGGGAACGGCGTCTCAGCTCGGGAACGTCCGAGAAGGATCCACCGGAAAAAAGGAAAGAGGAGATCAGGTGGAAGCCACCCCTTGCATCTGGGAGGGAAAGTTCCTGGCCGGATTTTGATTGGGTGGGTTCGAGGGCCCGGCCCAGAACCGTGCATGCCGTTTTCTTGCTGAAGTGGCGGCAGGCCTCCCGGCAAGCTTGAAGGAAACGGTCACGCCGTTCTCCGATCAGAGGGGCCCGGGCCTCGAGGAACGGCTGGAGGACCTGACGTTCGAATTCCTTCGCGAGCTCCTTTTCCCCTTTCGATTTGAGTAGGCGGGCAAGGAAATCCCGAAGCCCGGCAGGAGGCGTGAGCATAATCTCGATCGAGGAAAAGGATTTACGGGCAGCTTCGTCAAGCGCTTTCTGGAGATCGTCGAAGCTGAGGTTGAGCCGCTCCCAGAAATCCGAGGCCTGCGAGAGGGTGATATCGGACAGGAGGTTGCCGAATGCGTCGCTAAGAAGGTTTCCGGTTACCGTGGCGGTGAAGAACAACGCGAGATCCATTTGCAGGGTATTCTCCTCAGGCGGATTATACCATTTTCATCCTCGTTGGGCGGACACTGAGGGCGGCCCCGGTGGGCGAACCGCGGTGGGCGGCCACGACATGGGGGGGGCCGGCAACCACCACCCGCCCGCCCAGCTCTCCGGCTCCGGGTCCAAGGTCGATGATCCAATCCGCCCTCCTGATCACTTCCAGGTGGTGTTCCACTACAAGAAGGGAATGGCCGGCGTTAACCAGCTCCCAGAAGATGGGAAGGAGCGCGGCGACATCGGAAAGATGCAGACCCGTTGTCGGCTCATCGAAAAGGAACAACAATCTCGGACCAGGGGTTCCGGGTTCCCCACTTCCGCGGAGGCCCAGCGCAAGCTTGAGTCTCTGCCGCTCGCCCACGGACAGGGAATCCGTTGCCCTACCGAGTGGTAGGTGACCGAGTCCCACCTTCAGCAGGGGTTCGAGGTGGTGCATCACGGCGGGAGACCGATCGAAGAAAACCGACGCCTCGGCTACGGTCAAATCCAGGATGTCGGAAATGGCACGGTCCCCGAACCGACAGGAAAGGATTTCCGGTTTGAACCTTTTCCCTCCGCACTCTTCGCAGAGGAGCCTTACCCCCGCGAGGAAATCCAGGTCGAGCCGTTCAAAGCCGAGGCCCTGGCAGCTTTCGCACCTTCCCCTGGAGCTGAAAGGGGAAAAGGCCGATTCCAAAAGCCCCAACTTCTTCGCGGTCTGGGTTCCGGCGAGAAGACTCCCGATCGGGCCGAGAATTCCCGCGCAGGTAGCTACCAAGCTCGATGCCTTGCCGGCGGGGAGTTCCTGGTCCACCATGACCACGCCGCCGAGCCCTTCCCCGCCGGAAAACTCCCGACAACCGACGGGGCGGCGTGTTGAAAGAGAGGGCCGAACCACATCTTCGACGAGGGTGCTCTTCCCCGATCCTGAAACACCCGTAAGAACGACGACACCCCCCAGAGGTATGTCCAGGTCAAGGTCGGTCAGGTTGTTCCGGCAGATTCCGCGGAATTGAAGACCGGGGAAAGTCAAATCCGGTGAAGGGGTGTCAGGCCAGGGAGCGCTTGGGTCGATCCATTTTCCGGTCAGAAAAGCGGATTGGTCCTTGATTTCCGCCCAAGAACCCGCCACCACCACGCTTCCTCCATCGGGCCCGGGCCCGGGACCCATCTCGACGACGTGGTCGGCTGCCTGGATGACTGCCGGATCGTGTTCTACAACCACCAAGGTGTTTCCACGATCACGCAACCGGCGTAACAGGGCGAGAAGCCGGGCGGTGTCCGATGGGTGGAGGCCGATCGTAGGCTCGTCGAGAACATAGGTGATTCCCGAAAGTTCCCCCCCCAGGTTGGCCACCAGAAGCAATCGCCTAAACTCCCCTCCTGACAAGGTTGCGACTGGCCGATCAAGGGAAAGGTATCCGAGTCCTCCCTCGAGTAGATGGTGCAACCGCTCGGAAAGAGCGCTCAAAATCGGCAGGGATACCTCACTCGAGGGTTTGGTCCCCTCCCCTACCCCTTCCGGCCTGGAATACGTTTCGATGCGGGCCACAAGGGACCTGACGGATTCTCCGCAAAGATCGGAGATGGAAAACCCATTCCACCTGACCATCCTGAATTCGGGTTTCAACCTCGAGCCGAGGCAGCCAGAGCAGGTTGCCTCCCTCATCAGACTCGCAAAGTTTTCTCCCCGTTCGTCACCACGTTTCCTGCCATACTCCTCCTCCACAAGCGCAACGAGGCCCGGCCAGGGGGAATCCATTTCATGTTTTCCGATTCTCTTGCCGCGACGGAAACTCCATGTCACATGGAAGACCCGAGCTCCGCAGCCGAAGCATGCGACCCGCCTTTCCTCGGGGGAAAGCTCGCACCAGGGCTTCGAGAAGTCCATCCCCAGCTCCCTCCCTGCGGAAAGGAGGATCGCCATGAACTGGCCCTCTGGTTCCCCGTAGAAGCGGCCCACGGAGGTACCGTCCATGGCGCCCGCTGGAAGAGGCTTTTCCGGATCCGTGATCAGATTTTCCGGATCACACCTGGTGATTGTCCCAAGTCCATGGCAATCGGGGCAGGAGCCCTGAACCTGGTTGAAGGAAAACATCCCGGCCGTTAGAACGGGAACTCCCTGAAATCCGCAGCCGGGGCAGATTTTTCCATCAAGAGAAAGACCGCATTTGGGGCAGAACCTGGTTCCCGCGCGCGACATGAGAAGACGGAGCAGGTCCAGGCACCCCGAGACCGTCCCGACCGTGGATCGGGCATTCGGTTTACCGCGTGCCCCAAGTATCCCGACCGCCGGGGTCAACCCTTCGACACGTGAAATCGTCGGCCGTTCGAACCGATCGACAAAACGGCGTGCATAAGAAGACAAAGACTCGACGTACCGTCGGTGGCTTTCGGCGAGAAGTGTGTCACATACGAGAGAGGACTTTCCGCTTCCCGACACACCTGTGACGACCGTCAGCTTGCCCTTGGGAAAGGCCACGGTAACGTCTTTCAGATTGTGGGTCTTTACCTCGAACAGGCGGATTTCCTTCCTCAACGTCCCGGAAGAACGTGGCGCAGGAGTAACGGGATCGCCTCCGGGGGACGCCCAATTCCTCATTGCCCGCCCGGTGTGGGAAGCCGTATTCGCCATCAGCTCAGTAGGAGAACCTTTGCCGACCACGGTCCCGCCTTTGTCGCCACTTTCGGGTCCCAGGTCCACCAACCAGTCGGCTGAAAGAAGAAACTCGGGATGGTGTTCGACTGCGATGACTGTGTTCCCCGCGGAAGTGAGGCGTTTGAGGATTCCGACCAGAAGGAGGACGTCATCATGGTGAAGTCCCGAAGCCGGTTCATCCAGGATGTACAGGGTCTTTCCGGTCCCTGGCTTCGCCAGTTCCGTGGCGAGCTTCATCCGCTGCGCCTCTCCACCGGAAAGAGTCGTTGCAGGCTGCCCCAGGGTAAGGTAACCCAGCCCCACCTCAATCATCGCGCGCAAGATCCTCATTATCCTGGGTTGGCCCTGGAAAACTTCGAGCGCACTGGAAACCGAAAGATCGAGGACCTGGGCGATGGAAAGGTCCCGGAAGGTCACATCGAGGGTTTCGGGAAGGTATCTTCTTCCTTCACACTCTTCGCACCGGACCCCCACGGGGTCGAGAAGGTGGAGCCCGATCTCCTGGATTCCCGATCCCTGGCAGGCCTCACATCGTCCGCCGGGAAGGTTCCAGGAGAAGCGGCTTTTCGACCAGCCCCTCTCCCGGGACAAAGGTTGTGCAGCGAAAAGGTCCCGGACGTGATCGAACAAGCCCGTATAAGTAGAAGGATTCGACCTGGGTGTCCGGCCGATCGGTTCCTGATCGACGAGGATCACCTTGTCGACAAGCTCTATTCCACGTATCTCCCGGCACTTTCCCCTAGGTTCCGTCGAACCGTGCAACCGGAACCTCAAGTTCGAGGACAAGACCTTGTTCACGAGTGTGGATTTCCCTGCCCCGGAAACTCCGGTGACCGCGCAGAAACGGCCCAGGGGAAAGGAGACGTCGATATCCTTGAGGTTGTTCTCCCGTGCACCCAAAACCTCCAGAACCTCATTCGAAGAGGGTGAGCGGGCCTGGCGACCGCCGGAAACCTGTGAGGGCAGGTCCTTACGTGCCAACCAGCGTCCGGTCGGAGTCTGGGAAGCACTCGAGAGGAGGTCACGGGGCCGCCCCTGAAAGAGCAGGTTACCACCCGCAGGGCCCGCTCCTGGTCCGAGGTCGATCAGCCAGTCGGCCTGAAGGAGTGCCTGTGCACGGTGCTCCACCGCAACCAAGGTGTTTCCCCGATCACGCAGGTTCCTGAGAAGTTCCAACAGTCGCTCCTGGTCTCGGGGATGGAGCCCCAACGAAGGCTCGTCAAGGATGTAGAGGAGGCCGGAAAGGTCGGTGAAGGCCAGCAATGCGAGCCGGATCTTTTGCCATTCCCCTGCCGAAAGGGAAGTGGAAGACCTGTCCAGTGAAAGATGCCCCAGTCCCAGGCGTTCGAGACGTTCAAGACGAGGAACGACGGCTTCGAGGACCGAGGCGACGACCGCCCTTTCCCTTTCACCGGGACGAACTTCCCGACACCAGGACGAGAGGTCGGAAACCTGTTTCCGAGAAAGACCCGTGATCGAAACCCCGTTGAACAAGACCGCCCGAGCGTGAGGATTGAGCCTCAATCCCCCGCACGCCGAGCAGGGGGCGCTCCTGACGAACCGGAGGATGTTGGGATTCCTGTCCCTTTTCAGGATCGCCTCCATAGTGGGGATGATCCCCTTGTAGTAATCCTCCTCACGCGGTCGGGCCGTGATTCCCGACCATTTCAGGCGCGATTCGAGTGGGTGCTTTCCGAATGGGATCCGTATCCGGTCAGATCCGAAGAGAATGACACGGCGTTGTTCGTCGGTAAGGTTTTCCCAGGGGATATCCACGGTGAAACCGTGTATCTGGCAGACCTCGTCGAGAACATCCATCGTTACCTGGGAATAGATTATGTAACCCTTCGGTGTAGTCAGAACAAGGGCACCCTCCCGAACCGTCTTCCGAGCATCACCGACGAGGAGCGACGGGTCTATTGCGTCCTGGACGCCCAGCCCCTGACAGGCGGGGCAAGCTCCATAGGGGCTGTTGAACGAAAACAGCCTGGGACCGATCTCCGGGGGGCTGGATCCACACCCCGGACAGGAAAGGGCCAAAGTGAACCGGCTCGCCTTTCCATCGGGGGCCAGGGTCAAAAGTGTACCCTGCCCCGATCGCAACGCCAGGGAAACAAGCTCCGGAAAATCCGGGGCCAGCGGTGAAACGCTTTCGGCGACGACACCTTCCACGTTGTGAAGCTCTTCCCGGCAAAGTTGGGGAGCCGGATCGAGGGGAAGGAAGACTCCGTCCACCCGGACCTTTTGAACCCCGCGCTTCCGAAGCTCCTCGAGTTCCCTTCGAAACGCCCCGCGATGGCCCTCTATTGCCGGAAACAACACAGCGAGGGGGGAATCGCCGCAAACGGTCCGGATCCGCTTGGCGATCTCCGAATCGGATGAAGCCTTGTATTGAAGCCGGCAATATGGGCAGTGGGGAGTTCCCAGCCTGGCGAAGAGGATCCGGAGGAAATCGTGGATGTCGGTCAGGGTTCCCACTGTGGATCGGGACTGGGGTTGCGGGCCACGCTGGGCTATTGCGAGAGTGGGTCTCAAGCCGGAAAAACCGCGGCAGGAAGGACCTCCCATCTTTCCAACGAATCCACGTGCGTGGATCGAAAGGGTTTCCAGGAATCTGCGAAGCCCTTCCTTGTGGATGGTGTCGAAAACGAGGGATGACTTCCCCGACCCGGAAACCCCGCTGATCATTGTCAGACGATCGTGCGGAATCTTGCAGGAAATGTCCTTCAGAAAATGTTCCGAAGCTCCAGTCACCTCGAGGAAGGAAATCCCTTCAGCGTTGTTGTCGGACATGTGACCGAGTTTACCCCAGCCTCTTCCCCCCGGACAACTTCCAAAGAAAGTTTGCCCAAACCAACCTTTCGGACTTGATCAGGACTCCCCGAATCGAGCGCGGGATCTGGTTGGATCAGCCGATTGGCCCGTGAGATGGGTGTTGGTGTATACTGCATCCGCTTTTCCAGAAAAATCCGAGGAGGCGGCATGCGTCAGTTTCTTTTCGTCACCATATTCTTCATCCTGGGGGGGCTAGTTTGCGCATCCGGGGCGACAACGCCCCAGAAACGCGATCAAAAGCGGAATGTGTTCCCGTTTCCGATCCATGAAATAAAACTCGAGAACGGATTGAGGGTTGTCGCGGTGCCCTGCGACAGTCCCGGAGTCATCGCCTATATTACGGTTGTACGGGCCGGGTCCAGAAACGAGGTGGAGAAGGGATGCAGCGGGTTCGCCCATTTCTTCGAACACATGATGTTCAAGGACACCCCCCGGTTTTCGGAGGGAGCCCGGGAACGCGAATTGATGCTGGTTGGAGCGGAAACCAATGCGTTCACTGGGGACGACTACACATGCTATCACGCCGTGGGGAGCGCAAAAGCCATCGAGCAGATAATGGACATCCAGGCGGATGCGTTCCTGAATTTGTCCTATTCCGAGGAGCAACTCAGGACCGAAGCAACGGTCATCCTGCAGGAATACCAGAAGGACAGCTCGGACCCCTTCATCATGCTCGACGAGAAGATTCGGGACACCGGATTCGTCGCCCACACCTACAAACATACGGTCATCGGATTCCTCGATGACATCAAGAAGATGCCCACACGTTTCGACTACAGCAAATCGTTCTTCGACCGCTTCTATGGACCGGGAAACTGCGTCGTCGTGGTCGTGGGCGATGTTGACCCCAAAAACCTCGAATCCCTCGCCCGGAAATACTACGGAAGCTGGAAAGCCCGCCCCTACGAGCTGGTGGTGCCTCCCGAACCGCCCCAGAAAGAGGAAAAGAGCTTCCATATCGAATGGAAGAGCGAGACCTTGCCATACCTCTTCATCGGGTACCACGTCCCCGCTTTTTCCGACAGGCACCCGGACCCCGCCGCGCTCAAGGTTCTGGGAGACATGGTCTTTTCGCCTGTCTCGCCTCTTTACAAGAAGCTCGTCCTGGAGGAACAGAAGGTCGAGTTCATCAGCGGAAGGTACGAAGAGCACCGGGATCCCTACTTCTTCACCGTTCTTTCCCGGATCAAGGACAAGGCCGACATCGAATACGTCAAGACCTGTGTCTTCGATGCCTTGGAAACCGCGAAAAAGCAGCTGATCGACCCAGGGCTTCTTTCGGACATCAAGTCGCACTGCAGGTATTCTTTTGCCATGGGACTTGACACCCCCGAGTCGATTGCTTTCAGCCTTGCAGACTTCATCTCCCTGACGGGTGACCCCGGCTCCGTCAACCGATACTACCGGACTCTCGACGGGATCACCGCTGTCGATGTCAACAGGGTCGCGCGGAAATACTTTTCGCCTGAAAACCGGACCGTGGTCACACTTGTCAACGGAGGGGAAAAATGAAACTCCATCTGATCGCCTTTTCCGTCAGCATTCTGCTTGTCTTTTCCGCGGCCTCCTGGGCTGCCGGCCACCAATCAACCTCTCCTCGAGGGCCGCTCTTCACCGTTCTTCCCGCCCCAACCTCGCCTTTCGTCAGCATACGTGTCGTGGTGCACCGTGGCTCGATGAACGACCCCGCAGGGAAGGAGGGCCTCGCCTATCTGACCGCGGCCGTCGTCGCAAACGGAGGGACCCGGGCACTGACCCGGGCACAGGTCCTCGAAAAGTTCTACCCCATCTATTCGAGTATCAACGCCGAGGTGGAAAAGGAAATGACGGTTTTCCACGGAACGGTTCACCGCGATCAGCTGGAGAAATTCTACTCCCTCTTTTCAGACCTTCTTTTCGATCCCAGATTCGATCCGGCGGATTTCCAACGCGAGCGCGATGATGCGGTCAACTATCTGCAGAACTACCTTCGAGGGTCGGATGACGAGGAGCTGGGAAAAGAGGTCCTCGATCAGGAGGTCCACCGGGGACATCCCTACGGCCATTGCACGGTAGGAACTGTCGCGGGCTTGAAGACCCTGACACTGGAAGACCTTCGCGCGTTCCACAAGGAAAACCTGACCGGGAATTCCCTCGAGATCGGGCTCGGGGGGAGCTATTCCCCGGAATTCCTCGAAAGGGTGAAATCCGAATTCGCGCGCCTCCCCAAAGGCTCAACGTCCTCCCCTACCCTGCCGCAAAGGCGGAAGCTCCAGGGAATCGAGGTGACGTTGATCCAGAAACCCACGGATGCGGCAGCGATCTCGATCGGTTTTCCGGTCGAATTCACGCGGGCGGACAAGGATTTCATCCCCCTGATGATAGCCAATTCATGTTTCGGTGAGCACCGGACCTTCATCGGACGTCTCCAAAAGGACATCCGGATGGTACGTGGGCTGAACTACGGCAACTATTCGTATCTGGAACACTTCATCGAAGGGGAAAGCCGTTTCCCCAAACCCAACATCTGCCGGAGCCAGCAAACCTTCAGCATCTGGATTCGGCCGGTCAAGCCCGAATGTACACATTTTGCCCTCCGGCAAGCCTTGCGTGACCTGGAGATCCTGGTCGAAAAGGGGCTTTCGGACGCCGAAGTTGCCGACTTCAAGAAGTTCGTGACGAGCAACGCCCCACTCTGGACGCAGACCCTCGATCGACGGCTTGGATACCTCATCGATTCACGGTTCTACGGTCGGGAGGATTTCGTGAAGGATGTGATCGCCGCAGTCCCGAACATTACAACCTCTGAAGTGAATTCCGCGATCAAGCGACACCTCCGGAGCGGGAACCTCCAGGTGGTTATCGTGACCGACCGGGCGGAGAAGCTGAAGGAAGCGCTTCTGGAGGACATGGGCTCCCCCATCTCCTATGAAAAGAAGGATATCGGGGAAACGATCAAGGCGGAGGACAAGGTGATAATGACCTGGCCCCTCAAGATCGACCGGGAGAAGCTCCGAATCGTGCAGGGAGAGACCCTATTCGAGAAGTAGGCGGTTTTCCCGCACTTTACGTCAAGATTATTTTGATTATGTAAACCGGAGGAGTGAAATGAAAGTCGTTTCCATGAAATGCATGAACTGCGGGAAGGAGTTCCCCCCCCTTCCCGACCGCTACGTGTGCGATTCCTGCGGGATCGACGGGATCCTGGACGTGGTCTATGACTATGGATCGGTCTCCTTTTCGCGCGACATTCTCGAAAGAAACCCGGACAAGAGCCTTTGGCGCTATCTTCCTCTTCTTCCTCTGGAGGAGAAGACCCCACGCTCCCCGCTCCACGTCGGATGGACCCCGCAGTACCGTTCCCCGCGGCTCGAGAAGGAATATGGCATCGCCGCAGTTTCGATCAAGGACGACGGCCGTAACCCGACCGCATCGCTCAAGGATCGGGCATCCGCGGTCGGAGTTGCCAAAAGCATCGAGGCGGGGGCAAAGGCTATATGCGCCGCATCGACCGGAAACGCGGCGAGTTCCCTTTCCGGGTTCGCTGCTTCCATGGGAATCAAGACCTTCATTTTCGTCCCGAAACGGGCGCCAAAGGCCAAGATTGCACAACTGCTGGTCTATGGGGCGAACACGCTCATCATTGACGATACCTATGACCGGGCTTTCGAACTCTCGGTAGAGGCATCCAAGAGGTTCGGGTTCTACAACCGTAACTGCGCCTACAATCCCTATTTGGTCGAAGGCAAGAAGACCGTTGCCTATGAGATCTGGGAGCAACATGGCTACCAGGTTCCGGACAGGGTATACGTCTCCATCGGCGACGGATGCATCACTTCCGGGTTGTACAAAGGCTTCTTCGATCTGTTGAAGCTCCGCCTTGTCGACCGGCTTCCCCGGATCATAGGAGTCCAGGCTGCCGGCTGCAACCCGGTCGAAGTGGCTTTCCGGACCGGGAAGTTCACCCCCCAGAACGGGAACACGATCGCCGATTCCATTGCGGTGGGTGTTCCCCGGAACCGTCTCAAGGCTATCCGCGGTCTCAAGGAGACAAGGGGCGATTGCATTTCGGTTTCTGACGACGCCATCCGCCAGGCTCTCGTCGACCTTCCCAGAACCGTCGGGGTTTTCGGGGAACCTGCCGGGGTGACGGCATTCGCCGGCTTCCGGAAGCACGCATCCGAAGGGGACATCAAGGCTTGGGAGAAGGTTGTCGTCCTCATCACCGGAAACGGTCTCAAGGACGTCGAGTCCGCGATCTCGGTCTGCCAGCCTTCCGCTCCGATTCCTCCCCTGATGGCCGAGGTGGAAAAGGTAATCAGGGAGAAGCTTTGAAAGCCCTTCCATAAGAAATCCGGAGATGGTTCGGTTCCTCCCCCACCACCAGGGAGGGAGAACCAGAAACTATGAATTCTAATCCCGAACCGCGCCTCCCGGTGCGGCTCCTTCTGCCCTTCCTGCTCCCCTTTCTCCTCTCGCTCGTTCCCTTGTTGATCCTCGACGCGGAAACGGAGGGCCGGAAAAGGTTCGCCATGGAGAGGATGCAGAACTCATGGGAGCAGTCGGCGGCCGCTCTCGCCGAAGACCTTGGCAGCGGGTTCCGGATCGAGCATCAGGTCCAGGAATCCGCCCAGCACTTGAAAGCTGCAATCCTGGCGCGGCTGGAGAAGGCACCCCAACCCGACCGGGCTTTTTCAGGGCGGCTCCTTGCCCGTTTTTTCCGGCGCGGGTTTCCCGTTTTCCTCAGGCCCAGGGGCACCGTCGTTTTCGGATTCCGGTTCGAGACGGGATCTGAGGCCGCCATCCTCAGGGATCCGGACCTCTGCCAGACTACCGCCAGGGTCATGACATGGCTTTTCCAGGACCTGGCAAACTCCCCCGAAACCCTGACCTCCCGCGAATCGGAGCTGACCAGCAGGGTTAAATCGATCCTTGGTGAGGACCTGGACTTCCACACTCTCGCCAAGCGAAAGCAGGGCCAGGCAACCCCTTGCACCTACAAGGGCAGGAAATCGTTGTTCCTTTGGGACTTCCTCGAGTTTCCATCAGGAAAAATCGGCGGCTATTTTCTCATTTTCCCCTTTCCGAACCTGGGCGAGGCCAGAATCCTTCGAAATGCGGTTACCAGGTCCTTCCGGAAGTCCTTTCTTTCCACACGGCGCCCTCTTGTTCCCGTCCTGGTTCCCCTTTCGGGTTCATCTACCGGCGTATCCGAGATCTTCCCCCGGGCGGCAAGAATCCCCAAAAGTCTGGTCAGGGAATTGCGCCGGCTCGCAAGGGTTGGGGAACGTGATCGGGTTTTTCCCCCCGGAATCCGGAAGGAGTTGCCTGGCCGCATCTGGATTTCCCGGTTTCCCTTTTCGGTTGATCATCCCTTCGAAGTCTGGATCTGCTCGAAAATCCGGGAGACGAAAGGACGGTCCGGACTCCCCTCGATTCTCGTCCGTGGCACGGTTTTCGCTGTCTGGGGAGGAATCCTGGCATGGGTCCTTGGATTCGGAAGGCCGTTGCCGATCAAGATGAAGACATGGGGAACGCTTCTGATGATGCTGATTGCGGCGATTCCGATTTCGGCTCTCTACCTCTTCGGGAGTTTCGAGATCGAAGCGACCCTTGATCGGACGCGCAGAAACTCCATCCGGATGGTCAGGGAACGTTTCGAAAAGATGGACCAGGAAGTCCGGGTCGTCCGGGGGCGGTTCGAGAACGCCTGTAGCAAGATCACACGGGACCGGAAGCTGGTGAAACTGTTCCTGGAGCCCGATATCGAGTCCCCTGAAAACCCGCTTCTGAAAGAGTTGAAGCGACGGGAGCGGTCCGAAGCCCAGCTGGATTCCCTCTACATCTTCCATCCCTGGGAGAACCGGAAGGGCCTGATGGCCATCAACCCTGAATCGCCATCCGACAGGGCTGGGCTGAACTTCTACGAGGAAGCCCTTCTCGAAACTGTGAAAATCCCTGAGCCCGGGATCGCTTCCCACCCCTATTTTCTCGAGAGACAGCGGAAATCCTTCTGGACGATTTTGACCTCGTCCAACAAGGCCTCCTCCCTTTTTCTTCGGGCGTTCAGGTGGAGAGGACGGGCTGCCCTCCTCGAAATGGGAAGGAGTTTTTTCCTCCAGGTCCAGGATTTCATCGCGGCAAAGGGTCGCCTGGCATCCATGATCGTCTTCCACGCGGATCGGGAAAAATCTGTAAGGAAACCCCTTGTCGAAGGTCTGGTCCGATTCGGGTTGGAGCTCGAGGGACGGAATCTTGGAAGGTCGGGACTTTTTTCCGCGTCCGAGGAAGAACGTCCGGAGATCTCCATTGCCCTCGGTCGGACCGGCCAGAACCGGTTCGAACACCAAATCCTCCTGACGAGCCCCGAGAAGATCAAGCGTGCAGGCGAGGGCCAACTCCTCGGCAGGATCATTTCCATGAGCCTGCGATCGAACGGTGTCAGGCTTTTCGAATCGTCCCGGGAAGCCCTGATCGGATTTCCATGCGTAAACGGACAGGGTTTCGTCCTTGCCGGGCACCTGAAGTTCGGAAACCTGATCGGGTTGGCGGGAGATAAACGGACGCGGCTTCTGCTCTGGACCTTCGCTCTTGGGGCTACGGTTTTCCTGCTTGCATGGGTTCTCGGGAGATTCTTTCTGTCCCCTCTCGCCGACGTCGAATCTGGAATGACGAGGGTTTCCCGTGGGGACCTGGATGTCAGGGTCGCACTGGACCGTGATGACGAATTGGGAGACCTTGCCCGGGCCTTCGACCGGATGATCGGGGGAATCAAGGACCGCGAGCGGCTTGGAAGGTTCGTTTCCGCAACCCTGGATGCAGACGTTTCCCGGATGGACCAACCGGGAAAGGGCGACTCGGGGACGATGGCCAAGGAAGGGGCGATCCTCGTGAGCGACCTCCGGGAATTCACCACTCTTTCCGAGACACATCCGATTCGCGATGTCATTGCGATGCTGAACGGGCACCACCAGGCCATGGCGGAAATCATCAGGCAGCACGGGGGTTTCATCGAAACCTTCGTGGGGGACGCCATCGTCGCGGTTTTTTACCCCGGATCCGATGCAAATTTCCGGGAGACCGCCCTTCGGGCGGCATTCGCCATGGTCCGGCGTCACTCGCATCTCCAGAAGGAGCGCGAAAAATCCGGGCAGTTCTTTTACGGGATGGGGATCGGCATCGATTCGGGGGAAATCCTTGGAACCACGCTGGTTTCGAAGGGGCGGCGGGATTTCGCCCTGTTCGGGAAGGTCCGCCAAAACGCCGAGAAGCTCGAAAGTTTTTCGAAAAAGGGCCAACATTCGCGGATCGCAGTTTCCCTCAACATCGTAAAGGGTTGTCCGGGCTTAGGGTTCTCCCATCTCTGGGGTGACTCTTTCGAGGCCAGGCTTCCGGGGGGCTTTTGATGAAACTCCCGCTCGGTTTCATGGTGGCACTGATTCTACTTGGGCTTCCAATCTACATCCTGGTCACGGACAATTCGGAAGCCCAGGAGCAGGCTTGGCGCTCCTGGATCCAAGAACTGAGATCGGAAGCGCACGGTCGGCTCGAGAAGATCCAGGACCGGGCTTCGACAAGTGATTTCCTTCTCACGAAGATCCGCATCTTCCTGAAGAAGGGACAGGAGTTGGCCCTGGCCTCCCCGGGCAAAACCCTTCCCCTCTTGCTCGACGACCTCCACAAGAGAATCATCGGAGGATCTTTTCCAAGGCACGACCTGGGTTTCGGTTTTCTGGACCCCACAAAGTCACGTTGGAAGGAGGTTTTCCACTATTCAGACGGGGTTGGGTTGGATCGAAAACTGTCTGAAGGGGCTATGATGATCAACCTCCGGGGTTTCTACCCCCGCGGATTCTTCGAAAAGGAAGCCGCTGCACTCTCCGGCCCATTCGGGTTTCCCTTCAATATCAATGCAGTCGATTACAATTTCGAAGACGATATCCATGTTTTTACCTCCGTCGAAGGAATCAAGGGTTTCTTCCTCGGAACCCATCCAGAAACGTTCCAAGATGCCTCTTCTCGAGCCATCCTGGTTGTCCTGATGGATCTGGACGGGATCGACTCCGGGTTCGGACCCCGAAAATACATCAGGGAATGGGAGGAGGATGGTTCTGCCCTGGTATTCGCCTCCAGGGATCTGGGGGAACCCCTCCGGACGGACAACCTCCCAGCCGAAAGTCCGCTCTGGAAGGCTCTGAACGCAAAAATCCGTGCCGAGCAGGACGAGGAAATGACCGATTCGATACTGGAAGGCCACCTTGTCTGTTCAAGTCCGCCATCCGAGGAGTTCCCATTCAGGGCGATAATCACGATTCCCCTCGGTGAGGACTTCCAACCCCGGGGCTTGGGAAAATGGACCATGGCGGGAATTGGGGGAATCCTCGGCCTGGGGTTTCTGTTCATCCTCCCGAAAGCTCTTTTGGGGAAGGGCCTTCGGTTTCCGGTCGGCCTTGCGCTTTTCGCCGCCTTCCTTGCCGCGGGGTTGCTTCCCTCGATCAAGTTGTTCGGGCTTTTCCACCTCTCCCAGATCCGTCAGGAGGAGCGGATCAACGATGCCGAGGAAAGGCGTCTGCATTCCGAGGTGATGTCGGTGGATCAGAAGGTCCAGATTCTAAGGGCAACTCATTTCCAGACACTTCGGCAAGGTGCCCGGGAACCCATCTTTTCCAGACTCCTCGATTCGGAGGAAAGGGGAGAGAGTGCGGGAAATGAGGCACTGAACTGGTTCGCCGGTCGGCAATCGCCCAACCTGCCGATTCTTCCCGATTTCTCGCTGACAGGCCTGATAGTCTCTGGTGAAAGGGATTTCAAGCGGGTCTGGGAAAAGAACACCCTCTATGGGGAGGAAAGCGACCGGAAGCTCACCTGGATGAACCGGCTCTTCGTTCCGATGATCCAGAAGTGCTGGGATTGCAACTTCCCCAGCTCCAGAAAAGACTTCGAAACCACCAGAAAGAGTGACCTGGCCCGGGTCAATCCAACCCAGCTTACGATGGAAGGAGTCTGGGAATTTTTCGCCAGGATCGGCTCGGGAGAGAATTTCCTCGACTTCCTGTATTTTCCAGAACGAACCCAGGTGTTGAAAACCTCATTCGGAGCCATGACCCTGGCAACTTTCCCCGTTCGTGAGAATGGGAAGGTGAGGTTCATACTTGCCGTGTTTTGGGACGACAACAGCCTCCCGGGGATTCTCCTGAAACATGTCTTGAGCTCGGACCTGCAATCCGAGGGGAAATCCTCACTGCACATGATCGAGAGTCCCGGAGATGCCGATCCCGAAATCTTCCCGCTTTCCTCCTATTCCCAAATCCTGTTCGACCTTTCCCGCCGAGCCCGAAAGAACGGAGTCCCGGCAAAAACGAAAGTCGATGAAACCTGGGGATCGGGAGACTCACCTGACCCGGCGGCAAACCTTCAGGTCGGGCAACGACGGGATCCCACCTCTGTGAAAAGAAGGGGCGGGGGGGGTGGAAAGGTCCTCCTCCAAAGCGTTTCGATCCGGAACTGCGAAAGGCTCTCGATAGCTGGAAACCGCTCCCTGGGCGATCTCGAGAAGACGCTGGAAGAAAGCCGCAGAACCTTTCTCGGAAGAACGGGGCTGGGATTCCTGGCAACCGGCTTGATGGCCCTTGCTGCCGCATGGTTTTTTCTGGCCCCTTTGCGACGGCTCCTCAAGGCGATGGAGGGAATAGGCGCGGGAAAGTATCTCGCCCACCACCCTGACGAGGAAAGGCCGGACGAGTTCGGAACGCTGGCAAGGGCCTTCCTGGCGATGTCCAAGGGTCTCCAGGAAAAGGACCACCTTTCGAGATACGTTTCCCAATCAGTCAGAAGGGCACTCGAGGACGCGGAATTCCACGCCGCCGCAAAGGAGGGGGAACTCCGGGAAGTCACGATCCTGTTTTCGGGAATCGAGGGATTCGACGAGTTTCAGGAGAAGCGTTCCCCCGAGGAAGTCTGCCAGGCCGCGGAAAACCACTTGCGGGCAATGGACGAGGCGGTGGCCGCTTTCGGGGGGGATATCAACAAAGTAATCGGAGACAAGATCCTGGTAACGTTCGACCACCGCACCATGGGATCCGCATCGAAAGCAGCCCAAACCGCAGTGGAGGTCGCCCGTTCCGTCAAAGATTCTTTATCGAATGAGGGGTTGGTGCGGCCCGCAATTGGCCTGAACAGCGGGCCCGCCATCGCCGGAATCCTGGGTTCGGAGGAGTTCCGCGTCGAATACACTTTCATCGGGGACACCGTCAACCTCGCTTCCCGACTTTGCACTCTCGCCCAGGTCGCTGAGGGAACCCGAATCGTCCTGTCCGGGGAAACGGTGAAGCTCCTTCCCCCCTCCCCCCCGGTGGTTCCTCTCCCCTTCCGGAAAGTCAAAGGCAAAACAAAGGAGATCGAAGTCTTCCTCCTCACAAATTAAAAAGGGGACACAGGAATCTATTCGAATAGATTCCTGTGTCCCCGATTTAGCCATTCGGAAAGCTTTTACCACAAAGGGGCATCTCGAGGAAAAAAGAGGGACATGTGATTCAAATGAATAGATTCTCATGTCCCCGTTTTAATTCGCCAAGGTCTTGCGTTTACTCGGGTATGCAATCGCTTTCCACGGTATGCAAGTCTATCCGAGGTTTGCATAAAGGATTCATTTGTGGTTAGTTAGGGAGGTTTTCAACCTGGAGCAATTCCACATAATGATGGAGGATGTATGGTCACCACGCAGGAAATCCTTGAAGTTACCAGCAAGTACAGTGCCCGGAATTACAAACCTCTTCCGGTTGTCATTACCAAAGCGGAAGGGATCTGGGTCGAGGATCCGGAAGGCAACAAGTATCTCGACATGCTGAGTGCCTATTCCGCAGTAAACCAGGGCCATCGACACCCCCGGATCATCAACGCCCTTAAAGCGCAGGCAGACAAGGTCACCCTCGTTTCGCGCGCTTTTCACAATGACCAACTCGGTCCACTCATGAAGGAGTTGTGTGAGTTGACGGAGATGGAAATGGCACTCCCGATGAACACGGGAGCCGAAGCGGTCGAGACCGCCATAAAGACCGCACGGAAGTGGGGTTACAAGGTCAAGGGCATCGAAGAGGGAAAAGCCGAGATCATTGTCTGCGAGAACAATTTCCATGGCCGCACAACCACCATCGTGGGGTTTTCGACCGAGCACCAATATCGTGACGGCTTCGGCCCCTTCACTCCGGGCTTCGTTATCGTTCCGTACGGTGATGAACGTGCCCTGGAGGCTGCGATCAACAAGAACACCGTGGGTTTCATGGTCGAGCCCATCCAGGGGGAGGCCGGAGTTGTGGTTCCTCCAACGGGATACCTTCGGAAAGCCCAGGCTCTCTGCCACAAGAACAAGGTTCTACTGATGCTTGACGAGATCCAGACGGGTTTCGCACGCACCGGAAAGATGTTCTGCGGCCAGCACGAGAAGGTCAGACCGGACATGTTGATCCTCGGGAAAGCCCTTGGTGGCGGTGTAATGCCCGTTTCCGCCGTTGCCGCTTCCGCCGAGGTTCTTGGCGTGTTCAAGCCGGGCGATCATGGTTCGACTTTCGGAGGCAATCCCCTTGCCTGCGCCGTGGCGCGGGAGGCGCTCAAGGTTCTCCTCGATGAGAAGCTCGCCGACAAAGCCAAGGAGTTGGGCGAGTATTTCATGGGAGAGCTGAAAAAAATCAAGGATCCCCTCATCAAGGAAGTCCGGGGAATGGGCCTCCTGATCGGACTGGAGCTCCGGCCCGAAGCCGGCGGCGCCCGAAAGTACTGCGAAGCGCTAAAGGACGCGGGGTTGCTGTGCAAAGAAACCCATGACAACGTGATCCGGTTCGCCCCCCCATTGATCATCCAGAAAGCCGATATCGACTGGGCCCTCGAACGCATCCGCAAGCAGTTCAAGTAGTCTTTCACACCCCCATCCGGGCGGGAAAGCTGTTTCCGCCCGGATTTTTCTTTCACCCCGAAGACGGAAACGGTGGCCCATCGAATCATGGAACCAGTTGGGGGAAGAGGGGGGGTTGTCAAGGAGAGAGAGGGGGAGTATACTCCCCCCGGAATTTCTCGGGGAGTTTCAGAATGAATGCCAACATTTTAGACGGTTCGGCAACCGCCCGGACCATCCGCGAGGAAATCCGCCAGGAAGTCGACCGGATGCGTTCCTCCGGAAAGACCGTTCCCGGATTGGCGGTGATCATCGTCGGAGACGACCCCGCATCGAGGGTCTACGTAAACCAGAAGAAGAAAGCATGCGTGGAGGCCGGGTTCCATTCCGAGGAGTTTTCGCTTCCCGGAAACATATCCCAGGAAATCCTCCTCGACCAGATCAGAAAACTCAACGGGGATCCAAAGATCCATGGAATTCTCGTCCAGATGCCCCTCCCGAAAGGCCTTGATCCGGATTCTGCGATCAATGAGATCGCTCCGGACAAGGACGTGGACGGCCTGCATCCGTACAGTCTTGGCCAGCTTCTAACCGGAGGAAAAGGATTCCTCTGCTGTACTCCGCAGGGCGTGATCGAAATTCTCAAACGGAACGGCATCCAGATGGCCGGGATGAGGGCCCTCGTGGTCGGGCGAAGCAACATGGTCGGGAAACCGATGGCTTTCCTTTTGTTGAGGGAAAACGCGACTGTAACGGTCGCCCATTCGAAAACGCCGGACCTTCCTTCCGAGATAGGAAAGGCCCAGATCCTCGTTGCCGCAATCGGTCGTCCCGAGTTCATCAAAGGCGACTGGATCACGCCCGGCACCATCGTCGTCGACGTCGGAATGAACTCGATCCCGGATTCCTCCAAGCCGTCGGGCAGAAGGCTGGTGGGAGACGTGGAGTTCGGAGCCGCCTCCCAGCGCGCCTCCTGGATCACCCCGGTTCCGGGTGGAATCGGTCCGATGACCATCGCGATGCTTCTTTCAAACACCCTCAAGGCCTGCAAGGAAAAAGGCTTTTGAAATCACCCTGACAGGAGAATGACAGTGGACCAGGACATTTTGTTGATGACCCCAGGGCCAGTAGCCCTGGATTCGGAAGTCCTCCTCGCCGGTGCCCAACCTCTCAAGCACCACCGGACCCAGGATTTTTCGCCAATCTACGCCCAGTGCGTGAAGATGCTGAAGAAGTTCTTCCACACCCGCCATCATTTGTATCTGACCACCTCCTCAGGAACCGGGGCGATGGAAACCGCCATCGCCAACCATTTCAATCCCGGAGAGGCGGTTCTGACAGTCGAGACGGGGGCTTTCGGCGAGAGGTTCACCCAGATCGCGAAAGCCTTCCGGCTTGAAGCCATTCCCCTGAAATACCCCTGGGGAAAAGGCGTAAAAGTGGACGATATCGAGCGGATGCTTTCGCAGCATCCCGACATCAAGGGTGTAACCGTCACCTTCAACGAAACCTCATCCGGGGTCCGGAATGATCTCGCCCCGATCGGAAAGCTCCTCAAGGACCGGGAAGTCCTTTTCATCACCGACGGGGTCAGCGGAATCGGTGCCCTCCCCTTCGACATGGACGGGTGGAACGTCGACGTTGCGATCTCGGCCTCCCAAAAAGGGTTCCTGTCGCCTCCGGGAGTCGGCATGATCGCCCTCTCCCCCAAGGCCTTCGCGAAGATGGAGAAGGTCTCCTGCAACGGTTTCTACTTCGACCTCAAGCATTACGTGAAGAACCAGGACCTTCCCATACCCAGCTATCCCTGGACTCCAGCCATCTCGGTGATGTTTTCCCTTCACGCCGCCCTTACCAAGATCGAGAGGATGGGAATCGACAACCTCCACGACCACTTCAGCCGGCTCGCAGGAGCTCTCAGGGCTGGAATCCGGGAACTGCGCCTGGAGATCTTCACCGAACCCGAGGCATGTTCGGACGTCTTGACCGTCATCAATGCCCCTTCGGGAATACATCCCTCCAAGATCGTCAAGGAGGTCCGCGAGAACTATGGAATCCTGATCGCGGGCGGCCAGGGTGAGATCACGGACAAGGTTTTCCGGATCACGACGATAGGAAGCATCGGCGAACGCGAGATCATAGGAACGGTCGGCTGTCTCGAGCTCGCCCTCACCAAACTCGGGTTCCTGCACCAACCAGGAGCGGGAACCGCAGCCGTTCTCCGTGAGTTCGCCAAGCGGAAGGCAAAAAAGGGTTGAAACGCCGCCTGGGCACGCTCACCCCGGACTCTCCGGGAACGCCCGAAGATGACCGCCGCTGAGCCGGTCCTCGCGAACCATCCGGCCGGCAGGGTCGGACGACAACCGAAGGAAAGGAAAGAACCATGAAGTTGACCCCTCTGTCCAAGGTGCATGAATCCCTCGGGGCGCGAATGATTGAGTTCGCCGGATTTTCCATGCCCGTCCAGTACACTTCGATCATCGGAGAGCACGAAGCCGTGCGAAACAAAGTCGGTCTGTTCGACCTGTTCCACATGGGCGAGTTCTGGCTTTCTGGACCGGACGCCCTGAACTGCGTCCAGAAGATCGTCACCCAGGATGCCCTCGCGCTCTCCGACCGGCAGATCGCCTATACGCCGATGTGCAGACCCGACGGAACGATAGTCGATGACCTGTTGGTCTACCGCTGGAACACGGAGAAGTTCCTCCTGGTGGTGAACGCCGCCAATCTCGAGAAAGACTGGAAATGGATCTCCTCCCAGGTTTCGGGGAACGCGAAACTCGAAAACAAGTCCGATTCCACCGGCCTGATCGCAATCCAGGGCCCTTCCGCCCAGGCGGCGCTTCAGAAACTGACCCGACAGAACCTGAAGGCCATAAAGTTCTACTGGTTCACCAGCGGGGAAGTGGATGGAACCCCTGCCATCATCAGCCGGACCGGTTACACCGGGGAAGACGGTTTCGAACTCTATTTCGAAGCGGACAAGAGCGAGAAATTATGGAAGGCCCTCATGGAAGCCGGTAAGGAGTTCGGGATCCAGCCCATCGGGCTCGGGGCACGCGACACCCTCCGGTTCGAAGCCCGCCTGATGCTTTATGGCAATGACATCTACGACGAGACAACCCCTATCGAGGCCAACCTCGACTGGACCGTCAAGTTCGGAAAAGGCCCCTTCAACGGCTCCGATGTCCTGAAGAAACAGAAGGAAAAGGGAGTGGAGAAAACCCTGGTAGGGTTCGAGATGGGCCCCGGGCCGGCCCCTCGCCATGGATACCCGATCCTGAGCAATGGAAGGAAGGTCGGGATCGTAACCTCGGGAACGATGGCACCGACCCTCAAGCAGAACCTGGGCCTCGGGTACGTTCCCCCCACCCTGAAGGAACCTGGTTCCAGGTTCGAAGTGGAAATCCGTGGAAAGCCTTACCCGGCAACCGTCGTCACCACGCCTTTCTACACCCGGAAAAGGAGCTGATTCCATGAGTGAACTGAAAAAGCATGATCCTGAGCTTTTCGAGGTGGTGAAAAAGGAACGGAAGCGGCAGATGAGCCAGATCGAGCTCATTGCGTCCGAGAACTTCGTTTCCGAGGCGGTCCTGGAAGCCCTGGGGTCTGTCCTCACCAACAAGTATGCCGAGGGATATCCCGCAAAAAGGTATTACGGCGGCTGCGAGGTGGTCGACGAGGCGGAGGAGATCGCCAGAAACCGCGTCAAGAAGCTGTTCAATGCAGAGCACGCGAACGTTCAGCCCCATTCCGGCAGCCAGGCCAACATGGCCGTCTACATGACCGCGATGAAACCCGGTGACACCTATCTCGGGATGAACCTCCAGAACGGGGGACACCTGACCCATGGAAGCCCGGTCAATTTCAGCGGCCTCCTGTACAAGGTCGTCCCCTACGGGGTCGATCCCAAGACGGAAACCATCGACTACGACGCTCTGGAGAAACTCGCTGTGGAGAACAAGCCGAAACTGATCATGTCAGGTGCTTCCGCCTATCCCCGAATCATCGACTTCAAGCGGTTCCGAGAGATCTGCGACAAGGTCGGGGCTTTGATGGTAGTCGACATGGCCCATATCGCGGGCCTGGTCGCGGCGGACCTCCACCCAAGCCCGGTTCCCTACGCCGACTTCGTAACCTCCACCACCCACAAGACCCTTCGGGGGCCCAGGGGCGGCCTGATCCTGTGCAAGGAGAAATGGGCAAAAGCGATCGACAAGACCATCTTCCCTGGAATCCAGGGAGGTCCGCTGATGCACGTGATCGCGGCGAAGGCCGTTTCCTTCAAGGAAGCCCTCGAACCAGGGTTCCGGGAGTACCAGAAGCGGATTCTCGAAAACGCGCAGGCCCTTGCAAAGGGCCTCACCAAGAGAGGCTTCAGGCTGGTCTCGGGGGGAACCGACAACCACCTCATGCTGGTGGACGTCCGCAACAAGAACACCACGGGAAAGGCAGCCGAACAGGCCCTGGACAAAGCGGGAATCACGGTCAACAAGAACACCATCCCCAACGACCCCCAGTCGCCATTCGTCACCTCCGGACTCCGCCTGGGCACACCGGCCATAACAACGAGGGGAATGGTCCCCGAGACGATGGACCGGATCGCAGGCCTGATCGACCAGACCCTGACCGATCCAGAGAAACCCGAAAACATCGCCGCCGTCCGGAAACAGGTCGACGAGATCTGTGCGAAGTTCCCATTCTATTCCTTTTCCGAAAAGTGAGCCCGGGGGACCTCCCCCTTGTCTCCCGCTTCGGCGGGAAAAGCAGATGATCAAGGAGATACACGATGAATCCCAAGAACCTTAAGTACACGAAGGACCATGAGTGGGCCCGGGTCGAGGGCAAAAATGCCGTCATCGGAATAACCGAGTTTGCCGCGAAGAATCTCGGCGATATCGTTTTCGTGGACATTCCAAAACCCGGAACCAAGCTCGAGAAGGGAAAAACGATCGGTGTGGTCGAGTCCGTGAAGACGGTCTCCGACATTTTCGCCCCTCTTTCGGGAAAAGTGGTCAAGGGAAATGCCGATCTCGAAGCCGATCCTTCCCTCGCGAACCAGGATCCCTACGGCAAGGGGTGGATCATCGAAATCGAGATGGCCAGCAAGGGTGAGGCTGATGAGCTGATGGATTCCGCCGCATACGACAAGTTCTGCGAAACCGCCGGCCACGGACACTGAGCTGGAGGAAGCATGGCCAATTACATTTCCAACACCCCAGGCGAGGTCAAGGAGATGCTCTCCGCGATCGGGGCTGCATCCACCGATGACCTCTTCAGGGAAATCCCCGAACCCCTCAGGCTCGTAAGACCACTCAATCTCCCTCCCGGAATGAGCGAACCCGAAGTCCGAAACAAGCTTTCCGACCTCGCGGGGCGTAACATGACCGTCGAGGAGTGCACCTGCTTTCTCGGGGGTGGGGCTTATGACCACCATATTCCGACGGTAATCAACCACATCCTTCTCCGGGGGGATTTCTTTACCGCCTACACCCCTTACCAGGCCGAAATATCCCAGGGCACCCTTCAATCGATCTACGAATATCAATCCCTCATCTGCGGCCTGACCGGAATGGACGTCTCGAACGCGTCGATGTACGAGGGAGGAACAGCCCTTGCTGAGGCGATCCACATGGCGATGCTCCAGACCGGCCGAACCGGGGTCGTGATGGCCGACACCGTTCATCCGGAGTACCGGAAGGTGGTTTCGAGCCTGATCAACTCCCTTGGAGCCGAGGTCAGCTCTCTCCCGGTCGAAGACGGGGTCGCCGACCTTTCCCGGGCGGGCGATTCGATCAAATCGGATACCGCCGCTCTGGTGGTGCAGTATCCCAACTTCTTCGGGGGAATCGAAGACCTCGAAGTCCTATCCGGCCTCGCCAAGGTCGCCGGGGCGATGCTGATCGTCTCCACCAACCCGATCGCCCTCGGACTGCTGACTCCCCCCGGGGAAATGGGGGCCGATATTGTAACTGGCGAGGGACAATCACTGGGAATCCCCCTCGGATTCGGCGGACCTTACCTCGGTTTCATTGCCACGCGCGAACCTCTCCTCAGGAAGATCCCGGGCCGGATCGCGGGAGCGACGGTCGACAAGAACGGGAAAAGGGGTTTCGTCCTGACCCTTCAGGCTCGCGAACAGCACATCCGGCGGGAAAAGGCGGGAAGCAACATCTGTTCAAACCAGGCGTTGATGGCCCTGAATGCCGCCATCCATCTTTGCCTGCTCGGTCGGGAAGGCCTCCGGGAGGTGGCTTCCCAATGTTTCCAGAAAGCCCATTACCTGAAGAAGGAGTTCTCCAAAAATCCGGGGATCCTTTTCCCATACTCAGCACCCTTCTTCCACGAGTTCGTCATCCAGATTCCTCGCGCCCGAAAGACGCTCGACAAACTGCTTTCAAAGGGAATCCTCGGAGGACTTCCCCTCGAAGACTGGTATCCGGGGCTGAAGGATTACGTCCTCGTCTCGGTCACCGAGAAGCGAACGAAACCTGAAATGGACACGTATGCCGAGCTCCTGGGAGGGATGGTACAATGAGCGAAAAGTTGATATTCGAGAAATCCGTTCCCGGCCGGGCCGGTTTCGTTCTCCCAAAACTGGACGTTCCCCCGATCGATCCGGGCGACCACATCCCTTCGAAGTTCCTCCGCGGGGATCTCCCGCTCCCCTCGCTTTCCGAACTGGACGTGGTAAGGCATTTCACACGGCTTTCGCGCCTCAATCATGGAGTCGACGTCGGCTTCTACCCGCTGGGGTCCTGCACCATGAAATACAACCCCAAAATCAACGAGGACATGGCCCGCCTCCCGGGGTTTACCGGCGTCCATCCGTACCAGCCCGACGACACCGTCCAGGGTGCCCTCGCCCTGATGAAGGAGCTGGAGGAAGCCCTGATGGAAATCTGCGGGATGGATGCGTTCACTCTCCAGCCTGCCGCCGGTGCCCACGGGGAACTTACAGGCCTGCTGATCATCCGTGCCTACCACCGGAAAAAGGGAAACGCCAAGACCAAGATCCTCATCCCCGACTCGGGACATGGTACCAATCCGGCATCCGTAAGCCAATGCGGCTTCGAATCCGTGAACATCAAGTCCGACGCCCGTGGCGGTGTCGACCTCGCCGATCTTGCACAGCACCTGGGGCCCGATGTCGCCGGGTTGATGCTGACCAACCCGAACACCCTGGGCCTTTTCGACGAGAACCTCGGTGAAATAGCGCGGATGGTCCATTCGGTCGACGGCCTCCTCTACTACGACGGGGCGAACCTGAACGCGATCATGGGATGGTCGAGGCCCGGGGACATGGGTTTCGACCTCGTCCATGTCAACCTCCACAAGACGTTCTCCACCCCTCACGGAGGCGGCGGCCCCGGATCGGGCCCGGTTGGGGTAAAGAAGCATCTGGAAGGTTTCCTGCCTGTTCCGAGGGTAACCTTCGACGGGAAGAAATACCGTCTCTCCAGGAAAGGCAAGGATTCCATCGGTTCCGTCCGTTCTTTCCACAGCAGCTTCGGGGTCCTAGTGAAGGCCTTTTCCTACATTTGCACTCTCGGGGGGGAGGGCCTGAAAGAGGCCTCCACGCATGCGGTTCTCAATGCCAACTACATGATGAGAAGGTTGATGAAGACCTTCCACCTGCCCTTCGACCGCAACTGCAAACATGAATTCGTTCTCTCGGGGAAACCCCAGGCCGCCAAGGGCGTGAAGACCCTGGACATGGCAAAGAGGCTCCTCGATTTCGGATACCATGCTCCGACCGTCTACTTCCCCCTCATCGTCGAAGAGGCGATAATGATCGAGCCCACGGAAACGGAAAGCAAGGCTACCATGGACGAGTTCATCGAGGTGATGGAGAAGATCGCCAGGGAGGTGGAGGAAAACCCGGAAAAGGTCCGGAACGCTCCGCACGCCACGCCGGTCGGGCGCCTCGACGAGACCCTCGCGGCACGTAAGCCCGACATCAACTTCTTCAAGAAACGGCCGGCCTGATGGCGACCGCAAGGAAGATCAGACTCCCGCAGGAAGCTCTCAATCTCCTGCGGGAGGTCGTTTTCCACCTCAAGGGAAACCGCGAGGGGGAAGTGTTCTTGGTTGGAGGGACGGTCCGGGATCTCCTTCTCGGGAAGCCCGCTCCCACCGACCTTGACCTGGCAGTTTCCTTCGACCCGACCGATCTCGTCAGGGATTACGCCCGGGAAAAGAAAGCGGGATTCGTGGTCCTCGACGACGAGCGGCAGATTGCAAGGGTGATCCGATCGGGCGAGGAGACCACATATTCGATCGACATCGCCCGGTTCAGGGAACCCACCGCCGAGGGAGACCTCCGGGGCCGGGATTTCACGATCAACGCGATCGGAGCGAAGCTCACCTGGCCGTTGCTGGAGGAGGAACTGGAGATCTTCGATCCGTTGGGAGGTCTCGACCACCTGGCGGAGAAGAAGCTCGTTCCCTGCTCCCCCACCCTTTTCAAGGACGACCCATTGCGTATGATGAGGGCTTTCCGGTTCGGAGCGGTCCTGGATTTCAGCTTCTCCGAGGAACTCCGCGACCTGATCCGATCGGACGCCCGGCTTCTGGAAAAATCCTCCCCCGAGCGTGTCCGGGACGAGTTGTTCAAGATCCTGGCGGTCGCAAACTCGCACAAATGGATCCGCGGACTTTCGGAGGCGGGGCTGCTCGGCCTTCTCCTCCCCGAAATGGAAGCTTCCCGCGGGGTAACGCAAAACCGTTGGCACCACCTCGATGTTTTCGACCACACAGTCGAGATGCTGGCCTTTTTCGAGTCCTACCTCCAACAGGGGGAACTCCCGATCGAGGGGTGGAAAAAGTTCCGGCAGTTCCTCGGAGAGCACATTTCCGGTTCCCGGACTTTCGGGGAGGTTTTCAAATTCGCCTGCCTGCTCCATGACCTGGGAAAACCGGCATGCAGGAAGACCAATCCCGAAACGGGAGAGGTGATCTTCCACGGCCACGAAATGGAAGGGGTAAGGCTCTGCCGGGATATCTGCGAACGGATGAAACTCTCCGTGGCCGAGATCAACCTCATTTCAAAGGTGGTCAAGAACCACATGCGACCGGGAGTCATCCTCCAGGAAGGGCTGTCTGACCGCAAGCTGTTCAAGTATTTCTCAGAAACCGGCCGGGATGGGGTAGGAATCGCCCTGATGTCGCTTGCAGACCGGAAAGCCGCGCAGGGAGGGGTTAGCCCTGCCGAGCTGGAAGATTTCGAGAAGGGCATCTTCAGCATCATGTCCGACTTCTACCGCCAGATGGAGTATGCCCGCCAGGCACCACTCTTGACAGGGACCGACCTCATGACGGAGTTCCGGCTCCAACCCGGGCCACAGTTCGGGGAAATCCTGGAGGCAGTCAAGGAGGCCCAGCATCTGGGCAAGATCCGCGACAAAACTGAGGCAAAGGCATTCGTGGCTCGTCTCCTGTCCAAGAATCCCAACCCCTGATCTTCGCAGAGTCGCAAGGGGAAACAACATGGAAATCGCAGTCCCTCTCCTGACCGGAGTCTGTCTATCGGCCTGTACCGGTTTCCGCGCATTCCTTCCGCCTTTTCTCCTTGGTCTGATTCATGCTTTCCTGCCCGCCTGGGTCCAACCATTCACGGGCCTTTCATTCCTGTCCCGGACGCCGGTTCTCCTAGCCCTTGGGGTCGCCGTGGTCGTCGAGTTCCTGGGGGACAAGATCCCCTTCGTGGATCATCTTCTGGACATGATCCACCTGCCCGTCAAGATCGTCCTGTCCTCGGCAATCATCGTCCTTCTTCTTCCACCTGGGGATGTGGGTTGGTTCTTTCCTCTGGTCGGTTTGATCCTGGGGACCGGCTCGACCGCGGCGATCCATACCGGAAAGCTTGCCATGAGGGGGGCATCGACGGTCTCGACAGCAGGCTTCCTCAACCCTTTCATCAGCCTTGCCGAGGACGCCATCGCCCTGCTCGGGACTCTTCTGGCAATCCTCGTTCCCGTCCTTTGCCTCATCCTGGTTGCCTTCTTTCTCTTTCGCACCTTCCGATTCCTTTTCGGACCGAAGGGAGGAAACGAGGGGGAGTTTTCGCGGACAAAACCGTCATTGGGCTTCTACAGGGTCATAAAACTCCTCGGATATGCACTTTTCAGGGTTTACAACCGGATGAGCATTTCGGGGGGAGAGCATCTTCCTGCGAAAGGACCTTTCATGATCGTCGCCAACCACGCGTCGATTCTGGACGGATTCCTTCTGGGTGCGGGAGTCCAACTCCCCGTCAGCATCATGGTGAAGAAGGAGGCTTTCGAAAATCCCTTCTCGGGATGGTTCCTGAGGAAATCCCTTGCCTTTCCCGTCGACCGGAAAAAGCCGGATCCAACGACGATCAAGACCTGTCTCCGCGTTCTTTCGGACGGGGGAGTCCTTGGGCTTTTCCCCGAAGGCACCAGAAACCTCCAGGGGCTTATCCGCCCATTCAAACCCGGTGCGATCCGGATGGCGGTCAAGCAGAAGGTTCCTGTCGTTCCAGCCTACATAGCCAACTCCCATCTCCTTACCCCCCCTCACACGGTCATTCCACGCCCCGCAAAGCTG
This sequence comes from uncultured bacterium, assembly GCA_964428355.1. Classification (GTDB taxonomy): domain Bacteria; phylum Muiribacteriota; class Ozemobacteria; order Ozemobacterales; family Ozemobacteraceae; genus CAYRYU01. The sequence continues at coordinate 67,271 of CAYRYU010000001.1, forward strand.
ATGGTCGGGTTCGGCCCTCCGGTCGACGTTCCCGGTATGTTGAAGGAGGGGAAAACCGAGGCGGAAATTCAGGAAGTCGTTTTCAAGCGGGTCTGCGACCTCGGCCAGGCGCTGCTCGGAAAGGATGTCCGGGATTTTTCCGAAGTCCCGGACACGGAAGGCCAGGAGTCCGCCTCCAAAGCACCTGAAACTTCCGAGGGGGCTGGATAACGGGATGTCTACCCTACACGAAAACATCCATACCGATTTCGTCCCCCCCTGGGATCACGCCTCATGGATAATTGTGGACAAGGCCTCCGTTTTGGCAAACCTGGGGAGTTTCAAACCCGTAGATGCCTTCCTCGACCTCCGCCCTATCCTTCTAAAGAGACTTTTCCCTCTCCTGTCCGGGGAAATACGGCGCCGGGGGCTCCAGGGGGTCCTATCGGACACCCCGATGGTTCCGCCCTACGGACGCGAACCTTATGATCCCCTCCGGGTTGTACTGGTTCCACCTTTCCCCTGTGAGCGCATGATCGAGGCGGCAAGGACAGACCACGACATCGTCCTGAGCCATTGCGCGGAAGGAATGATCCTTTCCAACTTCGCCCAGAGCATCGACCGGGAGATCCGGGTTTTCCCGAGACTGCGAACCCCGGACCTCACGGCTGACGGGGGCCCCACGGGTTTCCTCCCCCTATTCGAATCCCTTCCCGCGCTTCCAAAAATCCGGACCGCGGGGGTTTTCCTGGAGAAGCCTTTCCAACTCCGCGTCCAATGCGAGGCATTCATGCGCTCCGTGGCCCGGTCGATGGAAGACTTCCGAACGATGATCCTGATCGGGGGAACGGAAGGTGCCGTTCCTCCCAAGATTCCGGCTTTCCGCATCATCCGACAGGAGATTCTGGGAATGTCGGGAACCACCAACCTGAACAACGCCCTCACCCTTGCCGGTTGGTGCGTCCCCTGTTCCAACGAAGGGGACTCTGTTCTGGCCATGGTCGACCTTGGCGCGAACCTGGGAATGGGTTGTTTCTCCGGAAGATCGGTTCACGTTGAGGGTGAGCGGGGAACGGTCGTCACGGTCGAAGAAAGCAGGCTTTTCATCCGCCTTAAGGAACGCCCGATCCCTCCCCCACCCTGGAAGGTCACCTTCCTGGGGTCGATGAATCCGGCCGAAGGTGAAGTCCCGGAAGTTCCGCCGGAAGGGGTTTTCACGGTCCTCGACCGCCTGGCCCGGGATTTCCCGATCTTCCTCCGCGAGGAGAACGGAACGATGCAGGCTCCCTGGGCTTGCATTGTCGCAGAAAGACGGTTAGATTGAAGAAAACACCCGAAGGAGACGAGCATGGCATTCGGTGATTACATGAGAACCCAGAACCCGGACGAGGTCCGGGTGACATCCACCGGAGAATGGACCGGCATGACCCAGGCCAACTTCATGTCCCGGGTCCTTCCCTACTTCGGTGGAGGTTTGATCCTGACCGCCATCGGCACAAGCTTCTGGCGGGCGGTTCCCCCCGGATTTTTGATCGGCCTCGCCATCCTGAATCTCATCCTCTACTTCGTGCTTCTCTGGAACCGGCACACTTCGGGCCTCAACGTCGTCCTTTTCTACGGATATGCGTTTTTGAACGGGATGTTGATCGGACCACTCGTGGCCCTTGCCAAGGCAATCGACCCCATGATCGTCGTTCAAGCGCTCGGGATGACCTCTCTTGGGTTCTTCGCGATGGCGGGATATGTAATGGCAACTGGGAAGGACATGTCCGGCCTGGGTCCATTCCTGATCACCGGCCTGATCGTGATCATCCTCGCGGGAATACTGAACTTCTTCGTCGGGGGAACGGGCCTTGGGCTTGGCATATCGGTTCTTTCGGTTTTCATCTTCCTCGGATTCACCGCCTATGACATGTCGAACATCATGCACAAATACCGGAACGATGAATACATCATGGCCACGGTCCAGTTGTACCTCGATTTTCTGAACCTGTTCGTCGCACTTCTCCGCATCCTGATCATCATGGCCGGGAGAAACCGCGACTGAGGCTCTCCCCCTTTTGATTAAGGTGAAGGACATTTCATGCCGAAAGAAAGAGCCGACACCACGTTGAAAGGGAGGGAACCTGCCAGATGCACTTTGGAACCTTGGTGTTTGCGTTCGTTTCCGGTCTTGTCGCGGGTTTTTCGCTTCTTGCAGGAGCCTGGGTTTTCCTGGTTCCCCGGATCCCGGCAGTGATAAGACGCGAAGCTTTGCGGGACCTTTCGGGATATGGAAGGAGCACGGGAAGACAGGGGTCAGGAAATCTCGAGCGCTGGTTTTCGTCGAGGGGTTAAAAAGGCAGGTCACCGAAAAACCGGTTTCCAATCATTTTCCAGCCAGGGGGGAAACCCCCGGTTTCTTGTTTTCGGATTGATTTTGGGCGGGAATTGGGGTACATTCCGCCCATGAAATGCACTTCCCCCCAGGCGTGGGAAAGGCCCGGAAGACAATGAGCCCCGCCCCGTCCCCCGAGAAGAACATACTAGGTCTTCTCAACCAGCGCCGCCTCGAGCAGGGGGTTCAGCTTTTCCAGAAAACCTTCGGGCCATCGAACCCCCCGGAACCGGGTTTCGTTCTGAAATGTTTCGAGGAGATCCGCAACCAGGCAGAGTTCAAGGACGCCTACGAGTTCATCCACTACGTGGAGTCATGGTATCCCGATCACGAGGAGATCAAGAAGGCTTACTTCTCCTCGACGAAAAATTATCTTTCCATCCTGCTCCAGAAAGCCAACATCCTGCTTCAGCGTTCGATCGAAAAGAAACACGACCTCGCGGAGAAGCTGGCCGAGGTCAACGACGCGATGCTCCGCGAGAAATTCAAGGAGGAGAACCAGAAGACGATCAAGGGCCTTTTCGAGACCCTGATGAACGATTTCCAGGAGATCAACGAAATCGACCCGGAAAAGATCGCCGGGCTTCCAGGGCTTTTCACATGTTACAAGGAGCTCGGAAAGTCCCTCCAGGCCGAGGAGGTTTCTCTTCTCCTTCTAAAGCGGCAACAGTCGAAGGACGTCCAGGATCATTTCCAGGGAGAGGAATACGAGCAACCCGGGTCTGGGGATGAGGAGGGGGAGGGGGAGGCATCCCGAAAGGGCTTCGAATGCGCATTCGAGATCGAGCAACTTCGCACCCTTTTTTCCCAGAAACGTTTCGACAAAGTCCTGGAAGGTCTCGATGAGCTGCTGGAAGCCAACCCGTCATTGATCCCCGCTTTTCTTCTTCGGGCCAGGACTTATCTCGAACTCCGCCAGTTCGAATTCGCGCAACGATGCATCGACCAAGCTCTAGAAGTGAGCCCCCGGGACCCGACAACCCTCCAGTTCCTGGGGGATTTCCAGGAGAACAAGTTCCGGGTCCTGAACGCCGGAGGACGGGAGTTTTTGAAGAAGGCACTGGAGCTGGGGCCGGTTATCGGGAAGTCGCACTTCCAGAACGCGGCGAACTGCATCACCCAGGCTCTCGAAATCGAACCCCGGAACCAAGATCTCCTGGACCTCCTGTACACCTGCTATATGTATCTGGGCGAGATCTCCAAGGGATTCGAGGTCAAGAAGGAGCTTGCCCTGAATTTCCCGACCTTCCGCCCGACCTATGACCGGGAGAACGAGTCCGCCTTCTGTTTCCTTGCCAATTTTGCGTTCGGCGAGAACCATCCGGCCACCTCGGACTTCCGGGAAATCAGGGACAAGTTCCTTCTTCGGAGCGAGTTGGGAAAAAGGACCGTGGGGTTGTACTACCGGATTTCTCCCCGGATAGTAAGAAGCTTTCGACGGCAGGGGATTCCACCCTGTCTCGTCCGGGCAGTCCTTTCCCCTATTTGGTTCCTGGCGGCCATGACGAAGAGGCCCCATTGAAAACCGCGCATCCCCAAGGATTTCCACCCTCTCTTTCGGGGCGCGGGGGACCACCAGAACACTGTCTCCAGGGCAACACGACGTTCGGGATCACATCCACGATCCCTCTCGAGATCCCTCTTGCCGCGGGGAAGAAAGTCCTCGACCTGAACAATATCTTCATCACGCACCCTCGCGCCCCTGACCTAGTCAAAGCCGCCGAGGGGGAAGGTTTTCCCCGGAACTGCTGCTCGTGGATCAGAGGCCTCTACGGTTTGGTCCGGGAGAGGAAGATCGAACGCGTGATTTTCGTCACAGGGGGGGATTGTTCGAACACGCACGCGATGATGGAGACGCTTCAACCATTTCTCCAGGAAACCGCGACCTTTTCGTTCCCCTTCGAAAGGAACCGAACTGAACTCGGACGGGAAATGGAAAGGTTCGCCGGCTTTTTCGGGATTTCCCTTGATTCGGCGGAGGAAATGGGCCGCAAACTTGCCTCCACTCGAAATCTCCTCTGCCAAGCCGATCGCATGACCTGGGAGGGACAGCTCCTGTCAGGTTCTGAGAACCTCCAATGGCTCGTTTCCGCATCGGACTTCCAGGGAGACCCCGCGTCATTTCATGGAAACCTGAGCGATTTCCTTGGGCGGGCGAGAAAGCGTTCTCCGATCAACCCTGACGGAGTCCGGATCGGAATCCTGGGCGTCCCCCCCATTCTGACCGACGTGGCCGAGGTCCTGGAGGGTTTCGGAGCAAAGGTTGTCTGGAACGAAATGCCCCTTCAGTTTTCCCTCCCTTTTCCTGATGAGGACCTCACCGGCCGGTATCTTCGGTTTTCCTATCCCTATGGGGTGGGAGCCCGGATCGAAGACATCCGTCAACGGATCAGGGAAAGGTCGATCAGGGGCCTGGTGCATTATACACAGGCCTTTTGCCACCGTCAGATTCATGATATAGTGATCCGCAGGGAGATTGACATCCCGATCCTAACCATCGAGGGGGAAACCCCCGGTGTCTGCGATCAAAGGACAAGGCTCCGCCTGGAAAGTTTCGTCGAAATACTCAAGGAAAGTTGACCCTTCCATGTCGAACCAGAAGAAGCGCAACGGACGAACCTCACTTCCCTCATTTTTTCCCATCCTGTCTTTCCTGGTTTTAATCGTCCTGCCCTTTTCCTTCCCCCCCCTGGTTTTCGCGCAGCCCACTGTATCTGGAAATGTGGATAACCAAGTTGTGAAGGTAGGCCTTCTGCGGGACAAACCCATCATCACGACGCGAGTCCAATCGATAAACGGCGAATGGTTGATCAAGTTCTACCCAATGCCCGCGCCGGGGGTTTCGCGGGAACCTCTCTTTTCGAGCGAGGTCATCGAGGTCCTCTCGCTGGGTGAAGATGCCACCTTTCAGCTGACCCCCCATGGAATTGTGTCTCGCCTTTCCTCAGGAAAAGAACTCCCGGTCGTTCCATCCCCGGAGGAGGTTGATGTCTCTTCGCCCCCGGTCAGGATGGGTTTCTCGAGGATAGAGATCTACGGTGGAGAGACCATTTCCTTCGAGGTTCCGGGGAAGAGCCCGGTGGTCCTGACAGGGGTCCTGACCCTGAGCGCGGGAGAAAAATTCCTGGAGTTCACCAACACCGTTTCCCTGCACGAGTATCTCATCACCGCGACCTCGGACCTCACGCCGGGTCCAGAGCCAGAAGCGATCAAGGCGAACCTGGTCATGGTACGGTCGTTTGCACTGGCATCGAAACGCGCCGGCCGGCACGCATCGGAAAGTTTCGACCTCTGCGACACCTCCCACTGTCTGGTTTTCCCCGGGAGCGGCCAGAACAGGGACCTCGTACGATTCACCCTGGACAAAAGCACGCCAGAGATCCTCGTTCACAAAGGTGAAATCGTCCTTCCCCATTTCACCCACACCTGCGGGGGAAAGACCAGCAGTGCGAAAGATGTGTTCTTTGTCGACGATCCCGTCCACAGGGGAATCGAAGACCGGCTCGAAAAGAAGGGCTCAGAGAACTGTTACCACAGCCCTTCCTTCCAGTGGAGAAGAACCTTCACCCAGGAGGAGATCTCAGACATGGTTTCCGCCTCGTTCGCAGGGGGAGCCCAGAGGATTTTCCTGAAGTGGGAGCCGAAAAAGACCGACCCGACAGGCCGGATAACCGAGATTTCCGTCCGGGGGCGGCTCGAAAGGTCGGTCCCGGGAACCGAGTTCCTGACGAAGGCCCAGGAGTATTTCGGGCCCAACTCCCTGAAGAGCATGCGCTTCACGGTCCAGCCCATGCGCCAGATTTCGATCTACTCGGGTTGGGGCCAGGGATTCGGGGTAGGGTTATGCCTTATGGGAGCTGACGGCCTTGCAAAGAAGGGGTTGGATTATCGGAAAATCCTGAACTTCTACTTTTCGGAAATCGAGATCAGAAGGCCCTGATCATACGTCAGAGGTCGAATGACATCTCGAAGGTCAGGAGCATCGTCAGAACTGTAGCGAACAAAAGGGGAACGCTTTCCATTTTTTCCTCCTGAGGGGCGATTTTCCGTTCTGATATCGACAGACCGCGGAATATCCCTGAGAAAATCCCGTCTTCCGGCACGGATCTCCCAAAGCCGCCTCAAGAGGGATATTTGACAGGCCATGGAGGCGAACGTAGAATCATTTCCCATGACCGACAAAAGAATCCTTTTGGTCACGGTTCCAGACCGGGAAACAGGGGAGCGGACCGCCCACCGCCTCCTCGAGAAGCGAATCGCCGCCTGCGTCCAGGTTCTGCCCGGGATCGAGTCCTTCTACCATTGGGAGGGAAAACTCGAGAGGTCCGAAGAGCTGCTCCTGATCATCAAAACAAAGGATTCTCTCATGGCCGAGGTCGAACGGGAGGTTCGGTCGATCCATCCCTACAAGGTCCCCCAGATCGTGGCGGTTCCCATTCTGTGGGGGCACAAACCCTACATGGCCTGGATCGACGAGAGCTGCGAGAGTTTCGCTTCCCCTTCGGGCGCGAAGAGCTGAGGGCCCTTCGAAACGCCGATGGCCAGGATCTTCGAACTAAAAACCGAAAACCCGCGTGCAGAAAACGTTTCCTTCAGGATCGATTACGCTGGGGAGCTCAATCAGCAGCAGTTCCAGGCGGTCACCACGTTGGACGGCCCCCTACTGTGCATTGCGGGCGCTGGATCGGGGAAAACCCGCACCCTGGTTTACAGGGTCGCCAGGATGGTTGAGGAAGGGATCCAGCCAGAATCGATACTTCTCCTCACCTTCACCCGGAAGGCGGCCCGAAACATGCTCGACCGGGCATCCCGTCTGGTCGGGGAAGCCTGTGGACATGTGGCGGGAGGAACCTACCATTCGTTCGCCAACATGATCCTGAGACAATACGGGAGCACCATCGGACTTTCACCTTCCTTTTCGATCCTGGATGAGTCGGATGCCTCGGACATCCTGAACCACCTCCGGGGGGAAATCGATGTCGATTTTTCCGAGACCCGGTTTCCACAGAAGAAGACTTTGCACGAGATCCTTTCCCGGTCAATCAACCGTGGCATAGCGATTCCCCAGCTCATGGAGACGGAGTTTCCCCATTTCATCGAGCACCTGGAAACAATCAACCACCTTCTGGCGAAATTCGCGACGTACAAGAAAGAAAACCATCTTCTCGACTACGATGATCTCCTGGTCTTTTTTCAAAGACTCCTGGAAGAAAGGGAGGAAATCCGCCATCTTCTCGGAAACCGTTTCCGTTACGTGATGGCCGACGAGTATCAGGACACGAACCGGCTCCAGGCGAGAATCACGTGCCTTCTGGCGGGGAAACACCGGAACGTGATGGTTGTAGGCGACGATGCCCAGACCATCTACTCTTTCCGGGGCGCGGATTTCCGGAACATCATGGAGTTTCCTCGCGAGTTCCCCGAAGTCAGGATCATCCGTCTCGAAGAGAATTTCCGAAGCACCCGCCCCATCCTCACGGCAGCAAATGCGCTGATGAAGAATGCAAGGGAAGGTTTCCCCAAGAGCCTGTTCACCCGCAAGGAAGGGGGCAACCTTCCAGCCAGGGTCGCATGCATGGATGACGCGGAGCAGGCGGGGTTCGTGGCCCAGGTGATCCTCCAGACCAGGGAGGAGGGCGTCCCCCTTTCCCAGATCGCGGTTCTTTTCAGGTCGGGATTCCACTCCTTCCAACTCGAGATCGAGCTGAAACGGCGAAACATTCCCTTCGTGAAGTGGGGCGGGTTCAAGTTTCTCGATGCCTCCCACATCAAGGACGTACTTTCGCACCTGCGGGTTCTCAACAACCCCTCAGACCGCATTTCATGGATGAGGGTACTCATGCTTCTGCCGGGAATCGGCTCCAAAACCGCTCAAAAGATCATCGACACGGTGGTTTCGGCGGTCTCGCCATTTTCTTTCGAGGGAGTCAAGGTCCCTCCTCGCGCAGGTGCCACGTTTGAAGGACTCCTTGCGACCTTTGCCAAGTGCCTTCCCAACCTGGGCGGACCTCCACGGAGACTGATCGAGACGGTTGCGGAATACTACTTCCCCATCATGAGGGCCCGTTTCGATGATTTCCCGAAACGTGGAAAGGACCTGGACCAGCTCGCGCTCCTCAGTGACCGGTTTTCCTCCCTGGCAGAGCTTCTGGGGGAAATCGCCCTGGAACCTCCACGCAACTCGGTGGATGAAATCCTTTCCGCCGACCCCGATGACGAGGACAGGTTGATCCTTTCGACCATCCATTCTGCCAAGGGGCTCGAATGGCATACGGTTTTCGTGATCTGGAACCTGGAAGGCCGCTTCCCCTCCTTTTCCGCGATTTCCGACCCCGATCTTCTCGAAGAGGAACGCCGTCTTCTCTACGTGGCAATGACCCGGGCACGGGAAAACCTGTTCCTGACCTTTCCCCTGTCGGCATGGGATGGCCCTGCAGGAAGCATACTCCAGAAACCTTCCCGGTTCCTCGGCGAGATCGGGCGGGATCTGCTTGAACCGTGGGAGATTCGCCACGCCCGATGATTTTTGGGCCGAAGCCGACCGAGCCCCTGACGAAGGTTGGGACGTGGCTCCGAGGCCCTGGCCCAAGGGTTCTTTGCCTTGACACCCTCATGGGGTTCTGATAACCTTCCCATCCAGACCAACTCCTCCCCATGGGGCCGGGGGAAATCCAAGAATATGAAGGCAACCCGAATTCGGTGATTCGAAATCTCACCATTCTTGCTGGAACCCTCCTCTGCATCCTGCTCTGCCTGATAGTCAGCGACCAGTTGAGGATTCCATCGAAAACTCTGGTCATTTTCTACACCTCGAATCTCAGGGGACAGATCAACCCCTTTTCCGGGGACCTCTTCGAGAGGCATTACGACAAGCTGGGGGGTATCGCTTTCCTGAGGGGGATGATGGACGATACCATAGCCCAGTACAAACTTGATCCCCGTTACGTCCTTCTCCTGGATTCGGGTGATTCCCTGTACGGGTCGGCGGAGGCCTCCCTGACGTTGGGTGAGGTTCCCTACGACCTCATGGTCAAGGCAGGCTACGATGCCATGGCCGTCGGCAACATGGAATTCGAGTTCGGAATGGATGTCCTCCGGAAGTTCACCGAGGCTGGGAAGCTTCCAATGCTCGCGTGCAATTACCGCGACATCAAGGCTCCTCTCGGAAACACCTTCATTCCCGGAAAGATTATCGTGAAAAACGACGTCAAGATCGGGGTGATCGGGCTGGGCCACGGCGACCTCGCCCGCAACATCAGGCAGGAAAACGTTCTTCAGGTCGAGATAACCGACATGAGGGCCGCCGTCCAAAAGACCGCTCTCGAGCTCAAGGGCCAGGGAGCAGAGCTCATCGTCCTTCTTTCCCACCATCCCGCCCTGGACAACCTGATGGAAATCGAAAAGATGTTTCCCGATGTCGATGTGGTCATCGGAGACCTGATCGGCCCCCCACCCGCGGGCCCCAACACCCGCCCCCTGATCTGTCAAACCGCGCCAGCGCGAGGTGCAGGCCTTGGAATGGTAAAAATCCCCTTCATGGGGGGGGAATGGAATCTTTCGAAAGCCTTCCGGGCGGTTTTCCCCATCGACTCCAGCCGGATCTCCCCCAACAGGCCTCTCCTCGAGGAAGTCAACAAGCTCGAGTCCCGGATCGATTCCCTTCTGGAGGAAGTTATCGCACACGCCAACGGCGATTTCAAACGAGCCTACAGCGATGAGTCCACGATCGGAAACCTGATCACGGACTCGATGAAATTCACTGCCAAGACCGATATCGCCCTCCAGAATTCTGGCGGAATCAAATCCACCATTTCCTCCGGGGCAATCTCCCTAAGGGATCTCTACGACCTCCTTCCCTTTGAAAACTCTGTGGTGAAGCTCGAACTCCAGGGTTGGGAAATCGAGAACATCCTCGAGGAAAGCCTCGCCGAACAGGGGAGTTTCCTTCAGGCTTCTGGCCTCCAGTGCCTGTATTCGAGCAAGAATCCCAAGGGTTTCCGGATATTCCAGATCTCGGTGAACGATGAACCGCTCGAATTCTCGAAAACGTACACCGTCGCGGTCAACGATTTCATGCTTTCCAACAATCTCGGATGGCCCGAGCTGGGAAAAGCCCGGGGGGTGACTCCGATCGGGCTTCTTCGCGAGAATTTCAAGAACTACCTGATTTCGCAGGGAACGGTCTCCCCTTCCCTCACCCGAAGATTCAATGACATCCAGGACCGGGACGAAACCCTGAGAATCCAGGCGCTTTCCTTCGAGATCGCCAGTCTCTCTGAGCCCCTGGTTCACGACGGGACATGGAACTCTCCCTACGCCCGCTTCCTCAGCGACCTGATGAGAACCGAGGCGGATGCCGACCTCGCAATCCTTCCGATCGGGATGATCAAGAACCGCAACGATCCCCTTCAGATCGTCACTCCTGCACGCCTTTTCTCGGATTTCCCCGAGTCGACTCCCTTGAAGACCGCTTTTCTGACAGGGGAAGAAGTCCAGCAGCAGGTCGCGGAATCACTGGCGACCCCCGGCAGGGAAATCTGTTTCTCGGGTTTTTCCGTGGAACTGAAGGATGGAAAGTTCAACCGGATTTTTCCCTGGGTCGGGGACTTCGAGAAAACTAAGGTGTACAAGGTTGCCCTCCCCGGGAACATCGGAAGCTACCTTCCCGGTCTCACGGACCTTTCGAAGCATAAGCCCCGCCTGGAATTCTCTGATTTGCGGCGGGTCTTTGCGACCGGAATACGCCGGAAGAACGGAAAGGTCGAACTTCACCGTGCCGAATTTTGAGTTTTTCTCCCGAAGCCTCCGCGCCAAGATCCTGCTTCTTTTCGTGCTTATTCTCGTCGTCCCCTTTTCCCTCGTTGTCCTTGTTGCGGTCAACAGGGTGAAGGAAGCAGCCGACCAGGATTTCGCGAGGAAGATCGCCTCATCCGCGAACCTCTTCAGGGAAACGCTCATCGAGCGGATGAAGGACATGAAGATCCGGTGCAAGGTCCTGGCGGACTCGGATTTCTTCGCCGCTTCCAAGACCGGGTTCGAAGCCTCCCCCACCGCGACTCTCATGCGTCAGGAGATAGCGCGATCCAATCTTGACTATATCGCCCTGATCAAGGACGGAACGCAGGTGGTTTCAGAGGACGGAACCCCACCGGTGGAGAACCTGAAGAAACACCTTCAGGCGATCTGCCAGTCGCCTCTTTCGGTGAACCTTCTGGTCTTCGAAAAGGAGCCTTGGATCCTTTCGGCCGCCGAGATAACCCGGTTCAGGGATTCCCCCAAGATGCACGTTTTCATCGCCCTAAGACTCCCCTACTTCTTCGCGCAGAACCTGAAGGTAACCACAAAAGCCGATTTCAGCCTGATCTACAACCGCGAGCGCATCCTTACCACGTTGATGGACGAGTTCGGAAAGCGGATGCTCGGGGAGACCGTGCGAAGCCCCGATGTTTCCCGTGGTGAGATGGAAATCCTCCGGGAGCCCTACCTGTTCGTCCGTGAGGAGGTCCTCCCCGGGATGGTATCCGAGGCAATCCGGCTGGAAATCGCACTTCCCAAACTCCAGTTCGTGGAGCTCCGCGGCCAGATCACCTGGGACTTCGCCCTTTTCGGGGTGCTGGGAATTGCCCTGGCCCTGTTTACCGGAACGATCCTTTCCCTGAACATCGCCAGTCCCCTAGTGGCCCTGGCCAAAACCACCGCCAAGGTGGCCGAGGGAAACCTGGAGATCCAGGTTGCATCGGACCGGAAAGACGAGATCGGTCTTCTGCACGAAAACTTCGCCTCGATGCTGAAGAGCCTGAAAACGGAGCAGGAACAGCGTATGCTCCGGATGAAGGAGCTCAACACCCTGTTCGAGATCAGCAACGCAGTGAACTTCATCACCGACTCTGAAGAACTCCTGAAGTTCGTGCTATCCCATGCGGTCGAGATACTCGAGGCCGAGCGCGGTTCGATCATGCTCCTGGATGACCAGACCGATGAACTGGTCGTCAAGGTGGCGTTCGGGGGGCGATTCCGGATCGTTCCAGGCACCCCGGTGAAGATCGGGAACGGAATCTGCGGACTCGTCGCAAAGGAAGGCCGAGGAAGGATCTGCAACGCGGGTTTCCGTGATTCCGATTTCAAGAATTTCGGAAGCCTCCTACCGGTCGAGGACATCAAGACTCTCCTTTGTGCCCCACTCAAGTTCAAGGAGGGCACCATCGGGGTCATAAATGCAGTGAACAAGCGGGACGGCGCGGATTTCCTCGAAAACGACCTGGCCCTGCTCAACCTGATAGCCTCGCAAGCCGCGGTCACGATCGAAAACAACAAGCTCTACGAACTTTCGATAACGGACGGGCTTACCCATCTCTACGTCCACAGATACTTTCAGGCCCGGCTTTCGGAAGAACTCCTCCGCGCCCGCCGGTACGGTCTCAAACTGTCGCTCGTGATGATCGATATCGACAATTTCAAGCATTTCAACGACGCATACGGTCACCAGGTGGGTGACCAGGTCCTTCAACGGGTCGCCCTTGCAATCCGCGACGCTATCCGGATCGGAATCGACATTCCCTGCCGGTACGGCGGTGAGGAGATGGCGGTGATCCTTCCCGAAACACGCCCGGAAGAGGCTCTCACAACTGCGGAGCGTCTCAGGGAATCCATCGCTTCGCTGACCGTCAGTCACCCATTGGGTGATCTCCACATCACCGTCAGCATAGGCATAGCGGGATACCCCAACGACGCCCATGATCGGGAATCCCTGATCATGAATTCCGATAAGGCACTTTACCAGAGCAAGAGAAAAGGCAAGAACCGCACCACACTCATTTCAGGAGTCACGAAGAATGAAACTCCCTCTTGATCCAGATGGGAAGCACCGATGAAGTTCATCTTCTTAACGGTCCTGGTTTATGGGATTGTTCCAGTTTTCGACAAGATCGCAGCGTCTTCGGTCGACGCAACCGTAGGAATGTTCGTCCGAAGCGTTGCAGTGTTGACGTTCGCCCTGATCGTGATGACAATCACGGGGAAATGGTCTCTGACGAAAGATCTGACGACCCAGGGAATAGCTGTGCTTTCGATTTCGGGGATCATGGCGGGCGGAATCGGCGTGTTCGCCTTCCTGCGGTCGATGCAGGAGGTTAAGGACGCAGGGAAAGTCGCGGTCTTGACCTCGACCTACCCTCTTCTGGCGCTGGTCCTGACCGCCATCTTCTTCAAGGAGAGCTTGACGCTCTGGAAATTCCTGGGATCTTTGCTGATAACCGGGGGAGTCATCCTGCTGAATTTCTAGCTGTGATCAGCGGGCGGGGTCAGTTCCCGTTGGGCGCATTCAGCAGCATCTGGTAGATCTGGTACTTTTTCTGGTAATCCGCCAGTGCCTGAAGGGTTTCCATCGTTTGGGGTCCGCTCTCCCGCAACATCTTCACGTAATTGTCATAGGCCGCAAGATATTCCTTCTCGGCAATCATGATAGGAGACTTCACCGGGGCACTGGCAACCGCTTGCGGGGGCACACGCTGCGGCGCGGATGCGGTCTCCGAAGCCTGCTGGGACGGGGGATTCGATGTGGCTTGAGTCGTCCGGCAACCGTGGCAGAATGCCGACAATCCGGTGCACAGAGCCAAGACAAGAAAACGTCTTTTCATTCGCATTCCTCGAAACCCGCTTCTAATTATAGAAACGCCAACCAAGTATGTCAAGGAATCCCCAATTTGGCCATACATTTTCCAACTGAAGTTTAAGGAAAATGCCACATCATCCCTGTCGCGCCGCTCGTCCAAAATTGTACTTGAATTTCCCCCCCCTTTCCGAGTATCATGGCAGGCAAAATTCACCCCATCCGTGTACGGGAACAAGCAGGTGCGGGCCGAGTCCAGCCAGCTTCGGCCGGTGCCGGAGGGGAGGCGTCAGGAGAGATTAGAGGCCTATGAAGGAAAAGACAACTCAGACGAGAATCATTCTCGAGAAGGGGACCGTTTTTTTCCAGGGGAAATTCCAGCAATTGGGCCGGATGGTCCTCGACCATGGAAAGATCGGTGAGATAACCCTGGCGAACGTAAAAGCAAAGAAGGCGAAATCCCACGGGAAGGAAAAGGGTGAAGGTTCCGACAAGGTCATCGATTGTGAGGGGAAGTACATTCTTCCGGGAATGATCGACGCCCATACGCACCTCAGCCTCGAGGAAGATGGAATCGGCTGGTGTGATTCCGACCTCAACGAGGAGTTCGGGCTGGTAACCCCCCATATCAGGGCTTTCGACGCTCTGAAGATGCGCGACCGTACGTTCAAGGACGCACTCAGGGGCGGGATCACAACCTGCATGGTGACCCCAGGCTCCGCAAACCCTATCGGCGGCCAATCTTGCGTGATAAAGATGTTCGGGAACGTTCCCGAGGAATCTGTCATCAAGGAAAGCTCTGGAATGAAATTCGCCTTCGGGGAAAACCCCAAGCGCTGTTATGGTGAGCAGAAGCAGTTTCCCTGCACCCGGATGGGAACCGCCGCAATCATTCGGGAGTGGCTGATGAAAGGCCAGGACTACTCGAAGAAGAAGAAGTCCAAGGATTTCAAGGAGCGGGACATCAAATTGGAAGCCCTTCTTCCCCTGCTCGAAGGAAAGATCCAGGCCCGGGCACATGCGCACCTTGCAGACGATATCATCACCGCCTACCGCATCGCTCAGGAGTTCAACCTCGATCTCATCATCGATCATTGCACCGAGGGCCATCTGATCGCCAAGGAACTTGGCCGCTGGAAGGCGAAATGCGTCGTCGGTCCGACCTTCTCCCCCCGCGGAAAGCCGGAAGTCCGCAACAAGACCTTCGACACCGTCAAGATCCTGATGGATGAAGGTTGTCTCGTTGCGATCACGACCGATCATCCTGTCATCCCCCTGGAAGGTCTAAGCCTCATGGCGAGCTTGTGCGTACGCCACGGACTCGAGGAGGACCGGGCAATCAAGGCAGTTACCGAGTATCCCGCCGCCATCCTAGGCATGGAAAAGCGTCTCGGCAAGCTCGAGGTCGGATTCGACGCCGATGTCGTGGTCTGGAACGGTCATCCTTTGGATGCCCGTTCTCAAGCGGATTCGGTTTTCATCAACGCGAAGGAAATTCTCTGATCCGCTTTTCGCCCAGATCGCGCATGGGAGGCGAATATGGCAATTCTTTTCGATAATCCGAGGGTTTTCCTCGATGGGGTTTTTTTTCCACTGCAAAAAGTCCTCATCGAAAAAGGGAAGATCGCGGGAGTCGGGTCGAAAATACTCAAGAACGTCGATGAAACCATCGATGGGCAGAAGAAATACCTGGTTCCGGGACTGATCGACGCACATTCCCATATCGGTCTTTTCGATCACGGCCATGGACGTGGCGGTCAGGATCTTTCGGAGTTTTGCAGCCCGGTCAATCCCCAACTTCGTCCCCTTGACGGAATAAAGATGCGGGACCGCTCCCTCGAAGATGCACGCCATGCGGGGGTGACCACGTGTCTCGTGACGCCGGCATCGGATACCCCGATATCGGGTCAATGTTCGATTCTGAAGACCTATGGAAACTCCGCCGATGTCGGGCTGATCGTCGAGCAGGCCGGAATCAAGATCAGTTTCGGCGAGGAACCCAAATTCCCCTCCAGACGGGAAAAGAAGTTCCCCAGCACCCGAATGGGAATTTCAGCGATAATCCGTGAGACCTTCATGAAGGCCCAGGATTACTTCGACCAGAAGCAATCCAAGAAGGGTTTGAAGGACCGTTCCATCCAGATGGAAAGCCTGATGCCCCTTTTCGAGGGAAGGGTCCCACTTCGGGCGCACGCCAACCGCCTCGAGGACATCATGGCGGCCATCAGGATCGCGGAAGAGTTCAAATTCCGGATCATAATAGAGCACGGTGCGGAAGCACACAAGATCGCCGCCCTGCTCGCCGAAAAGAAGATCCCGGTTGTGGTTGCGCCGACGCTCATTCCCCAGCTCCGATTCGAGCTCAGGGACAAGGTTTTCGAGGCCGCCGTCATCCTATTGGATGCGGGAGTCGAGGTCGCCCTGACCTGCGATTACCCCGGGCTTCCACTTGAATCCCTCCGCATCGCGGCCGCAATGGCTGTCCAGTACGGACTCGACGAGAAACGGGCCATGATGTGCATCACCGAGTACCCTGCCCGGATCCTTGGAATCGCCAACCGGGTGGGTCAGATCAAGAAGGGTTTCGACGCGGATGTGGCACTTTTCTCGGGTCACCCTCTCGACCTTCGGTCCAAGCTCGAAATGGTCGTTATCGACGGGGAGATCTTCAAGTTCTGATCCCACGACAGTTTTCCCGGTTCCCCGGTTCGATACGAACCGGGGGATTTTTTTTCAGCGGTTTTCGCCCGGTGGCCGTTCCACGTAGGGAATCGGATCGGGGATTCCAGCTCCGTGGAACCCCTTCAGCCGAAGTTGGCAGGATTCGCATTCTCCACAAGCCTTGTCCTGTGCAGAATAACAGCTCCAGGAGAGGTGGAATGGCGCCCCGAGGAGCATTCCGAGCTTCACTATCTCGGGCTTGGTCAGGTGCAGAAGGGGCGCCTCGACGCAAATTCCCCCTCCGGGCCTGGTTCCTTCCCTGACGGCTTGGTTGAATGCGTTGATAAAGGATTCCCGACAATCCGGATATCCCGAGGAATCCTCTTCGACAGCCCCAATGAAAACCTTCGAGGCACCGATCACCTCTGCCCAGGATACCGCCATCGCGAGAATGTTGGCATTCCGGAACGGAACGTACGTGTTGGGAACTCCACCTCGCGACTCTCCCCTAGGAATCGACATCGAAGAGTCGGTCAGAGAACTCCCTCCGATTGCCTTGAAATGGTGTGCATCAACGACAAGGCTGGCCCGAGGCCGGAAGAAAGCCACCTGGTCGTTGAAAGCGCGGAGTTCACGGTCCTGGGTCCTTTGTCCGTAGTTCAAATGGAACATCGCCAGATCGAAGTCCCGGGCCGCGACGGCACAGGAGACGCACGAGTCCATTCCTCCAGACGCAACGACGACGGCAATGGATTTCCCAATCATGGCATTCCCATTTCCTTTCCCCATTTTCCGGGTCTCAAGGACCGGTCCCCAGAACCAGCCCACGAACGTTCGCCGCAGCGACAGCCGGATCCATGACCTCAAATGCCCTTATCCCATGGGATCTGGCCGCACTAACGAACTCCGGGATATCGTCGAGATAGAGAATCCGGTCCGGGGACCCATCGAATTTGTGGATCGCGTCGAGAAAAATCCGGTCCGTGGGTTTCATGGCCCCGACTTCGAAGGAAAGGGTCCGCTGATCGAAAAGGGGATAGACCGGGTCCTTTTCGAGGTAACCCCGGACATGCTGCTGGGATGTGTTGGACAGAAGACCCAACCGGACTTTCCCACGAAGGTCCCGAATCAACGTTTTCATTTCCGGTACGGGGGTGAAGATGTCGCAGAACATCTCCGAAACAACCGCGGAATCGAGTTTCCTTCCCACCAGAGTTGACAGTTCCCCGATGAAGGATCCCCAATCAAGGGTCCCGGATTCCATTTGAAGGCACAATCCTTCCCTCCCGAAAACCGGCTGTTTCAAGTCCATCCAGGGGACCCCTGTTTCCTTTTGCAGGGATTTCAGGAATCGCGAATGGTCGACCTTCTCGATGACGTTCCCGTAATCGAAAAGTATCATTTCGATGGGGACGGCTACCTGGCCGGCGGATTGTTCCCCAAGACCGGGGGTTTGAATTGATTCGGACATTCTGGTAATCTTCTCCGGCAAGCAGAAAGTGAAGGTGTGAAATGAAACCCGAGAAAAACGTCGCTCCCGAAAACCAGGTTTTCGTCAACCGGACCCTGAATCTCAACGCGATCAAGGTCGTGGGTTTCGACATGGATTATACCATCGTGACGTACAACGTTCCAGCGTTCGAGGCGAAGGCTTTCGAGCTGGTGACCAACAAACTCGTCAGCGAGCGGGGGTATCCCAGGGAAATCTTCACCCGCGATTTCGACCCGGAATTCATCATCCGCGGCCTGGTCATTGATTCCGCGATGGGCAACATCCTGAAGGTGAACCGCTACGGCTACGTCAAGAAGGCAAGCCATGGAACGACATTTCTGTCGGTCGAGGACCAGAAGAAGATCTATAGTACAAGAGGAATCGACCTGACCGACAGCCGGTATTACATCATCCACACCCTGTTCTCGCTTGCGGAGGGCAGTCTCTTTGCCCAGATGGTCGATTACTACGAGTCCTCGAGGATCCCGGTGAATTTCCCCAAGATCTTTTCGGATATCCGGAACTGCCTGGATGAAGCCCACCAGGAAGGGAGCCTGAAAGGGTTCATCACGCAACATCCCCAGGACTTCATCCTCAAGGACCCAAAAATCGTCATGGCGCTGAAGCGGTTGAAAGAGTACGGAAAAAAGGTGGTCATGATAACCAACTCCGATTACGAGTTCAGCAAGCTGGTGATGGATTTCAGTTTCAGCGAGTTCCTCGACCAGCCGTGGCAGGATTTCTTCGACCTTGTCATCGTAGGCGCGGGAAAGCCCGGTTTTTTCCAACAACAGTTGAAGTTCCTCAAGGTGGACCGGGAGTCGGGCTTCCTGTCCAATTTTCACGAACCGATCAAATACGGCCAGATCTACCAGGGAGGAAACGCCCGGACGTTCGAACGCAACCTGGGACTTTCACCTTCGGAGATCCTGTATTGCGGAGACCATATCTGGGGTGATGTCGTCACCCTGAAGGAAGCTATCGGTTGGCGGACCGGCCTCGTAGTCCAGGAGCTTCGGAAGGAAGTGCCCTCCCTTCTCAAGAACCAGGAAATCCAACGCGGGATTGCCGCGGCGATGGAGACAAAAGAAGAGCTGGAAAATGCCTTCTATGAGGTCAAAGAGGACCTCTGGAACACTCCGCACAGAAAGCGGGACCCGAAAATCGAGAAGAAGCGCGATGCCTTGCGGGAAAAGATAGCGAGGCTCGACGAAGAGATTACGGAGTTGATCAACCGCGACCAGTGCGAGTTCAACAAGTATTGGGGTGAAGTGATGCGCGCAGGGAACGAGGAATCACGGTTCGCCACCCTCGTCGAACGTTATGCGTGCATCTACATGTCCTCGGTCGGAAACCTATCCTACTATTCGCCCTTCAAGTATTTCCGGCCGCCGCGACGGTACCTTGCGCACGATCCGATTCCTTTCGGAAACAGGGATCTTCCGGAGCCGCTCGAAAAGGGTCAGTGACCGTACATCGTCGTCCGGTTTCGGCCGTTTTCCTTCGACTTGTACAAGGCCTCGTCGGCTTTTTTGATGAGGTCGAGTTTCTCGGACGAGTGGACAGGGAAAGCGGCAACCCCGAGGGAGATGGTCACGCGGATAGGTCCTTCATCTCCGGGGTAGAGGTGTGCTTCGATGGCCTTCCTCAACCTTTCGGCCACTGCGAAGGCAGATTTCTCGTCGGTTTCAGGTAGAATCACCACGAACTCCTCCCCACCATAACGGGCGGGAATATCGACGCCACGCAGGGAATCCCTGAGAATGCTTGCGGAGATCGAAAGTACGCGGTCACCCATCTGATGACCGTAGGTGTCGTTGAACTTCTTGAAATGGTCGATATCGAAAAGGATGAGGCTGACGGGGCTGCCGTACCGCCGCGCCCTCTTGATCTCGTTGTCGAGGGCGACCTGGAAATACCTGTGGACGAAAAGCTTGGTCAACCCATCCGTAATCGACAGTTCATAGAGCCGGGATTTTTCAAGTGTCAGGGCAATCTGAGCGGCCATGGTGCTGGCAAGAGCGAGGTCGGCGTCGTTGAAGATGCCCTCCTTCTTGTTCACCATGTTCATCACCCCGATCGAACGGTTCTCGAGCAGGAGCGGGATGCACATGATGCTCTTCACATCCATTTCCACTGCGTTATCGTAGGGTTTGAAAAACTGTTCGATGTTCTCATTGAGAATCAACGGTTCGAGGTCCTGGAGAACCCGCCCCGCCACGCCCTCCCCGGGCCGGATCTCGATGCGTTTCTCGGTGAACTCGACCCCTTCGCCGTAAGCCACGTCCACCGCAAGCATTCCGAGATCTTCATTGAAAAGCATCACGCTTCCACGGTTCGCTTTCAGACCCTTTACCGATTTCTCGAGGATCAGCTTCAGGATCTCCTGGGTATTGCTGGCGAAGTTGATTTTCTGGCTGATTTCGTAGAGCGTGGTCAGTTCGAAGATTTTCCGTTCCAGGGACTGCTTGCTCAACTCTACCTCTCCCGCCATGAAGTTGAAAGCGGAGATGAGGATACTAATCTCGTCGTGGCGTCCACTGTTGGGGATGCGGTGGGAGAGGTTCCCAAGGGCAATCGTTTTGGCCCCGTCGGTCAGTCGGGAAATCGAACTGGTCAGGTAACTCGCGAACACCAGGCCCAGGAAAAGGGCGAGCAGGGTGATCACGATCGCAAGCTTAACGGCCTTTCCGACGATATCCTTCCTGAACCGGTCAAGCGTTTCGTTGCTTTTGCTCACGTCCATGATCCCGACTACCGTGCCCGAGGCATTCTTGATCGGAGCATAGTAGCTCTGCCACGAACCGTACGCATCGATGTAGGCATCGCTCATGGCCGGGGTCCCCGAGCCCCATGCCTGATGCATCTCTTCGTTCATATCGAAGATCGGGAAATCCGGGATGAACTCGGATCCCATTTCCGCGCCATCGACGATATGGGTAAAGATCTCCCCATCGAACCGGTAAATCGCAAGCCAGGACAGGTTGAAGTTGTTCTGGAGGTTTGTCATCAGCGCCTTGGCGGCGGGATAGTAGGGGTCGTCGATCGAGTGGATCTTCGACAGCGCTTCCGGGTCGACCAGCTTTTCGAGAATCTTCGAAGCCGAGACGAGTTTGTCCCCCAATTCCTGATTGAACTGGCCGTAAGCATGAAGATACGTTGCATAGCAGGAAACACCTACCCCGACGATTCCGAGGAATCCGAAGACGATGGCGAGTTTCCATTTCAGTCCCATGTTTCGGCGATAGAACCTCTGAACGCGATGTAAGAGGGAGAAAAGGTATCGAATCATGGAATCACCGAATCATGAATTTTCACGAGCTTCCCGGCTTTGTCGAAAACGAGGATACGGGATTCGACCGAGTCGCAGACGAAAATCTGTCCGGGGTTGGGAAGGAAGGCAACTCCGAAAAGCTGAAGGATCTTTTCCTTCACCCCTTCCTTTTTTGGTTCTATGGCCATCTTGAACCGGTATTGGGGATCGAAGACGGAAATCCGCATGGTCGACATCTCGGTGATGTAGATGTTTCCTTCGTCGTCCATGCAGCAGTTTTGGGGGAACATGAGCTCTCCGGGGCCGGACCCCTTCGAACCAAAGGTGCAGAGGAACTTTCCCTGGGCATCGAAAACGGAAGCGCGGAAGTTGTACGATTCGATAACCACGATATTCCCGGATTTGTCGATCAACATGTCGTTGGGTGCATACAGGAAGCTCGGGGCGGTCCCGTATTGGCCAAAGGTTCCCAGGAGGGCACCCGCCTCCGAAAACCGGGCGACATAGTTCCGTCGGATATCATCGATAAGGAATGACCCATCCTTCAGGAACACGATCTGGGTTGGATCCTCGATAACTTCTTTGTCCCCGTGCCACTGGTATCGGTTCTTGAGCCTGCCCTGGGGATCGAAAATGAGGACCTCAGCAACCCAATTCTTCTTCCTTTCCTCCTCGGAAAAGTAGACCTGAGAAGTCCGGCTGTTGGTAACCACGATATCGCCATTGTCGAGGGTGTTCAAACCCCAAAGATTTGTCAGGTCTGGGTGGGTGATCTCCCTGAGGAGGTTGAAATCCCGGTCGACGGCCAGGATCCTTGGCGCGCGGGAGTCGAAAATGTAGAGTGTTTTCCCGTCCTTGGAGGCGGCGATCAGATTGGGCCGGTTGAGCTTGGGATCTACTCCCCCGCAGCCGGTAATGCCAATGCATAGAGCGGTTGCCAGGACAGAAAAAAGAAGGACCGCACCCCTCCAACCGGCCGCGGTTCCGCGCCTGTCTTGCATCAGGAGATGTTTCCTCTTCTGGGAATTCCCTTAACGAACGTGGCCATGATATCACGCCCAATTCGACATTTCAACGCGCCATTCAAGCCTTCTCGCATTGACTGTGGGTTTTCAAAATGGTAGCATATGTGCGTTCCGCCCGGCGGAAACAAGAAAACGAGATGTTCGAGGGTTTTTTATGAAAAATGTCATCATCCTGCTGAGCCTCACGGTCCTTCTGTCGATCGCGTTTGTCCTTCCCGGTTGTCTCGGAGGAGGCGGAGGTGGAGCGAAAACCGCAGTCTTCGCCCCCGATAGCACCGGTATCTCCCAGACGGTGGAGGGGTTCTCTTCAGCCTTGGCGCAAAGGGACTTCGCGAAAGCCCAACAGTTCTTCTCCCCCCAATCTCGTTTGTCCGCCCAGGCGGGCCAGCTCGGCTGGACCCTCTACTTCCCGGATTTCGGGAAATCCCTTGCCTCCTCGACCGACAACGCCTCTTTCGCTCTCCAGATTGCGACCGAGGGAGGAATCATCCAGGTTTCAGCCGCTCAGGCATTCGTCCATGCCTCCTACAGATTTGGCGAAACCCAGGATGTAACCCTTTCGATCGAACTGCAGAAAGATGGTGATGTCTGGTTCATCGTCGACATCATCCTGGAAGGTGCCTCGATCTCAGAATTCTCCCCCGCCCAGTTCCTCCCGCTTCAGGCAGGAAACAGATGGATCTATGGAAGCGATTCATCAACCACCGACGACACATTATACCTAGAAATCGGTTCTACAAACGTTCTTCGGGCAGGGCGAAACTTTTTCCCGATATCGGCCGCTTTCAGTTCGGAAGTCCCCCGAACTTCAACCAAGAAGAAATATGGCGCGATAAGGGGTCTTGCCCCCCGTATAGCTAGTTTCCCGGTTCCAGCGAAGGTATCCCCGGCCATCCAGCCATTTCATGGTTTCTTCGGGATGGAGTTCAAGACTACCGAGAACTTCCTGCTTTCCACCACCGGAGGCCTTTTCTATTCCGGAACCGCCCCGGATTTCAACGGCGGAATCCCATGGGGAATAGTCGCCTCCTCATCGGTTTCTTTCGGTTACAACGGGGAAACCGATCTTTCGTTGGCCTCCGGGCCCGCCACAACGCACCGCTCGGTCAACTTCGGTGCGGGATTCGTTCCTTTCGACACTCCCCTCGGGGTTTTCCAGGCACTCGAATTGAACGTCGTCACCACCTCCATTCCCGACACCGGAGTTTACTTCACCCAGACTTATTTTTTCGTAAGGGGCATGGGAATAGTCGGTTGGGAAGATTCGTCCGGAAACGAGTTCTGGTTGGCCGAAGCGGTTGTGGGGGGACGTCATTACACCCCTCCAGTCGAAGAGGATTTGGCGATCGTAAGCGCTTCCGGGGCCTCCGGAACCATCGGGTTATATTTCCAGTTCGATCTGGTCGCCAAAGGCGGAAGCGGGAATTACTCCTGGCAAGCGCTCGACGATCTGCCCGATGGCCTGGTATTGCTGCCGGGGGGAAACCAGATTCACGGAACGCCTACCGAAGTAACGAGAGAAACCGTCACGATACGGTTGGTCGACCAGGACGATCCGGAAGATTTCGACGAGCAGGAACTCACGATCGAGATCGCGGCCCAACCTCAACTTCTTATTTCCAGCCCGAACCACGCCTCCGGAACCGCGGGAGTCAACTTCAATTTCATCCCGACCGCCACCGGAGGATTGGGGCCATATACCTGGTCCATTACTGGCGATCTGCCACCGGGAATTTCGCTCTTCACAGCCGCGGACCCCGAATACATCGACGGAATCTGCAACATCGGAACGACCGCGGTCGTGGTGCTCGAGGTCCAGGATAGCATCGGCGAAGTTGCAACCCAGACCTTCACACTCGAGATCCTTCCCCAGCCCCCCCTCGTGATTTCCAGCCCGAACCACGCCTCCGGATCCGCGGGAGTAAACTTCAACTTCATTCCGACCGCCACGGGAGGTTTTGGATCGTACACCTGGTCCATTACCGGCGATCTGCCCCCGGGAATCTCGCTCTTCACAGCCGCAGACCCCGAATACATCGACGGAATCTGCAACATCGGCA
>CAYRYU010000001.1:91846-178255 GCA_964428355.1 uncultured bacterium
CACGCAGGCATTCACCCTCGAGATCGTTCCCCCGGCCCCGCTCACTATCACCAGCCCGAACCACGCATCGGGAACGGCGGGAGTCAACTTCAACTTCACTCCGACCGCCACCGGAGGTTTTGGATCGTACACCTGGTCCATCACCGGCGATCTGCCCCCGGGAATCTCCCTCTTCACCGCTGCAGACCCCGAATACATCGACGGAATCTGCAACATCGGCACGACCACGGTCGTGATACTGCAAGTGACCGATGACATCGGGGGGGTTGCCACGCAGGCATTCACCCTCGAGATCGTTCCCCCGGCCCCGCTCACTATCACCAGCGCGGACCACGCTTCCGGGACCGCCCAATCCCCCTTCCAATTCAACCTTTTTGCCGCGGGCGGATTGGCTCCATACTCGTGGTCCCTCACGGGCGATCTTCCCCCGGGAATCTCCCTGTTCACAGCCGCAACGCCGAATTACCTTGACGGAACCTGCCCGATTGCGACAATCGCGGTCGTGATGCTGGAGGTTCATGACAGCATCGGAGGGATCGCCACCCAGGCCTTCGCCCTCCAGTTCATGCCACCAGGGCCACTTGGTTTCGCCAACCCCGCGTCACTTCCACCCGCAATCGTGAACGATCCGTATAGTTTCAATTTCATCGCCACAGGCGGAACCCCCCCGTACACTTGGTCAATGGACCCCAACGGAGCCTGGGGTTTCAGCGGAGTCGCGGAAAATGCACAAGTTTTTGGAACGCCCAACGCTCCCGGAAACACGACCTTCACGATCCACCTCACCGATCAGGGAGGCTCGGGTTCCACCATCAATCGTGAGTTCGGGCTGAAGATCTTCAATTACGCGAATGCGTCTGCAACCTACGACCCCAGTTCGGGAAACCTGGCTGTGCAGATGTTCGACTCCGCCGGTGCGGCATTGCCCATCAACACGACCAACGGAACCGAAACTTTCCGGTATCAGGTGATCGATTTCCAGGTTGCGAAGAACGATGCGACCCGGATAGCGACTCCAACGACCCAACCCGGATCGGTCAGCGTTTCCGGAAACGTGGCGACCCTGAGTCTGCCGGCGTTGTCCTGGGCGCCGACGACCCAACTGGTCATCCATGAAGTCACGGACACTTCCGGCCAGTACATGATCAGGAGATCCCCCATCCCGATCCAGAACCGTCTGAGTTTCGTCCAATTCATCCCCTGGAGCACTTTCGGAGAATCTTCAAAACCAAACAGGATCCGGGTGTTCGATGAATCGATGAACAAGGGCTACATGGTATATGGGGATCACGTGAAATCATTCGATATCTCGGAAGTGACGGTTGGAGGGAAACCCGCCCTGGCAATCCCCGGACTGACATCCGGGTGCCTTTCCACGACGACCCCCCCGGTTTTCTTCGATCTCTACTGCGGATTTGATGGAGGCGATGCTACCCTGACCGCGTTGGTCATTGCCACGGATTCAGGTCAAACCAAGTTCGCCTTCTTCGAGGAGGGGCTCAACACGACCGACAATGCCTTCCACTTCACCGGAATCGCCGAAGATCCCAGCGCGGTCTATGACGGCTGGCTCGATTTCTACGACCATCCCGCCGGAGTAAATCATGCCATCATCGTCTACAACGACTGGATCCATTCAGTGGATGCCGTCGATCCGACCATCAGCTATAGTTCGGTCCAGTATTTCGCAAACGACTATGCCAAAGCCTTCGATTCGAATGGAAGTTACGAGTGCCGTGCCGTCGACGGTTCCGGGACACTCCACCTGTTGTCCGCCAATAACTCCGGTGTCGTTACGGCCACCGCCTACGGGCCGGGCCCGATGTCGCATGGCGGCCTCGTCTGGATGACAGACCTCCTCGTGGCGTCAGCACCGAACTTGTTCCTCTCCACCGATGAAGACAACAACATCCTCAGACTTTCCAGCCTTGTCCTTCCGTCATTCGGCTGGCAGGGAGGCAATGAGCCCGTCAATCCGACCGTCCATTCAGATTACCGGGACGTCCAGGGCCGCCTGAAGTCTCCACGACCTGTTGCGGTTTTCCTCAGCCCGAGGGATGGGACAAACGTGGTTGACGAACGCGACATGTGGATCCTGGTTGGGGATGAAGACGGCTTACAGGTTTTCCGCAAGTTGTGATCAGGGAATCCGATCCCGATAGAAACCCGCGGCCTGCGGGAGGAATCCCGCAGGCTTTTTCATGAAGGCCCCTCAGTCGTGGAGATCCCCTTCGCGCCGACCAGGATGGCAGGTGGGGGGGTTCACCCTGATCGAGTTGATGATCGTCATTTTCATCATCGGGATTCTCGGAGCTCTTGCCGCCTACAGTTTTTCGGGGATCAGGAAGAGAGTCCGGCGCACCTCCTGCCGGGAGAACCAACGTATCATCTTCCAGGCCGCTTCGCTCTGCCAGATAGAAAACCCACAACTGACCGGGGCAAACCTCTCCATCACCAAGCTCTTCCAGATGACATATCTGAAGAAGGTCCCTGTTTGTCCATCCGGTGGGAGCTATGCGATAACGCTCGAGACGGAGAAACTAAGGGTAACCTGTTTCAAGACCACGGATGGCTTCGACCATGGTTTCTACGAATAGGGAAGTATTTCTGGAGACGGGGAATCCCCATTCGTGCTATACTCTGGCGGGTTTCCAATCAACCATTTCGATATGGAGGCAAAGATGTACAAGGTCGTTCTGCTTCGACACGGGGAAAGCACCTGGAACAAGGAAAACCGCTTCACGGGCTGGACCGATGTCGACCTTTCCGAAAAGGGAATCGAGGAAGCGCACCGGGCCGGCAAAACCCTTCTTGATGCCGGATACACCTTCGACCTGGCTTTCACCTCTGTCCTGAAGAGGGCCATCCGGACACTGTGGATCACCCTCGACAAACTCGATCTCATGTGGATCCCCGTCACCCGAAACTGGAGGCTCAACGAACGCCATTACGGCGGACTTCAGGGGCTCAACAAAGCCGAGATGGCAACCAAGTTCGGGGAGAAGCAGGTCCTCGTCTGGCGGCGGAGCTACGACGTCCCGCCTCCCGCCCTGGAGAAGACCGATCAGCGCTGGCCCGGTCACGAGGCCAGATACCGGGATCTCGACCCCAAGGATATTCCTCTTACCGAAAGCCTCAAGGACACGGTCGCCCGTTTCCTCCCCTACTGGAACGAAACCATCGCCCCCGTGATCAAGTCGGGGAAGAAGGTCCTGATCGCGGCCCACGGCAACAGCTTGAGGGCACTGGTCAAGCACCTCGACCGGATTTCCGAGGAGGAGATCACCCAACTCAACATTCCGACCGGCGTTCCCCTGGTCTACGAGCTCGATGAATCGCTGAAACCGATCAAGCACTACTACCTTGGAGATCAGGCCGAGATCGCAAAAGCGATGGAATCCGTCGCCAACCAGGGAAAAGCCCAGAAGTAAAGCTCTGAATCGAGTATCGCCGGGTTCCGGCCCTTCGCCGGAACCCGATATCTTTTCCCCAGCCCGAATCGAAACCCCAGGCAGGATCGTCCGTGAAAAAAGACGAATGTCGCAACCGCCCGTCCCGTCTTTTCCATTGAACCAGGCTCGTTCGGTCTTTGCGGCTTTCCTCCTGGGTTGGTTTCTGCTTTCCTTCCCCCCGGCTTTGCCGGGTGAGGATTTCCCTGCGGTTTCAGCCTCTTCCATGGGTTCCCTGCCCGTAGTGAAGGGGTTGTCCCTGAAGGAAGCCGCCCTTGCCGCTCTCGCGAACCATCCCGATCAGGAAACCGCGAAAGCGCGAGCGGAACAGGCTCGTCACCAGGTCGAAAAGGCCCGTTCCGCCTTTCTCCCAGAAGTGTCCATTTCATCGAAGTATCAGGAACGGAGATACACCATGGGCTCGATGGGTTTCGACTCCACCCTGTTCTCCAGCCCCTTCGGCCCTCCCCTCCCCTCTTCTTTCCGAAACATCCAGTATGGGAACTCGCTTTCGGTCCAGATGCCGGTCTACTCGGGAGGCCGCGACACCCATGCCTTGAAAGCCGCGAAAGGGATGCGGGTCCAGGCCGGTTTCGAATGCGAGGCGACGGATGAGGCACGAATCGCTGACGCGATCGAGGCTTTTTTCCTTCTGAGGCGGAGCGGGGAAATCCTGAAAAGCGCCGAGGACCACTTCCATGCGATTTCCGCCCAGTATTCCAATATCCAGAAGAGCGTTGAGGCGGGCCTCTCGGTCAAGTTCGACCGGATGAAGGTGGAAGTCGCCCTCGAAACAGCCAGGGAGGCCGTTCTCCAAGCCACCAACGGGGTAGAGCAGGCACGGGTAGCCCTCAACCTTGCGATGGGAACACCGCTTTCCACGATGGTCGAAACCCTTCCGGAGGATGGTTTCCCGCTTCCAGAACAGGAGCTCGAGGATCTGGAAAAAGAACTCCTTTCGAAAAATCCATCTCTCAAAGCCGCGTGGCAACAAGCCGAAGTGGCCAGGGCCGCCGCGCGCGCCCAGGCGTCGGACCGGAAGCCGGCGGTGGTTTTTCAATGGACGGTCGACAACACCGGAAAGGAGTTCCCCCCCAACGAAAACGGTTGGACCATGGCCGGAGTGGTCGATTTCAAGGTTTTCGATGGAGGTCTTCGAAAAGCGAGGGGTGGCTTGGCTTTTCAACAAGCCCGGGAAGCGGAAGCCCGCACGGAGGGGATCCGGCGGGATTTGACCGCGGCCCTCCGAAACGCTTTCCTGGGGTTCCGGAACGCCCAAAAGCGGCTCGAGGTGACCTCAAAGGCTGAGGAAGCGGCCCGGGAGGAGGTCCGGCTTTCCCAGGTCCAGCATGAGGCGGGTCTGATAACCCTGACCGACCATCTGGAAAACATCGCGCAGCTGACCCAGGCGAGGACGGGAAAGATCTCCGCAAGGTTCGACCTTTACCTCAGCGGCATCCAGCTTCTTCGGCTCTCGGGCCGCTTGGACCGAAAGTTCGTGGACTCCCTTTGAGACGCGAATGAAGGTCATCCTCATAGATCCCACCTACCGCCACCGGGGCTCCCTTGTAAAGCTGAAGAGGATCGGTTACTTCCCGTTGACCCTCCCCCGGCTCGCTGGGTCATTTCCCCCGGACGTTTCCCTCCGGCTCGTTTACGAAAAATGTCAGGATGTAGTACTGAATGAACCTTTCGACATCGCGATGTTCACCACCATGGGTTCCAACCTCGTTCGAGCGATCGAACTGGCGCAGGCTTTCCGGGAGAAGGGTGTCAAAACCGTTGTGGGCGGGCATTCGGTCCTCCCGTTCCTCGATCTTTGTACGAAGGAGTTCGATTCTTCGGTAATCGGGGACGGAGAAGGTCTGATTCCGAAGATCATCGAGGACTTCCGCTCAGGAAGCCTCAAACAGGTATATGAAAACCTTCATCCTCCTACCGGGAACCTGCCTCCGCCGAGGTTCGATCTGGTTCCCGCCGAACTGCTCGGAGACATACTTCCGGTGGAG
Source organism: uncultured bacterium (assembly GCA_964428355.1). GTDB lineage: Bacteria > Muiribacteriota > Ozemobacteria > Ozemobacterales > Ozemobacteraceae > CAYRYU01. Next base: position 97,305 of record CAYRYU010000001.1, read on the forward strand.
GGTTCGCGGGGTTGCCCCAACAGCTGCGATTTCTGCGCCGTTTCGGAACTCTACGGATCGGTTTTCCGGAAGATCCCACCCCTTCAGGTTCTTCGCGACCTCGAAGCTCTCCGGGTCAACCATCCCCGGAAGCTCTTCTATTTCACCGACCCCAACTTTGCAGCGGACATGTCCCACGCGAAGGAAATCCTTCGCCTTTTGACGGGCAAAGGGATACGCTGGCTCGCGAGCGTCGACGTGAGAGCCTTGGAGGATTCCGAGTTTCTTTCTCTGGCTCGGGAAACCGGGTGTTTCTGCCTCCAGGTCGGCTTCGAAACACTTTCCCGAAAGGAACTGGCAGGAGTCAACAAGAGGTTCGCCGATTCCGGGAACTATGAGCGCCTGATCGGTTCATGCACCGAAAATGGGATTCCTCTGGCGGCACTGATGATAGTGGGGTTCGACTCCGACGATTCCAGGACTTTCAGGTTGATCCCGGAGTTCATCGAAAGGAACCGGCTCGCGCTTGGAGTCGTGCATCCACTGATCCCCATCCCAGGCGGGAAACTTTTCCGCCGGATGAACGCCCAGGGAAGGATCACAGGTGTGGACCCTGCGCTCGGAGACGGTCTCCACATCTTCTACAGGCATCCAAACCTCCCTCCCGATCTTTTCCTGGACCGCTTCTGGGCAATGAACAGGAGGTTGTACAGTCTCCGATCGATCGTCCGCAGGTTCCTCCATCCAGGGGTCCTCAAGAATCCTGTCGCCTATCTGATCCTGCTGATCACGAATCTTTTTTACGCCCGAAAAGTCGTTTCCTCGAAATTCCCGATGGGGTTATACGATTGAGCCTGCGAATCGACAATGATCCCCGATTCCTTCCTTCGCCGGTCCGACCGGAGTGGACCCGCTTCGGTGGAAAAGCCGCCAATCTCATGGCACTGCAGGAAAACGGGTTCCCGGTCCCGGAGTTCAAGATCTGGGGGCCGGAAAGGTATTCCCGTTTCCTGGAAGCCAACGGCCTGGACCCGAGTCTTCCCCTCGAAGGGGAAGGGATCGGCAGGCGGCTCGAAGCGATCCGGCGAAGCGAATTCCCCGAGGACCTCCTTCAGGAAGCCAGGGAAGCGTATTCCAGGCTCACCCCCGGGCTTCTTTGCGTCAGGTCTTCCGGGTCCTGTGAGGATCTGCCGGGTTTCTCCTTCGCGGGACAATATGAAACCGCGCTGCGCATAGGGAACTTCAAGGAGTTTCTCGAAGGAATCCGAACCGCGTGGGCTTCCCTGCACTCACCCCGGGTCAGGTCATATTTCGAGAAAAACGGTCTGTCCGCCCAAAAGGCGCAGATTTCCCTCATCTTTCAAAGGTATCTCGAAGGCCAGGTCTCGGGGGTGACCTTCACGGTCCATCCGCTGACCGGTCGCGAGAACCGGATGCTCGTGGAATTCTGCGAAGGAGAGGGGGACAAGCTCGTGGGAGGAAGGGTTGCACCCGGGAGGGCGGTTTTCGACCATGGATCCGGCCGGCCGCTCGAGGGGGAACCACCCCCCGGTTTTTCGCCCGAGGACATTTTCACCTTTCGCCGCGCCCAACGCCTGTTTGGAGCTCCCCAGGACATCGAGTGGGTCCTTTACTCCGGCAAGCTCTGGATCGTCCAATCGAGGCCGATTACCAGCCTCCAGGTCGAACCTTCTTTCGGAACCTGGACTACAGCGGATTTTCGGGATGGAGGAGTATCGAGCACGGTCGTCACTCCCTTCATGTGGTCCCTCTACAGGTTCATCTGGCAGTTTTCAATGCCACGCTATTTCGAGATCATCAAGCTTCTCGACCCCGGAAAGAAAGAAGCCCCGTGGGGAGACGAGTTTTTCGGCCGACCTTACTGGAATCTCGGAGAGGTGGTGAACTGCCTTCTGAAGGTCCCGGGGTTCGATGAACGGAACTTTTTTTCCGACCTGGGAATCAAGACGGAGGAGGGCTTCGCGTTCCGCCACGTTCCAATGTCGGTGGGAAACCTGCTTGGAATCGCGCCAACGCTTCTTTCCCTCGAAAAATACTACCGTTCCAGGATCGAGCGAAACAAAAAGTTCCGGAAATCATTCCACAAACTGATCGGACCCTTCACTGACCAGCCCCCATCGAGCCATTCCCCGCAAAGATTCGCAGAACTCTTCGAATCCCTGATTCGAAAGGTGTACTTCCTTACCGAAACCTCCTATTTCCTGACAATTTACAACTCCAGCAACGCGAAGCTGGATTTCAAGGTGCATCTCGACTCGTTGAACGAGGGCGGCCATGATGTCTCCTACATCAACCTGATTTCGGGCCTGATGAAGGTCAAGCACCTGGGCCCACTGAAACTCCTTGCTGCGGTGGCACGCCTCGCGGCGCAATTCCCCACGGTGAAGGGCGTCATCCTTTCAACGCCCTCAGCCCGGATCGAGGCGGAACTGAAAAAAAAGCCCGAAGCCGCACCAGTTCTGGCCAAGATGGACCAGTTCATCTCGCTGTATGGTTTCCACAGTCCGAGAGAACTGGATATCACCTCCCCCAGCTGGAGCGAGGACCGGGTCCCGGTCTGGCGGATGCTCAAGACCTTCCTCCGTGATCCCCGCCCGGATGCCTCCATCGAGCATGAAAAGCGGCAACACGGCCTCTTCAGGAACGAGGTGGCCAAAGCCAGGGCCGCTTTCGATTCCAAGAGGGGCTTCCTTTCGGTGTTTGATCGGGGTCTCTTCTTCAGGAACCTCCTCCGGACCAGGAAATATTGCTGGTGGCGCGAGGAGATGAGGGATTTTTCGACCCGGATCTATGCCCTGATCCGCAGATTTTCCCTGGAAGCCGGAAAGCGCCTCGGCCTTCACGGGCAGGCTGTTTTCTGGCTCACCTGGCAGGAGGTGGCGGAAGGGCTCCGGGGAAGACTTCTCCAGGGGGAGCTCGAAAGCAGGGTCAAAAGCAACATCGAGAAAGCCGAGATGTTCAGGAGTTTCAAGAACCCGGACGAGATCGGGGCGGGGCTTCTCGCCTCCGGAATCCCCTCCCGGGAAGAAAGCGGCGTGCAGCTCCTTCAGGGAATCGGCTGCTCATCGGGAACTGCCGAGGGAACTGCAAGGGTTCTTCATTCCCTCGAGGAGATCGACCGGGTGGAGCGGGGTGACATCCTGGTAACGCCCTTCACCGACACCGGTTGGACACCGATCTTCCACATCATAGGTGGCGTGATAACCGAAACGGGGGGAATCCTCTCCCACGCGGCGGTCATTTCCCGAGAGTATGGTCTTCCTGCAGTCCTGAACCTCCCGGGCGCGGTGACGAGGATTCGCGACGGGGCACGGATAAGGATCGACGGAATGAAGGGAACGGTCGCCATCCTGGATTGCCCCTTCTGATTTCCTATTTTGTTTGGTTATTTTCCTGGTTCCCTGGTACAATGGCTTTCCTTATGTCCTCCCCAACGGATGATTACATTCGCTTTTCCAAACCCGGCCTGGGCAAGCTCTTGAGGGCTTTTGCCCTGGATGCCGTCTACACGCGCGCGGAGGGCGATCTCCTTTCGAGATCGACGGAGGGTGGTGGAGAACGACGGGTTCTCGATCTCGTAGGGTCTTTCGGGGCGACACTTGCAGGTCACAACCACCCTGAATTGTTGAAAACCTTTCGCTCTGAAGGCGAGTCCGCCCTCCCCAACCTGGTCCAGGGAAGCATCCGAACGGGTTGCGCAGGACTTGCCCGAAGACTCTGGGGAATCGCCCGCCGGAAACTTGGAGCGGATTTCCTCGCCGCTTTTTTCAACACCGGTTCGGAAGCCGTAGAGGCCGCAATCAAGCATCTGGTCCTGTTGAAAAGGGCCGTCCTGAAAAACATCCAGGAAGAGATCCTCGTATCGGCGAGGATGATCCTCCGAAGAAATGCCGGCATGGGCTGGAACCCTGAAAGGGTCGAAACTTCGGTCGAAGGTTTTCCGACCCCCACACCGGCATCTTCCGGGGAGTTGATCGATCTTTTGGGGGTCTTCAACCAGACCCGTGCCGATCGAGCGTTCAGACTCGTGGCTCTCGAAAACGCATATCATGGAAAGACCCTCGGAGCCCTCGGGATCACTTTCAACCCCAAGTACCGGAGTCCGTTCGAAGGATACCTCAACGATCCGGTTTTCCTGCCTTTGGAGCCCGAAGCGGCCGCCCGCGCGCTCGAAGAAGGGACGATGGAGCTGGCACGCCTGGAAGCGGTTTCAGGGAAGCTGGCGATAGTCCCTGTCAAACACAACACCTTTCTGGGGATCTTCATCGAACCCGTCCTTGGGGAAGGCGGGGCAATCCCTCTTACGGTCGAGTACGTTCGAAAGATCTCGGGTGTCGCGAAGGGTCTGGAAATCCCGCTCGTGGTGGATGAGATCCAGACCGGAATGGGGCGGACGGGGACGTTCTTTTCCTGGGAGAGGTTCGGGCTTCCTGCCCCGGATTTCCTGCTACTTTCAAAATTTCTCGGGGGAGGAATCGCAAAAATCTCCAGCTTGATGGTCCGAAGCGACCGGGTGGATGACGAGTTCGGAATCATCCATTCCTCCACTTTCGCGGAAGACGAGCTTTCGGCACGAATGGGCCTTGCCGTCATCGAGATCCTGGAGAGGAACGATGAGGCTTTTCTCTCGAGGTGCAGGGAAAAGGGTTTCGCATGGCTCGAGGCTTTGCGGAAAGTAAAGAGGGATTACCCTGAAATCGTCAAGGATGTAAGAGGCTGCGGTCTTCTGATCGGCGTCGAGTTTTCAGATCTTGGAGGCATCGGAAGCAATTTTCTCCGCTTCATCTTCAACCAGGGCGATTTTGGTTATCTGGTCGCATCCTACCTCCTCAACGCCTGCGATATCCGCGTTGCCCCGACGCTCAACTCGAAGAACACAATCCGAATTGAGCCGTCAGTCTTCATCTCGCAGGAGGACATCGAAAGGACAGCGAAAGCCCTCGCCACTCTTTGCGGCCTTCTTCGTTCCGGAGACACCTTCCCGCTCGTCCGGCACCTCCTTCCCGAGTTCGCCGGGAAGGCAGAGGAAGATCCGCCTCCCACGCACTCTTTTCTGCGAGACCCCGCCGACATGGTACAACCACCACCGACCGCTCCCGAACGGGTTGCTTTCCTCGGCCATTTCATCGACCCGTGTTTCCTCGCCCGGCACGAGCCACCGTTCTCGGCCTTCACCCCAGACCAGCTCCGAAGGCTGATCGACCGCACCTGGGAATCCATCGACCCTTGCGCCTTCGCACGCCGGGATATCACGAGTTCGACGGGAACGAAGGTCCATTTCAACTTCATCGGCCTTTCGGTCACTTCCGCGATCCTTCTCGACCATCTCCACCGCCGACAGCTTGGCCCGGTTCGGAATCTCATCCGGCGGGGAGTGGAAACCGCAAGAGACATCGGCTGCCGACTTGTGGGTTTCGGCCAGTTCACCTCCATCCTTACAAACAATTGCCAGAGCATTGCCGTCCCCGGAGTCGCGTTCACATCGGGGAACACACTTACCACCGGGATGGCTTTTCGTGGAATCGCGCAAAGTCTGTCCCAAAAGGGCTGGGATTCCTCATATATGCGTGCCGGGATCGTTGGAGGCGGGGGAAACATAGGGTCTACGCTGGCACGGCTTCTCGCAGATTCCTTCGGGGAAATTCTGCTGATCGGCAGGAGCGGGGAGGAATCCCGCTCCAAGATCGACAGGACGGCTTACGCCATCCTGGAGGACCAACTTCGGGCGGGTCCGACCGCTTCGCCGATTTCACGCAAGCTGGGGGAGGTTTTTCCGGGGGGAAACCTCGACCCGAGATTTTCGAAAGTTTCGGAAGAGGAGCGGTTCCCTTTTGAACGGATTTTCGAAATGCTTTCCCCAGAAGTCCGGGAATCCTTTCCAATCCGCATCGGAAGCCTCCGGGAACTGGAAACATGCCCCGTGCTCGTTTGCGCGGTGAATTCCGCCGCCCCATTCATCAGCCCGGAAATGTTGGGGCCGGAGGTTCTCGTCTGTGACGTCAGCATTCCCCCCGCCCTGCTACCTGAAACCGGAAAACGGACCGGAGTGGAAATGTTCAAGGGCGGTGTGGTGGCCCTCCCAAACGGAGAACGCCTCAACATCGGCGCCCTCCCGCTCGAACCCGGTCTGGTCTTCTCGTGCATGGCTGAGACCATCATACTGGGCATGGAAAGGCATTGGGCGGATTTTTCCATCGGCCCTGTCCGAAAGGAGCAGGTGCTCCAGATCCTGGCCCTGGCGGATAAGCACGGATTCAAGCTCGCCCGACTGAAGCTGGAAGAAGCATTTTGACCGGTTCATCGGGGCCCGCAGCCGATGCTCAAGAACCGGAGGCGGTCTCCGGGGAAATGCCCGTTCCGGTCGAGGTAGTTGTTCCAGAGGGGATTCCGGTCCCCGTCGTGAGGCTCGTCCCGGTAGGTTTTCCGGTCCCCGTCGTCAGTCCTGTCCCCGTGGGGGCCCCCGTCCCGGTTGTCACCCCTGTTCCTGAAACCCCGGAGGTTCCTGTCGAGGAACTCGTTCCGGTCGAGGAAGCTGTGGGTGAGGCGTTTATGGGGGGAAACTGGGTTGGCTCGGGCTTCTCCACCCGCCCTTTCATCAGGATGTCGTTTCCGGGGTCGGGCCGAGCCGTGGGAACGTCAACCTTTACCTGCTCCTCCTGGGGCTGTTTGACAGTCAGCACCGGGACCTCGACCTCGAACGACCTTCCGAACAGCCTTACGGGGATCTTTTTATAGGTGATCCCCGGAGAAGCTTTTCCGGGAGAGCTGGGGGACCTGGTCCACCTGGCGGAAGCCGCCGGATCGGCCGGATCGGCGGGGGACTCCAGAGCATCGGAAAGGAGCCCCTCCGGCCTGGCACCGGGTGGCGATAGGAACAGAAGCAGGAAAACAAGGAAGCCCCGACGGAGAAGCCCGAAAGAACTTCGCGGGAACATGCGCCCACATTGGGGAAAAAATCGTGGTTGAAGCGCACCTGACACTCGCCATCCGTGGGCGACAGATCTGGTTCTTTCTGGCCCTTTAAGCGCGATAGAGATCTTTCTCATGGAATTTGCCTCCTTCCCGGATTCGTTCATGGTCTCCCCGGTTCCGGAACCCAAAGATTCCAGGACCTCCGGGCAATTCCGGGGGGGGAAGAAACCGCCGCAAAGCGGAGAGGGCGGTTGGATCCGGTCTTTTCATCCGACTGAAGGAGTATCTCGAAGAACAAATGCCGCGAATGGGTAGGAGAATCGTGGAAAAACAGCCGCTGGTTGAGCTCCCAAACGCATGCCCTGAAACCCTTAACCCTGGAATCGGCGAACAAGCGGACCAGATCCTGCTGGTTTTGCGACGGAGGAAAAATCTCCCGCCGTTCGATGGCCCGGGTTCCATTCGATGAATCAACCATACTGTAACGGACGACGCGATCCGCAAGGGAGAAGGAAATCCAGCCGGATTTTCCGATTCCGGGGTCTTCGAGAGGGACCTCCACCGGACCTGGAGGAAGAAGAGATCGGCCCCCTTCGGCTTTGACCTCACGGCTCCCCAGGCAATCCTTCCTGATGGCTACCTGGAGCATTGTCAGATCGTTGATCGCGGTCAAAAGACCGGTTCCTTTGGCTGCGGTCCGGCTACCGTAAATGAAAACCGAGAAGATCCAGACCAGGACTCCGGACATGATTCCCGCAGCCACCAGCAGTTCGACGAGAGTGAACCCCGAAGCCCTGCTCCAGGAAATCAATCCCCCAAGTCGGGATGCCAGACGGGTGGAAAGAAAAAATCCAATTCTCGATGTTTTCAAGAGCCATCTCCCAGGAAAACGACCGTTTCGTGGACATGCTTTTTCCCAGTCCCGGTGGATTCCCCACGGGAAACCCACGTCAACCTGACCACAACCTGATACCAGTTTCCGGTCGAGGAGAGGAACGGCGCGGAAGGCCTGACTGGAAGGACCTGGAACTCTCTCCGTGTGAACTGTCCGTCGAGAGGGGACACCAGGAAGCCTACCTCGGTTCCTTCGAGGCAAAAAATCCGTGGCTGCTGGACCCGGGAATCGGACAACTCGTCATTCATCCCTTCCAGAAGCTCGCGGAGAGGCTTTCCGGTCCCGGAAAGGATGGCTGCCAGGCGCGGCCTGCAGGAATCCCCCGCCATCTCCATCAGCTGTTCTGCCAGCTCGGTACCATATGCGGAAGCGAGGACCTCGACACTCGACATGTCTGCCTGGCGACCGGATTGGCGCATCAATCCCCAAAGAGGGATCAACGCGAAGCTCCCGATGAGGACTGCGGCGAGAATGTCGATCAGTGAAAACCCTCCGCGCCATTCACTTCCCGAAGGGATCATTCCCCGCCCCCGATCAAAACGCGCTCCGCCTGGGAATCGATGACAAGACGGTAGTTTTCGGAAGCTTTTTCCCCGCAGGGGTTGAACCGGGGGTTGAACCGGATCATCCCCCCGAATCGGAAATCCTGAAGGGTCGAGTCGGTTTCCCCGGCCATCTCGAAAACCGCCAGGCCCCCCTCGATCCGCATCCTGTTGGAATTTGGACCACCCCCACCAGAACTCGCCAGGAGCCTTCCCCCCCGGCCGGAATCTTTGGAAAGGGACCCGTTCAAGGCAACCAGATAGGCTTGGACGAGCTTTTCCGGTGGAATCCGGAGATTGCCGTCAAGCGCGACGAGGGAAAACGGGTTCCGGGCCATCCCGTCGGCCTCCTGGGGAGCCCCGCCGGGGAGTTCGGTGACACTCCCATCAAGGCAAAGGTCACCATGTTCGAGGATGAGGATTCCCGGCTGTCCGAATTCAATGGGAAAGGGAATCCGGACATCCCCATCTCTCGGATCTCGGCGCAAAAGCACTATTCCAGGGCGGTTCCAGAGGAAGGTCTTTCGACCGCCCGGGGAACTGCGGACGGTGAAGACCTCCCTGCCCAGAAGGCCGGTCACTTCGGCATCGCTTTTCCCCCTCAGGTCGATCAGATGCGTTACGCGCTTCAGGAGCCCTTTGGAAACCACGTCATCGAAAGGCGGCAGGGATCCGGTTCTGTTCCTGAAATAGAGCTTCCTCAGGTCTCCGAGAAAAACGGTTTTCTCACAAGCCTCGATTCCACAGGCGGGCGGGTCATGAAACCTCCAGAGGTGGAAGTTGGACAACGGCTGCATCCCCGGGTGGCCGGAAGGGCTGGTTGATTCCATCTCGTTGAGCGGCGTCTGGGAATTGTTCCCCGGTATCCACTGGGAAAGCGCTGGAAGCTGGCCGATGCCCCATGGTAACCGACTTCTGGAGGATTCAAGGTCCGGAAGCTCGTTGTATTGCATCATATCGAACAGGAGGTTCAATGCAATCCCATGGTTTCGGCCTACTTCCAAAACGGATTCCCAGACTCTCGGGCAGACGCTTTTGAGGGAGCACAGTCCGGTTTTTCCGGCCGGATCTTCGGAGTGGGGAATGAACAGGTCCTTGTAGGTCAATCCCGGGGCATTCCCCGTACTGCACTCCACCGGATCATTCGGATCGAACCCGGTTTCCCCCTTTTTTGGGGGCAGAAGAATTCCCTTGAAGCTGGCTCCTTCGAGGGTGAAAAACTCAAGGAATTCCGTGAAGGCCGGTCCAACCGCAAGTGTTCTCGAGAGGGTTCCCCGGATTCCGTAGGGAAGGATCCATGAGGAAGTGCATTCCTCCAGGCGGAGCGGGCCGCGGGTGGAATTCCAGAATTTCAGGCCGGCTGCGCCCTCGTTGTTGGGATCGTTGTTCCCGGAATCCTGGGTATAGAAGCCTTGAAAATGTGCTTTGACGCTCCATTGCCCTCCGCAAGCCTGGGGGTCGAAAACCCCTGAGGGGACCACGGAATACGGGAAAACGCCCAGTTTCCCATTTCCAAGGCGAATGGGAAGGGTCAGGAAGATATGCCCCCCAATTCCGAGTCCCCGGAACCTGGGATCGCCGGGTGAAACGCTCCAGATCGGGGGATCACCCGACCGGGGAAGGAATCCGGAGGGAAGACGCAAGACCACGCCCCCATCAAGGTTTTCCGGCTGCCTGGAACCTGTCCCGCCGGGTGACACCCCCAGGTACACCCAACCGTTTCGCATCAGTTCCTCCCGATTTCCGGACTGGGTGGGAGAAGGCAGCGGAAAGGACAAGGCCTGTTCAGGGCCGTTGAGCAGAACCAGGGGACGCGGACTCGCCTCGCCCCTATCATCGAAACTCCCGTCGTACTGGTTTTTGACCACGTTCAATGAATGGGCGTTGGGAAGGGTCTGGTTGAACAGCGTGAACCGGCAATAGGGGCCGGGAATCATGCTCACGATCTTGAACTGCTTGCATGCAAGGGCAACCCGGCTGATTCCGCGAAAAGTCACCCGGCAACAGATCTGGATTTCCCCGTGCTTTTCGACCGGGTCCCATCCGGCAATGAAATCAGTGGCATCCGGGTTGGGCCGAATCTTGAAGATGTTCCTGGCTGCCACCCCGATTTCATCACAAATGGGGTGAGATGGGAAACCGGTTTCATTTCCCCCTCTCGCCGCGGGGTCGGTGTACTCGTTGAGGCACTTCTGCCAGTCTCCCGCAATCCTGTCAAGGAGATCCCCTTCATCCAACGGGGTGCCATCGGAATAACAGGTCCCGGTCGCAAGATCGACGGATGGGACGTCCTCAGTCGAAAAGAGTTGGGGGGCGGCCGACTCCCGAAGCAAACGACCGGTCTCGAGGTTGGCGGATTCGAGTGCGCGGGAGGCAAAATCGAGACCGTTCCGGGCCATGATGGAAACCACGTCTGCAAGGTTTCCATGAACGAGACGCTCTCTTTGTCGACGGGAAAACAAATCGTAAGCGAAGAGCGTCACTGTGAGTATCGCGACGATGAGGAGGGTGATTCCCAGTGCAACCCCCCTCCGGCCGAAGGGTTCCATGATCGTTTCCCCTCCGATTCAGGCTGAAAAGGGGGTCCCCGAAGGGGATTTCGGGAACCCCCGATTCCAGGACTCAGTAACCCTCGTCGATGTTCCCTGCGGCATCTCCCTCACCGGTTTGCGTCCCCAAACCTGACTGAGAGGCACTTCCCAGATCGTGTCCGGTTTCGGTGGCAATCTCAACCCCTGAACCCGTGGACATTGTATCAGTGGAAACCAGAGTGGAAGTGAAGGTGGCGGTTTGAGGGCCTGAAGCGAGTTCTGTTCCCGAAGCCATGGCGGGTCCCGATGAGATCCCCGACCCCATAGCCGTCCCGGTGCCGGTCGCAAGACTGGTACCGGTGTGGAAAGCAGTTCCAGTAAAATGGGCTGTTCCAGTGGAAACAACCGTCCCGGTCAGGAGGGCGGTCCCGGTTGAGATCTCCGTCCTTGTCATCATGGCCGTCCCGGTCTGGAAACCGCTTCCAGACGCGGCTCCCATGTCCGACGAACCGCTTTGCGAGAAAGCAACGCCGGCAAGCCCGAAAAAGAGAACGACCCAGAACCAGTTCGATTTCAACATTGAATTCCTCCGTCCGAATTTTTCATTTGGGGCAAAAGCTTCCGGGAAAGATTTCCGGAGATGATGCTTAACCCAAAATCGAAACGTTGGCAAGTCCTGATCCGTTTAATTTTCCTCGGATACAATGTTCCATCAGGGACACGGTTTTCCGACAGTCCCGGAAAAACGGGAACCCCTGGCAGGGAAATCAGAAAGACAGGGCAAACCGGGCTCCCTTGAGGTGGAGATCGATATCCTCCTTTGTGGAGGCGATGTTGTTCTTCACCACCTCGAAAAGGCTCGCTCCGTGGAAAAGCTCGGAAAAAGCGGCAATCGGGAAGGTGGCCGATTCATAGGCAAGAGCTATCTTCCCCGCAACCCACAGATTGTCCTCGGCGGAAACCCCTTGCCGATTGAGGATCCGGGCGATGTATGCCGCCGCCCAGAAATGGTAATACGCATTGTTCGCGCTTGAAAAACCCTTCGGATACGTGAAGAAATTGGAGTTACTCCCAGTCTTCTTCATGATCCGCTCGAAGAGGAAGTTGATCCGGAAAAGCTGGAAGTGGATGACCGATGCGTCTTTCAGGGCTTCGACGTATTCGTGGAAAACCCCCTTCCTGATCAGGAAATCTTTGAGTCCGTAGTAAAGGGACAACCTCTGGGAACAAAGAATTCCCAGGATCTCGAGCGCCTTTTCCGGGTCATTGACAATCGAGTTCGTTATGTCGAAAACGTTCCGGTCCAGGCATCCGAGCCTCCGGAGCTCACTTGGCGTCGAAGCCTTTTCCAGGACTTCGGCCAGGGAATCGAGTCTGGAACGCAGCCCCCGGAGAGCCCCCCGGTAATCCGATCCGCCAAGCTTCTCGAGGTATTCCCTGACGAAGATCACCCGATTCTGGTTGTCCTTCTCCTGCTCCTCCATGTAGAAATTGGGTCTTGGGGACATCAGATAATACGCAGTTTTGATGGCATCGGCCCGGGATTTGTCGTGGACGGAAAAATACCAGTTGATGACCTTGTACAATTTCTCGACGTCGACTTTTCCCAAAAACCGGTCCAGGTCCTTCTCCAGGAACTCATCCGGAACGTATGTTTCGGAAGGCTTGATTACCCCGTATCTGACAAGGTTATCGAATTTCCGGAGGTTGGAAATGATGCTGTCGTTCAAGGCAAGCCGGAGGAACCGGTCCTTGGAACGGTAGGATTTCCCGGGATCCCGGGAAACGTCCTCGAACTGGTCGGTCATGTAACTGTAATCAACTATATCGAACGCCTTCCGGTAAACCGTCTGGGTGTGTTTGGGGTTCAGGACGAAATAGACCAACACGTCGATGGGTTCAAAGGGAAGGGGGCCGATCTTCTTCCGGTGTTTGAGGAATGCCTGCAGGAATCCATATTGATTGACCAGTAGCTTCTTATGGTAGTTGTTGGGCTGGTGGATAATCTCTTCCATATCCCGGTAGAATTCCGGATGCTCCTTCAACCGGTTGACAGAGGGATTCAGATCCGCGCGAAGTTCGTCCAGAAGCATGATCTGCTCATCCTTCAACCCTGTCGCGATTTCCCTGATCCTCGAGAGAGCACCCGCCACGTCGGGTTGGGAAAGCCCGTCCTCCTGCCCGAAAAGGGGGTTGAAAAGAAGGAGGAGGGAAAGGCCCGCAAAAAGGCATTTTCTTCTCATAAGGACACTCCCGTAATCGTTGATGAGCAATTGTACCTCGTCCGGGCCGGGGCATCAATGTTCAACTGAATTCGCCAGCTATCCTGGGGGGACCTTCCCGAAGCGGACTCTACCTTCCCGCAGAGAGGTTTCCGCTGGTGAATGCGTGGGGAAGGAGTTCGCGGACTTTCAAAAGCCGGGTTTTCAACTCGATGTTCACGAGGATGATTTCCATGTCCGGGGCCAGCTCCAAAAGGACCTGCCTGCAAGCCCCGCAGGAAGCCGCGAACTCCGTGGTCCCAACGTAGATCGCAAGCTTCTTGAAATCGGTCCGGCCCCGCGCGACTGCGGAGAAGAGAGCGTTCCGTTCCGCACAGATGGTGAGTCCGTAGGACGCATTTTCGACATTGCATCCGGGGATGATTTCTCCATCTCCCAGCAGGAGGGCTGCCCCGACCTTGAACCGGGAATAGGGGGCGTAGGCGTTCCGGCTGGCTTCGAAAGCCCTTCGGATCAATTCTTCGTTCGGGTCCATGGTTCCTCCGAAAAAGAACGGGATCCCGCTGGGATCCCGTTCCTGGTATTCGAAAAGGACTAACGTTTGGAGAACTGCGGCCGTTTGCGGGCCCTCTTGAGGCCGTACTTCTTGCGCTCGCGCATGCGCGGATCACGGGTAAGGAATCCGCTCTTGCCGAGGATGGACTTGAACTCCTCATTGAACTTCACAAGGGCGCGGGCGATTCCGTGCCGGAGGGCACCGGCCTGACCGGTGGGACCCCCGCCGCGGATATTGGCGATGACATTGAACTTTCCAACCGTCTCGGTGACGGTCATTGGCTGAAGGATGATCTTCCGGGTGAGGGGGATCGGGAAGTAATCCTCGAAGGGGCGTGAGTTGATCGTGATCTTTCCGTCACCGGAAACGATCCGGACCCTGGCGGTCGCGGTCTTCCTGCGCCCGGTTCCCCAAAACAACGAATCGGCCATGTTTCATTTCCTCCTTATTCTGCCGGCTTCTCGACCGGTTTGGGCTGCTGGGCGGCATGGGGGTGTTCGGTCCCCGCGTAGACCTTGAGCTTCTGCAGGAGATGCTTGCGCAGCTTGTTCCGGGGAAGCATCCGCTTGACAGCGAGCATGAGCATGAACTCAGGTTTGTCCTGCCTCAGTTGGCCGTAGGAGCGGGAGCAGATGGCGCCGGGGTAACCCGTGTGCCAGTAATGGATTTTGTCGGTTTCCTTCTTCCCGGTCAGTTCGATGTCTTTGGCATTGATGACCACGACGAAATCACCGACATCGCAGTTGGGGGTAAAAGTGGGCTTTCCCTTGCCGCGGAGCAGGTTCGCGATCTGGGACGCGAGGCGTCCGAGAACCTTTCCCTTCGCATCCACAAGGAGCCATTCCCGTTTGATTTGGGATGGTTTGGGGATGAACGTCTTCACCGAATAATTCCTCCTTTTCGGTTAATACATGACCCTCATCAGGTACAGCCCGCCCGCCGGGGCCGGAAGCCCGAGACGGCGCCGATCCTGATTACGGTACAGTTCACACAATTCTGTCGGCCTCAGTTCCCCTTTTCCGATCAGGATGAGAGCCCGGGCCATGTTCCGCACCATGTTGTGCAGGAAACCCGTTCCCGTCACCGCGAAAGTGATCACCTCGCCTTCGCGTGTCAGATCGGCCTGGAGAATTTTCCGGACGGGATCCTTGAACCTTGCGGGGGATTTGGTGAAGGCGGAGAAATCGTGTTCCCCGACGAACAACTCGGCCCCCGCGCGCATTGCCTCGAGATCGAGGTCCCCCTGGATCTGGCAGAAGAACCGCTCCAGAAAAGGGGAAGGTTCTTTCACCATCCGAATCAGGTACCAGTAGGTTTTCGATGTCGCGGAGAAACGCGGGTGGAATCCCGCCTCTGCCTCCTCGACCGACCGGACCCTGACGGATTGGGGAAGAATCCCGTTCATGGCCTTGATAAACTTGTCAACCGGTATGGGACAGCGGATTTTCAGCCCGGCCACCTGGCCGAGGGCATGAACGCCCGTATCCGTCCTTCCGGAACCCACGACCCGCGTTTTTTCGCCCAAAGCCGCTTCCGCAGCGCTTTCGAGAACACCCTGGACCGTCGGCACGCCCGGTTGGAGCTGGAATCCGAAAAAGGCGCTTCCGTCGTAGGTAACGATCATTTTAAGGTTTCGCAATGCCTTTGTCAAGGTATTTTCCACATCGCGTCAGGCCGGCTCGCTCCGGGAAGCCCGCTCAAAAAAAATCATTGCTTCGTGAGCTCGATCACGAGTCCGTTGTCGATCCAGTTTTCATCGAACTTGTAGACCGGGTTGAGATAGGTCCAGCTCTGCACGTTTTCCCCGTTGATCGTTCCAACAACCGGTCCCCCGTCTTCGGTCGAACCGGAAAAAGCGAAGGATGTGACGGAATCGGCCACTCCCCTGTCAAAGGCAGCCCGGAAAATCATCCGAGTTTCGTCCGGTGTCTGGTCTGTTTTTTTTCCGTATCCGAAGAACGGAACGTCCTTGAAGCCGATCCGGATTTTCCCTTCCTTCTGGGAAAAACTTCCGGTCTTGATCGTTTTGCTGGCAAGATCGATTTCGAGCATTCCGTCAGTGAGGGACAAGGTGGTCTGGTTCCAGCCCAGGTCCTGGGAAGTGAAGGAATACTCGAATGCCCAAGGGGTTTCCAGCCGGTAAGGGGACACTTCGACCGGGACCCAGCCCGTTCCCTCCTGTCGAAGAACGGTGGCCGAAAGATCGCAGAACCAGGTCAGCTTGAGGGAGATGTGGTTCATCGAAACGAGGTTCTTTTCGAAGAGGTCGCCATACCAGCCTTCTTTCGTCTGTTGGCCGGATTCCTCGTAGGAGGCGGGGCTCATGGCAACACTGTAAAGGATGGCCCCGGACTCGGCAACAGCGTAAGAAAGGCTCGCCCACACCAGCGCTTTCTTCAGGACCGCCTTGGTCACGAACTTCAACCACCCCTTGCTCATTTCGGCTTCGAGTTTCTTCTGGAAAACGACCGCGGCGTAGTCGATGAGAGCGTTGAATCCAAGCTTCCCACCTTCCCAGAGGAAGGTCTTGATGATGCCCATCGCTTCGCTGATACTGTTGGGCCGGGCAACCATCATTTCTGAAATGATTGCCCCCAGAGCCATGCCCTTTTCTGAAAGCCCCTTGAAGGCATCCTCCAGCTCATCCATTGATTCTATCTTGGCTCCGATGACGGCTCCCGCGAGCCCCATCAGGCCATCGAACAGGGAGAGGGCGGAAAGCTTGGAAAACCTGAATGCGAGATCTCCTTCCCCGATCCCCTCTACAGTTACCGTCTCCTTGGTTTCAGGGGGCCAGGTCAGGGCGCTTGTGGGAGTGCACCGGGAACTCCTGAATTTCCCCTCCCCGATGGGTGTCTTGAAGAGCATCCCGTTCTTCGTGACTCCGACATCATAGTGGCAGAAAGACCGGTTCACGAGCATTACGTCAGGGGTGGAGCGGCCGGGATCATCCTGGACATAGACGAACTTGTCCTGGTCGGCGTCCCCGATGGAGTGCCGTATCGAAAAGGCGGGACTTGCGTTGAGGGAGGAAAAAAGACCTTTGGCGATCTCTCCTGCTTCACCGAAAATCGCGTCGGTGAAGGGGTCGGAGGGGGCCGCAACGATCGCCGTCTCGACGGAGCGGACGAGCGCGGGAAAGTCGGATCGGGCGGCGAGAGCCGTGCGGGCCCTGGACAAATCGGCAGGAGAAAGAAGCAGGAATTGCGGATCGTACAAGACCAGTGCCTCGGCGGTCGAACTTGCATCGATGAGATCGTTCTGGTCCGGGTTGCCCATCAGCCAGAGCTTGAGAAGGACCGCGTTCTCCGAGGAGTTGGCCACAACCGTCAGAACCGGGGCTCCCGTTGCCACGCAGGCCGCGAGGAAAGCGACTCCGTCGGGTTGGACGATTCCCCGAGTGATGTTGTTCTGTGCCGTGAGGGATTGAAGGTCGAGCTGTGACCCGGCCGGAAGTTTGACTGTTGCCCGGCCTCCGACCTGGACCAACCCCGCGGTGACACTCCCAGTCGACAGCCCCGAAGTCGCGGCGGGGTCTGTCAGTTTCTCGAAAAGGGCCACCCCATCCTGATAGGCGGTGGACAAGGCTGGGTTCACGACCGCAATGGCGGCTTTCACGGTCGTTGCCAGGCCCGCCCCGGCTTTCGCGAACAACCGGTCATCGGAAACGAGAAGCCTGATCACCTGGGCCGCGATATCCTCCCGCGATTTGAGCCCGACGGGGGCCACGAAAAGGACGTTGTCAGCACCCTCCACGAGGTCAGTGCACCCGTGAAACTGAGTCTGGCTGGCAATGGACCCGCCATCGATCTTGAGACTCCCGATCACGGTCCGGGCGGGAATCCCTGAAAAGGAGGCGACGGCCGTCCCGGAGGCATCCGCCAGGACCGTCTTGGAAAGTGTCGTGGTCCGTCCGGAGAGGTTGCCCGAATTGATCAGAATCAACTCGAAGGTGACCCGGATCTCCGCCCCCGGATAGGCCAGTATTGCCTGATTGAGGCTTCCAGAACCGGCTTTCGGGGGAGTAAGCACCTGGAACCTTACTGAAGTTCCGTTTTGGGACGTGGTTCCGATCTCGCCGATGCCAGGCGCTTCTGGGACAGGATGACCTGGGATTTTCCCGCAACCAGCGAAAAAGAGTGGCAAGACCCCAAAAACGAGAAAAACAAACTTCGCGAGAGACCTTTTCATTCTTACCCTTTCCATGTTTTCCGAACCCTGCTCTTTTTCCATTACCGGGCCGGCAGAATTTGCAGTTTCCAAGTATAGCAAAGATCCTCATCCCGAGTCCGCAACAGTCCGAGGACCCTGAAATCGCAATTGAACCCAGATAGCTCACTAGCTTCGCTCCGGGGACGCGCATGCTCACGATGCAATCCCCGCCCCGTCATTGCAGCCTGGGCAACCCCCTTTCGACGGGAGTTCATTCCATTCATCTCTGGGGAAAGTCGCTCAGGGGACCATGTACGTCGCAACAGATGTTCCCACGGAGGGTCAAATCGCCTTCGCTCAGATACCTGCATCCCTCCTCGGGGCGTTCAATGGGCCATTTAATGTATTTTTTGGAAACGAGGAACTCCATTGTCTGTTGATCGTTGTATCGGGTCAGCATTTCGGAATGATCCATGTTGTACATCTCGACGGCCCCAATAATGACCCTCATGTTCGCATAGCAGGCTTTTTCCCTGGCCTGATTTCGGTCCTTCACGAACCCTGGCATGTTCATCAAACGGACAAAAAAGAGGGCGATCGAGAGGACGAAACACCGAACTGCCCATGTCAATGCCAGCTCGCGGTTTTTCCTTCGTTCCCGCTCCTTTTTCACCCAGAGAAAAAATTCCTCCGTTTCGGTGTCGACATCCCAGGAAACATCGAGGTTTTTCAGCATCACATCCCAGATTTCCTGGTCACACGTTTTCTCCGGGAGGAGATCTGGGTTCTCGAGAATCCGGTGGGCGATCCGAAGATGCTCGAGGGAAAGGATCCCTCCCGCCTTGAGACCCGAAAGAAAAGGTGGGATGAGGAATCTTCCGGAAATCTCGTCCCACCTGGAAATTAGAATCCCCTGGATCCTTTTATGCTCGAGAAGGATTTCAAGGCTTTCTTCCCCGGAAAGCTGGAAAATCGCTCGGACAAGGGAACCGATCGCCGGACAAGCATTGGCATGCTCCACGATTCTCCGGATGAAGAGCTGATCAAGATCCGGCTTGGAGAAAAGGCGGACGAGAAATTCCCCTACACCCGGATCCCTTCTCATTTGAGCCAGAACCTCATGGGAGTTCCCGAAGAATCCATCCAGGTTCACATTCTCGAGGGCAACCATGCTCTTCGAAATCCTGAATACGACAGACCAAAGATCATCATCGCCCGGGTTCCAGAGCGAAGCCTTTTTGGCGAAAGAGTCCACCCCATCCTTTTGAAACAATTGGAGATCCCCACGCTCGGTTTCCGGTGTTCCGGTGATCATTGCCCGTAGGGCGTCGAGTGCCCGGCTTCCGGAAAGAGCCCCGTCATGAGCCCGAAGGAGAAGAACGACCCTGTCCCGGCAGGGGATTCTCTCCAGTCCTGTATCCTGCATTCCTTTTGCCAGCCGGAGGTACTTCTCGAGATCACCGAGATTCCGTCCGGTCAACCGGGCATAGTCCAGGAAGATTCCCTCAGAGAGGAGTTCTTCGACCAGAATCCTGTCCCCGGAATCCAGCCTCTCGGGATAGGATTCGAGGGTTTTCCGCATGCAATCAGCGTCGAGCGCTTTCCCTCTCCAGACGAACGGCAGGTCGGGTCGCATCAGGATTCCGAGCTGGAATACCCTCAGATCAGGGTCTTCGAACTTCTCCACCACTTTCCGGATCTGGTCCGCCCGTTGGGGATCGCCGTTCTTCTCGAGCCAAGCCACGATTTCCCCGCCGGCGATCGCC
Organism: uncultured bacterium; assembly: GCA_964428355.1. Taxonomy (GTDB): domain Bacteria; phylum Muiribacteriota; class Ozemobacteria; order Ozemobacterales; family Ozemobacteraceae; genus CAYRYU01. Next base: position 116,881 of record CAYRYU010000001.1, read on the forward strand.
GAAGAGCACTCGTCCCATGCCTGGGGCGATGAAAGAGCAACCCCGACCAGGTCTTCCAGGGATTCAAAGAATGTTCCCCGGAAGGGGAAGGGATCGGAAAATCGCTTGAACTGGGCTGGAGAAGATAGAGCTTCTTTCCCCTGGACTTGCGATGTTTCATCCTGGTAGGAGGTTTCGAGCTCCTCCCCTGCGAGCCAGCGACGGACTTCATCTCCGCCCCATCGTTTCTCCGGACGGCGTGTCAGGAGGCCCATCAGGATGTTGCGCCAGCGGGTGGGAAGGTCGGGCGGGATTTCGACCCCTTTCGTCGTTAGCTGGTAATGAACGACCTGGGGTTGTATCCCCTCGAAGGGATTCCTGCGCAACAGAAGCTCCAGGAGCATAATTCCCAATGACCACCAGTCGGACTTGGGACTTACCGCGCCAGTAATGCTTTCCGGGGACTGGTACCAGCTGGTTCCCCTCGTCTGGGTAAACTTCTGCGAAACGGCTCCATCCCAGAGACTGGAGAGTCCGAAGTCGGAAAGAGCGACTGCGAAGGGATCAGTGGAACGGACCAAAAGGTTCCCAGGTTTCAGATCGAGATGGAGCAGGCCCTGCCCGTGCAGCTCTTCGAGAACGGGCAAAAGCTGGCGGACAATCGATTGGACCTCCCCCTCGGAGAGGGGCCGCGAGCCGAGGCGGTCGGCAAGTGTTCCTCCGGGAAGATACTCGTCGAGCTCGAAATACCGGCCGGAATCAGCGTCCAGACCGTGGTCGAATAACCGCACGACCAGCCCCGGATTGTGGTCCCCCAAGCGGGCTACAATATCAAGAGCCTCTTTCCTGGGGTTGACCCCAAACCGGTAGAGTTTCAGGATCCGGCGTTGCCCATCCTTCTCGGCAAGGAAGACATCTGCCTCCCCACCCTGGGCTGGGAATTCCTGGAGGATCCGCCAGCCATGAAAACTCTTATCCGATTCTGCCAAGCCTCACCTCCTTGGGCGAAACCAGGTCACCCGGGCAGAGAAAATGAACGCGGCCCAACCTGCCCGTCCCATTCATGAAAACCCAGATCATGGCCGGACAGGAGTCCGATTCCTGATCCAAACCCGGAACGTTAACGCGACGGGGTTTTCCTTCGACGCGGTTTTGCACTTCCTGTGCTTTTTCCAGCGGATTGATAGGGACTTGTTTCTTCCCGGACCACGGGTGCGACAGGATCGGGGGAGGCTCCCATTCTTCGGATCTGTTCCTCCGAAAACCCGGTGATTCGCACGATTTCCCCAAGGGAAAGACCCCTCTCCATCATGGCCTTTATGACCTCTTCGCGACCTTCTTCGCGACCTTCTTCGCGGCCCATTCCGCGAATCGAGGCGAGATCGTGCAGGCCTTTTTCCCGCAGCTCATATTGGCGGCGTTCCTTTTCACTTTGGGCGAAAATCTCTTCGATCGTGAGGGCCTTTTTGATTGCCGGTTGTCGCATTGCGATCTTCTCCATTTCCTTGCCCTGGACATTGGCCAGATATGTCATCCAATCGTCCAGCCTGGTTTTCGGGGAATGCCGAAGTCTTTTGAATTTGGGAATCTCGATAAAGTGGATCTCGCAATCCCGGGTCAACGGAAGGTGGGTTTCCATCTCCGCCAGAAGAAAAGTCTGGTGGAAACGATCGGGATGGGGAAGGAACTCGAAACCAACCACGTTGACCGCGATCACGGGGAGAAGTGCCTTGTATTCAACCCCGGAAACGAGCTGCCCTCCGTAGAGCCGGGACCAATAGAAGAGGGTTCGCCGTTCGGGACCGCCCACGTTCACGATCTGGACCTCGATGTTGATCCGCGTTCCATTTTGGGAGGTTGCCAGGATATCCAGTCGCGAGGCTTTGTCGCCCAGGAATTCCGGGTCGATCTCCCGGTCGTCGAGTTCGAGATCCGTCAGGGGGCCGGTCAGGTCGGTCAGGATGACCGAGTTGAGGAAATCGATGAGGATGTCCTTGTTCTCGGAAACCCCGAAGATTCGCTTGAAAACGTAATCATTGAGCCGGTTGATCGCGACGGCCATTCTTCTCTCCTGGATGGAGCTTTTCCCAATGATACCCGATTTTACTCGGGAAGGGAAACCCTCGCGGATGGGAATCGCCTTTGGATGCGAATCTCAACCCCACGGGGCACGAGTGAGATCGTGGCAAAGCCATTGCTCCGAGTGGGCTGTCCGCGATGAAGAGGAAAACTACCCACGATGATCTTCGAAGCGAATTCCAACTTCGAAGCGACCCGGAGAACATCGCCGATTTCGGTTGGGATCGAAGACGGCAACACACCATCCGAAGCTCCTCCGGTCTCTGAGGCGGTTTTCTGCGAGGAATCGGCGGCGATTCCGGCCAATCCGACCCCATATGGAAAAGATGATCCGGAAAGGTTTCCATCCTTCACGGTCGAAAGGGCCGTCGATTCGGCCCCTTCAGGGAGAACCATCGAATAGGAAACGGATTTCGCTGTACCGCGTAAACCGTTGTCTCCGGTCGGAACTGCCGTTTCCGGGCCGGTTACCGAATCCGGACCGCCGGGATTCATCTCGAAAAGACGGCACCCCGAGGGCAGCCACGGGGTCCTGCCCCTACGAGTTCATCGAGGCTTGGGGAAAAACCTGGAGCCGGACAGCTCCGCTGCCCCTATGGTTTCCCGATTGCCCGGCGGAAGACCACCTCTTCGGGAAGCCGGAGACCCCAGTCACCCAGGCTGGGGTTTTCCCAGAGCGCTTGGGGAACCCCGTCGAAGACGAGCTTCCCATCGGCCATCACGAGGCTCCGGTCGGCGAGAGGGAAATCCGCCGGCCGCTGGGAAACGACGAGAACACCGAGCTTCCTTTCCCGGACGCATTTCCCGAGCATTCCCCAGAACTCCGCCCGGCTCCAGGGATCGAGATGGGAGGTGGGCTCATCCAGGATCAGGAAGGCGGGTTCCGTCACGAGAACCCCGGCCAGAGCGACCTTCTGGCGCGTTCCTCCCGAAAGGGAATGGATGGGGGCCTCGAGGTGTGATTCGAGGCCGAACTCGGCCGCGATCCTTCCCACCCTCTCGCGCATCTCGGCTCCTGGAATCGCAAGGTTCTCCAACCCGAAGGCAAGGTCCTCCCCCACCGTCGTTCCCACGATCTGGGTATCGGGGTTCTGGAATAGGATCCCAACTTTTCGGTGGATTTCGGGATCACGAAGATTGGTCTCGAGCCCGCCAATGGAGACGGTCCCCGAGTCGGGCATGAGGAGACCCGCGGCGAGAAGGGTAAGGGTCGACTTCCCCGCCCCGTTGCGTCCGAGGAGAAAAACCTTCTCCCCGGGTTCCAGAGAAAAAGAAACCTCCCCTATTCCAGGGGAGGTCTGTTCCTTGTGATCGTACCGGTACGAAACCCGGTCGAATCGAATCATTGGTTACCGATCAGGAATTCTTTTCTTCCCGCTTGGTAAACTCGATGATTGCCATCTCGGCGTTGTCGCCGCGACGAAGACCGAGTTTGTAGATTCGGGTGTAGCCGCCGCTGACGTCCTTGAACCGGGGAGCGATGCGCTTGACGAGCTTGGTCATGACGCCCTCCACACGCAGGACCCTGGGGCCGGCTTTCCGGTCGCCGACGGATTCGAGGTATTCCATGATGAACTCCGGTTTGGGGTTCTTCTTGGGGTCCTCGATGAACTTTTCGGCCGCCTTCCGGATGTCGCCCTGGAGGTTGGAAAGATACTTCTTGATCGCATCGCGACCGATGATTTCCTTGTCCTCGTAGGAGTGGAAGTAACCGAAGAGCTGGGGTTTCGACTCGGCCTTCTCGCCCTTGGCCATGGTGACGGCGCGTTCGATGAGGCGACGCAGGTCCTTGGCCTTCTGGAGGGTGGTGGTGATCCGCTCGTATTTCACGAGGGAAGTGCAGAGGGAACGCAGCAGCGCGAGGCGTTGATGGGTCTCCCTGCCGAATTTACGTCCGACTTTGCGATGTTTCATATCTCAGTTCCTCCGCCATTTTCATCGCCGGGAAGAGTGAGGCTGAACTGGGAAAGCTTCTCCCTGACCTCTTTAAGCGATTTCTTCCCGAAATTCTTGATCTCGAGGAGATCCTGAGCTTTCCGTCCCACCAGTTCGCCGAGGGTGTGGATCCCGGCTTTTTTAAGGCAGTTCCGGGAGCGAACGGAAAACTCGAGGTCCTTGATGAGGATGTCGTTGAAACCCTTCTGCTGGGGTTCCTTTTTCTGGGAAGCGACCATGACGAGGTCTTCCTTGACCGCGACGTTCTCGATTTCGTCCTCGGTCTCCTCTTCCTCGAGCTGGGTGAAGAGGTCGACGTGGGCGCGAAGGAATTTCGCGGAAAGTTCGATGGCCTCGCTGGGTTTCATGCTTCCGTCGGTCCAGACCTGGAGGGTCAGCTTGTCGAAATTGATCTCCTGGCCGACGCGGGCGTCCTCGACGTTGAACATGACCTTGGTCACGGGTGAGAACTGTGAATCGACGAGGATGATCCCGATGGGCTGACCGGGTTCCTTGTGCTGGTCTCCGAGCAGGTAGCCGCGGCCACGCTTGAAGGTGATATCCATTCCAAGGGTCAGGTCACCGGTGACGTGGGCGATGTGGGTGTCCTTGTCGACGATGACCAGGTTGGGATGGGTTCCTATTGCGGCGGCGGTGACTTCACAGGGCCCCTTCGCCTCGAGGCGGACGGTAAGGGGCTGGTCCTGGTGAAGGTTGACGATCAGTTTCTTGAGGTTGAGGATGATTTCGGTGACGTCCTCGACGACTCCGGGAATGCTGCAGAACTCGTGAAGGACACCGTCGATCTTGACGGATGAGACTGCGGCGCCTGGGAGGGATGCGAGCAGGACCCGGCGGAAGGAGTTGCCAAGGGTCTGCCCGTAACCTCTCTCGAGCGGCTCGAGGGTCAGAATCCCGTGATTGGGGCTTTCACCGACGGTGTATTTGATTTTTGGTCTGTTGATTTCGATCACGAAATGCTTCTCCTTGCTTTACCGCGAGTAGTATTCGACGATCAGCGATTCCTGGATCTTCTGGTCGAGCTGGGCGCGTTCGGGCAGGTTGAGGAGCTTGCCCTTGCAGCCCTCCTTGTCGACTTCCAGCCAGGGGGTAGCGTCACGACTCAAGGAGATCTCGAGTTGGTCCTTGATCTTCTGGCGTAGGGGGCTGTTTTCCTTTACGGAAACGACATCACCGGGCTTCACCTGGTAGCTGGGGATGTTGACCCTCTTGCTGTTGACGGTGAAATGGGCCTGGGTTACCCACATCCTGGCCTGGGGCCTGGAAATCCCGAAACCCATCCGGTAGACGATGTTGTCGAGGCGGGTTTCGAGAAGGTGGAGGAGGTTGACCCCGGTGTTTCCGCTCTTCTTCGCGGCCAACTCGTAGTACCGCTGGAACTGGCGCTCGAGGAGCCCATACATACGGCGGACCCGCTGCTTTGCGCGCAGTTGGATCTCATAACCGGTCTGCTTTTTGTTCATGCTCATCCGGTCGTTGCCGTGCTGTCCGGGAATCCGGGCGCGGCGTTTGAACCCGCACTTGTCGGAATAGCAGCGGGCACCTTTCAGGAAAAGGGTGTCCCCTTCCCGTCTACAAACCCTGCACGAAGCATCATGATATCTTCCCATTTGAAAACTCCTTATACGCGGCGGCGCTTCGGGGGCCGGCAACCGTTGTGCGGTATTCCCGAAACGTCCTTGATCGAGACGATGTTCAGTCCGACCGTCTGAAGCGCGCGAATGGCGGATTCCCGGCTCATTCCGGGGCCGGCAACGAAGACCTCGATTTCACGCATCCCGAACTCGAGCGCTTTCTTCCCGGTCGCTTCGGCTGCGACCTGAGCTGCATAGGGGGTGGATTTCCGGGATCCGTGAAAATTGTTGGACCCGGCGCTGGACCAGCACAGGACATTTCCCGAACCGTCCGTGATGGTCACGATCGTGTTGTTGAATGTGGATTGGATATGGGCCTGCCCCCTTGCGACGATCTTCTTCTCGCGCTTCTTGGTCCGAGGTTTGCCCTTCTGTCCGGCCTTTGCCATTGTACAAACTCCTTCGAATCAACCGTCCTGGTTCAGGACTTGAATTTACTTGCCCTTGTTGATGGACCGCCGCGGCCCCTTTCGGGTGCGGGCGTTGGTGTGAGTCCTCTGGCCGCGAACGGGAAGTCCCTTCCGGTGCCGGAGTCCGCGATAACATCCGATATCCATCAACCGCTTGATGGACATGGAAACTTCGCGCCGCAGATCGCCCTCGACCTTGTAATCCTTGTCGATGCAGGACTTGATCAGGCTGATCTCTTCCTCGGTCAGGTTCTTCACCCGGGTGTCGGGACTGATCTTGGTTTTCTTCAAAATCTCCCTCGACCGGGACCAACCGATGCCGTAGATGTAGGGAAGGGCGGCTTCGATCCGCTTTTCCTTGGGAAGGTCAACGCCGGAAATACGCGCCATAAAACTCCTCCTGTTCCTTTATCAACCCTGGCGTTGCTTGTGCCGAGGATTTTCGCATATGACGCGGATCACTCCACGCCGCTTAATGATCTTGCACTTCTCGCAAATCTTCTTGACAGATGCACGAACTCTCACAACAAACCTCCTGAGAGAAAAATTACCATCACTTGAACCTGTAGACGATCCGGCCGCGCGAAAGGTCGTAGGGCGTCAACTCGACCGTCACCTTGTCCCCCGGCAGAATCCTGATGTAGTGCATCCGCATCTTTCCAGAGATGTGGGCCAGCACCACATGCCCGTTTTCCAATTCCACTTTGAACATGGCATTCGGAAGGGGCTCAAGGACTTTGCCCTCGACCTGGATCGTGTCACTTTTGGTCATGAATTCACCATTTCCCCTTTGTTCACGCCCCCGCGGGGCAGAGTAAGGACCTGAGCACCCGTCGCGGTCACCGCAACCGAATGCTCGAAATGAGCCGAAAGACTCCCGTCCGCCGTGACTACCGTCCAACCGTCCGCAAGGATCTTGACCTCATAGCCTCCGACGTTGACCATCGGCTCGATGGCGAGAACCATGCCAGGTTCGAGCCTTGGGCCCACTCCGGGCGGACCGAAGTTGGGAATGACCGGTTCCTCGTGCATCGCATGCCCGATTCCGTGACCGACGTAGTCCCTGACCACGGAAAACCCATGTCTCTCGACATGGGCCTGAACGGCATGGGACACATCCCCCAGGCGGTTTCCCGGAACAACCTGTTTGATTCCTTCCCAGAGGGAGGTCTCTGAAACTTCCAGGAACTTCCGGACCGGGTCGGGGACTTCTCCGATGGTAACCGTGGTGGCCATGTCGGAAAAGAGCCCGTCCTTCACCAGGCCGATGTCGAGGCTGAGGATGTCACCATCCTTGAGTCGACGCTTCTTGGAGGGAATCCCGTGAACCACCTCGTGATTGATGCTGGTACACAAGGTGGCGGTGTACCCCCTGTAGCCCTTGAATGCCGGAACCGCCTTCGCCTTTCGGATGGTATCCTCGGCGAGCCGGTCTAGTTCATAGGTTGAAACCCCGGGTTTGGCCAAAAGCTTCACACCTTCGAGGACGGACCATAACAGGGCTCCGTTCTCACGCATTGTTTCGATCTCCGCCTTGGATTTCAAGGGAATCAAGGCTTCCGGAGACCTTCTATTATATCACAGATTTTTCCAAAAATCATCTCGATTTTCCCGCTCCCATCGACTTCGTGAAGGAGATTCCTCTTCCCGTAGTATTCGATGAGCGGCTGGGTCTGCTCGTGATAGACCTTCAGCCTGTTGGAGATGACCTCGAAGCTGTCGTCCTTCCTTTGGATCAGTTCGCCCTTGCACTTGTCGCATACCCCTTCCTTGGCAGGTGGGGAGAACTTCAGGTGGAAGATGGTGGAACAGGCTTTGCACGTCCGCCGCCCGGTCAACCGGTCGATGAGATCCTGGTCCGGAACGATGATCGCGATAACCCCGCTGAGTGGCATTCCACGTTTGTCGAGGGCCTTTCCGACGGAATCGGCCTGGCCAAGGGTCCGGGGGAAACCGTCGAGGATGAAACCCTTCTTGCAGTCTTTCCCTTCGAGCCGGTCGAGGAGGACCGAAAGAACGAGGTCGTCGGGAACCAGCCCACCCGAGGTGACGAACGATTGGACTTTCTTTCCAAGGTCGGACCCCGAGGAGATGGCCGCCCGCAGGAGGTCCCCCGTGGAGATCTGGGGGATTCCGTATTTGTCGACCATCATCTTGGCCTGGGTCCCCTTCCCCGCCCCCGGTGGGCCGAGAAGGATCAGATTCGTGAACTTTTCCATCAGCGCAACCCCCTCTTCTTCATGAACCCTTCATAGTGGCGGGTAACAAGGTGGGATTCCAGCTGCCGCATGGTGTCCATGGCAACGCCCACCACGATCAGGAGCGCGGTTCCGCCGAAGTAGAACTGGACGTTCATGAACTTTATCATCAGGTTCGGAATCACCGCCACGATCGAAAGGAAGATTCCTCCCGCAAGGGTGATTCGTGAAAGGGTCCGTTCGAGATAGTCGACGGTGGGCCGTCCCGCCCGGATTCCGGGGATGAATCCGCCGTATTTCTTCATGTTGTCCGACAGTTCCTGGACGTTGAAGGTGATCGCGGTGTAGAAGTAGGTGAAGAATACGATCAGAACGGCATAAACGATCAGATACCCGTAGGTGTTGTAGTTGAACAACCCGAACAGGTAGTGAAGGATTGTACCAAGGAAACCGGTTTCCATGGCGGCCTGGACGGATTGGAGTCCTTGGATCCAGTTGACGATCATGGAGGGGAAAAGCAGGATCGAACTCGCGAAGATGACGGGGATGACCCCAGCTTGGTTCACCCTGAGTGGGATGAAAGTGTTCTGTCCGCCGTAGACCCGGCGTCCCACGACACGTTTCGCATACTGGACCGGGATCTTGCGGACCCCGTCCTGGACAAGGACGATGGCCATTATGACGGCGATGACAATGATCAGGAGGACCAGCATCTTGATGACGTCCTGGGCATTCCCCTGGAACAGGGCATACTGGTGAACGATGGCCTCGGGAAGCGATGCGAGAATGCCGGCGGTGATGAGGATCGAAATCCCGTTGCCTATCCCGTGGCTGGTCATCTGTTCGCCCAACCACATAATGAAAGCGGTTCCGGCGGTCAGCGTCGTCACCGCCATGATCTTGAAAGGAATCCCACCCTGGGGGACCACGCCCATGCGTTCGAGCATGAAGGTGATTCCGAATGCCTGAAGAGCGCCAATCAGAACTGTGCCGTAACGCGTGTACTGGCTGATGAGTTTACGGCCCTCTTCACCCTCCTCCTTGGCCAGGTGTTCCAGATAGGGAATGACGTAGACAAGGAGCTGCATGATGATCGAAGCGTTGATGTAGGGAGCGATTCCGAGAGCAAAAACGGAGAACCGACGCAACGCGCCTCCCGAAAACATGTTCAGGAAGCTGAACACGTCCGAAGTCGGCATCTGGGACGCGAGCAGTTTCGCGTCGACACCGGGAGTGGGGATATGTGTTCCGATCCGGAACACCACGATCATCCCGAGGGTAAAGAGGATGCGATTCCGGAGTTCCGGAATCTTCATCGAATTGGCGAGGCTCTGTAACACCTAGATCACCTCCGCTTTCCCGCCGGCCTTCTCGATCTTGGCTTTTGCGGATTCCGAGAATTTCTGGGCCTGAACGGTCAGCGCTTTGGAGATTTCCCCCCGGGCAAGAATCTTGACGGGGAAATGTAGGTTCTTGATCAAGCCTTTCTCCTGCAGCATCTTGGTAGTGACCTGGGTTCCGGTCTCGAAGATATCGAGCTGGGCAAGGTTGACCAGGGAGAAGATTTCCTTCATGGGTCGGATGAAGCCACGCTTGGGCATCAACCGGACGAAACGCATCTGTCCGCCTTCGAACCCGGCATAGGGATGCGGCTTGCCCGATCGGGCGGTCTGGCCCTTTCCACCGCGGGTGGATTTGTTGCCGTGTCCGGACCCTTTTCCTCGTCCGATCCGTTTCCGCTTCTTGGTGGAGCCGATGGCTTTTTTCAAGTTTCCGAGATTCAACATGGTGGGTTCCTCACTTTACTTCGAGCCAGCGCTGGACCTTGTCGATCATACCGAGAACCGCAGGGTTCGCGGCATGAGTAACTTCCTGGAGCATATGGTGCAGGCCCAACGCACGGATTGTTTGCTTCTGGCGCACGGTCGCGCCGATCGAACTCTTGATGAGTTTGATGGTTACTTTCTTTTCCTTTTCCACGACGTTTCTCCTACCCGTTGATGACCTGAGCGGGGGGGATTCCGCGCATCTTGCTGACGTCGTTCACCCCGCGCATCCGCTTGAGAGCGTTCATGCAGGCTTTGGCGACGTTGACCGGGTTGTTGGACCCGATTCTCTTGGCGAGAACGTCACGGACTCCGAGTGCCTCGAAGATGGCCCGGACGGCCCCGCCCGCGATGACGCCGGTCCCGGGGGCGGCGGGTTTCAGCATAACAGAGCTTGCGCCGAACTTCCCTAGATCGGGGTGCGGGATGGTCCCTTTGTAGAGCGGGATGGTGGTAAGGGTTTTCTTGGCTTTCTCGAGGCCCTTTCGGACTGCATCGGGAACGGCCTTGGCCTTTCCGATGGCCATTCCGACCCGACCTTTCTTGTCGCCCACGCAAACGAGGACGGAGAAGCCGAAGTGCCGGCCGCCTTTGACCGTTTTGCTGACGCGGTTGACAGCGATGATTTTTTCTACGAACTCACTCTCGACTTGCCCACGATCACGATCGCGGCCCCTCCGGGGGGAATCAAATGTTCTCTTTTCAGCCATGGCTCACTCCTTTAGAATTTCAGGCCGGCCGACCTGGCGCCCTCCGCCAGCTCTTTCACGCGACCATGATACCGGTATCCGCCCTTGTCGAAGACCACGTTCTCGATGCCCTTTTCCTTGGCAAGTTCCGCGATCCGGACGCCGACCTTTTTCGCACCGTCCTTGTTTCCGCCGGGGACTTTGGATTCACGCATGTCCTTGGTGGCGGAGCTTGCGGCGGCGAGGGTGATTCCCCTCTGGTCGTCGATGATCTGGGCGTAGATGTGCTTGATGCTCCGGTACACCGCAAGGCGGGGCCTTTCGGTGGATCCGGAAAGGTAGAAACGGGAGCGCTTGTGGCGCTTGACACGCAGAAGGTGTTTCTTGTTGTTTTCGCTCATAAGTCGATCTCAAAACTCAACCGTCATCAGGCGGCGAGCTTCTTGCCCTCCTTGATGCGGACTTTCTCTCCGGCGTAGCGGATCCCCGTGCCTTTGTAATGCTCGGGGGGCTTGATCCCGCGGATGTCGGCGGCCACCTGGCCGACGGCTTCCTTGTCGATCCCGGTCACGAGAACCTTGGCGACTACATCGTGTCCGGTGGCAGTCTTGACGCCACCCGGTTCGATCTTGCAGGTGACTTCCTTGGGAATGTCAAAGGTTGCGGGATGCGAATACCCGATGTTGAAGATCAACTTCGACCCTTCCGCGCGAACCTTGTAACCCACCCCGACGATCTCGAGGCTCCGGGAAAATCCTTTGAAGACCCCAGCGACCATGTTGGCCAGGAGGCTGCGAACGAGGCCGAACTTGCTCCGGACCTCCTTCACGCTGTTCTCGGGAATCGCGCACTGGAGGCGATCTTTCTCCTTGGTGATCTTGACCTCGGGACAAAAACTCCTCTTGAGGGAGCCTTTGGGCCCCTTGAGGGACACCGTGTGACCGGTGATACTGACTTCGACTCCTTGGGGAATCAGAATGGGTTTCTTTCCGATGCGAGACATCTTTTTTCCCCCCCTTTTACCAGACCTGGCAGAGGATTTCCCCGCCGACGTTGTTCTTCTTCGCTTCCTTGTCCGTCATGATTCCGTGGGAGGTCGAAACGATTGCGATTCCGAGACCGCCCATGACCTTTGGAATGACGGTGGCACCCGAATAAACGCGGCGCCCCGGCTTGGAGATCCGGCGGATTCCGGAGAGCATCCGGGCCTGCCGCTCACCGAACTTCAGGAAGATCTTGAGGTTGAACTTGTTCTGGAATTTGTAATAGCGAAAATCGCGGATGTACCCTTCCCTTTTGAGGATCTTGGCGATCTCGATCTTCATCTTGGAGGAAGGCATTTCCACGCTCTCGTGTTTGACGATGTTGGCGTTGCGGATGCGGGTAAGCATGTCGCCGATGGGATCAGTCATACTCATGTTTGCGGTCCCCCTACCAGCTCGATTTGGTGATGCCCGGGATCTGGCCCTTGGAAGCCAGGGCCCGGAAGCAGATGCGGCACATGTGGAAATCCCGCATATATCCGCGGGGTCGGCCGCAGATGCGGCAGCGGTTGTACCGACGCGTGGAAAACTTCTTGGTTTTCATCCATTTCTGGATCAACGATGTTTTTGCCATATTCGCTCCTTAATCAGATTTTCTGGGTTTTGCGAAACGGCATTCCAAGAAGAGAGAGGAGCTCCCTGGCTTCGCCGTCGGTTCTTGCCGTCGTAACGATAGTGATGTTCATCCCCTGCACCTTTTCGACCGAATCGTATTTGATTTCGGGGAACACCAGCTGCTCAACGAGCCCGAGGCTATAGTTGCCCCGACCGTCGAAGGCTTTGGGGGAGAGTCCCCGGAAGTCGCGGATGCGGGGAACGACGATGTTGAATAGCTTGTCCAGGAAGAAGAATGCGCGGTCGCCGCGAAGGGTGACGCAACATCCTATGGGAACGCCCGCGCGGAGCTTGAAGTTGGAGATCGATTTCCGCGCCCGGGTGACGACCGGCTTCTGGCCTGCGATTACCGTCATTTCACTCACGGCGGCATCCAGGAGCTTGCTGTTCTGGGTGGCAGCACCCACTCCCATGTTCAGGACCACTTTCGAGATCCTGGGAATGGCCATAGGATTTCCATACTGGGAAAGAAGCTTGGGGGCGACTTCCTTGATGTACTTTTCCTTCAGCCTTGGAAGAGACTTCGTTCCGCCGGTGGGTTTCGCTCCTCCTGCGGAATTTGCCTGTGTCTTTGCCATGCCGAATTCTCCTTATTCTTGATTCGTCACTTGCGCCCGATCGGCTCGTTGCAGAGCGCGCAGACGCGTGACATTTCGTCCTTGAGTTCCACGATGTGTGCCCGGGTGATCTTGTTGCAGCGGGTGCAGAGGAGGGCGACCTTGCTCAGTGCGACGGGGCCTTCCTTCTGGATGATGCCGCCCTTTCCGATCTTCTTGGAGGGCCGCTGGTGCCGCTTGATGTAGTTCACGCCCTCGATGAAGGCCTGACCCTTGGAGGCAACGACCTGGAGAACGCGGCCCTTCTTGCCCCGATCCTCGCCGCTGAGGATGATGACGTTGTCATCCTTCTTGACGATGGGTTTGGCGACCGCCTTCCGCTGTTTCAATGTCTTCAACATGATTATTCTCCCTCAGATTACTTCAGGGGCCAGGGAAACGATCTTCATGAACTGCTTCTCGCGAAGTTCACGAGCAACCGGCCCGAAGATGCGGGTTCCCTTGGGGTTGTTGTCAGGGGCGATGATAACCGCCGCGTTGTCGTCGAAGCGGATGAAGCTGCCGTCGGGCCGCCGGTATTCCTTCTTGGTCCGGACGATGACCGCACGGACGACTTCCTTCTTCTTGACGGTCCCGTCGGGAATCGCGTCCTTGACAGAAGCCATGATGATGTCTCCGAGGGAACCGAAGGTCCGGTTTCCTCCACCCATCACCCGGATGCACAAAAGTTTCTTGGCGCCTGTGTTGTCGGCGACTTTAAGCGTCGATTCCTGCCGGATCATTCTCGACCTCCTTCAAGCTGTCGCGGGTCTTGACATCGCCCCGCTGGACGATTTCCCGTACGACCCATTTCTTCAGTTTGCTGATGGGCTTGCACTCTTCGACCCGAACGAGGTCTCCAAGCTTGCACTCGCCCTTGGGATCGTGTACCAGGAAGGATTGCTGCCGCTTGATGTACTTCCCGAACTTGGGGTGCATGTGGATCCCCTCGATCTGGACTTTGATGGTCTTGGCGGACTTCGCGCTGATGACCATCGCCAAACGGCTTTTCAGGGTTCTCTTTTCGTTATCCATGGGTCAACCTCCTCGGTCAAAACGGCAGCCGGCCAGAGGCCAACTCACGTTGCAGAGCCCGGATCTTGTCGAGCTCATTCAGTTTTTCGCGCTTGGTTTCCTTGAGAGAGAGGATCTGAGAAGCCTCATTTAACCCCAACGTGGACAATTTGTCAAGGAAGTTCTTCCGGGGAGAGAAGTTGGGATCACGCAAGCGGCGGGATGAAGCGCGGAGTTTGGCTTCCTCCTTGCCTTTCTTGGTCTTGAGCATTTCGGAGATGCGATTCCGAATGGATTTCAGAAGGTTCGCCAACTTGTCATCCACCTCGGACCGGATCGCCCGACGGACCGCCTGGGCTTTCCCCGCGAGCTGGATCTTGAGCATCGCGATTTTCTCGCGGAGCGGAGTGGCCCTGGAATCGATCTTCTTCTTGTCGATCATGTCCTGGTATTCCTTCTTCAACCCGCTCTGGATCTGCTCCCTCTGGATACGGGTGAGAAAGGTCATGACGCGGGCGATGTTTCGTCGGACCAGGCCGATCCGGGAGGGGTTCGCGAGCTGGCCGGTGACCACCTGGAACCTGAGGTTGAAGAGCTCTTCCTTGAAATGATGATACTTCTCGAGAAGTTCGGTTTCTGACAATTCCGAGAAATTTTCACGGTTCTTCATGACTGCACCATCCTGCTATTCCATCTGGGAGGTTACGATCTTGGTTCGGATCGGGAGTTTGAACCCAGCCTGCGAAAGGGATTCGAAGGCGACATCCTGGGGGACTCCCTCGAGCTCGAAAAGGATTCTTCCGGGCTTGACCACGGCAACCCAATACTCGGGGGCACCTTTTCCTTTTCCCATACGGGTTTCGAGAGGCTTTTTGGAAACCGGCTTGTCGGGGAAAACCCGGATCCACATTTTTCCTGCCCGCTTGACCGTTCGGGTGATGACTTTTCGAGCGGCTTCGATCTGGGCGCTCGTCATCCAACAGCATTCGAGGGCCTGGAGGCCGAAGGTCCCGAAAGCCAGGTATTTGGCGCCTTTGCTCATCCCACGCATTCTTCCGCGTTGTTGTTTTCTGAACTTTGTCCGTGCCGGCATCAACATGGCAGCGGTTCCTCCTTAAAAGGTGTTTTCGCGGGGCGGTGGATTCTCCGGACCAGCGGTCTTTCCAATCCTTTCGCCCTTGAAGACCCACACCTTGACCCCGACGCACCCGAAGGTGGTAACGGCGGTCTCGGTTGCGAAGTCGATATCGGCCCTGAGAGTGTGCAGGGGAACGCGTCCCTCGCGCACCCATTCGGAGCGGCTGATTTCAGCGCCGCCCAGCCGGCCACCGCAGGTGATCTTGATGCCCTGGGCGCCCGCCCGCATGGCGCGGGAGATGGCCTGGCGCATCGCCCGGCGGTGAGAAACGCGTTTCTCGAGCTGCATTGCGACGCTCTCGGCGATGAGTTTCGCCTCCGTGTCGGGATGCTTGATCTCCTGGATTGCGAGGAAAACGGATTTCCCGGTCATCTTTTCAAGGTCTTTCTTGAGGAGGTCGACCCGTTCACCGCCGCGGCCAATGATGACCCCGGGTTTCGCTGTGTGGATGGTGACCTTGACCTTGGTGTTGGATTTCCGTTCGATCTCAATCCGGCCGATTCCCTCGCGGGGAAACTGCTTCCGGTCGACGAAGTTCCGGATCTTGACGTCCTCGTGGAGGAAGGTCGCGTATTCGCCGCGCTTGGCAAACCACCTGGAATCCCATGTCCGGGTGATGCCGAGCCTGATTCCTACTGGATTAACTTTCTGTCCCATTTTTTACTTTCCTCCCTGGGGTTTCGCCTTGGGGCTCTTGGGAGCCTTGGCGGCTTTGGGGGCCTTCGCGGCTTTGGGGGCCTTCGCGGGGGTTTCGGCCTTCACGCTCTTGGCCTTGGTCTGCTGCTGTTCATTGGCGGTCCGGGCAGATTTAAGCTGGGTCCGGATCACGTCCGGCCTTTCACGAAGAACGATCAGGGCGTGCGAAGTGGGCTTCCGGATCCGGCATGCGCGGCCGCGGGCCCGGGCCATGAACCGCCGCAGCACGGGGCCACCGTCGATAAGGACCTTCGCGACGAAAAGATCGTCGGCCTTCAGCTCATGGTTGTTCCCGGCGTTGGCAACAGCCGATTTGAGAAGCTTGAGGAGGATGGGTGCTCCGCTCTTGGGGGCGAATTGAAGGATCCCCATCGCCTCGTCGACCGACTTCCCGCGGATGGCATCGGCCACCAGCCGGAGTTTGCGGGGACTGATCCGGACGTTCCGGATGAAGGCGCGGGGCGTGTCGACCAGCTCGATGAGCCGGCTCTTTTCAGCCCAGGAGAGGTCGGAGACCTTGGGATAAACCTTCTCTTTCCGACCGAGGGAATCGGGTTTGAAGGAGTAAAGGCCGGCCTGGGTAAGGATCCGCTCGATCTTGGCCCGACTGTGCTTGGTATCGAAGCCCTTGATCTGGCGCATGCCGTTGTAAATGTCGATGTCTTCCTGGATGGTCACACCTACGAGTCGCAACATTGCCGATCTCCTTGCCTACTTCAGGGCCGCGGCTTTTTCGCCCACCGAGTGACTTTTGAAGGTCCGGGTGGCGGCGAATTCGCCGAGCTTGTGACCGACCATGTTCTCGGTGATGAACACCGGGACATGTTTCCGGCCGTTGTGAACCGCGATGGTGTGGCCGACCATGACGGGGTACACTGTGGAAGATCGGGACCAGGTCCGGATCTGGCGCTTTTCGCCGGAGCGGTTCATGGTCTCGATCCGTTTCATAAGACGTTCTTCAACGTATGGAAGTTTTTTGCTCACGATTCAATCTCCCTTACTTCTTCCGCCGAGAAATGATGTACTGGCTCGAGGGGTTCTTCCGTTTCCGGGTCTTGTACCCCTTTGCGGGTTGGCCCCACAGGGACACCGGCACGCGACCGCGGCCGTTCTTTCCTTCACCACCGCCGTGCGGGTGATCGCAAGGATTCATGACCGCGCCCCGGACGAAGGGCCGCCAGCCCTTCCAGCGGTTCCGACCGGCCTTCCCGATCGACAGGTTCATGTGATCGAGGTTCCCTACCGTCCCGATCACGGCTCGGCAATCGAGACGGATTCGCCGCATCTCACCGGAGGGCAGGATAACCTGGGCGAAATCGCCCTCCTTTCCGGCGAGCTGAGCATGGGCACCGGCAGTTCGGCCGATCTGGGCACCCTTCCCCGGCTTCATCTCGATGTGGTGGATGGTCGTGCCAAGAGGGATGTCCCGGAGGGAGAGGCAGTTTCCGACGGTGATATCGGAGCCCGGACCATTCTCGATGGTCATTCCGACCTTGAGGCCCTCGGGGGCGATGATGTACCGCTTTTCCCCATCTTTGTAGTGGATGAGAGCGATTCGACAAGTCCGGTTGGGATCGTATTCGATCGTGGCGACCCGGCCGGGAATCCCGTCCTTGCGCCGCTTGAAATCGATGATCCGGTAGAACCGCTTGGATCCGCCGCCGCGATGGCGCTGGGTCACGTGCCCATGATGGTTGCGGCCCGCCGGGCGATGGAGAATCACCAGCAGGGACTTTTCGGGAGTCCGGGACGTGATTTCCTCGAAGGTGTACCCTTCAATGAAGCGCCGGGAGGGAGTAGTCGGATTATAACTCTTGATGCTCATTACATGCTCCTCTTTCTATCGCCGGCTCAGGCGATTCCCTCGAAGAATGGGATCGAATCCGCCTGGTTGAGGGTAACGATCGCCTTCTTCCAGGAGGAGGTGAACCCCTTGTACACACCGCGTTTCTTGGCTTTGGGGTGAACGTTGAGAGTGCAGACCTTCTTCACCCGCACCTTGAAAAGCTTCTCGATGGCCTCTTTGATCTGGTCCTTGTTGGCGTCCCTGGCCACCCGGAACTGGTAGATCTTTTCGTTCATCCGGTCGTAGCTCTTTTCAGAGACGATCGGCCGGAGGATGATATCCTGGTTTGTCCGGTTCATTTCTGCAATCCCTCCTCGAGCTGCTTCACCGCGCCGTCACTGATGGCGAGGGTCCCGTACCGGAGAAGGTCGACGGGACTGACCTGCATCGGGGTGACGATTTTGAGACCTTTCAGATTGGTTGTGGCCCGACGGGTGAGTTCGGAAATCTCAGAAACGACGATCAGGGCTTTTTCGGCCTTGATGGCGGTGAGGAAAGCCCTCACGTCCCTGGTCTTCCCCGATTCGAAGGTAAGACCGGCAACAACCTTGATCCTGTCTTCCGCCGCCATCGAGGAAAGGATTCCCATGATGGCCCGGTCGACGGCCTTCTTGGGAGGCCGATGATCGTATATCCGGGGGCGGGGTCCGAAAGTGCAGGCGCCCCCCGGCCAGATCGGGGACCTGGTGGAACCCTGCCGGGCACGACTGGTTCCCTTTTGGCGCCAGGGTTTCCGGCCACCACCGCGGACTTCGTTCCGCACCTTGGTGAACACGGTTCCCTGTCGCTCGTTGTTGAGCTGGGCCTTGACCACATCGTTGATCGTCTGGGGATGGACCTTCCGCGAGAACACGTCATCGCTCAGCGTGAGCGTTCCCGAGGAGGACCCTTTCATGTTCAGAAGCTTGAATTCCATGACTGCCTCCCTTACTTCGCCCGCCGGATGATGACGAGACCGTTTCTCGCCCCGGGGATGCTGCCTTTGACCAGCAGAAGGTTCTTCTGCTCGTCCACCTTCATTACCCGCAGGTTCTTGGCGGTCTTCCGGACATTTCCCAACTGACCGGGAAGGCGTTTTCCCTTCCAGGTGCGGCTGGCTTCCTGGCCGGAACCCGTCGAACCGGTGGCCCGGGGTCTGTCCGACTGACCGTGTGTCTGCCCGGCGCCATTGAAATTGTGCCGTTCCATCGCCCCGGAGAACCCCTTGCCCTTGCTGGTCCCGATCACGTCGATCACGTCGCCTTCCTTGAACATGGAAACGTTGATCTCTGTGTTGGGTTGGATCTTGTCCATTTCGTCGGCCGGAAGGCTCCGGACGAACCGGAAGGGCTTCACTCCCGCCTTCTCGAACATCTTGCGGAGAGGCTGGTTGAGGGCCTTCTTGACCGCTTCGGTCCGGATCTCGCGATATCCGACCTGCACGCCTTTTTCACCCTTCCGGATGATGGTGCAGGGGCCTACGCTGATGACCGTGACCGGAGTCACGTCACCGTTGTCCAAAAAAATCTGGGTCATTCCCACCTTGGTTCCCAAAATCGCGTTCAAACCCATGGTTATTCCTCCTTCGTCCCCTCGCCTTTACAGCATCTTGATTTCGATGTTGACGCCCGAGGGAAGGTCCATGTTCATGAGGGAGTCAACCGTCTGGCTGGAAGGGCTGAACAGATCGATGTTTCGCTTGTGGATCCGCATCTCGAATTGTTCGCGACTGTCCTTGTTAACAAAGGGGGAGCGCAACACGGTGTATTTGCGGATCTCGGTGGGCATGGGGATAGGTCCGGAAATCCGGGTTCCCGTGCGCTTTACGGTGTCACAGATCCTGGCCACGGACTGGTCCAACAGCCGGTGGTCGAAGGCCTTGAGGGACAACCGCATCTTCTGCTTGGCCATATGTGTTCATCCTCCTTGGACGATTTTACAAAATGATGGTCAAACGGCTTCGGCATGCTGCTGGGGCGGCCGCCGAAAACCGTACATCCCGAGAAACCGCTCCATGACGGCTTCGGGAACTTCGTCGTAATGGGAAACTTCCATTGTGAAACTGGCCCGGCCCTGGGATAAACTCCGGAGCTGGGTCGAGTAGCCGAACATATCGGAAAGCGGGGCAAGACAGTCGATGACGCGGATCTCGTCCCTCATCTCGACATTGAGAATCTTTCCCCGCCGGGAGTTCATGTTGCCGATGATATCCCCCATATACTGGTCGGGGGTTTCGATTTCCACCTTCATGAATGGCTCGAGAATGATCGGCGAAGCTTTCTGGACCGCATTTTTTACCGCCTCGAAAGCCGCGATCTTGAAGGCGATGTCGGAGCTGTCGACCGGGTGAGAGGACCCGTCAAGCAGGGTCACCTTCACATCGACAACGGGGTATCCGGCAAGGACACCGTCGTTCAGAGAATCCCGGACGCCCTGTTCGATGGCCTTGAAGAACTGCCGGGGAACCGCATCCCCGGAAATGGCGTTGACGAACTCGAAACCTCCACCGCGGGAAAGTGGTTCCACCCGCAGGACCACGTGCCCATACTGGCCATGCCCACCGGTTTGCTTGACATGCCTGACTTCGCCTCGGGCGGCGGAACGGATTCCTTCCTTGTAGGCGACTTGCGGCTTGCCTACGGTGGCCTTGACCCCGAACTCCCGGATGATCCGGTCGAAAACCACCTCGAGGTGGAGCTCGCCCATTCCTGCGATAATCGTTTCGCCCGTCTCCGGGTCGATCCGGGCCTTGAATGTGGGATCCTCGTCCATAAGGGAGTTGAGCACCATGCTGAGTTTCGCCAGATCGGCTTGCGTGCGGGGTTCGATCGCTTGCGAGATGACCGTTTCGGGAAACCCGATTTTCTCGAGGAGGACGGGACGGTCTTCGCTGGAAAGGGTGTCGCCCGTCGCGATCTTCTTGGGACCCACGACCGCCACGATGTCGCCCGCTCTGACCTCGTCGAGGTCCTGGCGCTGGTTTGCGTGCATCTGGAGGATTCGGCCGATCCGTTCCCGGGAGCTGCGGGCGGAATTCCAGACCGGGGAGCCGGATTTCAACGCTCCAGAATAAACCCGCATGTAGACAAGCTTTCCTACATGGGGGTCGGTCATGACCTTGAAAACAAGGGCGGAAAAGGGCTCTTCTGGATCGGCCTTGATTTCGATGGGATCATGGTTCTTGGGGTCGAACCCCTGGACGGAGGGAATGTCGAGCGGGGACGGAAGGTAGTCTACGACCGCATCGAGAAGCGCCTGGACACCTTTGTTCTTGAAGGCGGCTCCGCAGATCACCGGAACCACGCTCCCTTTCACTGTGGCCTCGCGCAGAACCCTTTTCACCAGCGCCACGGGAACCGGCTGGTCTTCGAGAAACCTCTCGAGGATCTCATCGTTGTAGGTGGAAAGGGTTTCGAGGAGGAAGGTCCGGGCGGTATTCGCCTTTTCCTTCAACTCTTCGGGGATGGCGCGGATCTCGAATCTGGAGCCAAGCTGATCGTCGGATTTTCCCCAGACATGGGAATTCATCTCGACGATATCGACATGCCCCACGAATGTGTCTTCCGCTCCGATCGGAATCGCAATTGGAAGAGGCTTCGACTGGAGACGGTCCTTGATCTGCTCGATCACACGCTCGAAATGGGCGCCCACCCGGTCCATTTTGTTGACGAAAGCTAGTCGGGGGATCCGGTACTTGTTCGCCTGCCGCCAGACGGTTTCGGATTGAGGCTGGACACCCGCGACCGCACAGAAAACGACAACCCCGCCGTCGAGAACCCGGAGGGAGCGCTCAACTTCTGCGGTGAAATCCACGTGGCCTGGTGTGTCCAAAATGTTGATGTCGCAATCCATCCACCGGCATTTTGTCGCCGCGCTGGTGATAGTGATCCCGCGCTCCTGCTCCTGGATCATCCAGTCCATGGTGGCTGTGCCGTCATGCACTTCGCCCATCTTGTAGTTCTTCCCCGTGTAGTAGAGAATCCTTTCGGTCGTGGTCGTCTTACCGGCATCGATATGCGCGATGATGCCGATATTCCGGACCTTGGCCATCATTTCACGGGGAGTCATCGCCACGTTCCCTGCTCTCTCTTCGCTCTTCCCGATTAAACCCGATAGTGGGCGAAAGCCTTGTTGGCTTCGGCCATGCGATGGACTTCGTCGCGCTTCTTCATCGTCGCGCCGGTGTTCTTCAAAACATCGTTCATCTCGCTGGAAAGACGGTCGGCCATGGTCTTCTCTTTCCGGGCCCGGCAGAAACCGAGGATCCAACGGAAAGCCAGCGCAATCGCCCGTTCCTGCTTGACTTCGACGGGAACCTGGTAGTTGGCGCCCCCGATTCGCTTGGACCGGACTTCGACGATGGGTTTCGCTGCATCGATCGCCTTTTTGAACAGTTCGAGGGGGTTTTCCCCACCGTTCATCTTGGAAAGCTTCTCGACCGCGGTGTAGAAGATCCTCGTCGCGACGCTTTTCTTCCCCCGAAGCATGAGGCTGTTCAAAAAGCGGGTGACGAGTTTGGAATTGTACACGGAATCAGGGACGAGTTCCCTTTTGCTGACGTGTCCACGACGTGGCATGACAGTCTCTCCTTATTTCTTGGGCCGTTTTGCGCCGTATTTCGAGCGCGCCTGCTTCCGGTTTGCAACTCCGGCGCAATCGAGGGTGCCGCGGATGATGTGATAACGAACGCCGGGGAGATCCTTGACGCGGCCGCCGCGGATCATGACAACCGAGTGCTCCTGCAGGTTGTGTCCGATTCCGGGGATGTACGCGGTGACTTCGATTTTGTTGGTCAATCGGACCCTGGCGATCTTCCGCAAGGCGGAGTTCGGTTTCTTGGGGGTGGTGGTTTTTACGACGGTACAAACACCTCGCCGCTGGGGGCAGTTGGTCAAAGCTGGCGAAGACGACTTGTACCGGACCGCCATCCGCTCCTTTCGAATCAGCTGATTGATGGTTGGCACGTAAGACTCCTTCCTTCCGGCATTCCTTTTGCCGTAAGATGATAAATCCCTCCCGAGGAGGGGTAGTTGTTGATTGTAGCACTGTTTTTGGGCCATGTCAACGGGAAACAGGGTTTTTGACTGGTCATCTGGAAAAAATGCTCCCGGGAACTCACTTCTCCGGCTTCCCCAGGGGTACCATTTCCCCTTCCCGCTACTTTCCCAGGCCTAGTCAGGGGGGACCGAAACAAGCGAACCCGGATTCCCCTGCCCCCTCCCATATCTTGAGTTTCCAGAGAAAAAAAAACGCCTCCCGTGAAGAAGGCGGACGAGTCACCCTTGAAGTCGAGAGGGCGTTTCAGTTTCCCCCGGTTTTCTTCCCTTCCTTGCTCTCGTTCGCGGCGACCGCGGCAAGCTTGCACTCCGCACTGGCCTGTTCGAGAAGTTCCTTGGCTTTCTGGGCATGCCCCTGCATATCGAACTCATTCGCGACCTGAGCTTTCTTGAGGCGCTCGAAGGCATTATCGATCAGAGCCTGCGCAGCAGCCAGATTGGGATGCCTTTTCGCCTTGATGTTCCGGACGGGTTTTGCGGCATATAGCAGCCCGGTAACCATTAGAAAGGAAAGAAGGATTCCAAGGACGGTACGTTTTTCCATTTTTTTCCTCCAAAAGATTCCTGCCGGAATTCTGCCTTCCCTATTCCGGATATGTCAAGTCGGAATGAGACCTTGCTTTTGCCCCACCGAAAGAGGGCTGGTTTTCTGGGGGGATTCTCTTCTCCGCTCATTCAATCACTCTCCCCTCTTCCGCCTCGATTGAAAGATTGGAGCCGAATGCGCAACAATAAAATGAAACTCTTTGGAACTTGCTTCATGTAAAAGGGCATCCAGAAGGCTCCCATTTCGGAAAAATCCGGGCGATCCCCTTGCCCCTTCCCAGCCTTTCCGTTCTGGGTTAGAATCGACCGGGCCACAGACCTTCAAACGCCCCCCCCAAAGGAGAACCCGACATGTTCAGACGCCTGGCCACACCGACTCTCTCCCTTTTCCTTGCCCTATCGGCTCTCTTTGTTCATCAGGCCTTTTCCGAACCCTCGATTTCGAACTCGGTAGCTACCATTTCCCAGACAATGGGAGATTCTGAAGATACCGGTGCCGAGGAAGCACCGCTTTCAGCCACCGAGCAACTTGGCCCCTTGTCCCTCGACCTTCCCGAGGCGGAGGCGCTGAAGGCATTGGGAACGGATTTCCAGAAGGGGAAGGAAGAATTCCAGGGCGCGGATGAAAATTATGTCCAGGATTGGGAGTTTCGCTCGAAAGGCGTGCTTCTTACCATGGGAAGCGAAAAGCCGAACTCACCCAAAACGGTCTTCTCGGTCACGATTACCGCCCCATCCGACCTGAAAACCCTCAAAGGGATTGGAATCGGAAGCTCCGAATCGGAAGTCCGGAAGGCCTATGGGAACCAGGAAGACGGGGAAAACACAAAAAAAGGTGAGAATTTCGTTGCGGGTTCGATCTACGGGGGAGTGATCTTCACCTTCGACAAGGGAAGGGTCACCAGGATCTTCCTTGGCGCCGCGGCTGAGTAAGGCTATGAAGAGACCCCTCCCCTGCGGCCCCCGCATGCGAGTGTTTCGGGATGTCAAGGAACCCCTCCTTCTCCTGATGTTCTGCCTGTTACCCGTCCTTCAAGGTTTTGCGGAACCATCTTCTTTGCCGAAGCTTGTCAGCACACTTCCAGATGGAACCGTCCTTTGCGTCGTCTCGGGAGACTCTGACAGTCCCGAATCCCACTGGTGGGTCACCCCGTTTTCCGGAAAACCCCGCGAGCTCGCATCCGCCACTCCAGCCTTCATGAATGTTTGCGAGATCCTCACTTCGCCGGACGGCAATTTCCTGGCGATGGTATCGGCTGCGGAAGGGGCAACCATACTGGAAATCATCGATCTACAGGAACTCCTGCAGACCGGTGAATGGAAGGTGTTGCGCGAGATTAACCCGTTTCCTGGCCAGATCAGCATCCGACGCTGGCGCGGAAGACACCTCGAAGTGGAAAGCGATCTCCCCCTCTTTCTGGTTGGCCGGAAGATCCCCGATTCGATGTGGCTGCTCCTGCCCGCCCCGGAAACGTTCCTTGTCAACCCGATTGGCGAAGAAATCCACGGGGTCTCGATCACTCTGAAAAGGCTGTTTCGCCGCATCAAATCTGCACTTCAAGGACAAGACCCGGAAAGGCGCAACGACGCTCTCAGGACTCTCGCGGCAATAGGTGGTTCCCTTCCTCCTCTGCCCGAAGCAAGGTGAAAAGCCGGGGGTCCGAGCCGAACCGAACCGGAAACCCTCCCCCACCCCGCGACCTCGGCGACCCGGGAGTTTTTGCCTCGCACTACCGGAATGGCGGGGGCAAGACTCTTCCCGATATAGCTTCGCACGCGGTGGATTTTGCTGCGCACAATTGGGATTCCGGAGAATCCCATCCAGTCCGGCATGGTTCTCGGCTCCCCCCCCGGATGCCGTATCAAGGGCCGGTCCGAGGCCCGCGCCCGGGAGTCATGATTCCCCTTCGAAGAACTCCCTCACGAGGGCGTAGGTCTTTTCGCGCTCCGGAAACAGGACGACCAGGGTGACGTGCCCTGCGGGGACCACGTGGTACTGAACCCGCCCTGACACCAGCTCGTTCAACTTCCGGGCCGCGCTCTCGGGAAACACGTGATCATACTGGGCAACGATGTTAAGAACCGGACAGGAGATGTTCTTGAGATCCACGAACCGCCCATCGATCTCGAATTTCCCTTTCGCCAGCAGGTTTTCCTGGTAGAGCCCTTTAATGAACCTGACGAAAACCTGCCCAGGAAAGGGGATCTTGTCATTCAGCCAGGTGTCCAGTGCTTTGTAATACCTCATGAAATTTTCGTCGAGGATATTGTTGTACAACTTCTTGTATCGTTCCACCGTGGCCTTCAGATCAAGGAACTGGAAACATGCGTGGATGAAGTCGGCCGGAACGATGCTTCCGAAGGCACCCACTACCTTCTCGACGTCAAAGTTCTCCTTTTTCGTCCAGAGCGAGAGAAGCCCCGCATCGGTGAAATCAAAGGGAGCGGTCAAAGCGCAGAACCGGGATATCTCATCAGGATGGAGGGCGGCGTACATCGCCCCAATCGTTCCCCCGAGGCATTGCCCGAGCAGGTTGATCTTCGGACAACCGGTCGCCCTTCTGACCTGCCTGACAGCCCTGCGAAGGAAGGTCTCGACGTAGTAGTCGAAGGTCAGCCTGCCGTGCTCCTCTCCCGGAGTGCCCCAGTCGACCAGGTAGGTATCGATTCCGTTCTGGACGAGGTTCTCGATGAGGCTGTGACCTGTCATCAGGTCCATGACCCAGTATCGCAGGATTAGGGAGGGAACGAGCAGGACGGGCACAGGAGAAAGCTTTTTCTGGACGGGGGTGAACCGGTACACCTTGACCGAGCACTCCTGGTAGATCAGCTTCTTGGGTGTGGGAGCAAGGGCTAGCTCCCTTCGGATTTTCTCCAACGAACCCTTCTTTGCCGAGCCAGGTTCAAGGATATCCTGAAGATACTTCAGGTTCCTTTGGGAGAATTCCTTGACTTCCGGGGGAACCATATCCTGGAGGTTCATGCCTTCCTCCTTCCTTTCGCAACGGGCTTGGGGGAACTGCCACGGGTCCTGGCCGTCCTTCCGGTAGTGGAAGGGCTTCCCTTTTGGCCGTGTAGGAGATCTCCCAGTTCATCAAGTTTTTCCTCCAGGCCGATGATCCTGGATTCCAGCTGCTGGAGATACTGAAGAAGGCGCGAGATGTCCTCCCGCGAGGGGAGGTTCATTTTCTGGAGATACTCCCTGTTCAGATCGTCCGTCTGCTTCTTCCCCTCGAGTCCCGATCCGACGACCTTGCTGAATCCCGAAAGAAAGTCAGGGTTCCGGATCATCTCGTTCATCTTCTCGACGAAGACCTTTTCCATCATCTCCGCGAATTCCTTGGGCATCCCCGGGCCAAAAAACATCTGAGACCTCCTTGGTATTTTGTGACGGAAGCGGGTTTCCACGCTCCTGTACCTAAAGATTCTACCGGTAATTCTACCATGCAAATTGGGGGACACCCGACCAGTTTTTTCTGAAAACTGGTCGGGTGTCCCCCAAAAAAACGGCCCGCCTGAAAGGCGGGCCCTTGGGATTCGTAATCGGATTTCCGGGCTATTCGACTTCTTCGCCGGCTTCCTTCTTGATGAACAGTTCCTGCTCGAGCTGATTGAGACCTGCATCTTCGGTTTCGCTGTGGAACAGCTCCTCGGAGAGAGAATCGGTTTTCTCGATCTCGGCGGGAAGGTTCTTGAAGGTGATCTTCTTGTTGACGGAGAGACCCGTTCCGGCGGGAATGAGTTTCCCGATGATCAGGTTCTCCTTGAGACCGCGCAGGAAGTCGACCTTGGACTTGATAGCGGCCTTGGTCAGAACACGGGTGGTTTCCTGGAAGGAGGCCGCCGAGATGAAGCTGTCCGTGGTCAACGAGGCTTTCGTGATTCCCTGGATCATCGGATAACCGATGGGCGGCTTCTTCTTCTGGTTTACGAGGTGATGGACGATCTCCTCGAAGTTCTTCACGTGAACGGACTCATTGGGAAGCAGTTCGGAGTCGCCCGGTTCCGTGATCACGACCTTCCGGAGCATCTGGCGAACAATGATCTCGATGTGCTTGTCATTGATGCTGACCCCCTGGTCACGGTAAACGCGCTGGATTTCGTCCATCAGATATCGCCGGACATTCGACAGGCCGACGACCTTCACGAGCTTCTTGGGAAAGACCTTCCCATCAGTTATCGGGTCGCCAGCTTCGATATACTCCCCGTCGTGAACGATCAACCCGGCCACCCCGTACTGAACGCGAACGGGTTTCTCGACATTGGTGTTCACGTCCAGGATGGTGATGGAGTTCCCGGAGATGTTGATGATTCCGCTTTCGTCGGCGATGACGGCTTCCTTCTTGGGCCGCCGTACTTCGAACAGCTCGGCGACGCGGGGAAGACCCTGGATGATGTCTGTGGTCTTCCGACCCGCAAGACCCCACTTGGCGAGGATCTCGCCCTTCTTGACACGATCACCGTCCTCGGCGCGGAGCTCAGCTCCGTCGAGAATCTGATGGGCTTCACCGGGCTGGACGATGATCTTCTCTATGGTACTCTTGGATTTCCCTTCCTTTGAGGTCTTCCTTTCGAGGAGACATACTCCATGGTTGGCCGCAGTCATGGCGGCAAGGGTCTGGCCTTCCTTCACCGATTCCCCATCTTTGATCAGGACCCCGGTTGCGGAAACCATCTCCTTCGTGATCTTGTACTTTTTCTCGCGGTTGATCCGCTGGGTGATCCGGATACCGGTCCCTCCGGATTCGTCTCCCTCGAGCTGGCAGTATTCCTCGAACGCGATGGGTGAGATCGTCAGCTCGCCGTCCTTCACGACAGTGGGAGGGAACTTGAGATTGAGGGCCGCCGGGTAGCTGAACTCAACCCCCGAGTAGACCAGGATCTTCTCGATGATCTCCTCGCACAGGATTTTGTTGTACCCGTAGATGTAGTTGACCTTTCCCGTGATCTCGCTCTTGAGGGGTTCGATGTCCGAAACCAGTTTGTCTCCCGCTTTTACGTTCTGGCCGTCCTCGACGAGGATGGTCGCGCCTTCTGGGACCGGGTATTGGAGATTGTGCTCCACACCCTTGAGGTTGATCGCTTCCTGCTCGCCCGAGGTGATGTAGACTTCGCGGATCTCGGCCCTGTGTTCTTCGATGATGGCCAAGAGATCGGCATCGATTTTCACGCCGGGAGCGGCCACGATCTCTTCGGTTTCACGATTGATCGCGCTGCGAGCCAGGGTGGAATTCTTGAGCTGCGAGAGATCCTCGTTGATCAGGTGGATCCGGCGCTCGGAGGAGGTCTTGGTGATCTCGACCACGCCGTCGATCTCCGCCTGGATGACCAGTTTGGTCGACAGCTCTCCGCCTTCCAGGACTTCCTGCCCGTTGGGAATCTTGCAGTTTTCCTTGGGCCGCAGGATGACGCCCCTGGGGACCGGGTACTCGATCTCGTTCTTTACGATGACCCTCTTCCGGTCGAGGGTTTTGTTCGCCGCGCTCTTCTCGTTGATGACCCTGACGACACCGGATATCGGGGCGATCAGCGAAAGCTTCCGGTTCTTTTCATCGATCGCTGCGGCCATCTCGCCCTTGAACTCGAACTCCTCGACCACGTCGCGAGTCACTGTTAGCTGGGTCCCGTTAGAGGTGACCGTGACCACGCCATCCATCTCGGATACGACGGACAGGAGGCGATCCCCGGTGTGGGTGACATCGCCGTTCTTGACATTCAACACCATGCCCCCGGTCTTCAGAGCGAGGTCCTTGGCTTCCTTGACACCCTTGGGGAGGGAATACTCGCGGCGTTCGCCCGGTTGTTCCTTTCCTTCGGGGAACACGAAGACCATGCCGTTGTCGCTGATGACCTGGCGGTTCTTGACGCGGATGTTCTCGAACTTCGCGATACCGTCGATCCTCGCGATGGCGGCGTGCTGTTCCGCCGATATTTCCGCCAGGACGTTTCCGGCGTGGATGATCTCGTTGTCTTCGACCTTGAGGGTGGACCCCTGGGGGATCTTGTAGTTCTCGATGATGAAGTTCTTCTTCACCGGATCGAATTCCTGGGTCAGGATCTGGATGATGCCGCTTTCGGAAACGACCATGCCGTCCTTCTGTTCGACCCCTTCGAAGATGACCTCACCGGTGTATCCGGAGACGACGTTGTTGGGGTTGTACTCGGCGACGGGCTTTCCGGGATTGACCTTGTCCCCGTCTTCGATCTTCATTTCGGCTCCGACCGGGATGTGCAGGCGGTCCTTGCGTCCGCCCTTTCCTTCGACGATGAGGGCTCCGCCGACGACGACTTCGCGGATATTCGTTCCGAATTCGGTCTTGTCGAAGGTCTCGGTCCCGCTTCCGATCTCGAACTTGGCGCGGTCGGAGATCTTGGCGAGTTTCAACTGCTCGAAGCGGGCGATTCCACCCGACCGGGCTTTGATGTATGAACGTTGCGCCAGGGCGACGCCGCCAAGGTGGAAGGTTCTCATCGTCAGCTGGGTTCCGGGTTCGCCGATCGACTGGGCCGCGATGATTCCGACGGCTTCACCGATGTCGACGGTCTTTCCGGTAGAAAGATCGGCTCCGTAACAGGTCTGGCAGATACCCGTTTTTGCCCGGCATGTCAAAGGTGAGCGAAGCTGGATAGCCGCACGGACCTTGACCTCGACGAGACCGGCTTCCTGGATCCGGGCGATGAGGTATTTGTTCAGGGGGCGATCGGGCCGAAGGATGATCCGGTTGGTTTTGGGATCGAGGATCTGCTCGGCAACGATCATCCCGGGTTGCAGGATTTCGCATTTGGCCTGGTATTCGACGTTGCCTTCGACTTCGGCGGCGATTTCGTCCGTAACGTAGAGTCCGGCCTTCAGAACAATGTTCTCCCCATGTACGGTAACCGAGAGGTGTTCTCCAGTGATGGGGTGGAGGATATCCTTCGAAAGGATGCGTCCAGCAAGCCTGTAGCGGAGCGGTACGACGATATCGTCGACAAGGATGTTGCTCGAGGTCCGGTTCTGGCGGATCGGGGCGATATCGATTCCATGGGAGGTCTTGCAGTCGATCAGGGAGATGACGACGTCCTGGGCCACGTCGACCAGACGCCGGGTAAGGTATCCGGAGTCGGCGGTGCGGAGGGCGGTATCGACCAGTCCCTTTCTCGCGCCGTATGTGGAGATGAAATACTCGGACTGGTTGAGGCCTTCACGGAAGTTGGATTTGATCGGGAAGGCAAGGATGTCTCCGCGGGGGTTCGACATCAGTCCGCGCATGGCGGCCAGCTGACGGATCTGCTGCATGTTTCCGCGGGCTCCCGAATATGCCATCATGTACACCGGGTTGTAATCGCCCAGATGCGCGGTGGATTCGAACGCCTGGAGAAGATCGTCGGAAACATCTTCGGTTGCTTTCGTCCAGATGTTGACTTCGGCCTGTTTCCGCTCGTCGCGGCTGAGTTCGCCCTTCTCCCAGCGCTCCCTGACCTTGATGGCCTTCTTGTCGGCCTGGTCCAGGATCTCCTTCTTCTTCGGAGGATCGACCATGTCGACGATCGAAATGGTGAGACCCGAGAGGGTGGCGAACTTGAACCCGAGTTCCTTCAGCTTGTCGAGGGTGACTCCCACGGCCGCGAGGGAAAACTCGATGAAAAGACGCTTGATCAGGTTGGAAACCGTTTCCTTCTTCACGTGAACGTTCTGGAAGGGCATGGTGGCGGGAAGGGCATCGTTGAAGATGATGCGACCGATCGTCGTTCGGAGGTAGAGGCTCTCCTTGCTGTGGGGATCGACGCCGGTCAGAAGGTTCTTGATCTTGTCGGCGCTGAATGCCGACCGGTGGATGAGAACCGGGAACTGGAGGTTGAACCTGGCGGTCTCGTAGGCATTCCGGGCTTCATCGACGTTCATGAAGATGGGGGGAACGAAGACCGCGACCTTCTGGATCTTGGCCTTGTTCAGTTGGTCCACGATCTCCTGGGACTCGATGTAGGTCTGCTTCTCGATCAGGAGACGCCCTTCCTTGTCATTGACGTCTTCGGCCAGCCTGAAATCGAATGGGCGGTCAGAGCGCAGGAGAATGGGGTCCCACTTCCCGTTTTCCGGGCACAGTTCGAGGGTGGGATAGCCTTCGCTTTCGGGTTTCTCGATGGTCAGGTAGAACAGACCGATCGTCATGTCCTGGGTGGGATGGACGATCGGACGCCCGTCGGCGGGCTTGAGAATGTTGTTCGAGGAAAGCATCAGCATGCGCGCCTCGATCTGGGCATCCAGGAGAAGGGGGACATGAACCGCCATCTGGTCACCGTCGAAATCCGCGTTGTAGGCGGTGCAGACCAGAGGATGGATCTGGATGGCCTTGCCTTCGATGAGGACGGGCTCGAACGCCTGGATGCCAAGGCGGTGCAGGGTGGGAGCTCGGTTCAACATGATGGGGTGGTGCCTGATGACATCCTCGAGGACGTCCCACACCTCGAACTTCTCGCGTTCGATCATCTTCTTTGCGCTCTTGATGTTGTGGGCGATTCCCTTCTGGACGAGCTTGTGCATGACGAAGGGCTTGAACAGCTCCAGGGCCATCTTCTTGGGAAGACCGGCCTGGTGCAATTTGAGTGTCGGACCGACGACGATGACGGACCGGCCGGAGTAATCGACGCGTTTTCCGAGAAGGTTCTGGCGGAACCGGCCCTGCTTTCCCTTGAGCATGTCGGTAAGGGATTTGAGTGGTCGGTTGTTCGGTCCGGTCACGAGTTTCCCGCGACGACCGTTGTCGATGAGCGCATTGACCGCTTCCTGGAGCATCCGCTTCTCGTTTTTGATGATGATGTCGGGGGCCTGGAGTTTGACGAGCCTCTTGAGGCGGTTGTTCCGGTTGATGACGCGGCGATAGAGGTCGTTCAGGTCACTGGTGGCGAACCGGCCGCCATCGAGCTGGACCATCGGGCGCAGGTCGGGAGGGATGACCGGGATCACGTCCAGAACCATCCATTCTGGCCGGCTGACGGAGTTGAGGAACATCTTGACCAGCTCCATCCGTTTGAGGAGGTGGGCCCGGCGGGTCCCCGTGGCGGTCTTCAACTGTACGGCCAGCTCGCTCTCGAGCTTCTTCAGATCGATCTCGGCGAGGAGCTCCTTTATGGCTTCCGCGCCCATCTTGGCGGTGAACATGTCGCCGTATTTCTCGCGGAGCTCGCGATACCCCATCTCTCCGCCGGTCCCTTCCTCCGGAAGGAGTTGCTTCTTCGAGAGCGGAAGGGTTCCGGGATCGATGACGATATAGCTCTGGAAGTACAGGACCTTCTCGAGATCCCGGGCCGAGATATCGAGCAAAAGGGCGATGTAGTTGGGACTGCCCTTCGAGTACCAGATGTGCACCACCGGCGTGACCAGCTGAATATGCCCCATCCGCTCGCGGCGGACAGCGGCCTTGGTGATTTCGACGTTACAACGCTCGCAGATGATGCCCTTGTAGCGGATGCTCTTGTATTTTCCGCAGAAACATTCCCAGTCTTTCTGGGGGCCGAAAATCCTTTCGCAGAAAAGGCCGTCCCGCTCGGGCTTGTGGGTCCGGTAGTTGATCGTCTCGGGTTTCTTCACCTCTCCATAGGACCAGGACCTGATTTTCTCCGGGGAAGCGATGCTAATCTGGATCGCATCAAATTTATCCATTTCCAACATGCCAAGATTCTCCTTATTCGCTTACTAAACCGGATCAGCCCGATTACTGATCTTCCGCTTCAACGTCACTGTCTTCGGACGATTCGCCGTCTTCGTCACCGTCTCCGGAGAAGAGTTCATCATCTTCCTCCCCTTCCTCGGGACCGCCTTCCTCGTCCCACTCGTCGGAATCGGTTTCACGGCCCAATACCCGCTCCCCGCTTTCCAGCAGAACCACTTCCTTGGCTTCCTTCTTGAGATCCACCTGGAGCCCGAGACTCTGGAGTTCGGAGATGACGACCTTGAAAGATTCCGGAATGCCTGGTTTCATGATGTTCTTGCCCTTGATGATGGTCTCGTAGACCTGGACACGGCCTTCCACGTCGTCCGATTTGACCGTCAAAAGCTCCTGGAGAACGTGGGCCGCTCCGTAAGCCTCGAGTGCCCAGACTTCCATCTCCCCGAACCTCTGGCCGCCGAACTGGGCCTTTCCGCCAAGAGGCTGCTGGGTGACGAGGCTGTACGGGCCTGTGGAGCGGGCATGCATCTTGTCGTCGACCAGGTGGGCAAGCTTGAGCATATAGATGACACCGACCATGATCGGTTTGTGGAACTTGTCCCCCGTCCGTCCGTCGAACAACCACGCTTTTCCCTCGGAGTTGACCAGCTTGTGGGGATCCTTGTGGGAGGCGTTTTCGAGCTGTTCCATGACGAAATCCTCGTTCTTCTGCTCGCGGCCGTTGTTGAAGATCGAGGTGGAGTATTTCTTGCTCAACTTTTCGGCGGCCCAACCGAGGTGGGTTTCGAGAACCTGCCCGACGTTCATTCGGGAGGGAACCCCCAGCGGGTTGAGGATGATGTCGATCGGCCGTCCATCCGCCAGATAGGGCATATCCTCGATGGGGACGATCTTGGAGATGACGCCCTTGTTCCCGTGTCGTCCGGCCATCTTGTCACCGACCGTTATCTTCCTTTTCTGAGCAACGAACACACGGACCAGTTTGTTGACCCCATACTGCAGTTCGTCGCCATTGTCGCGGGAAAAGACCATGACGTCGACGACTTTGCCTTTCTCGCCATGGGGGACGGTAAGAGAGGTGTTCCGGACTTCACGGGCCTTCTCCCCGAAGATGGCGCGAAGGAGCTTGTCCTCGGCGGTCAGCTCGGTTTCTCCCTTGGGCGTGACTTTTCCGACCAGGATGTCGCCGGACTCGACCTCGGCGCCGATCCGAATGATTCCTTCCGCGTCGAGGTTCTTGAGGGCTTCCTCGCCGACGTTGGGGATGTCGCGCGTGATCTCCTCGGGTCCAAGTTTGGTGTCACGGGCATCGATTTCGTATTCCTCGATGTGGACCGAGGTGAAGACGTCCTGCTTGGCCAGCCGGTCGGAAAGGATGATGGCGTCTTCGAAGTTGTACCCTTCCCACGGCATGAACGCGACCAGGACGTTTCGCCCGAGGGCGAGCTCGCCCTGCGCGGTTGCCGGGCCGTCCGCGATGACGCTTCCGGGCCTCACCCGGTCTCCGATCCGGACGAGGGGTTTCTGGTTGATGCAGGTTCCCTGGTTGGATCGCATGAACTTCTGGAGGTGGTAGACGTCGACCGACTCCTGCTGCAAACGGATTTCCTGGCACAGGGAGCTCAGTTTCGAGAGGTAGGTGATGTCGAGGGGTTGGCCCGCTTCGATGATGATCTCGCCCGTAAGCGGGTCTACGTGGGTGTCCATGATCTTCCGGCCCTGGATCTTCCGGAAAGCCTGCTCGACGACGGGGATCTTTTCGTCTTCCTTCCGTCGGCTGGCGCGCTTGATCTTGATCACCTCGGCATCGATGTAATCAACGATACCCGAGCTTCGGGAGAGGACCATCGCGCCGGAGTCGTGGGCTGCGCGCGACTCGAGGCCGGTCCCGACCAGGGGAGGTTCCGTCTGGATGAGCGGCACAGCCTGTCGTTGCATGTTGGTGCCCATCAATGCGCGGTTCGCGTCATCGTGTTCCAGGAACGGGATCAGGGCGCTGGCCACGCTGACCATCTGGAGGGGAGAGAACTTCACGTACTCCACCTCGTGAGGATCGACGTACTCGAACTCGTAGTCATCCCGGAAGTATTTCACTGGGACCAGGATCTGGGTGATGCGACCGTCTTCGGTGATCCGGATGTCGGGTTGGCATACCTTGTACCGGTCCTCCTCGTAGGCGTCCTTGTATTCGAGGGACCGGAGGTTGATCTGCATGTTTTCCTCGTTGATGCGGCAGAGCGGGGTGGTGATGAACCCGAACTCGTCGACCTTGGCGAAAACCGCAAGACTTGCTATCAGACCGGCGTTCGGTCCTTCAGGAGTCTCGATGGGGCAGATTCGGCCGTCATGGGTGGGATGGACATCGCGAACCTCGAAACCCGCACGCTCCCTTTTGAGACCGCCGGGCCCAAGGGCGGAGAGACGCCTCTTGTGCGTTAGCTCCGCAAGCGGGTTGGTCTGGTCCATGAACTGGGAAAGCTGGCTGCTTCCGAAGAACTCCTCCACCACCGCGGAAACGGGACGGGTGTTGATGAGAAGCTGCGGGGTGTAGCTGTCAAGGTCGTGGATGGTCATGCGTTCCTTGATGACCCGCTCCATTCGGGAGAGCGAGATTCGGAACTGGTTCTGAAGAAGCTCTCCGCACCTGCGGATACGACGGTTCGAGAGATGGTCGATGTCGTCGAGCCGGCCGATTCCATTCGAAAGATCGATCAGGTATCGGATCACCCCGAGGACATCCTCCATGCAGAGCACCCGGTCTTTCACCAGCTTGATCTCGGGTATCCCATTGGCGATGACCTGTTTGAGCGCGTCCTCGCTGATCTCGATGTTTCGCTCGAGTAGTATTTCCCCGGATTTCGGGTCGACGACGGTTTCGAAGGCGCTCCTCCCGACCGGCATTATCAGACCCTTTTCGACATCCTTCAGGCGGACCGAGGTGAAATCGGGGTTGAACATGATCCGGTAGCCGGCGTTCGAATCGCCAAGGCGGATGAAAATCGGGATCATGACCTTTTCCAGCCGGTCCGCGACCCGCTTGGGAATGATCTCTCCCATCTTCACCATGACTTCCTTGTTCGCAGGATCGACGATATCCTTGAAGGCGACCTGATCGGAAAGCTGGTCGGAAAGCCTGAGCTTCTTCTCGACCTTGTACCGGCCGACATCGCCGAGATCGTACTTCTTGGGATCGAAGAACAGGCTCCTCAGAAGGGCGCGGGCGTTCTCCTCGACGAAAAGGTCGCCTTGACGCAGCTTCGAAAAGATGACCTTGAGAGCTTCCGTCACCATCTTCGCAACCTTCTCGGGCCCTTCGGCCTGACCGATGGACTGCTTGTCGAACTTGAGGGAGTTCTCGATGGTCTCGTTCCGGTCGAAAAGCTCGAGGATCTCCTCGTCGGTGGAGAACCCGATCGACCGCAGGAAGGTGGTGATGGGAATCTTGCGCTTCCTGTCGAGCCTGACGAAGATGGCGTCCTTCATCAGATCCAGTTCGAACTCCATCCAGGCTCCCCGGTAGGGAACGATCTTCGCCGAATAGAGCTTCTTGGCACGGTTGAAGTTGAAGTAAACCCCCGGAGACCGGTGGAGCTGACTGACGACAACACGTTCCGCACCGTTAATGATGAAAGTTCCACGTTCCGTCATGCAGGGAAGGTTGACGAGGAAGATCTCCTGCTCCTTGACTTCGCCCGTCTGCTGCATGATCAGCTGGACACGGATGTTCAGCGGAATCGAGTAGGTCAGGTCACGCTTCCGGCACTGGTCGGGACTGTGTTTCACCCGGAACGGGATGTCGCCTATGAATGCGATCTCGACATCCTTTTCCGGGAAGATACAATCGTCGTAAAGACATTTCTTGTTGAGTTTGACCTGGGGACAGTTCTTGCACATCCCCAATCCGAGCGAATAATCACAGAATTCGAGGCAGAGGTTGCCGACGTAATCCTGTATCGGGAACACTTCGAGGAAAACCTCCTGCAGGCCTTGCTTCTTTCTCTCGCCGGGGTTCTTCCCGGGCTGTAGGAACCATTCGAAGGATTTCAACTGGATGTCGATGAGGTTCGGAATATCGCGAAAAACGCGCTTATCCGCCATCAAGATTCGTTCGGTTCCAGCTTGTTGCGTCGTGGCCATGGCTTGCCGTGCTCCTTCAGATATGTCTAGGATTGTTTCCTTCCAAGAGAACGCCCGGAAAGAAACGAGAGCCCCAGGGGAAAGAATCTGGAGTGGGACCGGAGGAAGATCGGAGGGAAAAATGTACGCGCCGAAAAGGAGGCTCCGCGAAGCCTTTGCGTCCTAGATCCAAGGCTTACGATGCGATCTCCACTATTCAATTTTCGAGCGACTCCCGATGATTACCGACCTGTTTCCCCAGAAAGTCCAAAATCGAAAACGGTCTTGCATTATACCACCTAAATTGCTTCTGGTCAAGGGTGCTCGGTTCACTTTTTCCTTGAATTTCGGGGAGGGTACGGTATAATTGAGCCTCTATGCAACTCACCATTCGTCTGGCGGAAACCTTTCTGGAGAATCCCACGGGGGTCCTTTCGATCCACCAGATTGCCAAGCGCCTGAAGATTCCTTATGGAACGGCATACAATCGAATCCACCAGATGGGTGAAATGAACCTCGTCCATATCGTACCCCAGGGGAAGGCGAAGCTCTGCGCACTGAACGCCGACAACCCGATGACCCCCTCCCTGCTGTCGATGGGGGCGAGCCAGATAACGGAACGGTTCCTTTCCGCCCGAACGATATCCGCATCGATTGCGGGGAAACTCAGGGATGTCCTGGAACAATCGCTTGGCGACAATCTCCAGACGGCGATTCTTCTCAACCACTCGTCGATCCAGAAGATCCTGACCCGAGGTGAGGCTTCGATCCAGGCATGGGAGCAATCCAATGCCGCTGCGGGCACACCCGAGGTAGCGGCCATGGAAGCGGTTCCCCCTGGATCGCGATCCGATGCGTCCCTGCCCGGTGGGGCTTCGGAGGCACCTGACCAGAGCGATACCCCCGGATTCCCCGCTGAAACGGGGACGCCCGACGAGGATTCCTCCCTCGATTTTTTCCTGATCATGGACGAGGAGCTCCCTTCAATCGATCTTCTCCATCATTCCCTCTCCTCGTGTTTCCCCCCGCCATGCCTGCCAAAGATCACCACCATGCCGGTCCGCCCGTCCACCCTGGTCGGAATGCTGAGGGAAAAGGAGAATGAGGCCGGCTTCAGCGCCTATCACATGATCCGACGGGGTTTGATCCTCCTCGGTTTCGAGCGGTTCTTTTCGTTGGTCCTGAAGGCCTTCCAACCCCGCTTCATCTGACCCCCCCTTCGGGACCCACCCCACCCTGCCGATGTATCTTCCGATGAGGAATCTTCGCCCCATTTTCCTGGGAATGCTTCTGGTCGCAAGCATCACCATGACCGTGGTTGGCCAGAACACTCCGCGTCCTCCGTCCGCCCTGAAAAGGTCGGTGGGAAGCCTGCTTCCCTCATCCCCGCCGCCCGTACAGACAGCTCCCATCCCCGCGCCGGGCCAGTCTCCCGACCAGGCCATGCCCGGGGCGGGAAGCGCCCAGACATTCATCTCCCAGGCCCAATCATTCCTTTCCGAGGGCCGCCTTGCGGAAGCCAAGGAAGCGCTGAGGACTGCGATCCGGTTGGAGCCCATGAACCTCGACGCCTGGAATTTCTACGATCAGGCGACTGAACTCGACTACGTCAACCGGTCCAGGGAGGAAAGGATCAACCCCGTCGTGGACCGAGACATCAAGCCCACCTTCTCGATCGAGAGGGTGGAGAATTTCGAGGAATTCGGAACCGTCTATCTGGTCGGAGAGCTCCGAAACGTATCGGACTCGATCCGCCAGAACATCGAAATCACGGGAATCCTGCTGGATGAAGAGAAACAGGAACTGGCAAGAAGTTCAACCTTGCTGAAACCCAAGGGGCGAGGATTGTTCCCCAACGAGCGGTCCCTGTTCGAGATACCCTTTGCCAACCCTCCACCCGGGGTAAAATCTTTCCGGGTGAGGGTGACGGGGTATGACTGATTCGGAGAGGAGCTGGAGATCAGTCTTCGGGACAGGTCATCCGGACCAGCGTGTGTTTGCCGTCGAAGATCTTCACGAGATGGACCATCGCGCAGACGAAAGCGAGGAAACCCATCCAACGAAGCCAGGAGTTCTCGACCATATCGACGAGATCCTTCTTGAATTCCTTCATTTCCTCGGGAAACGCGAACATCAGAACCCCCATGAGCGAACAGAAGGGTAGGAAAAAGAGCCAGAAGATCTTCTTAATCAGCCACATGCGTCTCTCCCTTGTATCTTTTTGGTGGCCCCATCTTACCAAAGGGTCCGTTCCTTGTAAACCCCCTTTTGCCACAATCGAGGATCGAGGAATCGAGTCTTCCTGGGACCCGAGGGGCGAACGGATTGACCATGCCTTTCGGTGTGCCTATACTTGGGTCGGTGAATGACCGATGGACAAGACCAGCGACGCCCCCCTGACCGAGCACCTCGGAGAGCTCAGATACCGGATCCTTCTTTCACTGGGAAGCTTCCTTCTGACCTTCGCCATCCTGACCCTTTTTTCGGACGCCCTGGTTGCATTTTCCCTGCATCCGCTAAGGAGCGTCCGCCCTGACCTGAAACCCGTCACATTGAGCGTCGTCGAAGGATTCTTCTCGATTCTCAAACTCTCCGCTTATGGGGCGATCGCCCTGAACGTCCCCCTCTTCATTTTCCAGGCCTGGTCGTTCGTCAAACCGGGCCTTCTCGAGCCTGAGCGGCGCTGGTGCCGCCTTCTGCTGGCTCCCGTCATCATCTGCTTCTACGGAGGCTGCCTATTCTGCTACCTCCTCGTCCTGCCCCTGGCCCTGCGGTTCCTTCTGGACTTTTCGGGGAACTTTTTCGCCCCGACCCTTTCCTTCGGTGGTTACGTGGATTTTGTCGTTTTCTTCATGCTCATCATGGGTGCAGTCTTCGAACTCCCGCTCGGGATGACCTTCCTCGATGCCCTTGGAGTACTTCCGGCGGAAACCGTTGCCAGCCATCGACGTCATGCGATCGTGATCGCATTTATCGTAGGGGCGATTTTTTCCCCTCCCGATGTGTTTTCGCAAATCCTCGTTTCGATTCCAATCGTTTTTCTGGTCGAAGCAGGAATACGCCTTTCCTTTTTCTTTCGGAAACTTCGCAAGGCCCCCGAAAAACAAGGGGTTTCTGAAGAGAACGACCCGAAAACCGGGGGATGAAAGAAAAGAAGGAAAATCCGATACCGGGGACTTTCGGACTTTTTGAACCCGGTACTATCCAATGGTTGGGAATAGAAGTATAATGAGGGGTAACCCAGGGGGGGAAGGTGGACAATGGTTCCTTTCCGAACCTTGCGTTCGGGAAAGAAATCGGGTTGCCGATAGAATAGAAAGAGGTGCCGGCATCAGCGATGGGGTGGTTTTCTCGGAAATTGACCGATCCGAATGAGGCCTTCAAGAGGCTCATTTCCCCGGACAAGAAGTTGTCGTCCGAGGCGGCGGGTGATTTCGTCTCCAATCTGAACCATGATTTCGTTGATTTCCTGTGCGACAAGTTCGTCGAACAGAACACCCTCGAAACGCGGCTCAAGATCCTGGAGATCTTTTCCGCACGAAGTGAGAGTCTTTCGATCGAGGACCTGAGGTCGATCCTGAAGCTGATCACCTATCCCGATTCCGTCCTGCGGGAAACCTTCAAGGAGATTCTCCGCTCGATCAACGAGGAGCGCCTGCGCCCCCTGACGGAAGTGCTCTGCACGACCTCGGACATGGGCATCCGCAATACCATTCAGTATGCGATCGACCGGTCCGGAATCATCGATCAGCTTCTCAAGCGATGGAAGGAATACTCGACAAAGGAAAAGATACTCTATCTGGAGGAGATCGTTCTCCTTCAGAACCCGAAAACCTACCCGATCTTCACGGACATCCTCAAAGAGGAAGTAGTGGAGAGCGTCCGGGAGGAAAAGCGGATCATCCAGGTGGAGTTCGGCAAGCACATCGAAAAGATAAAGGACCCCACGTTCCTGGAAATATGCATCAAGAACCTTCCTTCGATCGATCAGACGATGTGGTATCCGGTGTTCAAGTGCCTCCAGTTCCACAAGGACAACTTCTTCCGGAGGATCTTCGAGAACCTCGAGAAGAAGAATGAAACCATCCGGCTTCGCACCCTCCAGATCATGGAACAGCTGGCGGATGAATGCTCGTATCCATATCTCTTCCCCTTCCTGCTCGACAAGTTCAAGAACATTCCCCCCATCGTCACGAACACGATCCAGATGATCGTGAAACGTTTCGCCGACGAACTCGACGCCATGGCCCCGGAACTCCGCGGTTCGAAGGAGGTCAACGACCGGATCCAGTATTTCGTGGGCCCCCTCGAACGCCATCTCTCCGACACCTACATCGTGGCAAGCAAGATCATGTGCGAATGTCTGCTCCGAATCGGCCGCCACCGCTGGGACGTCATCCTCAGGAATTTTCCGAAGATCCACAAGTACAACGACGTCTACCTGGAGAGCTTCCTGAAAGGGCTCGAGATTGCCGACCGCAAGAAGATCCTCGTGGATGCCTGCTGCTACAAAGACCTGGATACCGGCCGGACGGCCCTCCTGCTCCTCAGCAACCCTTCCGAAAACTACATCATCGAGACCCTCAACTCCCTTCTCCTCGAGCATTTCATGGAGGTCCCGAACAAGCTCCAAAGCGAGATCATCAACCTGATGATGGACCCCCGGCTCAAGAGATTCGTCGAGGAGGTTCTCTACCATAA
This sequence comes from uncultured bacterium, assembly GCA_964428355.1. Taxonomy (GTDB): domain Bacteria; phylum Muiribacteriota; class Ozemobacteria; order Ozemobacterales; family Ozemobacteraceae; genus CAYRYU01. The sequence goes on from CAYRYU010000001.1 coordinate 158,649, forward strand.
CGACCCCCAGCTCCGCTCCCGGATACTCCAGATCCTTGCGGAAAGCGGTTCTCCGAATGCCCTTACGATCCTTGTCAGCAAGATGCGCGACCCGGATTCTTCGGTCCGGCAGGTCATCCTGAACCTCCTGAAGCTCCCGCAGTTCCTTTCCGACCCCGGGAACGACGCTCTGATGGAATTCTTGAAAGACACGGACCAGGGAATCGTGCTCCAGACGATCGAAATGCTCAAGGAGCGCGACCACCCCAAGATCCTCGGAAACCTGACCAAGCTCCTCGCGACCAAGGACACCAAGATCAAGCACGCTTCCCACGCCGCTATCGCCTTCATCACGCGGCGGAAGTTCCTGACGAGTTTCGACAAACTCACCCCCGAATCCAGATATGCAATCGGAACTTCCCTGATCAAGATGGACGCGGCCTTCCTCGAGGATATGACCCGGGATCTTTCCGCCTCCGACCAACGGACCCGGGTGCTGAGCGCAAAGGTTCTCGAGGTTCTTTGCGACCACATCCCTCCCGAGCTGAAAACGAACCTGATCGTCGCGATCCAGGACCCCGACCCCCATGTCAGGTCGGTTGTCATCATGGGCCTCGGGAAGATTGGAGGCCCATCGGTCGCCAACATGCTCGTCGAGTTCTTGAAAGACCAGGACGACCGGGTCCGGGCAAACGCGGTGGAAGCCATGGCAGTCGTTGGAGACCTTTCCCTCGTCGATGCCATCGTCCCCTGCCTTCACGACAAGAACAATCGGGTCCGGGCAAATGCCATCATCACACTTTGGAGGCTCGGGCACTACCAGATTTTCGAGGCAATAATGGAGATGCTTCGCAACCCCGACAAGTGGATGAGGGCATCGGCTGCCTTCGCCCTCGGCGAACTGAAGGACCTCAGGTTCTTCCCGATGCTCGCACAATGCCTTCGTGACCCCGATGCCGACGTCAGAAGAAACGTCATCCGCAGTCTCGGCAAGATCGCCGAGCCGATCATGCTCGCACCTTATATCCGGCCCCTCCGCTTCGACCCCGACGAGGGGGTTCGAAAATGCGTCAGTGACATCCTGTCTTCAACGACGAAGACAAAAGTCCAATGATCTGGCCCTTCACGAGCGTCGGCCCACCCGATGAACTGATCAAGTCCCTCGAGGATCCCGATCCGGACATCCGAAGGGAGGCTTTCCTCTCTCTCAAAGACCACACCGACCAAAAGACGGATTTCCTGATCATCGAGGCGCTCCGGTTCCAACTGGAAAACCCTTCCGGAACCCTGATTCCTCTCATCGATCTCATCGGGTACCGGTCAGTCGAGGAAGGGCTGGGCCTTCTCAAGGACTGCCTCGCCAAAGAGAACTTCGAGGTCCGCCTTGCGGCCTTGCGCGCGCTGATCCGGATCCCTGTCCAGGAAAGCCTGGACATACTCGTCCCGCTTCTTGGAGACCCCGACAACACGATCCGACGCGAGGTTCGCATCGCGATCCAGAATTTCGGAGAGAATTCGCTCGGGGCTCTTATTCGAAGGGTTCCCACCGACCGGAACTCCCCCCTCTATTTCGAGGTCGTTTCACTCCTCGAGGAGATGGGGCTCTTCGAGAAGATGATCGAGGGGTTCAAACACCCCGACCCCGAAGTCAAGAAGTTCCACTTCCACAACATGATCCACTTCCACCGGCCGGAGTTCGTTCCGCTTTTCCTCGCCTTGTACGACTCCGGCGGATCCGCCATCCAGGCGAAGATCCGGGAAGCTCTCCAGGATTACAGTCCCGACGAGATCATTCCCCACCTCCAGGGGATTTTCCGCGGTTCCCCCACCCAGGGGCTGGTTCGCCTCGCGGAGCACCTCATTCAGACCAGGTTTTCTGAAGCCAAGGAGGATTTTCTCGCGTTCATCTCCGGAATCCCCCAAAATGAGTACCGTTTGAATTTCCTGCTCATGATCACCAAGAAGTTCGATCCCACGCTGTTCCTTGGGGCTATCGACCTGCTGGACGACCCGTTCTTCAAGATCCGGACCCTGGTCGCGGATACCCTGATCGGCCTTTTCCGTGCCACGAGCCGCCGGATATCCGACCCCCAGGAAGAGAAGCGCGATTTCCTCAGGGACCTGTGCGACCAGTGGTGCCAGAAAACCCGTCTCCTCCTTGCCGAAAAGACCTCGGTGGGACCGAAACTCGAGATCTCGCGACTTCTTTTCGCGATGGCGGAGAAGGATCACGCCTTCATCCTCCCCTCGATGAAAGCCCTGCTGGGCCCGAACTATTCCGAGACGATAAAGGCACTCTCTACCCTCTCATTCGATGACCAGGCAAGCCTTCTGGAGCAGGCTCTCGAAAACGACCCATCGATAGCCCAGGTCCTGATACCGAATCTGGTGAAATCCCCCACCCCGGATATCCTCCGAAACGTTTTGAAAAACTTCGCGCACCTCCACCAGGAGGCCCGCGACCAGTTCCGGAAAGGCCTCCTGACTAAGGGAAAGGCATTCCAACCCAAAGACTTCCTCGACGATCCCGACCCTGATGTCCGCTTGTGGGCTCTGCATCTGCTTTCCGAGCAGGGGGGGGATTCCCTTTTCGCCATCCTCGAATCGAGGATCCATGACCCCGCCCCCGAAGTCAGGAGAAAGGTCCTTGAATGCCTCCCGAAAACGCGGCATCCAAACATCAACCGCGTTCTCGAAGACGCTGCGACCGATCCCGATCCCTTGGTGGCCCTTGAAGCCCTCAAGACGCTGAAGGGAGTCTACACCCCGGAAAAGTTCGCGAGCCTCCTCGCACGCTTTGTTCACAGCCCCGCCGAAGAGACACGCATTTTCGCTTTGAGGGAGATCGCGAAGATCACACAGAAGCGGTTCGTGGAAAATTTCGATTCCCTTCCCCGGAATATCAGGAAACTTGCGGGTTCCGCCCTCCTGAAACTCGACGCCTCGTTCATGGATCACCTCATCGGAGAGTTGAGGTCCCTCGATCCCGAATCCCGCCTGAAATCCGCCCTGATCATGGAAACCCTTCAGGTCGGAGGCCGGGGAAAAGAGGCCCTTTTGAACGCGATGAAGGATCCGTCGAAAAAGGTCCGGGCCGCGGTGGTGAAAACCCTGGGCCTGATCGGTGACAGGAGCTTGTTCGGGAACCTGATCGAGTTTTTGAACGACCCCGACGAGCGGGTCAGGGCAAACACCATCGAGGCGATTTCCAGCGTGGGGGATTCGCGGGCGGTCCAGATCCTTCTCCCTTTTTTGGAAGATGCGAACAACAGGGTCCGCGCAAACGCCGCCCTTGCACTCTGGCAGATCGGAAAGGTCAACATTCTTCCGGTCCTGTCCAAGATGCTCGCCAACCGGGATTCCCTCATGCGTGCCAGCGCGCTCTGGGTCCTGGGTGAGATCAAGGGGGAGGGCAATATCACGCTCATTCTCCAATTCACGCGCGACCTGGATCCCCTCGTCCGTCTGAATGCTCTCAAAGCCGCCGCGAAGATCAAACCCGATTCGGTCAAGCCGTTGATTCCGGCACTCAGGAAAGACCCCTCTCTCGAAATCAGGCAGTTCGTTGCCAAAGTCAGCCACGAAGTTCTATGAGCGATCCGGATGCCGCTTACTCGCGGTTCGCAAAAGTCCTCTCAGAGTATTTCACCCCCCCTGCCTACGAGGACACCGCCTTCATCCTTCTCCTCCTTCCCGGAGTCCTGATCCTGATATGGTTTTTTCTCACCTTCAGGCCAAAGACCGCCCGGACCTCGACAAATTCGAGGGACATCGACTTCTTCGAGATGGTTCGCCTTCAGAAAGGGCTCGAAACCTTCGACAGGGACATCCTGAGAGAACTCGCTGAAACCTTCGATGTCACCCCGATCTACAAGATCCTTCTCGAGAAAAAGGTCTTCGAGGGGGTTTTGCGCCGTTTCGAGCAGCGATCCACCGGGAAAACTCCGGCGGGCTCGCTCAAAAAGAGGATCAGCTACCTCCAGTTCCTGAAACGAAAGCTTTTCCAGGAATTCTGATCGGGAAGGTTCAGCTTTTCGAATCCAGGATGATCGTGACCGGCCCGCGGTTGGTCTGCTCGATCGTCATGTCCGCCCCGAAAACACCGCCCTCAACCCTGACGACTCCAAACTCCATCAGCTTTTCCATGAACTGCCCGTACAGGAGATTCGCCCGGCCGGGTTCCTCCGCACCGGAAAAGCTGGGACGATAACCGTTCCGGATGTCCCCGAAAAGCGTGAACTGCGGGACCACCAGGATCTCAAAACCGAGATCCGCAACCGAGCGATTCATCTTTCCCTGGTCGTCCGGAAAGATGCGAAGCCTGGCGACCTTTTTCGCAAGCCATTCGAGGTCGGCCGGTAAATCCCCCGCGCCCACACCGAGATAGCAGACCAGACCTTCCCCGATCGAGGAGACAGGCTTCCCCCCTACCGAAAGGACGGATTCCGACACGCGCTGTACAACCGCTTTCATCTGAACCTCCGATAAATGGAAAAGAGCGCCCTTTCGAGCGCTCTTCGTCAAACCCGGGAAACTATCTCCGCTTTCGTTCGAGCTTGTCCCCGGTCATTTCGAGCAGGATGACCGCGGAGATGAAGATCGAGGAATAGGTTCCCACGGCGATCCCGAAGGTCAGGGTCGCGGAAAAGCCATGGATGGAAGAGCCGCCCTTCAGAAGGAGGGCAACGAGGGTGAACAGGGTCGTCAAGGATGTGTTGATCGTGCGACCCAGGGTGGAGTTTACGGAATCGTTGATCAACGCCGAGAACCCAACATCACGCATGATCCGTCGGTTTTCACGTATGCGGTCCAGGACGACGATCGAGTCGTTGACCGAGTAACCTAGCATCGTCAGGATCGCAGCCAGAACCGTTACGTCGAATTCGATCCCGGTAATGGAAATGAACCCGAGGGTCAGGCAAAGATCGTGAATCAGCGCGACGACCGCGCCCGTGGCGGACTGGATCTCGAACCGCCAGGCGAGATAGAGGAGGATTCCGACGACCGAAAGGATCGCAGCCCAGATTCCCTGCCTTTTCATGTCGTCCCCGACTGTGGGGCCCACGTTGGCTGTTTCGAGCGCATCATCGATGAAGGGGATCTTCTCTTTAAGGGTTTTCTGGATGGTGACGTGCATCTGGGCATTCTCGGCGGTATCCCGCAGGGGGGCGGGATACTGGATCACGAACTCCTTGTTCTGGCCCCCGGCGACGTTCTGGATGATGAGTTGTTCGGGAGTGAAGTAGAGATCCTTGATACTGCCGAAGACTTCCCGGATGGCGGTTTCGCTTGTCTCACCGTTGAACCGGACATGGATGATGTTGCCACCCTTGAAATCGATGCCGTAGTTGAGCCCGTGGGTAAAACAGATCCCGAGGGCGACCAGGCAGAGGATCGCGGATGCGAGACCATACTGTTTCCTATATCCCATGAAATCGAATTTCATAGCGTTCCTTCTTTCGCCTCAGATGCTCATTGAAGCGGCCTTCGGCCGGCCCCAGAGCATGTCCATCGCCATCTTCACGCCGACAATGGCGGTGAAGATGTTGGCCACAAGGCCGAAACCCAGGGTCGTCGCGAATCCACGTATTGGTCCTGATCCGAAGATGTAGAGGATCAGTACGGTGAGGATCGTGGTGACGTTGGAGTCGATGATGCAGGCCAGGGCCCGGTCGAACCCTGACTCGATTGCCGCCCGCGTTGTCTTCCCGGCCCTCAGTTCCTCGCGGATACGCTCGAAGATGATGACATTCGCATCGACTGCCATACCTACCGAGAGAATCAGACCTGCGATTCCAGGAAGGGTAAGGGTTCCGCCGAAAGCCACCAACGCACCGAAAACGATGAAGGTGTTGAACACCACCGCGATATCCGCGAGGAATCCGGCGACCTTGTAATATACAACCATGAAAACCAGAACGAGCGCGATCCCCAGGATACCGGCATTCACCCCGGCCTTGACCGATTCGGCTCCGAGGGTGGGGCCGACGACTCGGCTCTCGAGCAGGATCAGGTTGGCCGGAAGGGCGCCCGCGCGAAGGACAATCGAAAGGTTTTGCGCCTCTTCGAGGGTGAAATGCCCAGTGATCTGGGCCATTCCACCGGTGATCCGCTGCTGGATGACGGGAGCGCTGTGGACCTTGTTGTCGAGGACGATGGCGAGCTGCTCCTGAACGTGATTCCCGGTGGTATTCGCGAACTTGTTCGCGCCGGCGGGGTTGAACTCGAGATGGACGATGGGAACTCCCATGTCGTCGAAACCGACCTTGGCATACTTGAGGTCACGCCCCGTCACCTCAGGGGTTTTCACGAGTTTGTACCATTTCCCGGCCTGCTTCTTGGATGCGGGTTCGAAAAGGACGATCTCGGTCGCCTGATCCACCGGTTCGAGCTGGGTGGCGGTGAGGGCCTGGTCTTTCACCAGGTGGAACTTCAGCATTGCGGTGGACTGGATTAGGCTCTTAACCCGCTCTGGATCTTTGACACCGGGGAGCTGGATCCGGATGCGGTTCCCTTCCTGGGCTTTGATGCTGGGTTCGGCTATACCGAAAATGTCGACGCGGTTTCGGATGATCTCGACAGACCGCTGCACCGCATCGGTAACGGAATCTTCCTTGTCGATGGATTGCGTGTCGACCTGGTATACCAGATCTATTCCACCCCGAAGGTCGAGGCCCATCGTGATTCTGGACTGGGGGAAGATCCTCGCCAATTCGAGAGGTAGGGCGGCGTAGAGGTTCAAGTCCGGAAGGAGGGTCTTCAGTTCATCCAGAGACTTTTCCTGGATTCGGATGTTGGCCACACCCTTCGAATAATCGGGGTTGACCACCGCCGCCTGGAGGCCGATATCAAGGAACTTCCTCCGGATGGTTTCGGCAACGCTGTTGAGTACATCCTCCGGCCGCAGCGCATTTTGCCGGGCAAAAACCGGGGCTGCATTGTCGACGGCAAGGACGATGAAAGACTCCTTGGCTCCTGAAGTGGGCACCGGAGTTGATGCGGAGGCAGGGGGGGCAACCCCCTGTTCGGGAGTCACTTCCTGCTGGATGGAGGCCTTCATCTCCAGGAGGCGGAAGGGGACGGCGACCTGCTCATCATAGGTGAGCGCTCCAAAACACTTTTCCCACAAGGGCGTAGAAGGGAAAGTGTAGAGGAAGGTCAGCAACAGGACTACCACTGTGAAGAAAATCTGATACGAGAACTGGCTTTTCATGCAGCTAATGACTCCCCTTGGGAAATGTAGGCCAATTTAGACGGCCAATTATACCCGACCCCCCCCCCCAAGTCAAACAAATTACTTCCCCATGCCAGATTGCCTACATTCCTGAGAAACCAAGATTCCCTGATTTTGAATGTGAGGCCTGACTCATTTCGAGGAGCGCACGCGCTGAAGCAATCCGGAAATCCATCGAGGGATCTGGGCTTTCCAGACGGGTTGACCATCGGCAAAGATTCATGCTAGAAGGAAGGAGAAAATGATCCTCCAGCGTCGAAATGTCGTCCCGGCTTTTCTCGGGTTCCGGACGGCCATCATTGTTGCATTTCTTTCCCTGGCCTTCTCCAATCCTATCCTGGGAGCAGGCGCAGAAGAGTATTTGAAGAAAGGCAAGGACTACATCAGCCTCACCCAATGGGAAAAAGCCCGGGAACAGCTCGAAAAGTCCCTCGCCATGGACCCGACGCTTGCTGAAGCCCATTTCCAGCTCGGATACTGCCTTGGAAAGCTGAACCAGCTGGAGAAAGCCGCCTCGAGCCTTGAAACCGCCCTGAAATTCGATTCCGAGCTTTCAGAGTGCCGCACCCTTCTTGCCAAGCTCTACCTGAAGTTTGCCGCCGACCAGAAGACCGCGGGAAACCGGCCGGCGATGATCTCTTTCCTCCAGAAGGGCTGCAATGCGTTGCCCTCACATCCCCACAATTGGTTGGTCCTTTTCGAGAACTTCACCAATGAAAAACGTTGGAGGGATATCACCGCCTCCGCAGATCTGGTGAAGAAATCCAACCGGGAAGCCCTCGAGCTGGGCGAAAACGTGGAGCTACAGTCGGCCTTGATCCTTATTTCCAAAGCCTTCAAGGAGCAGAAGGATTTCAACCGCGCCAAGGAATACGCAAGCTTGGCCGGAATGATCCATCAACAAAATGCGGAACTCGACCGTCTCAAGACCGAACTCGCAGAGAAATCGACTCAGTCCTCAGGCGACCTTCTCGAGCAGGGCCGGAAATTGTTCGACGCGGGCAACTATGAGGAAGCCTTGGATAAGCTCAAGTCCGCCCAATCGGCAGACTCGGGAAACCAGGAAATCGTTGACCTGATTGCCCAGACCGAGAAAAAGCTATCGATTTCGGGATACGTAAAAACTGCCCGAGAGGCCGAAAAGAAGGGTGATTTCCAGAAAGCCCTCGATCAACTCCAGTTGGCCATCGGAATCGATGAAGAGGACATGGCCCTGCGGGACTGGTTCGCTTCGGTCACCGAGAAACTCGAAGTGGCAACTGAGAAGGAAAACAAGATCAAAGCTGCCGAGTATGCCAAGAGGCAGGAATTGGTCAAGAAGAGGGAAAAGCTCGAAGCCATCCTGAAAGCCGCCAGGGACAACGAGAAGAAGCGGGCTTTCAATGCGGCGCTTATCAGCTACCAGGAAGCTCTGACGCATGACCCGGAAAATGCCGAGTTGAAGGAAACGGTCCAACGAATCAAGCAAACCGCCGAAGAAGAGGAGCAAAGGCTCGGCCGTTTCAACGAAGAAAAGGAAAAAGCTTTCAAGGCTTTCACTGACGGTGATTTCGACCAGGCATACGAAACCCTGAAAACCCTTTGCAACGACCCCTTGAATTCGAAAGAGCAGACCCTCCCCAAGATGATCGAAACCTGCCTCAAGCTTGGAAAGACCGATGAAGCCGATAGTTTTCTCGGCCAGGTTCCCAAGGAAAAGGCCGAAGATGACCTGACCATATACCTCAAGGGCATGGCCGCCTTCCAAAAGGGCGATTACGGCATTGCCCGCGAGCACCTCACCCGGGTCAACCAGAAAAACCCCAACATCCGACCGGAACTCCCCGGAATGCTGCGGACCATGCAGTTTCATAAATACAAATACGGTATCTACGTGGTTGGTTTTTTTCTTGCCATCTGGTCGATATCCCTGATCAGGTCAGTGGTAACCAAGCTCAAGAAGAAGGCGGTAACCGCCAAGATCGACCGGGCACTGGCGTCCGGAAACTATGACCAGGTTATTCCCCTGCTCGAAGAACGTTTGGCCGATATCCATTTCGACGGGAACCGACGCCAGCTGACTCATGCCCTCGCCGAAGCCTACCTGCGGAAAGGGCGCTTTCAGGATGCCATCCAGATGGCCCTTGAAATCGTCGCAAAGGAGCCGAGGAACGCCTCCGCGCAACGGATTCTCGGGGAAGCCTCGTTCCAGATGAAGGAAAACAGCCCGGAAGCGATTGAGCGGATCCACAACGTTTTCAAGATGGATGAATCCCGGAAAGACCTTCTGACTTATCTGGCAACCCATTTCCGCACCCAGCTTGCCGATCACAAACTGGCCATGGAAATCTTCCAGAAACAGACTCTTCTTTCACCGGACGACAAGGACACCCTGTTCTACCTTGCGGACCATGCCCACAAGAAATCTAATTTCCAGACATCTTCGTTGAAGACTTTCGAAAAGGCCATGAAACTCAACCCCGACAAACCCGAATACATCCATGGTCTCATCCAATGTTTGAATGTTTCGGGCAAGAAGGAGGAAGCGGCCAGATTCCTCGAAAAAGGGCGGGAGAAGTTCCCCGGAAACGAGTTCTTCACCCAGGAAGCGACCTACACACCCCCTTCCTTTTCTGAAGCGAAGCCCGAACCCCGGAGAACCCTCAAAACCCATCTCCCGGGATCCGCCTCCTTCGAGCCCCCGCCTCCCGCCCCCGTGACTCTCCCACAATCGGCGCCAATTCCGGGTTTCGAGCTTCCCAGCCTCGGCGACGCCGACCCGGGGGCCGCCCCCCCTCAGAATGCTTCTCCCGGGCCCGCTTTGGGGGAAAAGCCTTCTCCGACCATCTCCAACGGGGTCAATTGCAAGTTCTGCGGAGGGGTCAACAACCCACGCGAGTATTACTGCACAACCTGCGGAAAACCCCTCAAGTCGGGCTGACCCCGTCGCCCGGAACACGCCCCATCAGGAATTCCCGGGCGGAAGGTTCCGGGCCTTCTTGGAAGCCTGCCTGGCTTCGGTGAAAAGCCTCGAACGTTCTTTTCCGACAATCATCTGCACGTCTGCCGGGGAAAGTCCCAGTCGTTTTCCCAGATCGAGCATCAGGGTCATCTCGGACTCCTCGATCCTGCCGTCCGCGAGCGCAAGTTCGGCGAGGGTCCGAAGGAGTTGACGCCCCTCTGGAAGCCCCCCTGGAGTTTCGAGTATTCCCACAGCCTTGGGTCCCAGTGTGGAAACCTCTTGCACCAGACCGTCGATAGCGTCAGGGTGAACTCCGCACTTTTGCGCCATCGACCGGATCAGGGCCAGCTCCCGCTCCTCGATCGTCCCATCGGCAAGCATCAGTGCAGTCAGCCAGCGGATCGCGGATTTTCCTCCGGAGAAGGTTGCCAAAGGAATGACCGTCCCCGATGCTGCGTGAGTCCCGCTCGGGGGGGCAGAACTGGGGCCTCCCGTTGCGCCCGTGGCGAGACCGGGAAAGAAACTCGTTTCCTTTTCGCGCAATCTCCGGAGAGTGGCCAAAAACTCGTCAGTAATCGCGGGGAAAATCGCTTCAACTACCCAATCCCGCGACCCGTCGTTGAGAACGGTTTCGCAATACTCGCAAGTGAATGCTCCGGGGGTCTTCTCGGGCGCCCCGCAGTTGGGGCAATGGGAACTGTCGAGCGAATGCCTGGTTTCCGAGACCGTTCCCGACCTTCGAACGAACCGGAAGATGTCCCTCATGATCTGCGGCTTTCCCAAAGGTGTTCCGAGGGTTCCATCCGTGGCCACGCTGGTGGGCCTTCCGCTCCAACGGATTTCGACGAACAACCGGTCGAACGGCTCTCCCGGCTCGATGGCTTTCACCTCGACGGAACCCACTGCGCATCCCGAAAAGACCTGTCGCTGCCCGCTTTCGGGAGGCCTGATCCGGAGGGCAAAGATCTCCAGAAAGGTCTCCAATGCATACTTTCGGATGGGAAGGTCGTTTCCACGTCGTTCGGAGAGTACCAGCCGCCAGAACACCACGGAGGCACGATCCTCGATGTGTTGCAAGTTGAAACCCGGATCCTTCGCGAGGAATCCCTGCAATCCGGGGATGTTGACGGCTTCCCGGGGCTCCCATTCACGGGCTTGTGTGATTTCGGCTAGCACCCAATCATGCTCCCCGGACCGAAGGAAGGACTGGCAGGCCTCGCACACGGCACTCCGCGAAAGACTGATCGGTGCCCCGCAGTTGGGACAGAAACCCTCCATCAGCCCGGGCTTGGCTATGCTCTTGGCCCCCGGACGCCGCAAAAAAGACCAGTATTCCTCGAACTCGGTCGGTGTCTTGGGTCCCTGCTTCCAGGCCCCGGTTTTCAAATCGACCAGGTAATCGACGGCAGAAGCCCTGAAATAAACGTGGACGATGTCGAAATGCCGATCACTCTGGATCTGCGCAATGCGGGCCTCCCGAACCTCGAGATCCTGGATGTGGTCCCGCACCCCAGAATCCTTCTGTTCCTGGACCTGAAGCGAGAACCGCTCGAACACACCGTCGGAGATGAAAGCCTGGACATTGGAAAGATCCTGTGCGGACCACGCCCCCTGGATACGCGGAAAAGCGCTTCTGACCCTGGTCAGAAAAGCGGAGGAGCTCCAGGCGGGATCCCGCTTCTTCAGGGAATCCTCCGCCGCTGCTCTCGACAGTTCCTTCTGGGCTTTCAATCCATGCCGTATGGAAGATGTCATCCGCGAATCCTGGATCTTGTCGGAAGTCTTGTAAACGAGAAATCCTACCAAGACCCAAAGGGGTACGCAGACATGGGGATATTTTACGGTTACCTTGACCAGGAAAACGACGAGTTCTAACAGAGCCTCTCCGCCATCCCCACTGTCGTGATCACTATCTCCGCTGCTTCCCCAGCCGCTGTCACCCCCACCGTAGCTTCCCCCGCCGTCTCCGCCTCCGTAATCCTCTCCGCCACCAGCCCTTCCCAGGGCTGGCCCGGAACTCCCGATGGAAAGGGCGACCGCCAAAAGAACCAGCAACAGTATCCGGGCACACCTGTGGGGGCCCATACTGACTGGAACTGCTCTTTCGATCCCCGGACCAAACTCTCTCACAAAGGCTCCTACTACACGAACAGCCCCCCCATTCCGACCGGAAGGGGGGGGCTGAACTGATTTTCCCAGGTGCTTACTTCCGGGTCTTCTTGAATTGGGAGGCGGTGAACTTCTTCAGGACATCATCGAGGCTGGGGTCACCGATCTCCTGGAGCTCGTAATTCACACGGAGCATCGGCTTCTTCACCTTCAGGAGGCGGGTGAGATCGATCGGAGTCGCGGAGATGATCATGTCGCACTTGCATGCGTTGATGGTCTTCTCGAGGTCGGCCACCTGTTTCGCGCCGTAACCGAGAGCGGGAATGACCGGTCCGATGTCGGGATACTTCTTCAGCGCCCCAAGGATCGTGCCCACGAAATGCTCCTTGGGATCGATGATCTCGGCCGCGCCGTATCTCTGGGCGGCCACCACTCCCGCTCCGTAGGTCATTTCCCCGTGAGTAAGCGTCGGGCCATCTTCGACCACCACGACGTGCTTTCCGCGGATCTTTTCGCCGTCCTTCACGTAGATCGGGCTGGCGGCATGGATGAGAACCGCAGTCGGGTTCATCCTCATGATGTTTTCGCGGACGGTCTGCAGATCGTCGGGATAACAGGAGTCGATTTTGTTGATGACGATAACGTCAGCGGCGTAGATGTTCGCTTCGCCGGGATAGTAGGTGCACTCGTGGTTGGGGCGGTGAGGATCGGCCACCACGATCTGGAGGTCGGATTTGAGGAAGGGGAGATCGTTGTTTCCACCGTCCCAGACGATGACGTCGGCTTCCTTTTCGGCCTGGGAAACGATCTTTTGATAATCCACTCCGGAGTAGATGACCGCGCCCATGTCGATGTGGGGTTCGTACTCCTCGCGCTCCTCGATCGTACACTTGTGGAGGTCAAGGTCCTTGTAGGCCGCAAACCTCTGGCAGGTCTGCTTCTCGAGGTCTCCGTAGGGCATCGGGTGACGGATTGAAACCACCTTGAGGCCAGCGGCTTTCAAGAGCCTGACGACCCGACGGGTGGTCTGGGATTTCCCGGAACCGGTCCGGACCGCGCAAACCGAAACGACTGGAACCTTGGCTTTGATAGCCGTCTGATCGTATCCGAGAAGTTTGAACGACGCTCCCGCGGCGGTGACGCGACTACAATGATGCATGATGTATTCATGCTGTACATCGCTGTAGGAAAAGACTACCTCGTCGATCTGGCTCTTCTTCACAAGGTCGAGCAGCTCACTTTCGGCAACGATGGGAATGCCCTTCGGATAGAGTTTACCCGCGAGCTTGGCGGGATACTTCCGGCCCTCGATGTCGGGAATCTGGGTTGCGGTGAATGCCACTACCTCGTACGCCGGGTTGTCCCGGTAGACCAGGTTGAAATTGTGGAAATCCCGTCCGGCAGCTCCCATGATGATGGTTTTGATCGGTTTCATTACTGACTTCCTTTCGCTCTAGATTTCCCCTCGCGAAGAGGACCGGGGGGGATGAGTTTCCGTTTCAATGATGACAACTTCCACAGGAATGGGTGGAACAACTTCCGCAGGAGGAGGAATGGGAATGCGAGTGCGGTGCGGAGCCCGTCTCCTTGTCCCCGCCTCCGCCAATCGTGGAGAAGGACGAAACCTTCTTCGCAACGTTTTTTCCGGAACAGTTTGCGCAGACTATGGTTTTCAGGTCGGTCCTGATGGAACAAAGAACCTCAAAGGGCTTCTTGCAATCACCACAAAAAAATTCATAGATCGGCATCTGGAATCCCCCGTGACTTTAAATCGGCGATGAGGTGTGAATCTTAGCACATGATGATGTCTCCGTCAAATCAGGGGTGCCTCCAAAAATTGCGGTACGAGGCGAAAAGAACCGGAAACCGCGGTCCTTCAACCCTGTGATCGATTCTTTGCGCACGCAGGGAAAGCCGCCGGGTGCGGCGGATAGATCGGGGCCAAAACGGACTTTACTGGAAAAGTCGTTCCAGGTAGAATGGAAAACATGGAAAAGCCCGCGGCAGTACCTCTGGAAAAACTCCAGCAGGCTCTTTCCCAGCCCAACAACGCGATCCGAAAACGCGCGCTGGCGATTATCTTTAACGAAGCCCGCGTCGAGGCGGCACCTATTCTCGAAGAGTACCTTGGCCGGGAAACGGAGCCCGACCTCCAGGCTCTTGGTTTCAAGGTGCTCAAGAAGCTGCAGGAGTTCAAGAACCTCGCGGGAAGCGTCCCGACCGAACGGCTACTCGAGCTCCTCCAGTGCAACGATCTGGAGAGCCGGCTTCTTGCCCTTCGGGGGTTGATCGACAAACGTTCCTCCCGGATCGCCCAGCTCGTTGCAACGAATTGTACAAAGGAGACCGACCCGGAAGCCCTGGTTCTCGTCTCGGATATCCTTCGCCGGAACCCCACCCCCCAAACGCTTCCCTCCCTCTTCCACCTGGCAGAAAACCCGAACGAGAAGGTTCGCCAGAACGTGCTGGAGGGTTTCCTGAACATCATCTTCGGGTGCCTTTATCCCAACGTCCTCAAATCCCTTCTGGATCCCTCGCAACAGATCAAAATGCGGGCGTATCACCTGATAAGCAATGTCAGCCGGGCCAACCTTCTCGAAACCCTCGAATTCATGCTTTCCGCCGAAGAGGCTCCCACCCGTCACCTTGCGGGAAAGCTTCTTCCATCATTCCTGGCCCCCGATCTTCTCCCGATCCTCGAGAAGAACATCGAGCATCCCGATCCCGAAACGAAGGCCTTCTGCAAGCGGGCGGTTTTCATCCTGGCCCAGAAGGGGAACTTCCAGGCATCGCAGCTCCTGGAAAAAGCCTCCGGGAAAGCTCCCCGGGCGGAAACCCCCGAAACTGTTTCCGGCTCGGTCCAAGCCGAGACGAAGGAATTCCAGTTCGCGGAAGGTTTCCCTGATTTCCTCTGCCACCCTCTTCGCGAGCCTCTCCCTTCGGAAGGCCCCGCTTCCGTGATCAACGTCCTGCGGGAAGTTTTCCGGAGGGTGCACGAACTTCTCGGACGGGCTTTCATCTGCTCCTATTTCTCGCTAGGCTCACGAAATCCTTTCATGGACAGGACTTGTTTCAGGACCATCCAACAGGGTATCGGCAAGGTGGACCTCGCAAACTTCCTCCGCGTGCTTTCGCCGGCCCTTCCCGACCCCGATGACCCGGTCGATTTTTTTCCCCTGGTCCTGGGTTCACGCCTCCAAAACGATTTCAATGATCACTTCCTCGATCACATCGGCTCCCTACAGACAAAACTTCGGACCCTGGAGGAGGCCCCGGATGGCCATGCCAACCTTCTCAACCCCATTCTTCTTGAAATGGGGAACCTCTTCCAGACCTTGGGCCCGTTGTTGAAGAACCGTCTCGTCGTGAAGTCAACGGACTCCCAGACCATGAGGGTCCTTGACCACATGGCCCCAAGCCCTAAACCGGTCGATCCAAGACTCCTTGTCAACTTCGAGATTCCCCTCAATTCCCCGGTGCTGATAAACGGCAACTCGGGAAAATCCCTTTCCCTGTTCCCGTTCCTGAAATTCGACCAAGAAAAACGGGGAATAGTGAAGAACGATCCCGACGAGCATGATCTCTGGGAGTATCTTTCCGCCCACAACATTCTGGACAGCTTCATGAATTTCCTTCGGGAGAAATCCACCTGAGATTTCCCCCCTCCGGAAAGCCCCGGAAAAGCTCCGGAACCAATCCGGGACGTCTCGTTCATGGCTGAGGGTTGACTCCCGGGAAAGAAAGACGAGCGACAAGGAGATCTTCATGGGAAAAATCAGACCTCGTTTCATCCCCCTCTTTCTGGCCTTGGCTCTCACCCTTGCTCTTACCGGCCCCCAACGCGCCTTTCCCCAAGAGCCTCCCCCCGTTTCCTCATCGGCGCGACACTTCGCGCTTGTAATCGCTCCGGAGAATTTCCGGGACGAGGAACTGTTCGTTCCCCTCGAAGCGTTGAAAAAGGCCGGGATTTCGACCCTCGTCGCAAGCACCCGCAAGGGACCCTGCGCCGGAATGTTGGGGGGAACCGCAGAGGCCGAGACTGAAATCGCGAGCCTTTCCCCGGACAATCTCCTGGGAATCGCCGTGATCGGCGGAACCGGCTCGAAAGCCCACCTCTGGGACTCCTCTCCTCTAAGAAAGCTCATCCAGGAAGTTTTCGGCTCGGGAAAACCAGTGGGGGCGATCTGCCTTTCTCCGGTCGTGCTGGCAAGGGCCGGGATCCTGAAGGGGAAAACCGCGACCGTGTGGAAGGACGATGCGACGGTCGGTGAACTCACGAAGGGTGAAGCCTCCTTCGTCGGGGAACCCTGCGTTTCCGACGGCCAGGTCGTCACCGCGAACGGTCCCGCCGCCGCCGGGGATTTCGCGAAAGCGCTGATCGCCCTTCTCGCCAAAGAAGGCAAATCAAGGTAGCCGACGGGTCAGAGACCGTACTTCTCGATCTTGGCCCGAAGAGTGTTCCGGGTTATCCCGAGGTAACTGGCGGTCTGGACCTGGTTACCTTTGAACATGGCAAGCGACTGCACCAGCAGCTCGCGTTCCACCGCCGACAGGACCCGGTCGTGGGCAAACCCCGAGATGCTTTCCTTGAGGCAACTCGAGACGTAGGACTTGATCTGTCCCTCTTGGGGATCCCCCGCAGAGATGGGGGTCCCTATCATCGTTCCGGGTTTTGCGGGGGGCTGGGGGGCGTGCGGTTCCTGGACTTGGGAAGGGGGAACCCCGAGAGCCCCCGGAGACGAGCTCGGAGTCACGATCGGAACCGGAACGGATTTCGGCGGTTCCCGGACTTCCGCGGGGAGGTGCTCGGGAAGGATGGTCTGATCCCGGCCAAGGGTGTAGGATTGTTCGATGACGTTCCTCAGCTCCCGGACATTTCCCGGCCAGCGATAGGCGCAGAGCATGGCGATGCTCTCCTCCGAGAGGGTCTTCGGGCTGCCTTTCCGCTGCGATGCCATCTGTGACATGAAAAAGTGGGCCAGGAGAGGAATATCCTCAACGCGGGTTCGAAGGGGGGGAAGGATGATCTCGATGACCTTGATCCGGTGGAAGAGATCTTCCCTGAACCTCCCTTCCTGGATCGCCTTGCGGAGATCCTTGTTCGTGGCGGCAATGATCCGGACGTTGACTTTAATACGCTTGTTTCCCCCGACCCGGACGATCTCCCTTTCCTCGAGAACCCGCAGAAGGTTGGCCTGCATCTCGAGGCTCATATCCCCGATCTCGTCCAGGAACAGGGTTCCACCCTGGGCGAGTTCGAAAACGCCCGACTTGGACTGTGCCGCGCCGGTGAAAGCCCCCTTCTCGTAACCGAACAACTCCGATTCCATAAGGCTTTCGGAAATCGCGGTACAGTTTATCGGCCAGAACGGTTTCGAGGAGCGGTTGGAGTTCTCGTGGATGGCTTTCGCGACGAGCTCCTTGCCTGAACCGGACTCACCGGTAACCAGGACCGTTACGTCCTCGGCGGAAACTTTGCCGATCAGCTTGTACACTTCCTGCATCGCGGGGCTGTTTCCCTTCAGGCCCCCGGTGTTCGAAATCTGCGGATCGGAAACCGATTCCACCGCTCCGTCCTGCGTTTTGAGGCTTTTTGAGATGAGGAGCATGCATTCGTCGATGTTGAAGGGCTTGCTGAGGAACTCATAGGCACCCAGCTTCATCGCGGTGACGGTGGTTTCCATGTCGGTGTAGGCGGTCATGACGATGACCTGGGCATCGGGCTTCAGTTCCTTGATCCCTTTGAGAACCTGCAACCCATCCATCTCCGGCATCCGGATATCCAGGATCGTCAGGTGCGGGTTCAACTCCTGGAACATCGCGAGACCCTTGGTCCCCGTTTCGGCGAGGCCCACCTGATACCCCGCCTTCTGAAGGGCTTTCTCGAATGCCCAGCGAACGCTGTGCTCATCGTCGATCACGAGGATCCTGTGGGGTTGGGTCATTGATTCGCCTCCTCGTAGGGTTCGCCAACCTCCGTCCCGCCTTCCGGCTCTTCCTGCGAATCCCGGTCGGCGCGGCTCCGGAATCCCGAACCGAGGGGGTCGAGAAACCTGTCTCCGAAAAGCACCAGAACACGTGCCTCGCAGCCCTTCCTGCGACAGGCCTGGAGGACCGCGTTCCGCACCTCCTCCGAGGTATAGCGCAGCGAAACATGGAAAAGCAGCGCTGCCTTGGCCTCCGCGGCTATCACGGTGTCGAGGACCTCGTCGAGAACGGAATGTTGTTGGAAGTTCCGCTCGTCGTCCTCGGTCTTCATGTAGGTGCACTCGTGGCAGAGAAAATGACTCCCGCGGACCGAATCGGGGGAGATGGGCCTGGAATCGCCCCCGTAGGTGAAGATCGTCTGTTCGAAAAGCTCCGCGACCTGTTCCTTTCCGACCTTCCAGATGGCGGAATTGATCTCAGCCTGCGACAATCCCACGAACTCCGGTTTCAGCCTTCGGCGCATCTCGATGATGTTGAACCCCAGGCTGAGTTGCTTGTGGGAATGCTGCGTCCGGAAGGTGCGAAGGAAAATCTTCCCCCGCTTGTCGTCGATCTCGATCCGTTCCCCCGCCTCGATCGGCTTCCAGATCAGGTCGAAGGAAAGCTCACTCTGCGTCTGGGCGAGGTAATTCTTCATTATGTCGAGAAGGGTGTTGTTCCTGGGATAATGGATCACGAGCGGAGCCGTCTGGTCGCCCGCCCCGAGGTTCCGAATGTTGATGAGGTTCACTAGCCCGGCGATGTGGTCAGCGTGACCATGGGACAGGAAAACCTTGCGGATCCCGAAAACCCTGTTCAGAAGGTTGGTGGCGACTCCCTCCCCGGCGTCGAAAAGGATGTTGAACCGGCGGTGGTAGAGCCAGGTCGAGAAGAGCGCCCGCGAAAAACCCTTCAGCTGATCCTGGAGGGGGAAGGTAGGTCGGTTCATCAGAGTTCCTTGAATGCGGCGGGGTTCTTCGCCTTCGAGAGGGCAACGTCGTAGGCGATCATACCCTGTTGGTACAGGGCCTTTAGGCACCGGTCCATGCTCTGCATCCCGAACTCGCTTCCGGTCTGGATGAAGGTATCCAGCTGCGTGATCTTGTTCTCCCTGATGAGCCGCCTGACGGCCGGTGTGGCGACCAGAAGCTCGTATGCCAGCACCCGGCCCTTCTTTTCGACCGTGGGAAGAAGCTGCTGGGAGATGATCCCCTGGAGGGAGTTGGCCAGCTGGATCCGGATCTGCTCCTGTTGGTGGGGAGGAAACACGTCCACGATCCGGTCGATGGTCTGCTGGGCGTCGCTCGTATGGAGTGTCGCGATCACGAGGTGGCCCGTTTCCGCGGCGGTTATTGCCGTCGAGATGGTTTCCAGGTC
>CAYRYU010000001.1:178355-183776 GCA_964428355.1 uncultured bacterium
ACGAGAAGAAGACCGTTCGGACGCCGGGAAAGCTCGACAGCGGCTTCCGAAAGGCCGAGCTCCTCGAGCGACTTGATCTGGGGAGCGACGATCCGGAAAGAACCCTCGACGAATCCCTTTTCCCGGAAGACGTTGACCCTGAACCTTCCCAGGTTCGCGATCGAGAGCGACAGGTCGAGCTCCCAGTCCTGGTTGAACTTCGCGATCTGATCCTGGTTCAGGATCGAGAAGATCAACTCCTGGGTGGTTTCGGGATCCAGGTTGTCGAAGGGAAGAGTGATTATCTCACCGTGGATCCTTGCAGCAGGGGGAAGCCCAACGGAAAGATGCAGGTCGGAAGCATGCTTGTCGAGGCATACCTGGAGCAATTGCGGAAGGGTTAGAGCCTGGATCATCGGGTTCCCCCTGTTTCTCCAGAATCAGGATTTGACCCGATCCTGGTTCTGGTCATCTACGTTCGCGGTGAAATACTCCGTGGTGTATTTCTTGTCTTTCACCTGGGCGTTGAGAATCTCCTGGATCATCTTGATGTATTGATCGCAGGCCTTTCCAAACCCTTCGAGGTGCAGGTCGACCTTGCCGTCGGGAAGGATCTTGATCTCGATCTCCTGTTTCTTCGTCATCCCTTGAACACTCCTTTTATCAGGGATTTCAACCATCCGAAAATCTTCTCCGAGGTTCCCATGTTGGCGGTCTCGTTCATGGCCCTGGAGTACTTGTGGTTGTGGGGAGAAAGCTTCTGCGCCTTCTCGAAGGAAAAGGCCGCCTCACCCGTGAAACCTAGTTCCATCTGGATCTTCCCCTGCTCATACCAGACTTCCGCCAGATCGGGCTGGACCGAAAGGACTTTCTTGAAAAGGGGAACCGCCTTTTCGGGCTGGGAGACCCTGGAATAGGCTTCCGCCACCTTCAAAAGGACCATCCAGTCGTTGGGGGCGGATTCGCGGCCCTTCACCATGCAGAACTCGGCGTTGGAGGATCCCGAAAGGGCCAGAATCTCGCCCCGTGCGACCCAGAAGAACCAGCCCACCTTCTCGTGCTTCATCGCGCCGTCCGAGAAGGCGATCGCTTCAGGGATGTTCCCGACGCGGGCGAGAGCGAGGGCACGGGCGCTGATAACGTCGGCGTTCTTGGGGAAAAGCTTCTGCGCCTTCGTAGCCCATGTCAGAGCCTCGGGGTTCTCTCCCAGATCGAGCAGGCAGCGCAACTGACCCGCCCAGGCGGCTTCCACGTTGGGATCGAGGCCCAGGGTCTTGCTGTAGAACTTGAGAGCCTTTTCGTAATCCAGCTTCCGATAATGCTCGTCCGCGATCTGGAGGACCTGCCGCGGATCGGCCATGTCGACGCCCGGGGCGTCCCTGTCCTCGTCGGGAGGCTTGGGAGCCCCCGCCCCAACGGGTTTCGGGGCTTTCGGATCATCGAACTCGAGCCATTTGAAGCGACTCACGAAGGGATTCCTTTTCCTGCGGTACCCGTTCAGGGACCTTTCTTGACGGTAAGCCGGATCGTCCGGTCCTGTTCGACCTTCTCCTGGACGACCTTGAAACCTTTCTTCTTCAGCTCCTTGGAAAGCTTCTCATAGGCATACTGCTGGGCGATCCGGTTCAGGAGATCCTTGCCAAGGACCTCGAGCTCGGCCTTGGACTTCCCCTTCCCGTCGACCCTCATGAGACACTCTCCCCGTCCGGTCTTTCGGAACATCACATGGAAACCCTTCCCCTCGAGGGTAAGGAAATCCCCTTCGTCGACCGTGGAAGCCAACCCGTGGGAGTTGGGAACCCCCACCTCGACGCTCGTTTCCTGATCGACCTTGGATTCGTCCTCGGCGGTGAGGGAGCCGACCGCGGAAAGCCCCAGGGCCGCGCCGGCAACCGCCGCGGCCGCAACGAAAGCGGGACCTCCCATCAACATTGGAACCATCACGACGAATGCCGACATCTCTTCCCCCTTCTCAGTTCTTGCTTGTCAGGGAACCCATCAGATCATCTTCCCTATCCCGGCGGGACCGACCACGGAGGCCGGACGGGCGCGCTCCCTGGCCCAGATCCTAAGCTTGTCGATCTCCTCCCGCATGGTCTTGGATAACGGGCATGTCTCGCCCAGAGCTTTGACGATGTGGGGGGTGGAGAGTTCCTCTCCAAGGTGGAAAGCCTCATAGATCGCGGAGGAGATCGCTTCCTCGATCTCGGCCCCGGAGAATCCCTCCGCGGATCGGGCGAGGAACTCCAGATCGAAAAGCGCGGGGTCCCGCCGCCGGCGCGTGATATGGATCGTGAAGATCTCCTTCCGTTCGACCATCCCCGGAAGATCGACGAAGAAGATGTCGTCGAAGCGACCTTTCCGAAACAGTTCCGGGGGAAGATCCTTGATCCGGTTCGACGTCGCGATGACGAAAACCGGAGCGGTCTTTTCCTGCATCCAGGTGATGAATGTAGCGAAAACCCTGCTCGCGGCTCCGCTGTCGCCCTGCACCGAACCTACCACACCGCCGAATGCCTTCTCGATCTCGTCGATCCAGAGGATGGCGGGGGCGACCGATTCGGCCGTCTTGATCGCCCTCCGGGCATTCTCTTCGCTCGACCCGACCAGATTGGAGAAGATGCGCCCCACATCGAGCCTCAGAAGAGGGACTTTCCAAAGACTGCTCACGGCTTTGGCTACAAGGCTTTTTCCGCAGCCCTGGACCCCGAGAAGCAAAAGTCCCTTCGGAGGAGTGCAGCCGAACGCCCGGGCCTTTTCCGAATATGCTCCGACCCTCTTCTTGAGCCACTCCTTCAGATACTCCAGCCCTCCGACGTTGCCGAAATCCTCGTTGCTCGAGAAGAACTCGAGAATCCCGCTTTTCCTGATGATCTGCTCCTTTTCCGAAAGGATCGCGCTCAGGTCATCCCCGTCGAGTTTCCGCTTCGAGATCAGGGTCTTGGAAAGGACGTTCTCCACCTCCCGCAGGGTAAGCCCGGAGCACGCTTTGATGAGGCTTTCCCTGTCCTCGGGGCCCAGGTTGATCTTGACCCGGGGATCGGCTTTCATGACCGAAATCATCTCGTCAAGTTTCCGGTTCAGGTCGGCGGGCAGCGGATACCCGAAATCCACGACCGTGATTTCCTTTTCCAGTTCGCAGGGAATCTTCAAAACGGGGGAAACGATCAGGAATGTCCTGGGACTGTCCCGGAGGAAGGATGACAACTCCCTCAACCGCCTGATTATCGCCGGATCGTTGAGAAAGGGATGAAAATCCTTGAAGATGAAAAGAGCGTTCTCGAGGTTCTCGAGGACCGAGTTCATCGCCTCCATCGGGTCCCTGGTCGCCTCGACCACCTTCGTCTTCGATTGGAGATCGGTCCCCGTGGGGAGCATCCCGCGCGTGACCGACCAGCTGTAGCACTGCTTGTTCTGGTTTCGGGCGATGTTCGTCAGCAGCGATTCGACCCGGTCCTCCTCGAAGGAAAGGACATAGATGATGGGGTACCGCGATCGGATGAGGATATCGATCTCGGCTTCCGCGGCGGAAACCGGAACCGAAGTCGGACCCGGGGCCGGGGCCGGCCCCTGCTTCCCGGTTTCGGACTTGGGCAGAACAGCAGCCGGAGATGCCGGCTTCCGGAAAATGGGACCCGATGAAGGAGGGATGGTAGGTGAACCCATGGGAATACCGCCTTTTCTTTCTCAGGGCCAATTCTAGCAATGGTTTCCAGGGATGTCAAAGGTGTATTGAAGGGAAATGAAAAATTGTGATACTTTCATCCTTGCCACCCCGGCGCAAGGAGATGACCAATGAGCGACAAGTTCAAGGTTGCGGATCGCAGGGCCTCGATCGACGACAACGAAGAAAAAGAGGAGAAAACCGCTCCTTCCCCCGCCCCCACAGAGCCTTCGGCTTCCCCCGCCCCCACCCCCGCCCCCGGCCAGAACCAGGACCAGAAAGAAGCTCAGGAGGAGGCTGGGCCGCGAGGGCTTTCCCTTCTCTCTCTCACTGTTGGGGAGATAACCAATGCGTTCACCGGAATCCTGATCCAAAAAGCCTGGATCCACCTCGGGCTGGTCATGCACCCCGAAACCGGGAAAATCGAAAAGAACCTCGAAGAAGCCCGGAAGGCAATCGATCTCTTCTCCCTGATCGCCGAAAACATGCGGGGCCGCTGGGGAGACCTGGCGATGGAGAACGAGATCCAGTCCCAGCTGACAACGCTGCGGCTCAACTTCGCCAAGGCCGGCTCAGCCCCATGAAATTCCCTTCTCCCGGGATTCGTGTTACAATACCTCACCGGCTCATCTGAAGCGAAACTCAAACCTTCACCGGAGGAGGCCCCGCAATGGAAGGGAAGTCCAAGTTCCAGATCCACGTCGAAGAACTCCTTTTGAAGTACATCAACCGGTTTGTCCGGTATGCCAAGTTCTCGCACATCCCCCTTGATCGCCGGGAGCTGCTGGCCGGGACATTCCTCTACCTCCTCGACGAGAACGATCTGATACCGGACGACGTCCCCAACATCGGGTATCTGGACGACCTTTTCGTCTTCTTCTCAGCCGCCCAGCATTTTACCAGCAGCGGGGAAGCCATCCCCGGAGTCTGCAACCCGGATGAACTTGCCGAAGACGGGAAGTTCCTGGACAAAAACAAGGGGCTCCTCTTCGGTGCCCAGATTTTCTCCCCCCAGGCCATCAGGAAAAAGGGGCGTGATTGCGAGGACCTCGTCGCTCTTGCCCAGAAGATCAAGGAAAAATACCAGCACTTGGGAAAGGTGGAATAATGAAACGCACGTTCCGTCTGCCTCTCGTCCTAGTTCTTTTCCTCGCCGCAGCCTTCGCGCTCCCCGCGGGAGCGGAAACCGCCGCAGCTATTTTCACCGGAATCCAGGACATCCAGAAGGATCCGTCCGGCTTCCAGGGAAAATTGGTTTCGGTGAGAGCTACCTTCCAGGGATGGAAGGCCGATGCTGGAGCCCCCCCGGTAACCCGTTCCGATTGGGTTGCGCAGGGCTCCTCCGGAAACATGATCTACTGCACGGGTCGGTTTCCCGCAAGGTTGCGCCCGGATGACCCCGAAGCGATCGGCCGGAAGATCACGGTCCTTGGCCGCGTCGAGGTTTCCCGGGAAGGCCGGCCTTTCATCGCCGTCAGCGAAGCACTCCCCTTCGACCAGGAAATCGAGCAGATGGTGGCCGTATCCCAGATCATTTTCGACCCCATCGGAATGCAAGGGAAGAGGGTCGCAATTTTGGGAGTGCTCGCGAAAGGTTTCGGACCTCGCGGAAACCGGATCTATTTCATCGCCGATCCCACGGGTGCAATAACCCTCGATCGTCTTCCCAAGCTTTACCCGAAGGGAACAATCCTCCAGATCCGCGGAACCGTAACCGAAGACCGGGAAGGCCTCCCGATTCTCGGGGATATCGAAATCGTTTCCGCAAAACCCTGATA
>CAYRYU010000001.1:183876-187116 GCA_964428355.1 uncultured bacterium
GGGAAGGCCTCCCGATTCTCGGGGATATCGAAATCGTTTCCGCAAAACCCTGATATCAGGCAGGCAACGAAAAGGGGAGGTGAAAACCTCCCCTTTTTTCGTTGAAGAAAAGTTGCTGAGAGAAAAGCCACCGAGGCACGGAGACACGGAGACGAAAAGGTGACCTGGGGGGGCCTCTTTCCCTTCCCTTATCGATCTACGTTTCTCGGGGCCTCTGTGGCAAGTTTCCTCCGTCATCTTGCATCAGACTCCGTTTTCTTCAATCTGCGGCAATCTGCGAAATCCACGGATAAGAAAACCATCTGAGAAGTTGCGGGAGCGGCCCCTTTTCCGTTCCTGGGGGACTGGAATCAGGCCTCTTTTGGAGGAAGCGGGGTTTCCACGGGTTTGGGCCGCCGGAAAAGGCCCATCACTTTTTTCATGAAGTACATGAACAACCCATAGATGGCGAACCCCCAGGAGTAGAAGAACAGCGTTGGAGCGGGGAAGGCGATCAGGGCGACGATGAAGAAAAGAACGACGACCTTCCGCTGGGCCGAGGTTTTCTTCGATTTCTTGAGGGCCGGATACTCGATCGTGCTGACCATCAAAAAGGAGGTGATGATCACGACGACCGGGATCGCCGCGTCGGGAATCCGGAAGAAGTTGTAGAATTGGATCTCGAAAATGGTCAGGGTGCAAAGAATTCCTGCCCCCGCGGGAATCGGGAGACCGGTGAAGACGTCCCGGTCAGAGGGGGGTGTGATATTGAACCGGGCGAGGCGCAGCGCTCCGCAGACCACGAACATCGAGGTGGACACCAACCCCACCAGGCGATAATCTGCAAGATATCGCGTGAAGACCAGGAAGGCCGGCGCGACCCCGAAGCTGACGAGATCTGCAAGGGAATCCAGCTCGGCTCCGAACCGCGACGTTACCGATGTCAGGCGCGCGATCCGACCGTCCAGGATGTCGCAGATTACGGCAAGGACTATCATCCAACCCGCGGCGAGGAATTCCTGCCGGGAGGTGAAGACGATCGACAGGTAACCGCTCAGAAGATTCAGGGAGGTGAAAACGCTCGGAAGGATCGAGAGATGCCTCAGCGGCGATTTCTTGACCGGAGGGGCTCCGGCGGCCGGCCCGCAGGGGATGGGAGGTTCCGCCGGAGTGGCGGCAGGGGTTTCAGGAACGATACCCGATGATGGTTGCTCCACCTTTTACCTTCTGGCCCACGGCCACTTCGATTTTCGCGGATTCGGGCAGGAAAAGCTCGGTCCGGGATCCGAATCTGATCAGGCCGAAGCGCTCCCCGCGTCCCACCGAGTCACCTGGATTGACCCAACAGACGATCCGGCGTGCGATGATACCGGCGATTTGTCTGACCAGGACCCGGTACCCGTTGTCCTCGATCCCGACAGAGTTCTGTTCGTTGTCCTCGGAGGCTTTGGGGGCATTGGCGGGAAGGAACTTCCCCGGATTGTAATTCCGATAGGTGACCTTTCCCTCGATTGGGGAGCGGTTCAAATGGACATCGAAGATCGAAAGGAAGATGGTCACCCTTTTCGCGGGAGCCTCGAGGAAAGGGGCATGCTCGACCCGGTCGATTCCCAGGATCCTTCCGTCGGCAGGACTGACGACGACACCCGCCCCCGTGGGAATTTCGCGTTCGGGATCCCGGAAGAAGAAAAGGGTGAAACCCGCCAGGACCGAAAAGAACCAGAAGAAAAACCTGGAAACCCGCGAAAAGACGACGGCCCCAACGACCAGGATGGAACTCATCGCAAAACCTTCTGGATGAACCGGACTTCTCAAGGTATTCTCCTGTTTATCGATTGGGGATCATGGGGACGCGATCCACTTCACGGAAAGCGATCCGGAGATGGGGCTTTCCCCTACCGGTCAACCGCATTTCCCCCCGCCTGGGGAGCTCACGAGATTATACGGATCTGCCTGCAATTCTGTCAAGGTGATAAGGTGAGGAGCCTGGGTTCAGTAAGAAAAGTATTGGGTCAGCTCCCAATCTTTGAGAAGAAGTTTCATCTGATTCATTTTTTTGGCGGCGTACCAGTCCTTTTCCTCCATCAGCTTGAACCGAAGGAGCTCTTGGATATCCTTGAGCAGCGGAACGAGGTATTTCCTGTCGATTGCTCCGAACTTCCCGATCTTGTCGAAAACATGATCCAGGGTTTTGTAATCCTCGTTGTCGATCTCCCGCTTGAGTTTCTTCATGATGAAACGGACGTATGATACGACCTTTTCCCGGGCAGTCTCGTTCTTCGGATCGGCATCCAGAAGCGCCTGGAACTTCGCGATCTTCGAAAGGATGATATCGATCGGAAACTGGACCGCGAGTTTGTAGACGACGGTCTTTGCGATTGCACCGGTTATCTTGCTTCCGAGGAACGCACCGACGAAGGCCCCCACCGGCCCCGGGCACACCACCTCACCCACAATCGCCCCCAAAGAAGCTCCCCCAAGGGCGGCGAGACTTCCCGTCATGCACTTGAGGATGGTCAACCCCAGGAAGGAAGCCATCCCTCCGCTTTGAAGGGCTCCCTTGACCACTTCGACGACCTTCATCTTGTCTGCCCTGCGGGCGTTGTCGATGATCTCGGCACTGGCAACAGCCATGGATTCCTTGGAAAAACCGGTAAGGGTCTTAACAACCGCCTTTGCGACCACTCCCAGATCCGTGGTGGTGACAAACTTCAGAAAGCTTTCCGCCGCGGTCTTGAAGGCGATCCCTCCCCCGACTTCGACGACGGTCTTGGAAAGGTCGTAGAGGATTTTGTCCAGGGAGATCACCAGGTCACCCCTGAAAGAGAAGGAAATCCCCCCACCATCCGTCTTGAAATTCTCGAGGGTGAGATCCCAGGCGAGGTTTCCGTCGGAAGTCAGGTAGCGGTCCTCGCTCGTCAACTTCGAGGGGAGCTTTCCGGAAAACTTCAGGTTGCCACGGAACTCTATGAAAACCCTCTTGAGGTTCCGATCGTAGAACATCGCCCCGGTTTCCAATGAAAGATGTGGATTTCCGGCAAAATGGGCGGGAAATTTCCGGGCTTGGGAGACTATGTTTTCCCCGATCTGGGCCAGGATGACTTCGGCTTTTCGGGCGAAAAGACTTCCTTTATCGGGTTCCTGCTGGGCGATGGTGGCCGACGGAATGAAAAGAGTCGCAAGAAACACCACCAAAAGCAGTTTCGGAATGAAGCGGCCTCTGAGTTGCCTCATCGTTTCAAACCCACCCTTCGACTTTCA
>CAYRYU010000001.1:187216-201526 GCA_964428355.1 uncultured bacterium
GAATGAAGCGGCCTCTGAGTTGCCTCATCGTTTCAAACCCACCCTTCGACTTTCAAATTCGTTTTCCTGATCTATCATTATAACAGAAAACTCGAGGAACCGGTTACTCTCGAAGGCTGCCGTGTCGCAGGCGGGCGGAAAACACGAACCTGAATACCCGGGTCGTCTTCCCGGAAATCCCTTCTTTCCCAGAAACTTCAAAATCCGAAATGATCCCCATCTCTTCGAGACGGCGGCCCAACTTCGTGACCGATTCGACATCCCGGGAAACCCCGGAAGCTTCGATCCGGTGATCCCGGCGGACAAGGAGGCCCGAAAACCTTGCCAGGCACTTCCCCTCATCTACTTTCGCCCCATCCGCCGACCAGCAGGGGGAAACCTCCCTGAGTAGATCGATTATTCGCCGTGGGTTGATTCCCTCCGGCCCGGTTCCTGGGCCGGCCCTGAAAACCAATCTGGACGAAAGGTGGCAGATTAGGGGAAAACGGCCATCAGTCCCGGGATCTGATGCTAGCGAGAATGAAACTGTCTCCAGTCGGACCCGGGTGCCATCGGTTGAACGAGCGGGGAAATTTTCGATGAAGAGGCCGGCCTTTTCGACCCCGAGTGAAAGGGACAGTTCGACGGGGACCTCCACCCCGAGATGGACGGTCTCGGGAATTCCGCATCTCGTTGAAAGGAGTTCGACTCCGTCCGTCGCCAGAAGTCTCGCCAGTTCTCCCACAAACTCGATCACCCTGCCTTCCGGGGGGCC
Organism: uncultured bacterium; assembly: GCA_964428355.1. Lineage (GTDB taxonomy): Bacteria > Muiribacteriota > Ozemobacteria > Ozemobacterales > Ozemobacteraceae > CAYRYU01. The sequence goes on from CAYRYU010000001.1 coordinate 187,971, forward strand.
GGAATGCACCGGTGGGGATTCACCTTGAAACGAAGGGGTTGCCCGCCCACCGAAATGCCCGAGAAGATCGAATTTGTACCATCTCCTTTGCCCGGACTTCTGGACGTCGATTTCTCCCAGGAAGACCTCTGAAAGCCCGGGGGCCCGCGAAAGATCACCGGCGACACGGATGGTCCCGGAAAAGGTCTTTCCGAAACCCAAGATCCGGAAACTTCCGTTTTCTTCCACGCGGACTCGAGCCAACCATTCACTTCCCGTCGAGACCGCGGCTTCCGAAGAAGCCGTTGGCGAGGCAACCGGGGGAACGAAACCCGCCCGACTTTCAAGAGAGTCCAGAAACTGCAATACATCCCCGTTTCCCACGAGGTTGACCGGGACGCTTCCAACGCGGATTTCCGCCCCCAGCTCCACCGACGTCTCGGGAAAACCGGATCGGTCGCTCCCGCGGTGGGAAATGGTGAATGACATGATCCTGATCCGGTCTCCAGAAGATGAAGGTCCGCCCAGTTCCCTGAGAACCTCGAAAACGCGGGAACCGGACGCGATGATGCTCCAGAAAAGCGGAATCCGGCGAAACCCGGGTTCCAGGATGTCGGGGCTGACTTTCAGCTCCGTGACCATGGCCCCCCGCTTCCCCAGAGCGCCCCGAATCTCACCAATCATTTTCGAAATCGCCTCGTCAGAAAGACCCGGGGAACGCTCACCTCCGAAACACCGCCCCGAATTGATGGCGAGGAATCCGAGAAGAAGGAGCGCAAGAAAGAAAGGCCGGAACCGGTGATTTGACGAACCCCACTCGATCATTCGATACTCCTGGCCAATGAACCTACCAGAATCCTTTTCCACCAACAACCACCAGGCCCATTTCCGGCCTGAGGAAGAAATTACAAAACATCCCCCCACCCCTTGCGGGGGGGAAACCAAGGTGGTACGCTCACCACGATGGGCTTCAGAAAAACGATTCTTCTGATCTCGATTCCCGTTTTTGCGATGTTGGTGGGTTGCTCCGGCCAATCGGGGGGAAATTTCGTCTACAACTTCCCCTTCCCGACCGAGCTTTCGATTTCCGGCTCGATCGACCTCTCGGATGTGGCCGTTTCCCCCTTGCTCGGAGGCGTGCAGCCTTCCATCCGCCAATCAGCGATCTATCCGAGTTTCCTGGACCATCGCGTTTTCAGGATCAAGGCTGAAGACGATCCCGGCGTTTCGGGCACCGCGGATCTGGAAGGGAAATTCGCCCTCACCGGCATTTCCCCGCGGGACCAGATCGTTTTGAAGGTAACCAATTCGGAACACCCGGGATTCGTCCTTGAATGGATGACGGTCTCTTCCGTCCTGATCGGACCGAAACAAGCCAAGGTCACGGTCTACTCCACCGCCCGGTCGTTCATCGCGAGGTTCCTCCGGAACCGCTACGGACGACGGATCGACCCGGAACTCATCACGGACAAGCAGATCGCCCCCGTGGTGAATGCGATCACCAACATCCTCGAAAAGCATCCCGGACTGATTGCCGACGGCACTCCCCTCGACAAGGAGGCGAGCGTGTATCCCCTCGTCGCCGAGGCGGCGGCGGCTCTCGACAAGGCGGGGTCGGGCGAGTATCCCCGTGAATGGACGTTCCTGGTCTACCAGGGCGGGGACAACGACCTGGATGCCCTCCTGCGGGCTGATATCGAGGAGATGAAAAAGGCGAACCTGTCGGGAAAGATCGCGGTCCTGGTCCAATCAGATTCTCCCGTCACGGGCCTCAGAAGGCTTTTCGTCGAGAAGGGCAAGGAAACGGTCCTGTACAAGATCCAGTCCTCGGATTCCGCGGACGCGCTGAAGATAGCCGACTTCGTCGCCTGGGGCCAGAGGGCTTTTCCCGCGAAGAGGTTCGCCCTGATAATGGCCTCGCACGGACTGGGCTGGAGGAGCGCCGCCGAAAGCCGTGGAGTCGTAACCGACGATCCCGCCGATGCGGTGATGAACTTCGTGGCGTTGAAACAAGCGCTTCTCTATTCCATAACCTACTACGGGTCGTACGTCCGCCCGCTCGATCTCATCGGTTTCGACGCCTGCCTCATGGGACTCCTCGAAGTCGCCTTTCAGCTGAAGGATACGGGAAAGCACCTGGTTTTCTCGCAAGCCAACGAACCCGCCTACGGCTGGGGATACGAGTCCCTCTTCAACCGGATTTCGTCCTCCCCCGCGACCCTCGACGGACTTGCCCTCGGAAAACTCATGCTCGAGGAGTACCGGAACTTCTACGTTTCGAGCGGACTGGATTCCCGCTATTCGGGGACCCTATCCCTCGTCGATCTTGGAAAGATCGCGAACTGCGTCACGGCATTCCAGAACTGGGCAAACCTCGTTTCGGCCAACATCTCAACCGTCAAGGGAGCCCTGCTGGGAATCCGGGATGCCCTGGCCGCCGCAACCGGAACGTTGACCGGGCCGGAACGTTTCCTGGTCCAGGCCTTCGAGTATACGGACTACCGCGACCTGATCGACCTCGTTACCGCCTTCAAATCCTCTTTTCCCCAGGGGAACTACCTCGTCGACGAGATCGAGGACACCGTTTCCGCGGCGGTTCCCGCCACGACGCGGTTCGGAACCAAGTATCTCCGGGCGCACGGGTTGTCGGTCTCGTTCCCCGCCCCGTGCGATTACACCGATTATCTGGGTTCCTCCACGGCAATTCCCTATTCGATGCTGGATTTTGCGAAAGCCACGTCCTGGGACGAACTCCTGTTCTCCTTGAACAGCTCCTCGGCGACGGCCAAGGTCGACGGGCGAGGAATGAAAATAACGCTCAGCTGGAACAACCCGGCACCCCTCGACCTTTACATCGGAGAACCGGATTCAGCCAGCCCACTTGATTCCAACAAGGCGATCTGGTTCTCGGCGGTTCAGGGTGCCCAGACTCCGAACGGGCAGTTCTCCCCCGACGTCACGAAAGCGGAACTGAACGCGGAGTCCTGGACTGCGGAACCCATGATCTTCCCCGGAAAATACTGGGTATTCGTCCATTTCCCGGTCAATCCGAGTTACGCGGGGGTGACGAACGCAACCCTCGAAGTGGCGACCCTGACATCGAAGGTCTTCTCGGTTTCCCGGAATGTTTCCTGCCCGAGCCTTTGGGAGGGCCTGATCGTAACCGTGACCAGAACCGGCATCACCGTCGAGGAAGTCCCCGCGCCGGTCATCGAGGAGAACCTTGCCCGCGGAATCCGCCGCCGGCTGGGTCTTCCGGAAATGAGATGAAAGTGTCTGAATCACGGCCATCAAGGTCGACGGAGACCATGAATAGGTTGAAGACAGGGCGATTCAGTCTGTTGATTGGGGCGTCGCTTCTTTTTTGCCTTCCCATGGCGGCTCTGGCTGGACACGGTGGGCCGCGAAGGCCGGAACCGGTCGCCCTCGAGATCGGGATGCTCATCTTTTTCTGTTTGTGGGCGATCGCGGTCAAGATTGCAATGGTGAAAGACCTGTTGGCCAAGTATTTGAGAAAGGAGAAATCCGGGGTCTTCTTGATTCCGGTTTTTCTGCTAACGCTGGTTTCCTTCGGCTCAATGGCGCCCCTGCTACTGAACGTCCGAAAGGTCGACTCGATAACCGAGGCGATACTGGTATTGCTTCCCGCGACCCTTTTCATTTCCGCCTGCGAAGCCTGGACCATGCAGTGGCTGGGGGGAACGGTCATCAGGCATCATTTCGAAGAAGTTCCGAGCCTGAAACGCCTTTTCCTGGCCTTCTCATGCGGGAACGGAGTCGCCCTCCTGGCGTCCATCCCGGTCGCATTCGTTATGATCGCGACTCTGGTCTTCCTTTCCTGGTAGGAGGGGTTCCCACTTCCACCAAGAACCAGGAAAAACCCGATTTTCAGAAGAACCTTAACATCCTGATTCTTACCCCAAAGATGAATTCCTTTTCCTTTCCCTGGGCGAGGAAGGAGTTGAAATTCACATGGAGTTCGTTGCTCAGCCCATCATTTTGAAAGTCGGAGACAAGTTCGGCTTGTGATCTATTTGAAAATGAACGAATGGCAATCCTTTTCAGTTCAGGAATGTAGCGGGAAATCCTTTCGCTCCCTGATGCCTCCGTTTTGACCGAAATGTCAAACATCGCCAGTTTGGGTGGCTGATCGGTCGTTTTTGCTTCGATGTCTGTGATCATGGATTCCTGGAGCTCCACAGGCTCTTTCCTTTCTGGAGGCGGGACGGAATTCGGTGATGGCGTTGGCAGCTCACCAAAGGTATGAAAGGCTTTCTCATAGGAACCAAACAGAAGGGTGGCAAGGAAAAAACAAACACCAACGGAAAGCAAAATCAGGATCGCCTTGATTGGATTCTCTGGATCATCAGGGAACAGCTCCTCCGCCACTTCTCTTGTGAAGTCGGCTTCCTGGACAAGTTTCCTAAGGAGCTCCTTTGACAACCCAATCTCCTTGAGATCCTTGTCACGAACAGATGTTTTGAAATGCGCGCTGGGCTCAATTCTCAGCTCGGAAGAAATCGAACCAAGGATAAAACACTTCCTTTCTACATCCGTTGGGTAAAGGGAAAGGATTTTCTGGATGGAAAAGACAAGACTTCTTTTCTGGGATTGGGATGCAACCAGGTTGAAATAAAAAGAAAAACAATGGAGATCGAATGAAAGTTCTTCGAATCGGCTTCGATTCCTTACGGCGAGGTTGATCAACCCAACAACCGACTCGGTGAAAAGTGCTCTCTCTTCCTCCGTTTCCAACTTTTCGGGGATGTGGAAGGTATTGGGGGGAACAGTCTCAGCCAAAAAAACCTCTCGGAAGAAATTCTCTATCCGGTGAATTCTACCACTCTGGAAATCCGCTTGGCAAGAACGTTTCACCATGGAATGAAGACACGTCTACAAAGCGTCTTTCTGAGAAGGTTCTTTCCAAGGCAACGACAAAAAGAGGTTTGAAGCCCACCATTCCCCGTCGGGGGCGTCAGCGGGTCTGGGCGAAACTGCTCAGGATGCGGTCTTTGGACGCCTTGTAGACGGTGTCCATGACGGTTCCGGTTCCTTCCGTGACCGCGGTGGTGGCGAAGATCTTGGCATAGTTCTGGAAGTCGAGGGAGTCGTCGGTGGTGGGAAGGAGTGAGCTCGAGATCGCCGAATTGACCTGATCCTTGTAGTTGGAAACGACCCCGGACTGGACCATCTGGGGAACCTTCTTCAGGATCCCGGTCATTTCGGAGGCGAAATTGACATTTCCTTCGGGATTGTACTTGTATTTGGCCAGACCGTTCGCCAGGAGTTCGTTTCCAAGAACCGTGACCCAGTTCCCGCCATAGGTTTTCATCACCTGGGAATCGGCTTGATCGTAGATCTGGGGCATCTGCCCACGGATCTCGGCCCATTTGGCCCCGTTGGCTTTCAGTTCGTAAACCTTCTGTTCCACGAGAGCGGCCTTGTACTGGGAGGGACTGATCATGGCTTCCCGGCCCTTGAGGAGCTCCGCCTCGGCTTCGGTGAGTTCGATCTTCCCGTTCTTGAAATCCTTGTATTTCTGGATCGTCTCGTCAAGCTTCGCGACCTTGCTCGAGGAGGAAACGTACTTGTCGACATAGGACTGCCTGATTGCCTGGCAGGCCAGTTTCGTGAGGTCATGGTCGGAAAGCGCAGCGTAGTCGGGGTTCTCGGCCCTGAGGACCTCCTTCATCGCCAGGATGTGGGCCTTACCGCCCTCCAACCGGCCCAGCTCGAGCATCCGGTTTAGTTTCACTTCCTTGTCGAATCGGGTCGTCAGGTCAGCCTTGATGGTTTGATTTGCGGGAAGTGATTCGTTCTGCTGGGCGAGCGTGCACTGGTTCAACCAATCCTTCCGCGCGGCGTCGACCTTGGCGACATAGGCTGCGTTGGCCTTCGCGTAAGCGACGGGGTTGCGGTAGTTCTTGATGTTCGGGGGCGACTGGAGGAGCTCGCGGTACTTGTCGTAGAGGCTGGAGGCTTTCTTCCAATCATCGTTCTGGGCTCTGTACAGGTCGTCGATCGCTGCTCGCCGCTCCTTTGGAGCATCATACAGGTTGTATTTCAGCGCCTGAACCGAAAGCTGGGCCGCCCGGACCGAGAAATTGCTCAGCATGCTGTTCAAACCGGCCTTGGCCATGCTGATGTCGTTCTTCTTTTCCTGGAGCTGCGAAATTGCGCCCGAGTAATACTGGTAGGCACCGGATCCGGAGTTGTACTTTTTCTGCTCTTCCTGCAACGCTTTGATGTCCTGCTCGATGAACGATTTTTCCAGTGTAGCTCCCGCCGCACCGCTGATGAAATTCACCGGAAGCGTTGAAACCAGGCTCGAGATGGCCTTTCCCTGAGAAACGGAACCGAAAACCTTCACGGAAATCTTGTCAGCCCAACGGCCCGATTCATAGGTGTAGAAACGGTCCGAAACGACCGATCCAACGAAACCCGAAATCACGGAGGAAAGGGCGGCCCTTTTGACGTCCTTCGCGAAATCCTCGTGAGTGTAGCTTTCAGACTTCATCTCGTCGATCTGCGACCGGAGGCTGTCGAGCTCCTTCTGCTCCGCCTCGGTGAGCGGGGTGTTCGAGGAAACGTGGTTTGCCAGGATCTGGTCGATCCGCGCTTCCGCGGCCGCGATCTTCTCGGGATAATGGAAAACGTTTTTCGCCCAGATGTTCTTCACGACACCGCCCACCCCTGCCGAAAGCACACCACCGGCGAAACCGAGGCATGCCTGCGTCATCGCCACCCGGTAGATCGCAGAGCCAACGGTGGGCCCCACCATTCCAAAAAGGCCTCCGGTAGCCATGTTGAACGGCGCCATCACGGCTTCGACGGCCCCCGCCACGACCGAGTCACGAATGATCTTGGCGTCTTCCTTCGGGGTCTCCCGGTATTTTGCGTTCATCCGCTTTTCGAAGGCATAGGTCATCAACCCGCCAAGGGCCGCACCCACGACGATTCCTCCCGCAACCATGGCGATCGGCGAAAGAGGCGCGAGAAGCGCCGTGGCGATCATGACTCCGAAAGTCGGGACGAGAGCTTTTCCAACACTCCAGAGGACTTTCTCCCAGAGGGGCATCTCCTTGACGCCCTTCTTCCCGAAGATCTTTTCCTTGACCTTCGTGAAGGTACGGGTAAACCAGTTCCCTTCTTTTTCCCCGGATGAGGCGGAAGTAGCCGCCGACCCAAGGACCGAGGCCTGGGAAGTGCCCGAGGAGGGTTCCTCGAAAGTCACCTGGACCGAAGACCCTTGCCCGGAAGATGAAGGTTGGGCGGTCTCGCCCTTCAACTTCGCCAGGGCCGCCTCATAGTCTTTGTAAGCCTGCTGGTAGGCCTCGTATTTTGCCTGGGTTTCATCGTAGGAAACCCCTGTCGAAACGGCTGATGAATACTCCTGATACGCATGGGAATATCTATTGTAAAGCGCCTGGAGGGCATCGTTCGACTGCGAGAAGGCGGGGAGGAACCCGTCGAAAACGAAGGAAGCCAGCACGATCCACACCAGAAGGGGCGATATTCGCTTGTTCATGTACCTATTTTAAGAATGAGGAAACCATGTGTCAATTTTCCCCCCATAATTCCCCCCCCAACTTCCCCTCCTTACCCTAACATCGAGAATTTTCCACGGACCCCCGCCTCCGTAGGTTATAATTAGCGGAAAGGAATCCAACCGGAGAAGGAAACTTATGAAAATTGGCTTGAAGTGCCTTGCAGCCGCAATGGTTTGCCTTTTCCTCCCGGTCGCTGCGGTTTGGGGCGGGCCCTTTTCCGATGACGCGATCCAGACCAACCAGGATCCGGTGAGCATCGGAACCTCGGCCGGGTCTTCCCCCCCTCCCTCGGGCTCCCAAAAAATACCGATTTCGGGAATCGTCTACCCTTCAGGAACCGGCCTCCCGGTAACCGATTTGAAGGCCCAGCTCCAGGAACAATACGGGATCGAAGCCCGGGATGGCTCCGGAACCTGGTCCTCTCGCGAATGCGAGCGGCTCCTGAAGTTGTTCCCGGTCCTTCCCGAAAATTTCCGCAGCTGCACCAGCACCATCGTCCGGGGAAAAGTCCATCCCAAAGGCACGAAAATCCTCGGCTGCGTCAACATGCAGGAAAACCAGGACGTAGTCCATATTTTCGATTCCGGGATGGCCGACATGCAGGCCAACGTCCTCCATGAAATGACCCATTGTTTCGAAGCCCGGAACCCCAAGATCATGAAAGCATGGGCCAAAACCTTCTGGGAACGAAAATACTGGATTTTCGGGGATTGGCGGGTGAAAAAGGGTGGTGAAAAACCCCCAACCCAATACGGTTACGTGAATGCCCAGGAAGACATGGCCGATTCAGTCAAGTTGTATGTGTTCCAGCCGGAGTGGTTCAAGCAAGCCTGTCCTGTGCGGTATGAATTCATCAGGAAAAACGTGTTCGGAGGCAGGGAATACACGACGAGTTGATCCTGCTCCGCGCCCATTGAAGAGAAAAAACACCGGGGAAGCCTCGAGCCTCCCCGGTGTTTCTGGTTCGGTGGTTTTCTATTCGGGAATGATCACGGGGACTTCGACCTGGCCGGTGCCCAGGCAGAAGGAACACCGTTCCCGTCCACTCCCGCCGCACTGCCCACAGATCTGATAATGTGACTGCCCGTTGGGGCCGGTCACGACATGTCCGCCAGTGCCGTTGCAATAGGCACACCTGATCCAGCCCGTTCCCATGCAGTGGACACACCGCTCGTATGTTACACCGATCTTGAAAGCCCCCTGGGCCTCGGGAGAATACCTGCCGGCTTCGGTGCTCTGCTTGACCGCCCAAAGGTATCGGTGACCAACACCAAGGCTGCCTTCGTCCATCTCGCAGTCGCATTTTCCCAGAATCACCCTTTCCCAAACGGTTTTCCCGGTCCCTTTGTCGAGGAGGGACACCGCGGTGTATTTTCCGAGTCCCGCCCATGAAAACCGGGGCTTGGTTGCCGGAGGACCAACCCGGAGACCGGTGCAAGCGTCAGGAAACGCAACTGAAGGGGGTTGTCCACCATCAAGGGTGACGCTCAGCGAACCCTTGGCGGTCAACAGCCAGGCCTTGGGAAGCCGGACTTTAACGAAATAGTAGTTGGGGGTCAGCTCCTCGTGCTCGATCACCATCTTGCCGGTCAAAACAAGTGTCCGTTTCACGAAAAAGACATTCTTGGATGCCCAGTCCTCGGGAAGGTCAATCCGATGCTCGTAACTCTGGGCGGAGGTCCCCACCCCGAGCGAGTGCGGAAAAGCCTGGGTCAATGTCTGGGCCATGGCGGGGACACCCCCCATGACCACAAGCCCCAACGAAAAAAGAACACAGAAAAGCCTGAATCCTCGGAACACTTGCTCTACCTCCTGGTCTCTCACCACTTCCAAAAAAAAGGGACGCGGGAAAATTCCGTCCCTTCAGTATTAAATCGTCAAATTCCCTTTCAGGGCAAGAAACAGAACAGACAAGCACTTGAACGGCCATCGTGGCCGGGGAGGTTACACGTTTTATGCGGAACCGTCGCCCGGGGAAAGCGGAGTCTTCCCCGGCTTGTCGGGCGCTTTACCCAGGCCGAACCTGGTGAGGAGTCTGGACCCGGTCTCGGTCGGAACGATTCTTCTCCACTCCCGGCCCTGGTGATCGAGTCTCGCACGCTCGTGAAGGAGACCGCCAGCCATCAAGGCCCGGACCTCGGTCTTCAGCTCCCGCTCCGAAAGGGGAATCCCAAACCTTTCCATCATTCCGGGCACGAGCCCCACGAGGGGGCGAATGTGCCCGAAAAGCCAGGATGGCGCGGTCCTTGAGGGCACCAGACGGACTTCAGGGGAAAGACCATCGCTGGAATCACCTGCCCAAGCCAGGATTGCCGCCCGGACCCGGGAGGTGACCGCAGCATCGTCGGTATCCCGGACGTGGATCACATCCCAGACAAGCTTTCCCAGAGCCCCCAGCAGGTCGAGCAGAAGCGGAATCAGCCCGACCTCACCCCCGGGTGCCACCCCGACAGGGCCGGAGAATTCCTCGGATAGATTTCCGCCCGGCCGGTCATCGAGAAGCCCCCTTTTCAGCCTCGCCTGCCGACGGTAACCCACCCAGGCCAGGATTGCGGTCATTCCGACCGATACGAGCAGGAAAATCCATTGGGGAAGACCCCCGAGCAGCGTTCCGAAAAAACGCCGCAAAAACCCGAAGATGAAAAGGAACGCCAGAAAAGCCATCACGCCAAGAACGACGAAGAGAAGAGCGACCCTTCCCGCGAGCCGGAGGCCCTTCCCGGGTCCCGCCTCCTCGGGGAAAAAGTCGGTCAGGAGCACCCCCGAAAGCATCTCCAGCTTCTTTGCGACTGGCCCGGCCAGAGAGCGATTCGGAATCCCCTCCCCTGCGGCTACCGATGGAGAGTGTTTCGGGAAGCCCTCCCCTGCGGCTACCGCAGGTGAGCGTTTCGGGGAGCCCTCCCCTGGCCCCTTTCCCGAGGGCGCGGTCATCCTACTTGCCAGCGGGCTCCAGGTGCGTCATTCCACCCATGTAGGGCCTCAGGACCTCTGGAATGCAGACCCGCCCCCGCTCATCCTGGAAATTCTCCAAGACCGCGATCCAGGTCCGGCCCACGGCCAGTCCGCTACCATTGAGGGTGTGGACGAATGCCGTCTTCGCGTTCTTCCCTTCGCCCTTGAACCGGATGTTCGCCCTGCGCGCCTGGAAATCCTCGAAGTTGCTGCAAGAGCTGATCTCCCGGAAGGTCTTCTGGGAAGGGAGCCAGACCTCTATGTCATAGGTCTTCGCGGCGGAAAAACCCAGGTCTCCGCTCGAAAGGGTTACGACCCTGTAGGGAAGCCCCAACTGTTTCAAGACTTCCTCGGCGTTGGCCAGGAGGTTTTCGAGCTCTTCGTAGGATTTCTCGGGATGCGAGAACTTCACGAGCTCGACCTTGTCGAACTGGTGTTGCCTGATAAGGCCACGGGTGTCCTTGCCGTAGCTTCCAGCCTCGCTCCGGAAACAGGGGGTGTAGGCCGTGTATTTCAGGGTCAGCGAAGTCTCGGGAAGGATCTCACCTGCGTGGAGGTTCGTGAGGGGAACTTCAGCGGTGGGAATGAGGTAATAATCGGTATCCCGAAGCTTGAACAGGTCGGCTTCGAATTTGGGGAGCTGGCCGGTTCCACGCATGGAGGCGGAGTTGACCATATAGGGAGTCCAGGCCTCGCGATACCCGTGTTTTCCGGTGTGGAGGTCGAGCATGAAGGTTGTCAGTGCCCGTTCCATCCTGGCCCCGGGTCCGAATAGGACCCCGAACCTGGCTCCCGCGATCTTCGAGGCGCGGTCGAGGTCGAGTATTCCGAGCGAGTTTCCGAGGTCAACGTGGTCCCTGGGCGGGAACGGGAAGGCCGGAGCCTGGCCCCAACGGCGGTTCTCCTGGTTGTCCTCGTCTCCGCACCCCAGTGGGACGGTTGCATTGGGAACGTTCGGAATGGTGAGAAGGATCTCCTCGAGCTTTTTGTCGACCTCGGCGACCTTTTCGTCGTAACCCTTGATCTTTTCGGAAACCTCCTTCATCCCGGCGAGAAGATCGTCCGCGGGCTGCTTGGCGGCCTTCCTCTTCGCGACTTCCTGGGAAACCTTGTTCCGGTTCGCCTTCAGGGCTTCGACCTCGAAGATGAGGTTGCGTCGTTCCGCGTCGAGGGCTTCCAGAGGCGCAAGTTTGGCAACCTTCACGGACGCTGGGTCTTTCAGGAGCTCCTCCATGGCGGCTTTGGTCCTTCCCGGGGTAATCCCTCGGGAATTCAGAAGACCCGAAAGGGCCGGGTCCTGGAAGTCCAGGTCTCCGCGACGGATGAGGGCAGTCTTCAGTGCGTCGGGATTGCTTCGGATCCATTTGATGTCCAACATGGGGATCTCCTGTATGCGATTGGAATTCCGGATCGGAAAACCTGACCTCGGCCGAGCGACGAGGTTTTCTTTCCCGGGATGGTGAGGATACCCGATTAGCCCTTCGGTTTCAAGGAGAGATAGAGGGCCAGCGAAGTGCAGAGGAGAAAGCCGATCAGTCCAGGGAATTTCACCCACGCAAGGGCGGCAAGGAACTCGCGGCTCCGGACCTCCGAGCCGAACCGTTCAGGCCCCAGGCCCGTGATAACGGCCTGACCACCGAGGATTCCGTTCACCTTCCCTTTTTCGAAACGCGCCAGGATCCATGCCTCGGCACCTTCGGCGAGAAACTCGTCCTGGACCCTCCAGACGGGTTCGCGGTTGGGGGAGTTGGCGACCTCGGCGGTTTCCGTTGCTTCCTCCAGACGGCGGGTGGGGAGATCCCTCCAAACGTTCCAACCGACCCAGTCGCCGCCACCGAGGACGCTTGAACCATCCCTCAACTGAAATGGGACCGAACGCAAAAGCTGCTCCTTCTGCTTGAGAACCTTTCGTTGGGTCCAGGTTCCCTGCCGCCGGATATCCTCGGTCACCACTTCGAATCGTTCACGGCGATTCCAGATGCACGACCGGCCGGCGATGTCCAGGGGCGTGCTTCCCGAACCGACGTGCAGAGTGATCTTGACCCAGGCGGGACCGTCCTCCCGAAGCGCAATTCCGAGATTTTTCCGCGGGGCGCTCGAGACTTCACCGGCAAGTTTCGAACTTTCGTTGTCGGCGAAAAAACCCAGCCCGGACAGGCCCAAAAACGAACAGGCGGCGAAAAGCAGGACCGTGATGAAGAGTTTTCGCAGGCAGCCCATCAATCTCCCTCCTGGTTTTCCGGGCCGGCGAAGGGTAGAAGGCCCTCCACGGCTATCGGCCTGACACATTCTGGTGAATCCGCGCCCGGCTTGTTGACAACGTTGGAGACCTGGAAGGATTTCATCTCCTCAGGGGGGAAAGGTCGGGAAAGGGTTTCCAGGACGGGGGCGGGATCTTCAGCTTCGAGCCAGTGTCCGAACCTATCCCGGGGAACGATTACCGGCATCCGGTCATGAACAGGTTCCACAACCCGGTTCGGAAGGGTCGTAAGGATGGCGCATCCGTTCCCTCCTTCTTCGTTTCCCCCGGGTCCTCGTTCCCACACACCGGCGAAAGCGAAGACCCCATCGTCCCTCAACCTGAACAGGTGCGGTTGTCTGGCTTTCCCCGCCTTCTTCCACTCGAAAAACCCATCGGCCGGGATCAGGCACCGCCTTCTCCTTGCGGCATCACGGAAGGCCGGCTTCGAAAGCACCGTCTCGGATCTGGCGTTGATGAATCCCCGAAGGGCATCGGGCCCTTTCGACCAGGACGGAACGAAGCCCCATTTCATGAAGACCAACCTTCTCGTGCCCGTCAGTGGGTCCCGGAAACAGACGAGAATCTTTTTCCCGGGAGCGATGTTGAAAGCGGGAAGGATCTCGATCTCGTCATCGGTTCCGAAAAGCTCGTTGAGGACTTTCAGCGATACCGAGAGGGAAAACCGTCCGCACATGGGGCGCCAATTACAGGCAGGGCCTCTGCTGGTTCCCGAGATACGATTTGTACGCCTTGTAAGCCTCCGCCATGATGAAGATGCTTCGGGCCATCTTATCGGGGTCAACCACCAGGGCGAGCCTGACCTCGTTCTTCCC
>CAYRYU010000001.1:201626-239681 GCA_964428355.1 uncultured bacterium
GCGGCAACACCGAACTGCAGCAGATCGGAGACGCTGGCCACGGTGTGGGCCGTCACCATCGCGATCTTTTCGATGATCGGAGCTCTCGAGACGATGAAACCGATCCTCGACCCGCACAGGGAAAACGACTTGCTGGCCGAATCGACGATGATGATCAGGTTCTTGAGTTTCTCCATGTCCGGTTCGGGGAGCTGGACCTGGAGAAGGCTGAAACTCTCCGTTTCGCCCAGGATCATCTCCCGGTAGACTTCGTCGCCGATGAGGAAGATGTTGTGCTTAACCGCGATCCTGGCCAGACGGGTGATCTCCTCCGGAGAAAAGATCTTTCCTGACGGATTGCAGGGACTGTTGAAGAGAATCGCCCGGGTTTTCGGAGTGATCAGCTTTTCGATCTCCTCATCGGGCGGCAGAACGAAATCCTGCTCGGCGTATGTGGGAACCGCCTTGAGGGTGCCTCCCGAGACGGAAAGGAACCCGAAATAGGGCGGGAAGAACGGCTCGATGCACAGGATCTGGTCCCCGGGGTTGCAGAGGGCAAGAAAAGTGATGGTCAGTGCGTGGGATGCTCCGACCGTGACAAGGATGTTCTCGGTATCCACGACCATGTGCTGCACTCCGCGGCGGTCGAAATGGTGGTTCAGATACCGTGCGAAGGTCTCCCGAAGATACTTTTCCCCGATGTAGGGGGAGTATATGAGGTGCTCTTCCTTTACCTTCCGGCAAATCGCTTCGGAAAATGCTGGAATACAGGCGATATCAGGCTGGCCGATGTTCAGCTCATAGACCGTCTTCCCCTCCGCGATCTTCTGCTTGGCGATAGCCATCATCCGGCGAATTGAACTGGGAGCGAGATTCGAGACCCGGTCGGCAAAGGGGGGAGTATCCATGGTTTCTCCTTTCGAAAGCGCTTTTCACGCGGTGTCCCCTGGGTCGGGGGATCGCGGTACATTATACCCGAAAAGGGAAAAAAGTTCCGGGATTTCGGGGGGCAAAAAAAAGGGCGGTCTCCTTTCGGAAACCGCCGGCCTGATCAACGGGAATCACTTTCCCCCGGGTGCTTCAGCGCCCGAAGCCGCGGGGGGCTTTTCCGGGGCTTTCGGCGCCGGAAGGGTACTTTCCGGGCCCTTTGGGGAAACAGGGGTTCCTTCCGACGCCTTCGGGGAAACGGGGGCGGGCTCGGAGGCCTTCAAGTCGGCGGAGGAAGCTGCGGCAGTCCCAGAGGCTTTCGGGGTGGCGGGAGTTGCGGGAGGAGTGGGAGTGGGAGCAGGCGCGGCTGCGGCTTGGAACAAAGCCCGAAAGGCTTCATAGGTCTGGATCGGAACCTTACGGATCTCCTTTTCGTCATCGACCACCAGAGAGATATGCGTCCCATCGCCCTTTCCAAAAACCACCTCACGTTTTCCGGAATCTCCTTCAAATGTCAGACGGTCACACGAGTCTTGTTCGGTGAGGCTCTCGGTTTTCCGGTCTTCTTCAGGCAGGAAGACTTTGACCCGGTTTCCGGAGTAAGCCGCCGTCAAGGCGTTGACGGTCGCTTCCGCCACCTTTACACCTTCGCATGTCCATGTCGAGCTTGCGAGTTCGAGGACCCGGGTTCCGGATGCGGTCTTCAGCGTGATCTTCTTCAACCCCGAGACGGGGGGCATTTCCTTCGATCGCAACAGGTCGAAGGGTTTTCTCACGGGATCCAGGGAGGTGTTCTCAACCGAATAGACGCTCGGCTGGTCGCCCCTTCTCACGAAAACCCTTCCCCCTTCGGTTTTTCCTGCGACAAGGCTGAACTCGTTTCCCTTGGTGTCGTGAAGCACGGCCTTCAACGTGGGTTCGTTGAAGCCATAGTCATCGGACGCGGTGGGAACGTCCGTAACGAACCTCGCCACCCGGAGGTCATGCACTCCGAAAATGAGCTGGGATACTTCCGAACTGTCGGCGGGAACGGTCCGCAGCGGTTGTGAACCCTTCTCGGGAGCCAGTTCCTTGAGTGTCCAGGCTAGCCCGGTGGCTTTCTCCAGCTCGAGGGATTGAGTTCCGATGTTGAGGCTGACCGAGGAAATGTCCGCGAAATCCTCGAAGAACACGTTCTTGCTCCTGAGATCGTTCACGCTCTTCCGGAATGCGGAGCTGACCGCCCCCGAAACCAGATAGACGTTGGGATCACCGGATTTCTGCATGTAGAAAGAGTTCCCGATTGGGCAATCGGACCCCAGGGTCAGGGTGACCGACCTGGTTGCCGATTCGAGGGTGATGCTCGGGCTGTCGGTTCCGAGGCCGAAAGCCTGGGTTCCCGTTGCCGTAACCGCGATCGTTCCGGCCGATTTGAGGTTTTCGAAGTTCCTCAGGACCCCGGCGAATTCCTGTTCCTCACCCCTCAAAGCAACCGGTTTTACCAACTCGAACCGGTCCTGGCCTTTTTCCGATTTCACCTCGGCACGGATCTCAGGCTGCCCGACGGTTTTCCAGACCACGGCTTTTACCTCGCCCGGTGAGAACCTGGCCATCTCGACGGGTTTGTCCTGTCCGGGTGCAGGAATCTCTTCCGTCTCGTATATGCTGGCGTACACGAGCAGGAGGATAAAGACGATGACGGCAACAAATGTCGGCAGAAAACGTCGTTTCATGGCTTACACCCTCCTCCTCATCCACCAGACCATACCTCCCAGGCACATGATCATCAGCGGCGACCCGAGAACGCAGGCATAGAAAAGTATCTGGATTTCATCCTGGGTGATGTTGATGGGTGCGATATCGATGGTCTTGGGTCGGATCGAGATCTTGGCTTCCTCCCTGGCAAGCCAGTTGAAGGTGTTCACAAGAAGGTCCGAGTTGCCCTGGACACCGATGAGCATGTTGGAGGCGAAATCCGAATCCCCGAAGATGACCGCCCTGGTGCCTGTCGCCACGGTCCTCGTCTCCACGGCAATTCCCAGGTTCAGCGGCCCCTTGACGTCCGTCTGGGGATCGAACTGGATCCTCCCGTTCCGGAGGTCATCCATGTTCCTCTTGCCGTAGCAGTCCTCGCGAGCTTTCAGGAAGGGGGAGATCGTCCATGGTTCTTTCCCTTCGAACGAGAGTCCCCGGGCAAGTTGCATCAGAACCCCGGACTGGGCAGCGAGCTGGTCCTTCACGATCACGTGGTGCTCGTAGGTCGGAATCACGAGAGCGGGATTCTGGTTCACCCGCTGTGGGCTGATCACGATCTCGTTGTTCGGGATGATGCCGAAAACCTCCGTGAGCAGGGCTTCGAATTCGGGAGATCCGCGTTCCGGGTCCAGGGCGACGAAGAGCTTCCCGTTCCGGTTGGTCAGGAACTCCCGGAGATTCTTTATCTCATCCGCGTGAAACGCGGTCTTCGGCGAGGCTATTCCGAGAACTGCAGTGTCGGTGGGAATCCCGTCCATGAGATTGACGGTATCCACCACGTAGTTCTCTTTGACGAGGGCTGCCTTCACGCGGGCATATCCGGTGCCTTCGTACTGGTCCAGGCCGGCTTCTTCGTGACCTTTCGAGAAGAGGATCCTGCGGCGCTCTCCGCTCGTGACGTTCATTATCGCCGAGGTCAGCGCCTGTTCGCCCTGGAACTTCGGAGGTTCCTTTCCACGCATATAGGGGGGGGGTTGGATGAACAACTCGTGGATCGGGATGTCCTTCCGGTTCTCCCCGCACTGGACGATAATCGTCCCGAGGGCGGTGACGTTCATGGTTTTGGTCGTGATCGGATCGCGCTGGGGATCGATGAACTTGTAGGTCAGGCGGTCCGTGTTCCTCTTGTACTCGTCGAGCAGGTCTTTCACCAGGCCCCCGTCGAGGGCTCCGGAGATGAAGAAGGCCGTGACCTGGACATCCTTTGTCATCCCGCGAACTAGCTTGATCGTGGAATCCGAGATCGAGAACAGCTTGTCCCTGGTAAGGTCGACGCGGTAATGACGCCGGAACCCAATGTAAGAAACCAGTACCCCGATTCCGATCATGGCCACGATCAGGAAGATGTCGTTCAGCCACAGGAGCGATTTCCTGCTGGTGAAGATGTCCTTGAACAGCGTGGGGGAAGCCACGAAAGAGCCAAAGCAGAAAAGAATCCCCGCTACCAGAAGCCACATGGCGACCTTCGTCTGACTCGGCAGGGTCAGGATCGTGACTCCGGACGCGATGAGCAGGAGCAGTCCGAAAACGAGGATGAAAACCGGAAGGACGATAGAAGGTTGAATGCGTCGGATTCTCATTTCATTACCTCCAGCGATCCGACTCGACGACCCTGGTCGCGATCAAGAGCCAGATCAAGGTGAACACTATGAAAAAGATGACGTTTCCCGAGTCGATTACCCCCTTGGTGAACTCCGAATAGCGTTCCATCAGGGAGAGTTTCGCCAACCCGTCGGTTAGTGGACTTTCGAGGACGAACTTCACCCAGCCGATGATCCAGAAGAACATGAGGGCTGCGAAGGTGATCATTGCGGAAACGACCTGGTTTTCGGTCAGGCTGCTCGCGAACAGACCGATGCTGATGAATGCGGCTCCAAGCATGATCAGGCCGACGTACCCGCTGAACACCGGGCCCAGATCCATTTTCTCGGCGAACCTCGACATGATGAGCGGATATTGGAAGGTCATGAAAATGATCAAAAGGTAGACCGTGAAACAAGCCAGGAACTTCCCGATGATGATCTCCCCCGGGGAAATCGGCGAGGTCAGCAGGAGTTCCATGGTATTCGATTTCCGCTCCTCGCTGATCAGGCGCATCGTCAGGACCGGAGAGGCCAGCAGAAGCAGGAAGGCGGCATTGTACATGAGGGGTTCGAGCGTCGCCAGCTTGCTGGAAACCATTATCACCCAGAAGAGATACCCGCAGACCAGCAGGAAGGAAACGCCGATGATATAAGCCACCGGAGAGAAAAAATAGGTCTGCAGGTCCTTTTTCATGATTGCAAGAATCTTGCTCATCGCACCTGGCTCCTTTCGTGGTCGGCTCCCTCATCGCCTTTCGTGAGCCTGATGAATACCTCTTCTAGGGAGGCCCGGGCGGGGACGATCTCGGTGAAAACATGCCCCTGCTTTGTCGCGGCAAGGAAGAACTTCTCATACTGCTCCCCCGAACCGACGGAAAGCTGGAACTTCACGATGCCTCCCTGGATCTCGGAACTCGAGATCTTCACACCCGGGATCTGGGACGCGATATCTGCCCAATTCAAGCCCGACGGCTTCATCACGATCTGGTAGCAGGTCGTATCCGTGCCCTGGCGCTCGAGGTTCTCAACGGTGTCCTGGGCCACTATCCGCCCCTCACTGATGATCACGACCCGCTTGCAGGTCATGCTCACCTCGGGAAGGATATGTGTGGAAAGAATGACCGTGTGATCACGGGCAAGCTCCTTGATCAGGGTCCGGATCTCGATGATCTGGTTGGGGTCCAGTCCGACCGTTGGCTCGTCCAGAATCAGAACCTCGGGGTTGTGTATGAGAGCCTGTGCAAGCCCCAATCGCTGCCGGTATCCCTTGGACATTGCGCCGATGACCCAGTTGCGGTGATCGGACAACCCGGTACGGGTGAGGACCTCGCTGACCCGGCCGGCTTTCATGGAGTGCGGAACCTCCCTCAGGTCGGCGACGAACCGCAGATACGAATCCACGGTCATCTCGGGGTATAGCGGCGGGGTTTCCGGCAGGTAACCCAGACGCCTTCGGATTTCCATGGAATCCTCGAAAACGTCGTATCCCGCCACGGTTGCAGTTCCGGAAGTCGCGGGTAGAAAACAGCAAAGTATCCTCATTGCCGTGGTCTTGCCCGCGCCGTTGGGCCCGAGCAGCCCGAGGACTTCCCCCGCCTCGACGGAAAAAGAGATCTCGTCGAGCGCACGGAAATTCCCGTAGTCTTTGGTAATGTTCTTTACCTCGATCACGCTGAACTCCTCCTCGAATCCTGCCTCGAGAAAGGCAGGTATGAAGTCAAGGTCGTTTGACAGAAAATGTCAGAAAAAGTTCCCGTTTTTTTTCAGTTCCCCCCGACGGGTTTGGCCTGCGGTTCGGAAGGGGTTTCCAGGGCATCCGCGGCTCGGGCGAGCTTTTCGACGGCGGCAAGATACCGGTCGAAATACTCGATCAGATTGAATTTGTCAGAGAGCGGAACCATACCGTTCTTGTGGCGAAGCGCATCCGTGAACACGGCTCCGGAAAGCTCGAATGCCTCTTCCGCCATCGCCACTACGACTTCCTTCCGGATCGAGGGCTTCCGACCGGTCAGGACGAGCATCCCCCGGAGAAGCGGGAACAGCTCGCGGAAGGACTGGCTGATCATGCTTTCGAAGGTCTTCAGAGACTCCCCGGACTTCAGAAACTCGGTCCGGGCCTCGGCTACCTTCTGTTTCAACATCTGTTCGACCTGCAGCCGGAGCAGACCGGGGTCGATCTTCAGATCCGCGAAGGGATCGGTCCCAAAAAGGATCTTGTGGTTGTCGCGGATATCCAGGAAAAGGAGGGGAAAAACGTCCAGCGATCGGGAAAAATCCTCGGGGATGAAAATGCGGGGCGCAGAGAACCCTCGGGTCATCCATTTCTCGATCGGGAGGCAAAGCCTTTTCAGGTGTCCGACTCCAAGATCCCGCATCACCAGGACCATGTTGATGTCGGAGTGACCGTAGACGTAATCCCCGGAGGAGGCACTTCCGAAAACCCCCACGCTCAAGAGGTCGTCCCCCAGAAGCCGTTGCATTTCCTGGGAAAACGGCTCGAACACCGTCTCGGGATTTTTCGGAACATTTCTCAGATACAATGAAATTTTCTCGAACATGCCCCCTCCATTTTTCTTCTCCCGGATCCATCGTCCCCTATGCGGGGAACTTCCCAGAAAACGCTGGGATCCGAAGGTTTTTTTGGTGAAGGCGAAGTATACCAAAACCCCCGGAAAAATCAAGAATCCCCCAAAACCGAGGTTCGTGGACAAATCCGGGGTGGTTTTCCCGACGTGGGGAAATCCGGAGCATCGGGGCCGAACATCCCAGTTCGTTTTCGGTGGGCGGAACTCCGGAGAGGATTTCGGTATCTTGATCGCGGGAAGGAATTCTGCCATAATTCTCCAGCCATGCCGACCATCGGAATCTCACTCATCGCCCACAACGAGCAAGCCCAGATCGCTTCCGCCCTCCGGTCAGCCGCGTTCGCCGACCAGGTCATCCTCGTCGATTGCGGTTCGACGGACCGAACCGTGGAAATCGCCGCGGGGTTCCAACAGGTCCGGGTTTTCCACCGGAAGAACGACCCGAACCTGAACGTGAACAAGAGCTTCGGAATTGCCCAGTTGTCGACGGACTGGGCTTTCTACCTCGACCCGGACGAGGTCATTCCACCGCCCCTGGCCTCCCTGGTCCGTCAGACCATCTCCAACAGCCGGCACCAGGGTTTCCGGATTCCCCGACGGAATCACTTTTTCGGCCGATGGCTGGCTCACGGCGGCCAGTATCCGGATTTCCAGTTGCGGTTGTTCCGGCGCGACCGTGGCTCCTTCCCCAACCGTCACGTTCATGAATCGCTGAGAATCGACGGGACCGTCGGAACGCTTTCCGAACCCTTCGATCATTTCCCCTACCCCAAGATAGGGGATTACCTGCGCAAGATGAACTTCTACTCGACATTTCAGGCCGATTTCTGGGCTTCCGCCGGAACCCCAAGGTCGTTCCTGAATGGTGCACGGTTTCTGGCCCTCCGCCCCGTCAGCCGCTTTGTCAGGAGATACCTCTTGAAAAGAGGCTTTCTCGACGGCTGGCAGGGTTTTCTCGCCGCAGCCGGAGATGCATTCCAGACCGTAGTGAGTTACTGCAAATTCCTCGAACGCGATGGGGACGAAAACCTTGCGGATCATCCAGATTCTTAACTCCCCCAACTGGAGCGGGGCTTCGTCCTACTGCGTTACGCTTTCCCGAAAGTTGATCGAGGCGGGAGACGAGATCCTCCTGCTCACCGAACCCGGACGCCCCCTCGAAGAAGCCCGCGCCGCAGGGATTCCCACTGACGACTCGATCCGTCTGAACCACCGCAATCCCTATCTCTACGTCCACGCCATGAAACGGATGAAAAGGATCTTCTCCTCCTTCGAACCCGACATCATTTCCAGCCACATCAACGAAGGGGCCTGGATGGCCGGCCTTATTGCACGCTGGGTGTGCCCGACTGCCGTCGTGGTCAGAACCCGGTCCGACATCGACCCACCGAAAGGCCACTTCATAAACCGTTTCGTCCACCACCGCTGGACCGACCACCTGATTGTCAGCTCGCGTCTTCACAAGCGTCTTTGCGAGAAGATCCTGGATTTCCCCCCCGAAGCCATCGACGTGGTTTATGGGGCCGTAGACCCCGACAGGTTCAGACCCGGGATCGATCCCTCCCGCCGATTCAGAGCGAGTATTGCCATGCCAAGGGGAGGGGTGGCGATCGGCCTCCTCGCCCGCCTCGATCCGGTCAAGGGTCACGAGTATGCGCTCCAGGCGCTTTCGCGCCTCGCCGCAAGCCCGGTTCCCTGGAAACTCTGCGCCCTCGGTTACGAAAACCAACGGACTTTCTCCTGGCTCCGCGAGCAGGCATTACAACTCGGAATCGCTGACCGGATCGAAACTTTCGGCATGCGAAACGACCTCCCCGAGGTTCTCGACTCTCTCGATGTCGGCCTGATCTCGTCCATCGGCTCGGAGGCGAACTGCCGGGCCGCCCTCGAATTCATGGCATCGGGAAAGCCCGTCGTGGCCACCACGGTTGGGGTGATCCCGGAGATCATCCGCGAAGGTGAGGAAGGATTCCTGGTTCCCCCTGAAAATCCCCAGGCGATGGCGGCCGCCCTGGCCCGCCTGATTTCGAACCCCCTCCTTCGTCAGACGATGGGAAAAACGGCCCGGGGAACCGTGATGTCCAATTTCAACCTGGATCTTTTCGCAGCCAGAACCGGATCCGTTTTTCGGAAAGCTATTGGGCGGAAACTGGAAACACTTGATCGGAAGAGCTTTTCCCCTCCCCATGGTCCCGCATCCTGACCCCGAAGGCAGGTTGACAAAACCCGGGGCCTCGCCTAGAATTCGGGAACCGGAGGCGCTTTGGCTTTGGAACTTTTCCGCAACACCGGGATCCGCTCCCGGATAATTTTCACGACCTTATGCCTGCTTCTCCTCCCCATCGGAACCATCTGGTACATCAAGTGGGCGGAAATCCAGGTGAACCTGCAGGTTCTCCTTTTCCTGGGGAACATCTACCTCCTCATCGGACTCGTATCATCCTGGATAGTCGCCTCTTCCATCACCAAGCCCGCGAACCGCATCCGGCGGAAGCTCGAGGGTTTCCTGGAAAAGAAAGCCGCACAACCCATCCAGGACTTCGGAGAGGACGAGCTCGGTGAAATCGCCGGGGCGGTGAACCGGACGTTCGCCCTCTGGAACAACGAACTTGGCGGCATGATGAAGAAACAGCGCCAGAAGATCGACGAGACCGAGAAAATCCAGGCTCACGGCTCCGACCTGGAAAAGCAGCTCTCCCTGACCCGGTCGTGCCTCCACATCGCCCGGTCGCTCAACACCACATTCGATTTCCATGCCAATCTCAAGGCCATCCTCGACGAGGCGGTAAAGACCCTCAATGTTCAATGGGCTTCTATTCTGCTCGTCAACAGGGAAACACTCGAGATGACCGTCGCCTGCGTCCGTGGAATCGAGCAGTCGCTTCTCGACGACCTCAGCGAAGATCATTATCCCTCCATCAAGCTCAAGCCAAACGAGGGCCTCGCCGGCCAGGTGATCAAGGGGGGAATGCCCCTGATCGCCAACAAGGGCCACAGAGACCCTCGGTTCAAGCAGTTTTCCGAGTTCCAGAACCGCGAGGAGAAGATCGCCAGCATCCTCTGCGCCCCGGTCCTCGGCTCGGACGGTGCGGTCCTCGGAGTCGTCAACTTCATCAACCGGATCTCGCCGCCTCTTTTCCAGAACGAGGACATCCCCTTCTCGCAGGACATCGCCGTCCTGGTCGCCCTTGTGGTGGAACGAAACAAATTGTACAAGAACCTTTTCAGCGACGACCAGACGGGGCTCCTCAGCTACCGGGTCTGGAAGGGCCATTTCGAGGAGGAAGCCCTCCGCGCGATCCGGTATGCCCAGCCGCTGAGCATCCTGATCGTCGACCTGGACAAGTTCCGCGAGATCCTCGAAGGGACTTCCGGGGAGTTCGCGATGAAGGTCAGCAACGATTGCGCCAAGATCCTTCAGAAGACGCTCCGGGAAACCGACCTCGCGTCCCGCGTCCAGGACAGATACTATCTGCTCCTCCCGTACACCGATGCATCCGGGTCCCTTTTCCTTGCCGGCCGGATCAAGGAAGCCCTCGAGGCCGCCCGGTTCGATTTCGGGGGCCGGGAGGTCTCCTTCACCGCCTCAGCCGGAATCGCCGCTTTCCCAGGGTCCGGACCCGATCCCAAGAAGCTTTCCGAATACGCGCTCAAGGCCCTCGAACAGGCCAAATCCGGCGGCCGGAACCGCGTCGTCATCCAGGGGGCGGAACCAGACCCGGTTGCCATCCCCCCCGAATCCTGAAAACGAGGAAACTCATGACCACCAGCGAAAAGACCTTCTACATCACCACGCCCATCTATTATTCGAACGCCGACCTCCATATCGGACACGCCTTCACGACCCTCGCCGCCGACACTGTCTCCCGCTTCCAGAAGGCCATGGGACGAAGCTGCCATTTCCTGACAGGTCTTGACGAGCACGGTCAGAAGGTCGAGCAGGCCGCCCGCGCCAAAGGCGTCACTCCCCAGGCCCACTGCGACCTCCAGGCCGAAAAAGCCCGTCAACTCTGGAAAAAGCTCGAGATCGGGAACGACGATTTCATCCGCACCACCGAGGAGCGCCACAAGAAGACCGTCAGGCAGGTTCTCGAACTGCTTCACAAGAACGGCGATATCTACGAATCCAGTTACCAGGGTTGGTACTGCACCCCCTGCGAGCGTTTCTGGACGGAAAAGGAAGTCCCCGAGAAGAACTGCCCCGACTGCAAACGGCCCGTTGAACAGCTCGAGGAGAAGAACTACTTCTTCCGGATGTCGAAATACCAACAGGACCTCATTTCCTACATCAACTCCCACCCCGGCTATATCCGCCCCGAGAACAGAAAGAACGAGGTGCTCGGTTTCCTCGCCCAGCCCCTCGGCGACCTCTGCATCTCCCGGCCGAAAAAGCGCCTTTCCTGGGGAATCGAACTCCCCTTCGACCCCGATTACGTCACCTATGTTTGGGTCGATGCGCTCACAAACTACATCTCCGCGATCGGATTCCCCGACGACATGGACCGTTTCCAAAAAATCTGGCCCGTCGACTTCCACCTTATCGCGAAGGACATCCTGACCACGCACGCAGTCTACTGGTCCACGATGCTCCTTTCCCTGAAGCTTCCCCTCCCCCGCTCGATCTATGCGCACGGCTGGTGGGTTTTCAGCGGGGGAAAGATGTCGAAGTCCGTCGGAAATGTCGTCAACCCCCTCGATCTCGTCGAAAAGTTCGGCCTCGACCCCTTTCGTTACATCCTTTTCCGGGAGATGGTCTTCGGTGCCGATGCCAACTTCTCCGAGGAAGCCTTTACAACCCGGTTCAACGCCGACCTGGCCAACGATTTCGGAAACCTCTGCCAGCGCACCCTTCCCATGCTCCTCAAGCATCGGGAGGGAAGATTCACCAAGAGCCCGCCCGCCTTCACCCAAAGCAGGGAGATCGCCCAACTCGCAGAAACGGTGAAAACCGACTATATCCAGGCAATGGAGAACCTCCAGTTCAACGAAGCGCTGAAACGCATCTGGGACCTGATCGGAAGACTCAACAAGTTCGTCGACGAAGCCGCTCCCTGGACACTCGCGAAAGAGAAACGTTTCTCCCATCTCGACGAAGTTTTCTACGATGTCGGAGAGGGAATACGCTTCGCCGCGCACCTCGTCCAACCCTTCATGCCCAGTTACGCCGCCCGGTTCCTGACCCAGATCGGCCTCGACGGGAAATTCCTTCCCATCCCAGAACTGGCATGGGGCCAGCTTCCCGATGGAACCAAATGCAATCCCCCCCAGCCGATCTTCCCCAGGATCGAAACGACCAGGATCGAAAACCTGAAGAAGGGGGTAAAGGGAGCCCCCGCCCAGGAAGATCCTGCTAAAGCCCCTCCCGCTGCGCCGGCCGCCCCCGCCCCCCAACCGGGCGAGGGACTCGTGGATTACGACGAGTTCATGAAGACCCACCTCTGCGTGGCAAGGGTCCAGTCCGCTGAAAAGGTCGAGAAGGCCGACAAGCTGCTCAAGTTGACGGTTCTGGTCGGCGAGGAAACCCGCACTCTCGTCGCCGGAATCGCGCTCCACTACAAGCCCGAAGACCTGGTCGGCAAGGAGGTCGTGATGGTGAAGAACCTCAAACCCGCCAAGATCAGGGGCGTCGAATCACACGGGATGATCCTGGCAGCATCGACACCGGAAGGCGGGCTTGCGCTCATCAGCCCGGACAAACCCGCGGTCATCGGGGGTCGGGTTAAGTAACCCGAGCAGAATGTCCCTCTCCCTGGTCGACGTTCACGCCCACCTCCAGGACCCGAAATTCGGATCCGACCTTCAACCGTTCCTGAGCCGCCTGCGAAAGGCCGGGGTCGGAACCGTCATCGTTCCCGGAACCGACGAGAGAACGAGCATTGACGCGGTCCGTCTCTCCGAAAAGGTCCCGGAGATTTTCGCGATGGTGGGAATCCACCCCCACGACGCGGTCTCTTACAACGACTCTTCAGAAGCGAACCTGGAGCGCCTTCTCGACAACCCGAAAGTCCTGGGGGTCGGGGAAATCGGACTCGACTATCATTACCACTTTTCCCCAAACGAGGTTCAGCGAAAGGTCTTCTCCACGCTTTGGAGATTCGCGGCCGAACATGGGTCGCCGGTGGCGGTCCACGTCCGGGAAGCCTTCGAGGATTTCTTCCCCCTGATCGCAGATCTTCCCCGGCCCCCCGGGGTCCTTCTTCATTGTTTTTCAGGAGACATGGGGATTGCCCGAAAAGCCCTCGACCTGGGTTTTCATTTCTCGATCGGCGGCGTCCTGACCTTCCCCAAGAGCGATGAAACCCGCGAGATATTCAAACACCTCCCCGAAAACCGGATCCACATCGAAACCGATTGTCCCTACCTGGCCCCCCAGAGCCGCAGGGGGAAGTTGAATGAACCCTCCCTGATTCCCGAGGTCTTTTTCCGTCTTTGCGAGATCCGAAAGACCGAACCTTCACAATTGTCGCGGATCCTTTCCCAAAACGCCAGGGAGCTTTTCGGTCCCAAGCTGCAAGCCTGTGGCCCGGCCGCCCCCTCGCCCGGCCAGGAAGGTTGACCCGATGGAAACACACAAATTGGCATTCGCCCGCTCCTCTGCGTACGAGATCCAGCTGGGATGCGAAATCCTGCAAGCCCTGGCTTCCAAGATCAGCCGGCTCGGCCTCGGCAAGAAATGCTTCATCCTGACCAACGAGACGGTTGCACGTTGGTATCTCGAGCCGCTGGCCGGCCATCTCCGGGACCGCGGATTCGAGGTTGTCACCCAGACTCTACCCGACGGCGAGCAGTACAAAACGCTCCAACATGCCACGTCGGTCTTCCCGTCACTCTTCGGTGCCGAGATGGACCGCACCAACGCGCTGGTGACTCTCGGAGGCGGAGTGATCGGCGATCTTGGGGGGTTCGTCGCTTCGATTTTCAAGAGGGGAATACCCCTCATCCAGATTCCCACCTCTCTTTTGGCGATGGTCGATGCCTGCGTCGGGGGCAAGGTCGCGGTCAATGTTCCCGAAGGGAAGAACCTGATCGGTTCTTTCTACCAACCAGCTTTCGTCGGGATCGACGTGGCGGTCCTCCGGACCCTCCCATTGTCCCAGCTCGCTTACGGCCTTGCCGAGGCGATCAAGCATGGGGCCGTTGCCGACGCCGCATATTTCAACTTCATTTTCAAGAACCGGGAAGCCATGAAGAACAAGGATCTCGCTCTCCTGCAGCGTCTCGTGCGAAGATCCATCCACATCAAGAAGTCCTTCGTCGAAGAGGACGAGCTCGACCATGGAAAGCGCCAGGTACTCAACTTCGGGCACACCTTCGGGCACGCATACGAGTTGCTGGGCGAATTCCTTCGCTTCCATCACGGCGAGGCGGTGGGGCTTGGAATGCTTTCAGCCCTGGCGGTGGCCCGAAAGATGGGAATCCTGAAGGACGACTACACCGCCAACCTGGAAAAACTCCTCGAGGATCTCGGCCTTCCCACGAGGATCCCCCGTGAATGGTCCCTGGAGCGCATCTCCCAGGCGATGTGCCATGACAAGAAGCGACAGAAGGGCAAGGTGAAATTCGTGCTTCCCGTCGCGCTTGGGAAGGTGGAGATCGTTCCGGTTGACATTTCCGGCATCCCCGAGTTCCTCGGCCCTCTTTCCCAGCTCTTTTCCTGATCCGAATTCCAAGCGGAGGCTTTCCCATGACGACCATAAACACTCTTCCTATCCAATTCTCACCCAACGCCCGGAAGGTGCTCGAAAAGCGCTACCTGACCAAGGGAAAGGATGGAAAGCCCACCGAAACGGTCGAGGAGCTTTTCCGGAGGGTTGCCAAAGCCATCGCGGCAGGGGAAGAGAAGTTTCCCAACTCACCCCACAAGCCGGCCCAGCTCGAGGACATCTTTCACGCAATGATGGTCGATCTGGATTTCATGCCCAACAGTCCCACGCTCATGAACGCGGGAAAACCGCTGGGCCAACTTTCGGCCTGTTTCGTGCTCCCCGTCGGAGACTCCATGGACGCCATATTCGACGCCATCAAGCAGGCTGCGCTCATCCACAAGTCGGGTGGGGGCACGGGATTCAGCTTCTCCCGCCTGCGGCCTGCGAACGACATTGTTGCCAGCACCAGCGGGGTCAGTTCAGGCCCGATTTCCTTCATGAAGGTTTTCAACATCGCAACCGAAACGATCAAGCAAGGGGGCACACGGAGGGGGGCGAACATGGGAATCCTCCGGGTGGACCATCCCGACATCATCGATTTCATCAAATCCAAGGAAGACTCGGAAGCTCTGACCAACTTCAACATTTCAGTGGCAATAACCGATCCTTTCATGGAAGCCCTCGAGAAGGACGGGGAGTATCAGCTCATCAACCCACGGACCCGCGAACCCGCAGGCACCCTCGAGGCGGCGAAAGTCTTCCAGATGATCGTGGAAAGAGCATGGCGGAACGGGGAACCCGGCATCATCTTCCTCGACAGGATAAACCGTGACCAGCCCACCCCGCAGATCGGAGCGATCGAATCGACCAACCCCTGTGGCGAACAGCCGCTTCTTCCTTACGAGTCGTGCAACCTCGGATCGATCAACCTGGCCCGCTTCGTGCACAAGAGCCACGGGAAAAACAAGATCGATTTCCCCCGCCTAAAGGAGATAATCGGCCATTCCGTCAGGTTCCTCGACAATGTCATCGAGGTGAATCGGTACCCTATCGACGAAATCGGCCAGACGACGAAGGCGAACAGGAAGATCGGCCTTGGAGTGATGGGTTGGGCGGATCTTCTCATCAAAATGGACATCCCATACAATTCGGAAGCGGCCCTCACGCTCGCGGAGGAGTTGATGGGCTTCGTCAAGCGTGAAGCCTGGGCCGCCTCTATCGAACTCGCCAATGAACGCGGGCCTTTCCCAAACTTTCCCGGCTCCGCCCTGGACAAGCGGGGTTTCCCAAAAGCCCGGAATGCAACGGTAACCACCATTGCACCGACCGGAACGATCAGCCTGATAGCAGGTTGTTCCAGCGGGATCGAACCACTGTTCGCCCTCGCCTACGAAAAACACGTCCTCGAAAAGGAACGCCTCGTGGAGGTCAACCAGGATTTCCTCTCCAGGATCCAGGAAGCAGGCCTGAACTCCCCCGACTTCCTCGAGAAGGTTGCCAAACAGGGGAACCTGAAGAACCTCCCGGAGATTCCCGAGAAGATTCGCCGCGTCTTCGTCACTTCGCACGAAATTACACCCGAGTGGCATGTCCGGATGCAGGCGGCTTTCCAGAAGTTCACCGATAACGCGGTGAGCAAGACGGTCAACTTTCCGCACGATGCGACAAAGAAGGATGTCGAAACCGCATTCCGTCTTGCCCACACCCTCGGATGCAAGGGAATCACCGTTTACCGCGACGGATCGAGAGACGAGCAGGTCCTCAACCTCGGTTCGGGAGGAGGGAAACATGGGAAGGGAAAAACCGGAAAGATCGCTCCAAGGCCAAGGCCGGAAAGAACCGTCGGAACCACCGAAAGGGTGAAGATCGGGTGCGGGAACCTGTACATCACTGTTAACTCGGACAACGAGGGTATCTGCGAGGTTTTCACCAGCCTCGGACGCGGCGGGGGCTGTCCCTCCCAAAGCGAAGCCGCGGCACGCCTCGTTTCCATGGCTCTACGGGCGGGCGTATCCGTCGAGGAGGTCATCGACCAGCTCAAGGGAATCCGCTGCCTTTCAACGATGAAAAGGGGCGGCGTGACGAATGGGATCAAGGTCCTCTCCTGCCCTGACGCGATCGGAAGGGCTATCGAGCAGTATCACCAGACCGCCAGGCCCCATCCCACGGCTCCCGCCCACGGAACCCGGAACGGGAAACCCGATCTTGCCGGCAGGGAGTTTCTTCTCGATGGCGAACCGGCCGAGGGGAAATGCCCCGATTGCGGGGAAATCCTCGACCACGAAGGTGGATGTGTCATCTGCCGGAAATGCGGATTCTCCAAGTGCGGATGAGCCGGACCAACAGCCTGCAACTCGGGAACTGATCCAGGTTTTTCCCTGGGGGTTTTCCGTACCCTCCCCCCATTGACACATCCCTTTTCTCTGCGTAAGATTAATCTATATAGTCTTCATCCGGTAGCAGGAGAAGTCAGTAATGAGTAGAAAGCTGCAACGAATTGTCTTTTTAGCCTTCTTCCTTCTTTCCGCCGCCCTTGTCGGAGCCGCGGAGTTCGCCCCCTACCTCCGCGTGACCTATCTCGACGTTGGCCAGGGAGATTCGATCTTGCTTCGCACTGGCGACAAGAACATCCTCATCGATGCCGGAGATGACAAAGCCAATGCCGGCAACGCCGTGATCGTTCCCTACCTGAAAAAAGAGGGAATCAAACGCCTCGATGCGTGTGTTATTTCACACCCTCATCGCGACCACTTCGGCGGCTTCCTTGATGTCGTGAATGCTTTCCAGATCGGGGAGTTCATCTACTCCACCGAAAACGTCGGAACGGGTGACGCCGAAGGCAGCTCCGGGGACGCGATCTTCTACCAGAAACTCCATGACGCCATCGTTGCCAAGGGCATTCCCTATCGCAAGGTCGCCGTCGGTGATTCCCTCGATTGGGGCAAGAAGGTCAAAGTCGACCTATTCCACGCCGAGGAAGCCGGCCGGTCAGACCGGGCTTCAGACACGGTCAAGGTTTCCGCGAACGAGCATTCCCTGATTTTCAAGGTGACCGCCGGAGAAATCAGCTACATGTTCTCCGGCGATGCTGAAAAAATCGCGGAAGGCAGCGCGGTGGAGAATTTCAAGACGAAGCTCCAGTCAACGGTGCTGAAATCTGGCCACCACGGCAGCAAGACCTCTTCGAACTACCCTTTCATGGATATGGTCAAGCCCGAATACGCGGTGATCTCGGTGGGAGCAAAAAACTCGTTCGGCCACCCGAACAAGGAAACCCTCGAAAAATACTCTTTCTACAAAATGAAGGTTTTCCGCACCGACCAGGATGGAACCGTCGAAAGCCTCACAGATGGAAAGACAGTCAAGTTCATCAGCAACCAGAGCGAGCTCGACTTCACCAAGAAACCTGAGATCATTTCCCTGACCGCCAATTCCGCCACGATCCAGTGGGTCACCAACAAGGTTTCCGATTCCCGCGTGAAGTTCGGTGTCTCCGGTCTGACCGAAGAGAAGTTCATGGACAACGAAGTCACGATCCATACCGTGACCCTATCTGGCTTGAAGCCAGGCACTTCCTACAGTTTCCAGGTCCAATCCCAGGACGCCCGACAGGACGACCAGATCATCACCTCCGATGGATCCTTCAAAACCCCCGTCGGGGAAGGTGTCCCGTTGCCCAAGATCACGCAGATGGTCACCAGCGTGAAACAGTTCTTCATGAAGCGTCCCTTCAACGTCAAGATCACCGTCCAAAACCCTGGCGAGAAGCTCGTCAAGGGCTTGAAGCTCAATCTCTATCACACCGCGATGACCGAAGAGAACCTCCTGGGGTCCACCCAGCTGAACTCGCTCAAGGCAAAGAGCCAGCTAACCCCGGAGTTCCCCGTTCAGTTCGCGTGGCTCGGAAACGTGGAACTCCTCGCAGTCCTCTTGGACGGGAAAACCATCATCGACACATCCTCGATCAACATCACGATCGAACCCAAGATCTTCCTCGTCGATTGTGCACACGGAAACATCGACTATTTCACCGGCAAATTCGCGGGCATGAAAATGGACCTCTACCAGAATCTCGGATTCACCTTCCGTAGCATCTCCAAGGCGCCCGTAACCGCCGACATGTTGAAGGAAGCTTTCGTGGTAGCGATTCCCGAGTTCAAGGAGGCCTACACAGCTGAAGAGCTGAAAGTCCTCAAGGACTTCACCTCCAAGGGCGGGGGTTTGATGCTCTATTCAAAAGCCGATTACGCGAACCGGACCAACCCCGAGCTTCCGAACGCCATTCTGAAGGCGGTCGGCAGCACGATACGGTTCAATGACGACGAATTCTGCGATCCGACCAACAACATCGGCCCTCCGTACCAGGCATGGATCAAGACCTTCCCCTCGCCCCTGATTACCGGAGTCGATACCCTCCTCGTCCGGAGCTGCTGCACCCTCATAAACTCCAAAATGGGTGGATTGGCCGAGTCCAAGACCATTCAGCTTTTCGCAACGGGCGACGAGGACAGCTACAACATCAACGCCGACCAGCTCGAAGACGGATACATCTATGCCTCCCACACCCCCAAGATCCCGATTCCCGTCGTAGCCGGCGAAGACCTTGGAACCGGTCGTGTAGTCTGCGTCGGGGAAACCCTCTATGACGACAAGCTCTACGCCCCCAACGCCCAGATCCAGACCCCACAGTTCAACCGGTGCGTTGCCAACTGGATCGGTCAGGGCAAGGAGAAAACCCTCCGAGATCTCCTCCGCTACATGAACAACCTCGAATCGGTTTCTGACCTCGAGGTTCGGGCGATTCGGTATGACGACCTGAAATCCCAGGTAATGGACGTGGTCAAATGCTACGTCGAGTCTGGAAATGCTCCTCTATTGAAGAATTCCTTCGAAGGCTTCGAGGGAAACGCGGTCAAGTCACTCAAGGACGCTGTGAAATCCTCCCTCCAGTTCGAATACCTGCACCAGGGCCGTGAAGCTGACTTGGAGTCCCTGAAAGAATTCTGATCCAGTTTTCCCGCCCCCCCCTCAGGAAATCCCCTTGGGGGGGTTCTCTTTTTTCGGTGGTTTCCGTCCCCAAGTTTCAAACACGATTTCGGATCCGCTATGGAATGTGCTAGAATGAAATCGTTACCTGACGGTTACCCCCCTGTCGGAAAAGATCCCCTGGGAGAAAGAGAATGGTGAAGTTCTTCCTTGGAGCGTCCCGCAGCTTTT
Organism: uncultured bacterium; assembly: GCA_964428355.1. Lineage (GTDB taxonomy): Bacteria > Muiribacteriota > Ozemobacteria > Ozemobacterales > Ozemobacteraceae > CAYRYU01. The sequence continues at coordinate 221,298 of CAYRYU010000001.1, forward strand.
CCCTTGGGCTTGCTCTACTTCTCGGAACCTTTCTTTCCATGACTGCTCCGGGCTGGACAATCATCCAGAGCGTTGGGCCCTACACGGTCGATATAGATGTCCGGACGACGCTGATGTTTTCCATTCCTTCACCATTTGTCCAATGCAAGCTTTCCGGGAACCGGATCCGGGTCTGGGCTTCAGCCGCAGGATTTGTCCCCCAGGAGAAGGAAATCCCCGTAAAACCAGGCATCGTGACCTACAAGGAATACCTCATTCTCAAAGACCGGGAAAAGCGGTTCGACGTTTTCGATTTCCAGAACAAGCCCATCGCATCATGCTTCTTCGATCGGCATCAGGGAGGAACCCCCCCGGACCGCTATGCAATCACGATGTTCCTCCCGGTGCAATCATGGCCTCATCCAAGCCCCGCGAACATCATCGTGAACCAGCCAGGTTACGGGATTCCAATCCAGGAATCCTGTGAGATTTCGATCAAGGACGAGTTCTACAAGATACGGATGCTCATCGACCGCAGGGTCCTGGACGACCCAAACGACGAATTGATCATCCTGGTGAATACCAGTGCAGTAATGGAGCCGACATTGGCCCGGAAGTGGATTTCACACCTCCGCAACCTCGAAACAACGCACCCGTGCGAGGCGGAAACCCTCGGCAGGGCGCTGCTGCACTCCCTTCCCGAAGACATCGACCAGAATTCCCTTCCCCGATGCCTGGTCCGGTTGGTTCAGGAGCGAAATCGCTTCTCGGATCTTCACGAGCGCAAGCAAGGATACTGATTCCAGGGACCTTGTCTGAGACCTCAGGAAAGGAATCCGACGGTTTGCGGCATGTTCCACCAACGACTCTTGCCGATCCCCCTCATTCCCCAGCGCCCCTCACGCGAGTATTCACAGGAATGACCATGGGAAAATTCCTCCGGGAATGATTTTTCTTCCCGGAGAGGGATTAACCCTGCGGTTTTGGGGAAGATTCCCCGGAGCCTGAAGGAGATGGGAGTCCCAGGCCAGGGGGAATCGGCCCGGGGTTGGATGGCGATGGCGAAGAAGAAGACAGAATCGCTTCTTCGGTCTTCAACCTTTCTTCGTTCCTTCCAATCTCGGCACCCGAAGTGGGTGGTGTTCCTGATTCCCCCGCCGAACGAGAAGTCGGGGCTTTCTCGGAAACGATTTCCAAGACGAAGTTTGACAACATCCTTCGGAGTTCTTCCGAGACCATCATGAGGAGCTTGGTCACCTTCGCCATTTCGTTGATGTTGTCCTTCTGGATCTTCAAGGAGGTGAGAACCTGATCGACTTCACTGGTGGTCGTTTTCGTGGTCAAGGAAAGCTTCTCGACAGCCATGCTGACGGCTTCGATGTTTCGGCTTTGCTCCTCGCTCGATTTGCTGATGTCCTGAACCTGGACATTGACACTTTCGGACGCCATTCCGATCTCGTCGAGAAGGGCTCCAGCCCTATTGATGATCGTTACCCCTTCCTGGACCTTTTCCTTCCCTTGATTCATTTCATCGACCGCTTTGTTCGTCTTGCCTTGAATCTCTCCGATGAGTGAACCGATTTCTTCGGCGGCCTTTGCGCTTTTCTCGGCGAGTTTTTTCACGTTTTCCGCAACGACGGCGAAGCCCTTTCCCTGTTCGCCCGCCCGGGAAGCTTCGATGGCGGCGTTCAGGGCAAGCAGGTTGGTCTGGCGGGAAATCGCGGTGATGGTCAGAACGATCTTCCCGATCCTTCGGGATTGGGATTTCAACTCTTCCAACACCCGGGAGGAATCCCCGACCGCGCGTTCGATTCCCTTGATGGTGTTCGATGCCTCCCGGACGGATTCCATTCCCTGGGTGGCCTTGACACGGTTTTGAACGGATTCCTCAAAGGCCCGGCTCGACCTCTTCGCAACCATCTGGGCATTGGCGGAAATCTCCTCGATCGCAGCAGCGGTCTTTTCCAACATCAGAGCCGAATCCCTGGTTGCTTTGGTGATCCTCTGGGTGTTCCCCAGGATTTTCTGAATCGATTCATTCTCCTGGGAGGTGGTTTCCGAAATCTGGTTGGACATCCCGAATAGTCGGTTGATGACATCCTGGATCTGGAGTAGAAGGCGTTGGATATAAGTGATGAACTTGTTGAACCGGTCGGAAACCTCGGTCATTTCATCCTTACCAATGACCTGGATACGCTTGGTCAGGTCTCCGCGACCTTTCGAAATCTCTTCCAGGCCATCGGAAACGACTTGAATCGAACTGACAACACCCCTCATGACCAGCATGGTGGCCACAGTCATGACCAACAACCCGAAAAGGATCAGAAACATTGAGAAAACCTGTGCCTGATCGAGTGCCCCCAGCATCGTCCGCGTATCGATCAACGCAAGAAGGACCCAGTTCGATTTCTGGACAGGCCGGGAAGCGATGAAGATATGCGAAAGAGGCGCGTTGAGAAACTGCTCGACCGCCTTGCTTCCTTGAAGGATTTTATCTCCCAGGCCCTGGAGGGAAACATTCCCCTGGTTGAGAAGAATGTTCAGTCCAGGATTGAGGATCTCCGAGGAAATCTTTGATGTCAGGTAGCAACCTGTTTGGGAAGGGTGTGAGGTGACGATGGCGTAGTTCCCCCCCGCCCCGACCACGCTATCGAGGCGGCCGGCGAAGTTTTCCAGAACCGGTTCAAGATTCACCCCAAGGAGAACCGCCCCCACGCGGCGCCCTTCCGAAAAAACCGGAAGACCAAGGTACATTACCCGGATCTTTGCCTCTTCAACGTCGTTGGAAGATTCATCACCCTCACCCTCACCGGTTTCGCCCTCGCCTGCGGAACCGTCTTCTGTTTCGGAACCGACCTCTCCTTCCGCACCCCCCTCTCCTTCCGCACCTCCCTCTCCTTCTGAACCGCCTTCCCCTTTTGGAGCGGCTGGTTTCTCGATTCCGGAATGAATTCCTTCGGACACCTTTCCCTGCCAATAGACGACGGGCGAAAGATACGGCATGTCCGCAGAGATACTGCCGATTTCCATTTCCCGAGTGAGGGCACCATAGGTGAACGAACCATTTGTTTCGGTAGATCCATACCTGTCGACCCGGAAAAGGGTCTTCCCTGTCAGGTCAAGGATGACGATCTCCTGCAATTCCTGATCAGATTGGGTTTTCGAAACGGAAAGGAGATCCTGGAAGGGGCCTAGAAGGGCTTTTCGCCACTGCTCGATCACCTGGACTTCCCCGGGCCTCTGAAAATTCCAGGAAAGAAACTGGACGGTGAAATTCAGGTTCGCAACGAAGTTGCAGGTTTTCTCATAATCCCGGAACAAAACCTCGATCCGTGAGGATTCGGCGGACATGATGGATTGCGCCTGCAAGGGGATGAGTAGTTGGACGGTCTTCCGAATGCTTGCGGAACTGAGAAGGTTCAGCATCAGAAGGACGCCTGAAACCAGGATCATGGTGAAAAAAAGCCTGGTTTTGATCCTCAGGTTGAGAAACCAGTTCAAGCTACCCGCTCCTCATAATGCATTTTTCCACCCGTTCATTTCCCCGGAATACGGATGACTTCCCCCGCTTTCAGTTTTCTTTTCTTGCTGAACTGGTTGAGATCCCGGAGGGAGGCGGCTGAAACCTTGAACCTCCCAGCCACCGAGGCGACCGTTTCGCCTTTCTTGACCCTGTAGGCCCTGCTGTTGGCCAGAGCCTGGGCCCTTTTCTCCCGGGCGATCCGGGCCCTTTCCGCCCGGATTCGTTTTTCCTGCTCAACCTGCTGGATGTAGTTCAGATAGCCTACATCCGTTCCGGCGGGGACCTCTCCCTCCAGGAAATCACGGATTCCAAGATAGACTGCCTGGGCAAGCCTTTGTTGTGCTTGTTGGTTTTTCAGATACCAGGCATCGGTGTTGTTGGACGTGTATCCCAGCTCCAGAAGCGCTGAAGGAAGGGACAAAGAATGTAGCACCTTGAACCCGGCCCGTTTCACTCCACGGAATGGAAGCCCAGGGACAGCCACCGCAAGCCTATTTCCCAGGCGTTCGCAAAGCTGGTTGCTCTTGAACATAGCCGAGGCTTGCATCTGGATGATCTGGGTTTTGGAAAGGTTCGAGGGAACGGACACATCCACACCGCCTATGCTGTCCTGATCGTTTTCGAGATCGGCAACAACCCTTTCAGCCTCTCCAACCGCCCCCCTGGGCGACTCATAGTAGATCTCGATCCCGGAAATCGCTTTTTTCCGGTTGTAATTTGCATGGACCGCTAGAAATACGTCTGCCCCCAGGTGCTCTGCGATCTGCCGACGGCGGGCAAGGGGAATGATGAAGTCCCCCGACCTCGTCAGGATTGCCCGATATTTGGGATCCCTGTCAAAATAGGCTTTTATGAGTTTGCTCATTCCCAGGACGTAATCCTTTTCGATTATCCCGTTGTGGCGTGCACCGGGATCTTCACCTCCGTGCCCGGGATCGAGAACCACGATCTTGATGTTCGAGGCCCGAAGCCGGCGCACCTCGGCAAGTTCTTCATCCCGACGTGCCTGAAGGGCTTGGGCCGGCTCCGTGAGAAAGATCACTACACGATCAGGCTTCGAGGGATTCTTGGGGAGAACGAATGTCTTTTGACTGACTCCCGCAGTTGCCTTCAAAAAAATCCGGACGGAACCCCTGATCCTTTCCTGAACCATCAGGGTCTTGAGAAAAGCATTGTTTAGAGGGTAGTTTCCACGCCCCGGGCGGAAGGAACAACCCTCGATATCGAAATACATGGTTCCGTCGATCAAATTGCTGATCGGAGTTACCCTTGGTGGACCGCTCAGATCGATCACGATTTGAGCTTCTTCTGGACTTTGCCAGAACCGGATATCGGTAATCCGCAAAGGTTCTGCAAAAACCGCGGAAAAGTTGGATACGGACATGATTATGACCAGAAAAACTGCCGCAGCTAACCGATTCATTCGTCGGAACCAGCCTTAAGGAATTTCCCCTACCCTCCGGTAAGGTGACGGAAGTATATCAAAGAAGGGAAAAATAGGAAAGATGCTTGGAAAAAAAGGGTGGAAACCCCATTTCCGAGCTCGCAGGGGGAGCGTTTCGGTCGCTCGCCTCCTGGACTTCCCTTCAGAATGAGGTGGGAAAACCAATTGCCTCTCCCAGCCTGCGCAAGTACTCTTCCCGTTGAATCAATACCGCTCCGAGATATTTTGTGTGGGGCGTGATCACCTGAGTGTCGAAAAGCTGGAATCTCCTTTCCCGAAGCCTCTGGAAAAGACTGTCCAAGGCAACCGATGAGGCATTGTCATCGAATGAGAACATCGATTCTCCAGCGAAGAAACCTCCGATCGAAACGCCGTACACGCCGCCCACAAGCTCCTCATCCCGCCAGCATTCAACGCTATGCGCGAACCCCAGTTCATGAAGGTGTGTGTAGGCCCTTATGAATTCGGGTGAAATCCAGGTCTGTTCCCTTCCCGGGGCAGGCCGTGCACAACCATTCATGACATCCCGAAAAGCCCGGTCGATAGTTACCCGGAAAAAACCCTGGCGGATGACCCGCCGGACTCTTCGCGAGATGTGCAGCGAATCGAGTCCGATTATGCCCCGGGGATCAGGAGACCACCAGGATACGGGGCCAGTCGTCCAGGGAAAGATCCCGTTACGGTAGGCTTCGAGCAGGTTTCCAGGAGACAGGTCCCCTCCGATTCCCAGTAAACCGTCTGGATCGGCTCGTGAGGGGTGGGGAAACTTCAAAGTCGGGCGGAAAAGCTCCAACCGGTGAAGATCCGATGCCGAAGATTCCATCGTTCGATTATAAGGATTTTTGGATGGGAACTGCAATCGGTGGCGTGGGATTGATTCCCTTCCGCCGGGGGAAAAACGCACCCAAACGGGTTTTCCTTCCGGCCCGCCATGGAAAGGACTGGCCAGCCGGGTGAATCTGATCCTTGGTACAACCTCTTTTCCGGTGGAACAATGGGCGGAAGGGTGAAAAGAATTGTCATCCTGGTCAATTTGTGGTAGCTTGCCCGTCGTCGAAAGACTTTGGCTTCAAAGGGGAATTTGACAATGGAAATGAAAACCTTTTCCGGGGGCCTTCATCCTCCAGAGATGAAGGAAACATCGGCAATGGCGGTAATCCCCCTTCCACCGCCACCCAAGGTCGTCCTCCCCGTTTCCCAACATATCGGAGCTCCGGCGAAACCTGTAGTTGCGATCGGGGACAAGGTGGTCCTCGGGCAGAAGATCGCTGATCCGGGAGGATTCGTCTCCGCCCCGGTCCACGCCACTGTCTCTGGAAAGGTGGTTGGGGTCGGGAACTTTCTTCACCCCCTCGGAATTCCCCAGCTGTCGATAGTGATCGAAACGGACCCTTCGGTGCCAGAGCCCTCTTTCTCCACGATAGAAGATGGCTTGAGCCTCTCTCCCGAAGATATCAAAAAGCGGATTCAGGAAGCCGGAATCGTTGGCTTGGGGGGGGCGACCTTCCCCACACATGTCAAGCTTTCCCCTCCACCGGGAAAACCAATCGATTCCGTGATCCTCAACGGAGTCGAGTGCGAACCCGGGCTTACCTCCGATCACAGAACCATGGTGGAGGAGCCTGACAAGATCGTTCAGGGCCTCAGGTTGTTCATGAGGGTCCTGAATGCGAAACAGGGATTCATCGGAATTGAAGCGAACAAACCTGATGCCATCAGACTCTTTCAAGAAAAGTTGCAGGGTTCTCCCAACCTCTCCGTTGTCCCGCTCGAAGTGAAGTATCCTCAAGGTGGGGAAAAACAACTGATCGTGGCCGTCCTTGGACGAGAGGTCCCTTCGGGGGGGTTGCCCCTAGAGGTGGGGGTGGTCGTCCAGAACGTGGCCACTGCAGCAGCGGTTCACGACGCGGTCTGCATGAAAAAGCCTCTTCTCGAAAGGGTCGTCACCCTGGCAGGGAAAAGCGCATTGAAGCCCGGAAATTACCGGACGCGCATCGGCACCCTTGTCAGCCACTTCGTCCAGACCGCGGGAGGACTGAAACCACCGGTCCGCAAGGTAATAATGGGGGGGCCGATGATGGGAACCGCGCTTTTCGATCTTGATGTTCCCATAATCAAGGGAACCGGGGGCCTTCTATGCTGGGACGAAACCCAGGTTTCCGGGCGAGAGGAAAAACCCTGTATCAGGTGTGGCCGGTGTATCGACGGATGCCCGATGAACCTGATGCCCCAACGCCTGAGGCTCCTTGTCGATTCGCAGAAATGGGCGGAAGCCGACTCCCTCGGAGCAATGGATTGCATGGAATGCGGGTGCTGCTCTTTCGCCTGCCCGGCTCACCTTCCCCTGGTCCAGGGGATAAAACTCGGGAAACGCATGATCGCTGCGGAGCGGAAACGCGAAGCCCAGAAAGCAAAAGCATAAGGGATCCGACGACATGAGCGAAACAACAACAGCACCCCGCAATCGTCTTCTCGTGACCAGCGGCCCTCACCTCCAGGCCGGAGATACCGTCTCCCGGATCATGTGGGAGGTAAATCTCGCGCTGGTGCCCGCTCTCCTGATGAGTTTCTGGTTCTTCGGGGGAAGAGCCCTGGTGGTGGTTTTTGCCTCCATTCTGGGCGCCCTTGCCGGAGAGGCTTTCGTTCAGGGGCTGTTCCTGAAAAAACCCCTCACTCTTGGGGATGGAAGCGCGTTCCTGACCGGGATTCTCCTCGCCTTCTGCGTTCCTGCCGCACTCCCCTGGTGGGCCGCTTTCATCGGCGGTTTCCTCGCCATCGTATTGGGAAAGCAGATCTATGGCGGCCTGGGACACAACATCTTCAACCCGGCCCATGTTGCCCGGGCCATCCTTCTTGCAAGCTGGCCGCTCTACATGACCACCTGGCTCAAACCCGGGGCTGCTTCGGGCCTCATCGGCCCCCTTCCGGACGGTGTGACCCAAGCCACCCCCCTGGGCTTCTTGAAGGAGGCCGCCCGTGATTCCAACCTCGTGAACAGTTTACTGGCAAGCGGGACTACCATTCTCGATTATACTTTCGGTGAACTGAAGATCGGATGGTCAGACCTGTTGACCGGAAACATCGGCGGTTCCCTCGGGGAGACTTGCAAGATCGCGCTGATCCTTGGCGCGGTTTTCCTCCTCGTCCGGAAGCACATTTCCTGGCATGTCCCGGCAACGATGATGGGAACGGTTTTCATTGGAACACTCCTTGCCGAACGCAGCCTTCCGATGGCGATGTTCCATCTGCTCGGAGGAGGCCTGATCATCGGAGCCTTCTTCATGGCGACAGACATGGTGACCGCCCCCCTGACGAAAACCGGCCATCTCATTTTCGGCTTCGGATGCGGGGCAATCACCTTGCTGATACGCCTCAAGGGAGGCTACCCGGAAGGCGTGTGCTACTCCATCCTGATCATGAACGCAATCGTTCCCCTGATCGACAAGATCACCGTTCCGAGAAAGTTCGGAGCCCTGCCCCCCTCCCCGGCTCCAAAGGAGGCCAAGGCATGAAGGACATGATCAAAACCGGTCTCTTCCTTCTGGCTTTTTCCGCTGTCGCGGGTTTCCTGCTTGCCCTTACGGAAATGGTCACGGCCCCCGAGATCGAGAAAAACAACCGGCTTGCGGAAGAAAAAGCCCGCAAGGAGGCTCTCCCCGGATCGGTCGCCTTCAAATCGCTTAAGATCGAAGGAAATCCGGCCGGCGACCTCTTGAACCTCGGATTCGACAAGGATGGGAAATTCCTCGGGACCGTCGTGAAAGTGGCCCCCAAGGGGTACGGTGGCCCAATCGAGATCGTCATGGGGATCAACCCCGATATGTCGGTCTCGGGAGTCAAGATTCAATCCCTGAGGGAAACCCCCGGCCTCGGAACCAAGCTCCAGGAGAAGTTCCTGACCAATTTCAACGGAATTTGCCAGGAAAAAAAATCTGCCCTGAGGCCCTCTTTGAAAAAGGACGGGGGCGACATCGACGGAATCACCGCCGCGACGGTGAGTTCACGGGCTTTCTGCCGGGGGGTTACCCAGGGAATCGAGTTCGTTAAATCCTGCAAGGAAAAGATCACTACCGAGAGCACCACTCCACCGAAACCGGATAGCGGTGTTCAGACGGGCACTGCGCCGACGTCCACGCCGTCGCCTACCCCCTCGACTGCGCCGGTCCCTGCCACTACCGCCCCGGTACCCACTCCACCGTCCCAGACCACTTCCCCGGTTGCCCCCGCGCCCACCACGGGTCCAACCCTTGCCCCTTCGGCCTCCGGAACTCCGCAGACAGGAGGACAGTGATGGCTACTCCGATGGAAGATTTGACCAAGGGCTTTTGGAAGGAAAACCCGATCTTCGTGATCATGCTCGGATGCTGTCCGGCACTGGCTACCTCGACGTCTCTCTCGAACGCCGTTGGAATGGGAATCGCTGCCACGTTCGTCCTGATCGGAAGCAACCTGATCATCTCGATCATCAGATCGATCGTCCCCGACAAGATCCGGATCCCGATCTACATCGTCGTCATCGCAACATTCGTGACGATGATAGACAAGTTCATGGCCGCCTTCACACCGGCTCTTTCAGCGAGCCTGGGAATCTTCATTCCCCTGATCGTGGTCAACTGCATCATCCTCGGACGCGCGGAGGCTTTCGCGAACAAAAACACTCCTATTGCCAGCATCCTTGACGCGATCGGAATGGGCCTCGGTTTCACCTTCGCCCTGATGATGATCGCCGCGATCCGTGAACTTCTTGGGGACGGCAAGCTCTTCGGAATCCCGATCCCGGTCTTCAAGGATGATCCCTGTCTGATGATGATCATGGCCCCGGGAGGTTTCTTCGTATTCGGACTTCTGATGGGCTTGAAGAAACACATGGCCCTGCAGGGAGGGAAATCATGAGCGCTGAATTGATCGGGATTTTCATAGTCGCAATTTTCATCGAAAACTTCGTTCTCAGCCAGATCCTGGGAATCTGCCCTTTCGTGGGTGTTTCAAGCAAGCTCGATTCCGCCGTCGGGATGGGCCTCGCGGTGGTTTTCGTCATGGTCATGGCAGGCGTCGTCTGCTGGGGCGTCCAGGCCTTTTTCCTGGTCCCATACAAGCTCGAATATCTCCAGACCCTTTCCTTCATCCTTGTCATCGCCGCCCTCGTGCAGTTCGTGGAGATGGTGATCAAGAAGACCGTCCCGTCCTTGTATCAGGCGCTGGGAGTCTATCTTCCCCTCATCACCACCAACTGCGCGGTCCTGGGAGTTTCCCTGCTCAACATCAAGAAAAACTACGGGCTGGTCGAATCCGCGGTCAACTCGCTTGGAGGGGGCCTGGGCTTCTTCTTCGCCCTAGTTCTCATGGCGGGAATCCGTGAAAGGCTCGAGTACAGCGACATACCAGTCGCCATGCGCGGAGCCCCGATAACGTTCATCACCACCGGTCTCCTGGCATTCGCCTTCATGGGATTTTCGGGCCTCGTATAGAAGGAACTAGTATGAGCATCATGCCGATTCTTTCCGCTGTCCTCGTCCTTGGTGGAATGGGGTTCATCTTCGGAGCCCTCCTCTCGTATGCAAGCGTGGCCTTCGAGGTAAAGGTCGACCCCCGTGTCGAAACTGCAACGAGCATGCTTCCCGGCGCCAACTGCGGGGGCTGCGGATACCCGGGTTGCGCCGGTCTCGCCAACGCCATCGTGGAGAAGGGAGTCCCCATCTCGACCTGCCCCGTGATCAGCGCCGCCAACCGCGCAAAGCTGGCCGAAGCCCTCGGAATGAAGGACTCCGGCGCGGCGAAACCCGCAGCGGCTGTGGTCTATTGCAAAGGACTCCCCTCCGAGGAGTACCGGAAGTTCAAGTATGAGGGAATCAAGGATTGCCAGGCTGGGATTTTGATTGCCAACGGTCCCTGGTTGTGCCCTCACCGCTGTATCGGCCTGGGATCATGCGTCAAGGCTTGCATGTTCGGCGCGATCTCCATGGGTCCGGATGAACTTCCCATCATCGACAAGAACAAATGCACTGCCTGCGGAAAATGTGTCCGGGCATGTCCCAAGACGATCATCACCCTCACGGACAAGGCGAAAAAGGTTCATGTAAAATGCCATTCTACCGACACCGGGGCGGAAGTCCGGAAGGTCTGCAAAGTCGGATGCATCGGGTGCAAAATGTGCGAGAAGGTCTGTGCATACGATGCGATCAAAGTGGAAAACAACCTGGCAAGAATCGATTACGAGAAGTGCACGGAATGTGGTGCTTGCGTGGCCAAATGTCCGATGAAGACCATCATCTTCGAAGGAGAAGCTGAGTTCAAACCCCGGAAGGCAGTAATCGACGAGAGTGTCTGCGTCGGCTGCACCCTTTGCTTCAAGGTTTGCAAGTTCGAGGCGGTGAACGGGGGCAAACCGAAGGAGAAACATTCCATTATCGGGGCCAAATGTGTTGGTTGCGGGGCCTGCGTGGCAAAATGCCCCAAGAAATGCATCGTTCTCCAAACCCCCGGATGACCATCGAGGATCGCGGATCATGACCCCTTATCTGATCTACCTTTTTCTTGCCTACATGGTGGGGTCGATCCCGTTCGGTGTTCTTGCGGCAAAGATCCTCGGGAAAGGTCCGATCTTCGAACCCGGCGAACGAAACCCGAAACATGCCGGGGACGTTTTCAAGATTCTCGGAAACAAGCTTGGGGTAATTGTTACGATCCTCGATTTCGGGAAAGGCCTTTTCGTCGTTTGGCCTCTGATCACCATCCTGCTCGGTGAGCCGGGTCACATCACCTGGTGGGTGGTTTCCCTTGGAGGTTTGTTTGTCGTGATCGGGCACTGCAACTCGGCCGTTCTCGGGTTCCGCGGAGGACGCGGCCTGGCAACGAGTTTCGGGGTTCTTTTCCCTATCCTCCCCTTCCCCGCCATCGGCGCATGTCTTGTCTGGGCCGCTCTCTCGTTCTGGGGCCTTTCCACCCGCCCAGGCGCACTCAGCGCAGCCGGGGCGATGCCTTTTTTCAGCATCCCCTACTGCCTCTATTATCCCGAAAAGCTCTTCTACCTTTATGCTGTCGCCTTCCTCTCACTCTGGACGATGTGGGAACACCGCGCCACCCTGGCCAAGTATCTCGGGATGGCAAAGATCCAACGTTCCAACACTGCTCCGGACGTGGATTCCCCCCCCCCCAAGTCCATCTCCGGCGCTTGAGCGAAAGGAATGACCTACCGGGAGCCTGCTGCACCGGAAACCGGGACCTTGGAAAAACCGAGATACTCGATTTCGATGTAACCCCCGGCGAACACTGTTCTGAATTGGGTCAAATCCACCCCTGTGAGGAAAAGCTCCTGGAAGAAACCCCGCGCGGCCGGATCTATCTGGGAAAATGGCGGGATCGGATCTATCCGGACGGACCCAAGCCGCCGGAACTTGTCGAACGACAGGCTGACAAGGTATACGGAAAATACCATTTTGCTGCACTTTCCCATGGTATAGGAAAATGCCTTTGCCCCCAATTCCTTGAGATACTTTTCCACTTGCGAGATCTGGCGCCCAAACAACCCCATCTGCTTTTTCGGGGCCTTGAGGCTGTTGTCAAACAAGGGATCGAAAGGCATCACCTTCGTCCCGGAACCGGTAATGCCGCCGGAAATCACTGGCCTCGTCGCGGAAGCCTGACCTTGGGGCGATGGACCTCCAGGCCCACCCCCTTGCCCCCCGCCAGGAGGTCCTCCCCCAGATCCAGGGGAGGGGTTACCTCCTCCGAAAAACTGTGGAACCTTCCCGCCAGGGTTGTCATACTGGCCTCTTAGCGCCCATGGAAGGGCAAGAATTCCGAAGAGGACCAAAAACGATGGCCCCTTGATCCAGTGTTTCATCTCCATGGAAACAGTCTATTCCATATCCCGCTTCGTGGGAAGGGCCCCCGATCATCCTTGACCTTTTTGACTTCGGGCAGCCAGGATGCTATTCTTTGGCCACCCCAAGACAGGAGGCGGCGGGTGCGCCCGCACACCAGCATGGATTTGAAAAACAAACTCGTAGCCATTCTCCTTGCTCCACGTTTCCAAGATGATGAAGCGGTTTCTTTCTCCAAGTATCTTTCCGCCCTTGGTGCGGATGTGAAATTCCTCGGACTCCAGCGTGGAAAGTGCCAGGGAAAGGCATCCACGGTTATCGAGATAGATTCGGTGATTTCCGAGATCCACCCGGATGAATTTGAAGCAGTGCTCATTCCAGGGGGGGGGGCGCCCGAAACATTGCGGACCAACAAGGAAATCCAGGCTTTTGTCCGATCCTTCTTCGGTCAGGGAAAACCTGTCGGGGCGATCTGTCACGGCCCTCAGGTCCTGATTTCCGCAGGGGTCGTTTCAGGGCGGCGCCTGACGGGATTTCCAGGAATCCGTGACGACCTGGTCAATGCGGGTGCACATTACCTCGATGAACCGGTCGTGACGGACGGAAACCTGGTAACCGCGCGACTTCTCCAGGACCTGAAGGCTTTCAACGAGGCATTCGGACTGCTTCTTGAAAGTCACCTGGCCGAAAGAGCACCCTGGTTCAATGTTTCACCCCATAGGGTAATCGAGCTGGCAATTGCCAACGAGGGGAAAGCCCAAGCTCTTTACGAGGACCTCGCAAAAAGAGCCAAGGACCGCCTTGTCAAAGCCAAGTTCAAGTACCTTTCGGAAATGGAACGATGCCACAAGGAAACCTTGACCCAACTTTTCGAGAGGGTCACGGGAGGCAACTCCCCCAGGGCCATCGAACCCCTGGGAAGGTCGCCCGAAGGACCCAGGGGGTCCGATCCCGAAATGGGAATCCACCACCTTCTCAGGGAAGCCATTCTTGCCGAGGAAGCCGCCCACCGTCTTTATTCACAGATTGCGGAAAAGGTCATCAATCCAGGGAGTCGGAAGCTCTTCCTGGATCTCGCCGAAGAGGAGTTCCAGCACAAAGTGGCGCTGGAGGCGGAGTTCGGCATCAAAAGCGGTCGGACAATCCCCTCCGCGATCGAAAAAGAGCCCTGGTGGTCCCAGGAATACTGGTGATTCATGCCCCTCGAAGGAACCGTCCTGGCAAAAAGCGGAGATTGGGTCGATGTCGAGGTCGCCCCGCAAATCCAGTGCGGCCAGTGCCGGGCCTGCATCCAGTTCCTGAATGAGGAGGATAGGTGCCGCAAGAAGACGATCCGCGCTCTCGCAAACAACTTCTCACCCCGGGAAGGTGACCGGGTTTCTCTCGACACATTGCCTGGGGAAAGATCCTTCATGGCATTCCTTCTGTTTGGGATCCCACTTTTGGGCTTTTTTTCCGGCCTCTACTTCTCACCAGCACTGTATTCCTGGCTCGCGGGTGGCCCTGAATCCGATTCCAGTGCCTTTTTTGGAGGCCTGGCGGGTTTCGCGGGAGGTTTTCTCCTGCTTTTCGCGCTTTCCAGAGCGGGTTTTCTCGAGCGTTATCACCTGAAAGTCACGGCGGTTCATCCCGATGCGACCGTGAAGTTTGCCCCCAGCCCCGTGGAGGGAAATCAATAGGGGGAAAACGAAGGACTGGAAAAGGACCTTCCTGGAAGGGCAACCGGTCATTTCCCACCGGAAAGTCGAAAGGAACTTCTCCCCCCCCCCAGGATTTCCGACCACCCTTTTCGATAGGTGGCAAATCTGCACCTATGTGCGAAAAAACCGCCTAAAAAAAAGGCCCCCGGCTTGGAAAAACCGGGGACAAAGTGAGAGGATCTTTTGAGAGGATACTTGAAGTAAATATAAAAGAGTTTCCGAACCGTGCATGAAAGGGGTGTGAATGGTACTGTGGAGTCTATGTGTGTATTTCAAGGCGTCTGCAGTAAAGAAGAGGTATCTGATGCCGCGACTTCTGCTTCGTGAATTGCTGGCTGCTGCAACGATTTTGCGATATCCGGAGGCAGGGAGGAGGTTAATCGTACCCTACCCCTAACGGTTACGGAAACATCTTTTCAAAGAACTGATGAACTAATATATGCAAAAACGATGCCAACCCCAAATTGGCTTTTGAAGCCACTTTCCGGAGATACAAAAGAGGGTGCTTTTTGCGCACGTGCGCATTTTTCACCCGTCCGGGTGCTCCCCCTTGAACGGTACACCGGTCATGGCCATCAATCGGTGACCCAATTCGAGAACCTCTACCAGTGAGGCTCTCCTCGAGGCACTGATAACGATCCGCTCCTTCCTTCGGGTGAAAAGAACGAGTTCCCATCCCCCGGATTCTTTGGCAACTTCGATGGAATCAAGACTCCCAAGGTAAAGCGTTATTGGCGGAGAGACAAAAAAGAGTCCCCCTTTTCCTTCCGGATCGTGCAACAGAATCCTTTTTTCGGCGGGATCGTACTCTATGGAGGCGATCAAACCCTTGATGTAGAGCAGAGGAACGAGCAGATTGTGCCCGACGATCCAAAGAATGTGCAGAATCAACCCGGTTCCAACGAGCATTCCAAAAACCAGGGAACCCGGGAATTCCATGAAAAAGAGCCCGCCCATGCAAAGTCCGACTCCGATGGTGCCGAAAACCCACATGGCGGTCCGGTACCAACCGGGAACCTGCTCCCCTCCGAGGGAAAGCCGCTGGGGAATCCTCTTGAGCACTTCCGGACTCAGTCCATTTTCATCCAACGTCATGGCCCATTGCCTTCTCTTTTGTTGTCCAGTATATTTCAATGGGAAAGTAGAAAACAACCATGAAAACTGTTGTCCTCCTGGGATTGAACACACGGCATACTCATTCTTCCCTTTCTCTGGCATATCTCGAGGCCTTCTGGAGAAAGGATCCATCCACCCCGCCCCTATGCCGCCTCGATTTCGACCTGAATCAGGGTACCGACGCGCTTTTTTCGGCTCTTGTCCAGCGCGAACCGAGTTTGGTGGCTTTCTCAACTTACATCTGGAATTTACCCCAGGTGCTCGCCGTTTCGGGGGCATTGAAGTCGGCCTTTCCAAAGTCCCTCATCGTTCTTGGTGGACCCGAGGTCTCCTTCGGGTCCGTCGAATTGATGATGGCAAATCCAGCCATCGATCTGATTGTTAAGGGCGAGGGGGAGGAAACCTTCGCAGAAGTCCTGACGCGCCATTTTGACGAACGGGATCTGGACAACATCCCCGGAACCGTCTTCCGAGCTGGATCCGAGCCCATCGAAGCTCCCTTCCGGCCACTGATACAGGACCTTGATTCCATTCCTTCCCCGTTCCAGATGGGCCTTTATCGAAAGGGGCGTGGTTTCACCTATTACGAGGCATCCCGGGGATGTCCGTTTTCATGCTCCTATTGCCTCAGTTCGGTTCTTGGAAAACCGAGATGTTTCTCGCTGGAAAGGGTCCTTTCCGACCTTGACTGGTTCATGGATTCCGAATTCAAGCAGGTGCGCTTCGCTGACAGGACCTTCAACATCCAAACCGAACGGGCGGAAAAGATCGTGGAGCATATACTTAGAAAAAACCGGAAGAATGTCGGTTTTCATTTCGAGCTCAAGGCGGACATCATTTCCGATTCATTGATCGATCTGCTCGGGAAGGCCCCCCCAGGGTCCTTCCACCTGGAAATCGGTGTCCAGTCGACGCACAGGCCAACTCTTGAAGCCGTCAACCGTCACACCGACCTCGAGGAAGTGGCCAGGCGGATCGTACATCTCAAGAAGAGAACAAGATGCCACGTCCACCTCGATCTTCTTTCCGGTCTTCCGGGGGAGACGTTCCCGCTTTTCAAGGAGGGATTGGATACCGCGATCTCCTGGAAGCCGGATTCGGTACAGGTCGGATGGGTCAAGCTTCTGAAGGGAACCTCCCTCGAGGCCAATGTCAAAAGCGGCGAGATCTTCTGTTCCCCCGCCCCGCCCTACCCTGTGGTTCGCACCCGATGGCTTTCTCCAAAGGAGTTGGTTACGATCCAGGATATCGGGAAGCTCGTGGAAAACATCTTCAACCATCCAAAATTCCCGACTTTCCTTGAAGGGATGGTCAAGGAGGCTTTTTCCGGAAGCCACGCATCGTTTTTCGAGGCACTCGCCATGTTCTGGCGGGAAACCGGCCGGCCATTTTTTCAATTCAGCCCCGAGTCGCTTCTGCAGGGTTTTTCGGAGTTCCTTGACCGCGGCAACCTTCCCGAAAACTCCCTGGTTTTTCTGCGTTCGGTTTTGTTGCATGAATACCGCCTCTCTCAGAAAGTCCCGTCGGGAAAACCCGGCCCGATCCCGATCCCTCCTTCGGGTCGAAAAAACCCGTGCATAAAGATCCGACCTGGCCTCCGCTCTTTTTGGTATGAATCCGATCCGTTGGGGGGGAGCCCTGGGAGCACAAATGATGGGTCTTCAACTTTGCCCGCCCCCGTGATATACTGTTATGAGACCGATCTCTCCAAACCTCCATCAACGGGCTTCCTGAAGGTTCCTCTCGTAAATCGGTTCGTGATTGCCTGCATCGCCCTCGGTGCCCCGGAGGAATCGATTCCGGACATTTGGGAAAGAACGGGGAGACCCGCGGCTCAAGCGGGAAATTTCGCCGAAGCGCTGGAGGAATGTCTCTCGGATGGCTTGGTGATACGCTCTGCCCCGGCCCCAAAGAACGGAATGTGACTCCATTGGAGGTGCACGATGCCCTTATATACCTACCGCGCCAAGGAAGCCGGAAAATCTTGCGATACCTGTCGGGAATCCCTGGAAGTTTTCCAGGGAATTAAAGAAAACCCGGTCGAAATCTGCCCGGATTGCGGAAATCCGGTTGTGCGAATTTTCCACGCCACTCCGACCGTTCGCGATTCATCAGAAAAAAAGCTTCTTTCTGACGACAACCTCAAGAAGCATGGGTTTAAAAAGCTTGTCAACCGGGGTGGAGGGAAATTTGACGAGGTCGTTTGAGAGCTGTTTCCCAATGATCCCATTTCTTGGAAGGGAATTGAAAGTCGAAGAACGCCCCACGCCGTTCTCCCATCTTCGCCTCCGGGAAAAGGAAGAAACCCTTTTCATCGATGTTCCTGCGGCAACCCCGTCGGGAAAACGACCGCAACTGATGCGGGAAGCCATCCTCGGATGGCTCAAATCGCAGGCAAGAACGGTGGTGAGCGAAAAGGTAACCAGAATCGCCAATTCCCTGGGCCTCAGGATCGGGCGGATCGCCCTCAAAGAGACCAGAACCCGCTGGGGAAGCTGTTCTACAAGGGGGAATCTGAATTTCAACTGGCGTCTGGTTCTTGCCCCGCCGTGGGTAATAGAATACCTTGTGCACCACGAGCTTGCACACCTTCAGGAAATGAACCACTCGGACCGCTTCTGGGATCTCGTGAAAAGCCGGTGCCCCGAGTTCCGGAATCATGAAGCCTGGTTGAAAGCCCGCGAGCGATCGCTTCTCGATTGGGATCTCCAAATCCCGATCGGGCCGATCTGATATCCGATCGGGCCGATCTATCCGATCGGGCCGATCTATCCGATCGGGCCGATCTATCCGATCGGG
>CAYRYU010000001.1:239781-285981 GCA_964428355.1 uncultured bacterium
GCCGATCTATCCGATCGGGCCGATCTATCCGATCGGGCCGATCTATCCGATCGGGCCGATCTATCCGATCGGGGCTTCCTGGGGAAGGCTACTGCCCCAGCGGTTCGAGGAAAGGTTCGAGATCCTTGCGACCGTTTTGGGAGATCTGGAATTTCAAAACCTCGAGGATCCTTTTCCGCAGGGGAAGCAGGTAATTCCGACCATCGGGTGGGAGGGTCTCATACTTCTGGAGGAAAGCCATCAGAGGTTCGAGGTCTCCCTGATCGATTCCTGTTTGGATCGCCGAGAAAATCGAGTCTTCTCTTCCCTCGAGTTTCCTTCGCTCGGATTCGATGATGTCTTCCTGGACGCTTGCCTGGACCGGTGCGATCGGGTTTCCCGAGACTGCCGCAGCTGCAGCCGCGGCCGAAGCTCGGTCGGAGGCCAGGGTGGAGATCATGGCATTTACGCGATGGCGGCCATTCCCCGAATTGGAACGGGTTGCGACCGTGCGGGACACCCCACCGGCGGAAACGAGATAGGAGAAACCGGCGGGGCCGGATTTCTCCGCGAACTCCTTTTCGGTTCCCGCGATTTCAATTCCAGTGTTGCAAGCGACGAGGAGAAGGGTATTGTGGTTCCCGGCCTGTGCCTTGAGGACCTGGTCGGCCCGGAAAGTCCGCATGTCAAGCCATTCAACAACGGGTTGGGCACCGTTTCGGCCATCGCAGAGGATTGCGGCGACGTCGAAATCGTTGAGGTACTTCCCGCACTTGACCTGGGCACCCTGGAAAGCGACCCGGAGAGGCCCGCGGACCTTGGAGATATCGATGGAAACTGCCTGGGCGGACCAGCACTTCACGGTACCCTTATCCGAGGCCGGAAGGCTGCCGTGACGCTTGAAAGGGGCGATCCGGAAATTCTTCAGGGGATCGCCGTACCCGTAGACCCGGAAATCGAAATTCGGGTTGTTTAGAAAGTTGGCTACGCAGAAGCGGCTGAAGACCTTTCCCGCCGGCACGTTGAGCCCCGCGCTCTTCAACGCTTTGGTGATTCCGTTCATTCCCTTGGAGGTATCCGCCACCCAGGCCTGGACGAAGCGGTTCCGTTCCTGGTCGTTTTTCCCGATGTGACTGATCAGGTAGTATGCCCAGAGATACACCTGCCCGTAGTTCGAAAGAGGTGTCTTGGGAGACCAGGCGCACATGTTGTTGTCGGAGTACTTCTTGAAAATCTCCATTTGTTGGGGGTGGGCAAACCCGTTGATGAAAACCGCCACCTGGGAAAGGCTTTCATTGACCCAGGAGTACTCCTGAGGATCGTAGTGCCAATGGATCATGTGCTGGAACTCGTGCGCGACGAGACTCAAATATTCGGCCCCATCTGGATTTCCGGGGTTGAGGTCGAGGTAGAGCATTTCCCGCTGGTTGGAGGATGGGTTTTTGTCCCGCGTGTATTCGTCGGCCGGATGGAAATACCCCGCGCAGAAAGCCTTGTTGGGCCCATCCCGCTGGTAGGTATCCTTGATATCGAGATACAATAGCGTTATTCGGGGATCTCCGTCGACCCCGGGAGACCATTCCTTTCCGAAAATGGCGTTGCTGATGGGGTGTATGCGTTCGTCGAAAGTCTTGACGGTCCGGTCGAGGGCACTGTCGGAAACGCTCTGGCCCTTCTGGACATAGACGTAGCACCATTTTCCCACCCGGCGAAGAACGGCCGTGATCCGTTCGATGTTGCCCATTGCCACGTTGACGGTGTTGAATGCGACTTCATCCCCCACCCTGGCGGGCCGGGAATCGGCCATCTGAACGATTCCGGTCGTGCGGAGCTGGTTTTCCGAGATTGTTTCCTTCTGATGCGTTTCCGCGAGACGCCGGCCCTCTTCCTCGAAAAGGTGGGTGCCGTCATATCCCTCTTGAGCCAAAGCGGGAACGGCGTGGAAAAGCATCAGGACTACCGGTACCACCAACAGGAATCGGTTCTTGTACATTCTTTCCTTCCCAATGAGGAGATCGTCATGAATATAACTAATTATATCAAACCCTCCCCCCACCCCGATAGGGGGACGTGAGAAACAATTCCAAAGGAAGACATTGCTGCGGGAAAGAATCGGGGACAGAAGAAAATGGGGGGAAAAGGAAAGCCCCCCGGGCATTCCGAGGGGCTCGATTGACCTGACAGTTGGAAATCGATCAGAAGGAAGTGAGGAGGTTGATCCGTTCCTCGATCTTGGGATCGGCCTTTCCGCTCTGGGAGTTGATGAATCGGAGCTGATCGGCGACCTTCTGAGCCAGGGGCCGGAGAGCGCTGCGGTTTTCCCCCTCGCCGGCGGCTTTGATGAAACCATCGACGGAGTTGAAAGACCCGGTTTCGGCTTCGCTCTTGACCGCGCGGGTCATATCCTGGGTAAGGCCCTCAATCGTGGTGAAGGCGACCGTCGAGATCTTCTCATCAGCATTGGAGAGGTTGGAGGCCACCCGCCGGTATTCCTCTACCAGGTTCTGGGGCCGGACTCCGGAATCGCGGGCGGTGACCGTTTCACCGGAATCTTCGATCGAGACGACGTAGGGGAGGCCGGGAACCTTGGCGTAAGCGGCGTCGGGAATCTCAGCGGGGGCTTCGTTGATCACGACGATCATCATGGTGTCATAATCGGCTTCGAGTGTGTAATCGAGTTCACCGATCTGGGCTTTGTTGTCGGGAAGGGGTTTCACATCGATGAAGGAGATCTTGGGTTCCGCCCGGCCACGGGAATTGGTGATGACGGCGGCGACGGTGAACTTGTTGTATTTCCCTTCGGTGAATTTCGCATGGGCTCCGCCGAAACCGACCTTGACCTGCTTCTTTGCGGCGGAGAGATCGACCTTGATTGCATCGGCGCTCCAAAGGAGGCAGGTCTCCTTCATGTCTTTGGGGAAAGTGGTGAAATTGTCCGTAACCGGAAGCTTGAGGCGGCCAAGGCTCTTGTCATAAGCGTATTGGCCCTTGTCCAGCTTGGGATCGTTAACGAAGTTGGCGACGGCGAATTCGGTGAATGCTTTCCGGAAATCGGTCTTGAAGGGCTTGAGAGCGTTTTCATAGCCCTCGATACCTTTGGCCTGGTCGGCTACCAGGGCGGTGAAGAATTTGGCCCTGTCGGCTTCGGCGGGGAGATACCGGTTCATGAGGAAGTAGTTCCACAGGTAGACCTGGCCGTAGTTGGCGAGCATCTGGGTCTCGGACCAGGCGGTAAGGCTGTTGTCCGGAGTTTCCAGATAAGCCATGATCTGGTTCTGGTGACCGAAGCCGCAGAGGTTGGCCGCGATCTGGGAGCAGGCTTCATTGACCCAGGTGAATTCGCGGGGGTCATTGCTGAAATGGATCATGTGCTGAAATTCATGGGCCACAGCGCCCATGTAATCATCGGAGGTGGGGTCGGAGGGAAAGATGTCCAGATAGAGCATCTCTTTTTCGTTGCTCTTCACGTCCACGTTTGCGGGAATCTCGGACTGGAGGAACTCGTTCCCGGCGAAGAAGTAGCCGCCGACGAAACCCGCATTGGGGTTCGAACCGTCATATCCGTCCTGGATGTCGAGGAGAAGAAGGAAGATGTGCTCGTCACCGTCGACCCCGGGCTTCCACTCGGAGCCGAACATCTTGGTGTCGATGGAGTAAACCTTCTCGTCGAAGGTTTTGCAGACTTTCTGGACGGTGGCTTCGGAGAGGTTCTTGCCATTCTCGACGAAAACGTAGCAGCTCTGGCCGATCGCCTTGAGGGTCGCCTGGACCTGGATGTTCGTGTTGCTGGCGACATTGGTTGCCCAAAAGGTTTCCACATCACCGACCTGATAGGCTTTGGGGGTGGGAGCGGGAGCCTTGTGCCGCTTGGCATTCTGGGCCTTGGTCTCGAGCTTGACGGTTTTGACCAGGTTCATTACCTTGGCATCGAACCGGTGGGTTGCATCCTTGAAAACAGGCTTGGCGGCTTCAACCGAAAGATTGCCGAAAAACATGAAAACTGCTGCGATGAGACCAATCCCCAAAACCTTCTTCATACCCGTTTCTCCTTTGAGGTCTTCTGC
Organism: uncultured bacterium; assembly: GCA_964428355.1. GTDB lineage: Bacteria > Muiribacteriota > Ozemobacteria > Ozemobacterales > Ozemobacteraceae > CAYRYU01. Next base: position 243,825 of record CAYRYU010000001.1, read on the forward strand.
AGGTCTTTCTGATGGTCTTTCTTAATGCAATTCTGTTGCCATTGTTTTGGACCCCCGAGAACCCTGTAGGGGAATTCTCAATTAATTATACGAATTTTTGCCGGGTTTTGGGCACTCCGGCGAACAACTTTTGGCAGGATCCCTGGAAATATGCTATAAATCAGGAAAGAAAAGAGAAGGGATTATTCTTCGGGGTACCTGATGAAAGATTTTTACAAGGTTCTAGGTCTCCAGCCGACCGCTTCTGATTCCGAAATCAAACGGACCTTCAAGGATCTCGCCAAAAGGCATCATCCGGACCGGAACAAAGGGAACCCGAAATCCGAAGAGAAGTTCAAGGAGATTTCCGAGGCTTACGAGGTCCTTGGAAACCCCGAATCCAGGAAAAAATACGATGAGGAACGGGAGCTCCTGAACCACCCGGGTTTTTCCTCCCGGGGATCCCCATTCTCCGGGTTCGGCAACGTAACCGGGGACAACGCGGAGGACTTCTTCAGCCAGTTCGCAAAATCCCGTTTCCAAAAGGAACGGGGGGGATTCGGGGGATTACGGGATTTCGCGGATTTCTTTTCGGAAAACGTCATGCGGGATGAACCCCAGTCCGCAACCTTGCGGATCCCATTGAAAATCGCATGCGCGGGAGGAGACATCCAGGTATCCGGGCTTCCTGGAGAGCCCCAGAACATCAGCATTCCCGCTGGAACCGAGGACGGGGCGGTCTTTTCCGTGAACACCTCGCAAGGTCCCTTTCGTTTGCGGGTGGCCATCGAAGACTCCCCCCCTTTCAAAATCCGAGGGAAAGATATCGAGTTGACCATTTCCATCAATATTGCCCAAGCAGTCCTTGGGAGCAAGGTGAAAATCCAGGATCCCAGGGGTGACTCCATCATCCTTTCAGTGCCCCAGGGTTCCCAACACGGCAAAACCCTCAGGTTGAAAAACCTTGGCCTGGGGGGGGGAGCGCTTCTGGTGCGGGTTGAGATCCAGATACCCGAGAAGCTTTCCGAGCAGGAACGCGAGCTTTTCGTGCAATTTGCCAAGACCGTCGGCCTGAAGTTCTGAAGTCCGAGGCTCCCGGCACCTCACTTGTCCAGGCACCCACAGGCAATTTAGGCCGGAAGGAAGTTCATGAAATCCCGAAACCGATATGGTAAAATTTCCCCCATGAAGAAACAAATTCTTTTGATTTTCGTCCTCCTCGTCGGCGTAACGGTCTGTACGGCACAGGGGCCCGGAAATCCCACTACCCCCCCGGGAAAAGCGGGAAAATCCATGTCCCTCCCCGGAAGAATCCACCATTCCCCTCTTGCCGGCTTTTCGATCCTTCTCGATCCCGGCCACGGCGGCACCGACTCGGGTGCAGTCGGGCCAACCGGCCTGTACGAATCTGAGACCAACCTGAGGGTTGCGAAGTATCTGAAAATGTTGTTGGAATTCGATGGGGCGAAAGTTGAAATGACACGCAATTCCGACGTCGCTCTCACCCTTCAGGAAAGGGTCGACCTGGCAACCCAGCTGAAACCCGATCTTTTCGTCTCGATCCATCATAACGCTTCGGTCCGGAAGAATGTCTCGAACCGCGGAGAAATTTACTTCAACGCCCTGGACGAGGGGATTCCGCTGCGCGTAGCCGAGGAGATCAGTTCGAGGATTCCCCAAAGCCGCGTCGGATCGGTTTCGGTCGTTCTTCCGGGCGGCTACTACGTCCTCAGGAACAATCCGGCTCCCGCAATATTGACGGAAGCGAGCTACATTTCGGTTCCCGAGATCGAGAAAACCTTGAGGTGCGGGCGGGCCCTCACGGACGAGGCCCAGGTTTTCCGATCCGCAATCCGTGAGGCTCTGGCGAAAGCTCCTCTTAAGGTCCAGGTCTATGGAAAGAGCCCGATTTTCGTTAATACCCCGTATATGAACCTGCTTTTTTCCGCAGAAAAATCTATCTCGAAGCTCACGATCAAAACCGATCCCCCGATAAAGGCCGGGTTCAGTTTCGATCGGATGCCTTCTTTTGGCTTCCATTATTCCTTGTACAATACGGCACCCCTTCAATCAGGAGACTATTCTCTCAAGGTACACTTCCATGGCCAGGATGGCAGCATTTCGCCGGCAATGAACATCCCCGTGAAAGTGGAGCTTCCGCTGAAGCAATGCGCCCTGGTTCCCGTAGCGCCCTATGTACCCAAAGGTTTCGCGGGGAGATTCCCCCTGGCCCTGGTTCTTAAAGATGACGAGGGGAGAGTCAATAAAAGGGCGGTCCCTCTGACAGCCGTGTTGGGTGGGAAAAGAATCGAATTCCTGACACGCAATGATGGGAAGGGGGTCTTCCACCTGGATCTTGACGGTTCAGAAGAAGGACCTTTCGAAATCACGGTGAAAAAGCAGGATGAGACAATCGCCAGGACTTATGTCCCCGTGAAAGTCCTGGAAAAGAACTTCGTCCTTGGCAGCGTCGTTTCCAGCCAGACAGGGGAAGGAATAGAGAAGGCCCGTGTCCGCTATTCAGGAAAAAGCTCGACCCCGACGTTCCCCGGCGGGTTCTTTTTCCTCGAGTTCCCCCCGATCTTCGGTAACATCAGCCTGAAGATCCAACCCCCGCCGGGTTTTCCCGCCACCGATCTGGTCCTGAAAACCGGATTTGGACGGGTCATCCAACCCCGGATTTCCATCGCCCCGAATGCTCCCACCCTTCTCGGAAAGGAAATCGGCCTCATGGCCCCCCGAAAGCTCGACCCCTGGGTCCGACCTTTGGTCAAGGAGATGATGAAGTGCGGAATCCGGATCCACAGGTTGGGCTTCCAACAGGATCCGAAGCCCGAAATCAAGGCGGTAAGGAAAGCCAACGAGATCAGGGCGCTCGACCTCCTCCTGAGTTTCAGGGAGGAAGATGTCAAGCAGTTTTCCATCCGCCACTACCATCGTTCTCCAAAAGGGAAGGCGGTTGCAGAAGCCCTGTCTTCAACCATCGGAAAGGCCCTGGGAACCATTCCCCCGATCTCCATGGGCGGCGATTATGAGCTTGGCAACACCAATGCGGTTGCGCTCGTTTTTTCCCTTCCCCGCCAGACTCCCCCCGAAGTTCCTGGGAAGCTGGCATCCAATCTGGTCGAAGGGCTGAAACAGGCATTGAAATGACCAGGTGATTCGTTTCTCTCATCACCCCTGGAATGCACGGGGGTATGAAGCCCGCAAATCTGAAAACCCGAGGATTTATGGAAAAGCAGACCAGACCTCACGAAACGCCCGAGGACCTTTACCATCGAGAAACCCATTGTCAAAGCTGCGGCCGCTTCGTTGGAACCTATGAGCGGTGCCCCTATTGCCAGGCGGCGACTCCCAAAAGGCTCTCTGTAAGGGTTTTCAAGATCCTTTCCGTCCTGACCTCCACAGTCGGGCTTTTGATGCTTCTTTTCTACGCCAGAACCATTCAAACCCCCATTGTCTCAATTGATTCCCTGGGTCCCCTGAGCAACTTCGCCCATGTCAGGATAGTCGGGACTGTCGACCGCAGCTTCGGGATCCACCCCGAATGGCAATCCCTGAGTTTCATCATTGCCCAGAAGGGCAAAAACGATGAGCCTGTTACCATCAGGATCTCGGCCTATTCGAAAGTGGCCGTTGGCATCAAGGATCTCAACCAGGTACCCAACGAGGGGGACCAGGTTTCGGTCGAGGGAACCGTGAGATTCCAGAAGGAAGCGCCGAGTCTTCTGATCAACGCCCCAGAGCACATCAAGATCCTCACTCGGGCAAAAAAGGCGGAGGAGGAGACCATCGAGAGGGAACCCCAAGAAGTGACAAAGGATCTTGTGGGAAAGCAGGTCTCCGTGAAAGGGGTGATCGCCGAATCGATCGGATTTCCCAGGGGTTTCCTCATCCGGTTGGAAGACGGAAAGAAGGGGTTCCCCGTCTGGGTTCCCACCCGAATCTGGGAAGACATGAAGATCAAGGTGAATCCTGGTTTCGAAATCCGAGCTTCGGGCAAGGTCAAACCTTTCAAGGACGATATCGAGCTCGAGGTAACGAGTGCGGAGGCATTGTCCATCATCTCATCCTCGGTCCGCGACCTTCCAAAACCCCTTCCCGCTGAGGGCCGGGAAACGTCTGGAGATGGGGAAACCGGAGCGGGCGCTTCCCCCACCGCGGGGACCGAAATCAAGCCCCCTCCGCCCACCCCGGTGCCCTCAACTGCAGCTCCCGCCGCCTCCATGGCCGAAGCCATCTCCGGGACCTCAACGCCCATTCTGGAGAACGGAAAATGAGCTTTCTCGATTTGTTGATTCATCCCCAGAACCTGGATCTGGCCTATTTCACGATCCTGGGCGTCCTCTTTTCCTGCGGAATCTCGTTTCTTCCAGCGCTCCATATCTACAACGTTCTCGGGATCTTTCTTTTCCTGGTATTGAAATTCGGGGTAGCTTTGGCACCAATGCAGCTCGTTGCTTTGTGCACCGGGATGATCGTCGGATACTCGATCCTGAACACCGTTCCGGCAACCTATTTTGGCCCAGGAGATGAAAGCCTTTCCTACTACGTCCTTCCCAGCGCTCAATGGGTGGAAACCGGAAGGGGCTACGAATCGGTCATCCTGACGGGTGTGGGAGCCCTCGGAGGACTCGTCCTTCTTGCGGTCTGCGCTCCCGTCTTCATGTGGATTATGCCAGGGTTGAAGACCATTACCAGCCCCCACATGTTCTGGATCCTCGGGGCGGTAATCGCTTACATGATCCTCTCCGAGTGGCCCAAAGGGGTTTCCCAATCCCGCAACTGCTGGGCGAACTTCTTCGAAGGTTGGGGGTTTCTTTCGGTAGGGATCGCCACCTTCTTCCTTTCCGGGCTTCTCGGGTTCATCGTGATGTCCCGAACGATGGTCCCGATCGATTTTGCCTTCCAAAGCATCACTCCGGTCTTCGTTGGTTTGTTCGCCCTTCCATGGCTGATAACGAACCTGATCAACGCGGGACGGATCCCACGCCAGCATCCCGCCGAATCAATGGATCTTGATTGGGAGCTCTTCTTCAAGGGGACTTTCGGAGGCTTCCTGGGAGGCTTTTTCGCGGCATTCATCCCGATCGTAACCGCCGGGGTCGGGGGTCTTCTTGCGGGCCATGCGACGGCGGCTCGGGACAGCCGGCAGTTCGTCATGTCATACGGGACATGCAAGACGGTCTACTACGTCGGATCGTTCCTGCTGTTCTTCCTGCCGGGGTTGAACCTGACCCGTGGCGGGCTTGCCTGGATCGTAACCCCCATGATCGCCACCCTGACCCTCAAGGACTACTTCGTTTTCGTCGGAATGATGCTCCTGTCGGCAGGTTTCTCGTTCCTGCTCCTGATTCCTTTCACCAAGATCTGCATCTGGCTCGTCGAAACGATCGATTACCACCTGGTTTCTCTGATCGCCCTTTTCTTCACCATCCCGATGGTGTTCTACTTCACCGGATGGGGCGGAATAGCCATCATGACGGTTGCTACGGGGATCGGCCTCCTTCCAGTTCTTTTCCAGGCGCGCAGGATGAACCTGATGGGAGTCCTGCTTCTTCCGGTCTGCCTGAACATGGCGGGCTACGGAAACGACGTCCTGAGATTTCTGGGGTTGCTTTGATATGAAAGGCATAACACATTTCATTTCCGGCATTGCAGTTGCCACTTTTTTCCCGCAGGCTGTCCACATGTCCTCGCAGGAGCAGTCTTTCATTCTATGTCTGGGTGGAATCTTCGGAATCATGCCCGACACGCTTGATTTCAAGTTCGCCCGGTATTTCCACAAGTCCGAGTTCGAGGTCTGGCCGGATCCGAACCGCCTCGATGCCCACCAGATCGCCTCCACCGTCGCCGCCTCGATAGAGAAGGCGAACCGCGACGGCACCTCGACCGTGCAGCTGCACACCATGCAGTTGGGTGCAAACCTCTGGCGAAGCTACACGTTGTGGTTCGACTCAAAGACTTCGGAAGTGGTCGTGGAAATGGGGCCCTTGGTAGATACCGGGCAGGTTCCCTTCGTCGGAACGGAACCGAAAGAGAACGCCGTTGCCCGGGTCAAGGTCAGTTGCAAGTTCTTCCAGGAGTTCGACAAGAAATCGAACATCGCGATCATGAGCGGGCCCTGTTTCGAATTCGTAAAAAGGGATGAGGGTCGGGTCGAGATCGTGTTCCTCCCCTGGCACAGAACCTGGAGCCACAGCCTCACACTTGGAGTCCTGATCGCCCTCCTGGTCGGAGCGGCCTCCTTCTTCCTCGTCCCGGAAGGGCCGTATGGGTACCTTTACATCATTCCCCGGTGGATGCTGTATCCTCTGATCATCCTCTTCGGGTCAGCCGTCCACATCTTCGAAGACTCCACCGGGTTCATGGGCAACAATCTCTTCTATCCTTTCACGAAGCACCGAACCAACGGGCTGGGTTTCATGAGTGCGGCGGAAGCGATTCCCAACTTCTTTTTCGTTTATACCGCGATCGTGATGATCCTGTTCAACCTCGACCGGTTCCGTTGGGCTCCCGAAAATACGCCCCCTGGAATTCCAAGCTGGGAGAGTTTCTTCTTCTGGTTCTATGCCCTTCCGGTTGCCGTGATGTTCTACTTCTTCATGCGCGGAAAGAAGGAGAAGGAGAAAAAAGCACCCGATTCCGAGGAGGGCAAGGAGTTCGATTCCCCGACGGTGGTGGAGAAGGAAACCGACGCTTCGATCATTTGATCGGGATTGCACCGACCCTGGGGGTGTCCCCGGGCGGTTGCGCCGCGGTGCGCACCGCGGGGATTTTTTGGGAGACGAGCCCCAGGAGGGGGTGAATGTGCCCGAAAAGCCAGGAGGGCGCAGTCCGTGAGGGCATGAGCCCCAGGAGGGGGTGAATGTGCCCGAAAAGCCAGGAGGGCGCAGTCCGTGAGGGCAGCTACCCTGCGGGAGTCCCCTGCGAATCTTTTGGGGAAGCCACTTTGCCTTCTCCCTGAGGGGCTCCCTCGAAGGAAGGTTCCAGTTCGGGGAACAACATCCGACGCAAAAGCAGGCCAAGGGTAATTCCAAGGGTCCAGAAAACGACCTTGCTCCGGACATCGGTGATGTAGAAATATGAATAGATCGTGATCGCGAGGACCGTCGTCAGGACGAAAGACATGATTCCGAGATACTTCGTGTTTTCACAGTTCCTCGCCAGGTGCAGCACTCCGAAGCCCACGAAAGCGGCGAGAACCGTTGAAAGGTAGTCAAAATCATAGGACGGGGTAGTGAAGGAGAAGGTAAGGTCATTCGAGGTTTTCCTGCTGATGATGAAGAGCGCGAGAACCACGAATCCGGCAAACTTCCCGGATTTCGCGGAAGCCTGAACCAGGGGCGGTGTGTGTTCGGGGGGATGCAGGAAAACCACGTGGATGATGAAGTATGCCAGGATCAAAGGAACGATCCACCATTCGATTATCGCCATAGGAATCCCCTTTTTCCGTTCCTTACTTCGTCCCCGAAGCTACCGGAGCAGCCGTAGGAGTAGAGGCGGGTGCCGGAGGCTGTCCGGGGGGAGGCTGTACCGACGCAGGTTGCGCAGGAGGTTGTTGCTTGGGTTGCGGATCGGTTTGGGGAACCACAGGCCGGGTCTTGACTTCGGGCTTTTCCGGAAGGGTTTCGATGAAGGCTTTCTTGAGTGATGGCTTTCCTCCGGAATCGGATGGGGGCGAGGAGGAAGCGGAACCGGATTTTCCAGGAACCTTCTTGGCGGGGCCAATCTGTGTAACTTGGGGAATTGCCCTATTCGGGTTCAGCGGATTGTCGACCGGAAATCGGCTTTCCTCGGTGGAAAAGGAGCGGGGATCGATCTCCTTTCCGCTGATGACCATAAGGCTGGAATCCTGGGCGGATCCAGTGGCGGTTTCAACATACCCAAACCGCGGAAGGGTCTGGGAAAACCCGGAGGACATGTTCGGTGCGCTCCAGGGATCACTTTCCAGATACTCCCTGGCCATTTTTCCCCAGGCGCTGTACGGATCGATCTTGGAATACTCGTTCAGATAGGCACGCGTGGCTTTCGGGTCCCCGAGACGATGGGAAAGGGCTGCCATGTTCCACAATGCCGAGAAATCGGACCGATCCCTGTGGAAGGTCTGGGTGAACCAGTGGAGCGCTTCCCGGGGTTGTCCCGCTTTCAGGCAGGTTAAAGCCAGTTTTCGGGTGATCTTCGGAGATTGCGGGGATTTTTTCTGGAGCGTAAGCAGGAAAGGTATCATGGATGCCGATTCTGCCGATTGGTAATATTTCGGTGGCAGGAGGTTCTCCGTGGGCACCGAACCGCCGGGATTCCTGGGAGCCTCATAATTCGGATCCGGAAGGGAGCGCTTCCCCTGGGTTGGGGAAAGTCTTTCCAGTAGCTCGTCGCTGTATCCGAGTTCGCGTGCGACCGACCGGGGGGGTGGATCCCCGAGGAGGGAGGACGCGCAGAGGATTCCCGTCAGGAGGAAAAGAAAAATTCGCATTTTCATGTTGCGAGAATAGCATAATTTTCCAGGTCAATCCAGAGGGGGAAAACCCATTTCCTTTCAGGGCGGGAATCTCCGGTTCAGGATTGACCGACAGTATCCCGTCTCAACTGGAGACCGTAAAGGCCGATCAACAAAAAAAAGGCCATGGTACCTGTCCACCACAAAAAGTCATTCGAAACCGGAAGGAAGGTCAATAGAAACGGCGCCCTTCGCGCCTCCAGCAGGTCGAAAAGCGGTGTCGTGGTCCAGCTCGTCGTGGGGTCGAGTGCGGCCTCCGCGGGAATCATCCCGCGATTCACGAAGAAAAGAGTCGAAAAAAGGAAGTAGAACACATCTCCCAGGCAGAAATACCATTGCTGGCTGATGCACAAGCCAGCCGCCATACCCCAAATGGCTTTCCGACGATAGGTTCCGGAATTGAGGAGGTCATCAACCCCTTGCGCCAAGGGCAGCAAAAGGAATGGCAGGATCAGCAACAGGTATCTTGGGCCATGTGCGTAGCCGCCGTCCCAGTCGCTCCTAGCAGCAATGAAAACCAGCCGTAACAAGACAGATCCTGCCACGGGCCAGCCAATGGATGGAAACCTCCTCAGAAACTCTGGGAAAAAGGCGATTCCACCAAGGACTATCGGGCAGAAGAAGAACAGGCCTTTGTGGGCGCCGAAAAGGAGCCCGTAGAGCCCGTTCCATGGCTTGACGAACCTGCCGTAAAGGAACTTTTCAACGCTGTCGGGATCAACGGTCCGTCCGGTCTCGAAGGGGTTTCCGAATCTCACGTAATCATATGTCCCCAGGAGGGACATGATGGTGAGGAAACCGATCAGGAATCCCGCCGCGGCCTTCCCTTCCCGCCTGAGGGCCAGGAAACACCAGAAGGGAAAGAACAGGACGGAGCTGAGATGAGCAGTCCCCGCCAAGCCGAGAATCACACCCGATTTCAGTCCGGGAAGGAGGGAAGATCCCTTTTCGCGGTCATCGCCTGTTTCGGGGGGAAGCAAACCCAGAAAGGACCACATTACCAGCGCCAGCGCCAGGGGCTCGCTGAAAAAGGTTCCGGAGTATGGCCAAACAAGTGTTCCCGCACCGAAGAGAACCGAAGTGATAACGCAGGTGCTCTCACCATATTTGATCTTCCTAAGAATAAAGAAGAAAAGAAGGACCGAAAAAGCCGAGAGAACCGGGTTGAACCAGGCCATGAGGAATCTGCGAAAGTGGGGCCGCGGATCCTTCGGCCGGATGGACATTCCGTAGATCCCTGGAGCGTTGCGGTTGACGAAATAGCTTATTGGAACCCAGGTCCCGAAACTGTCGCTTCCCACAAGGTTGACAGCCCTGCTCGCAAGGGCGACGAAAGGCGCCATGCAGATCGATTGGAGAGGCCCGAAAACCGGATATGCCTTCCCGTCGGCTCCGGAGGCTACCCCGAACCCGGGCCATTTGTCCAGATCCTCGGTGAGCGAGAAACCCTCGCCAGCCGCGAGGGACTCCGCGCAGCGAAAGACTATTTCACCATCGTGGGACCTGATCCCGCCATATGCGGTCATCAGGTAGAGCAGGAAGAATCCGGCAAAAAGCCCAAACCCCCGACGGGTTTTCACCGACGGGCAACTCCGGGAAATTGGATCCGGGGCATGGAACTGTTTTATCAGAAACCGGATTCCGGCACAACCCCGCAAACAGCGCCAGTACAACCTGTCTCAAAAGGAAGCCCCGACCTGAGAAAAAGTGAAGCCATCTTGGCCTGGTGCCTCAACCGGGCCGATGGGGAAACTTTGCGGGCTATCTCATCCTCACCCATGGCAAGAATCTCCCCTGTTTTAACTTCATCGCCGATTTCCAGGTAAAGTCGGGCGATGACTCCCAGGGCTTCGATCCTCTCGGAAACTCCCGAAAACCTCAAGGCAATGGAAAGTGACTTCTCGATCAAGGAACTGGCGCGCGAGCGCGCTCCAGAAAGGATCGCGTTTTCGGCGAGGGCCTCGCAAACAAGAAATCCGAAACGGGGATTGGTTTTCGAAAAGGGATCTTCCAGAAGGGATTCGAGGATCTCGTCGGATTCTTCGGTTCTTCCAAGTTTTCTTTGGGCACTGGCGAGATGACGTCGAAACTTCGCCGCCAGATCAGGATCCTCTATCCGGTCTGCAAAACCCGCAACCCGGTTTTCTATCCGATTCGAAAGGTGGACTTCGGCCATTTCCGAAAGGAGCATCGCCCGGGTGGTTGGGTTGGAAACCCGTGCCGACTCTTTGGCTGCCTCATTCAGCAAAAGCAGCCCCGCAGCAGAATCTCCGAGGGAGAATCGGAGCCGGGCGCCCATGAGCGCGGCGAGTGCCCGGTCAAGCCCAGGTGAATTTCCCGGGATCTCCTTTTCAATAAGCGAGGCGAACTTCCTGGCGGAAGCAAAGTTCCTGGCGGCGAGATGCCATTGTCCAAGTTGGTGGGCCAGAGAGGCTCTCAGTGCCGAGACCTGCAATGAATCGAGGATCAGCTGGGTTGTCTCGGGCCGGTCCAAAAGCAGGAAAGCCCCCCCTATTTCCGCCAGGGTCTCTTCACGTTCTTCAGCCCATCCAAGTTTTTCGATGATCGAAAGGGCTTCTTCCATGCATTTCCGGGCACTTTCATCCTCCCCGACAGTGAGGAGGAATTCACCCGCTTCGGTGAGGCCTTCCGCTTTGTCAAGCGGTTGGGAAATTCGGGGAGTCAGCTCCAGGACTCTGAAAATCGTTTCCCGCGCCTCTGAGGGATAGCCCAGTTTTTGGAGAGTTCTCGCGATCATGGCAAGGGCCTTGGCCCTGGAGTTGAACGGTTGGTCATCGCTTCCCACGGAGACGGTAATGGCGGCGAAAGGAATCAGGAGCCGGGAGCGCTCTTCGGAAGGTGTTTCCAATGCAATTCTGCAAAGCAGATCAACCCTTTGGAAGATGTCGGGTACGGCTTCCGCCATCTCCCACCCGATCCGGAAGAGTCTGGCCGCCTCGCTCTTCAGACCCGCCCTTTGAAAAATCGGAATTGCCTGGGCAATGAGGGGAACGGAAACCAGGGTGTCCAAAGGATCGTTGGAAGAAGAGTTCTCGATGTCTGTCCGGAAACACCCCATCATTCCCCCCATGAATTTTCGAATTTCCTGGGAGTTCGGGAGACGGGAAGCATAGCTTCCGGCAGTGAGAAGAATTCGGATTTTCTCGTTCGGGTCAGGCTCTCTAAGTGCCCGTGACATTCCCAAGCGAAGAAGCTGGTCACCCCGTTTCGGATTTCCTTTCAGGATCTCCCATTTCGCCTGGCACATCAGACCCTGAACGGCAGGAACTCCTTGGGTGGGAAGAAGGGAATCAAAGCGGGAAATGACCGTGGAAAAACCATCCCCTTCCGCGGCCTTGTCCAGAATATTGACCACGGCATCGATTCTTTCCTGGCAGGGGGGAACGAGCAAGAGGATTTCCCGGGCCCGGCCCGTATCGCCGATCGCAGCGAAAATCACGGCCACGCGGGGAAGAATCTCCCGCCTTCCGTTATTCGATTCATTCTGAAGGCCGATAACTTCTGCCCGATTCAGAATCTCGCGGGCTGCATCGATTTCATCGATCTCCACGAGAATCCGCGCTATCTCCAGAAGGAATTCCCCCTGGGGAAGATCGTGGGGCTTCTGGTCATTCCGAAGAATCTCGAGTGCTTCCGCCAGAAGCTCCCTTACCCGCGAAGTTTCCCCACGGAAAAAGGACTTTTTTGCCGCTCGGACTTGGAGCCCAACTCTGAGGATGGCCCCGTGAAGAGGGTCGATCTCCCCGATGCGTACTGCCTTGCTTTTGCCCCATTTCTCGAGTATCTCCAAAGCAAGGCGGCAACGAAGTTCGAAAAGCCTTTTGGATACCCCTTTTCTTCCGGAATCACCTGTCTCACGCGCATTTTGGAAGACCTTCCCCAAAAACTCAATCGCTTGGGACGGGTTCCCCGAATCGATGAAAGATCTGAGAATCTTCGCCGAAACGCGTGCCACAAAAGGGGAAGGAGGTTCGCCGAGAATCTCTTCGACCGCCTTGGCCCGCAGGCTTCCAAGACCCTTCGACAAGGGCCTCTTACCCCATGCCACGAGAAGATCGGCGGCCAGGGATGTCTTCTCGATCGGGTCGAGGTCGGTTCTTTCGAAGGAAAGGAGACAAGCCTCCAGGAGCCTTTGGGCCTGCGGTGAAACGATGGGGTCATTGGGAATGGGTTGAAAGTGGATACCCTCTTGTGCTTCGAGGCCCAACGTTGACAAAATCAGGACCATGGAAACGAAAACCCTGGTTACGTTTCTCATCTGTCGGGATCCCCTTCGGTTTCGATATCCAAAAATAGACGCAAATTCCATTCCCGCTTCCAGAAAGCCTCTAGAGGAATTCCAAATCCGCACTGGATCAAAGCTCAAAAGTTGGAGCCCCAGAAACCCCGAAGTTTCTTCTCTAGAATTGGGGGTTTACCAGAGAAGAAGGTGTATTTTTGGCACATTTTTCCATTAATTGAAAGCCGGGAAATCCAACGTCGGCCTTCCGCGGGCTATTTTCACACATTTTTCCCGGGCCGAACCTTCCCGCCTGGAGTCGCTTTCCAGGACCACGCCAGCTTTCTCACCGAATTTCCAGAGACTCGTGCTCTTACCGAAACACAAGTTTCAGTTGGGCTGTCTTCGGAGGCGGAGGTGAACCAGGCCATCCCACACCCGACGGCATGAATTTGGGAAGGTGTTGGGTATGGATAATCATTCCTGAAAGGGATATAATCCGTCGGGAATCCAAACCTGGAACCCCGATTTCGGGGCACCGCACAAATGTAGCAAGTCCATAGCCGGAGGAACAATGGAAGAGATTCAGAAAATCCTGTCGAGTATCAATGATTTCGTTTGGGGCGTCCCCATGGTGGCCCTGCTTTTTGGAACGCATCTCTTTCTGACGTTCCGCCTGAAATTCATTCAGAGATACATTTTCAAGGCCATCAAAATCTCCCTCGAACGCTCAAAGGAAGGCGAAGGGGATGTCAGCCAGTTCGGAGCCCTCGCAACTGCCCTTGCGGCGACCATTGGAACGGGAAACATCGTCGGAGTCGCAAGCGCCATCTCCTCGGGAGGGCCGGGAGCGGTTCTTTGGATGTGGCTGACGGGAGTTTTCGGTATCTCGACCAAGTTCGCTGAAGCACTTCTCTCCGTTAAATACCGGGTGAAAAACCCCGATGGCCAGATGGCCGGCGGGCCAATGTACGTCCTGGAGCGCGGGATGGGCATGCGATGGCTGGGGATCATCTTCGCTGCACTGACAGCGGTCGCCGCATTCGGGATCGGCAACATGGTCCAGGCGAACTCTATCTCCACTATGCTCATGGAAACCTGGGGGGTCCCCACCTGGTTGAGTGGAATCATCATGACCATCCTGACCGCAGTGGTGATACTAGGAGGAATCAAATCGATCGCCCGGGTCTGCGAAGCGCTGGTTCCCTTCATGGCGTTCTTCTACGTGCTCGGCTGCCTCATCCTTCTCGCGATGAAGTTCCAGCAGATTCCTGAGACGGTCATGCTCATCCTCAACTCCGCTTTTTCGGGTCAGGCTGCAGTCGGGGGCTTCATGGGCTCTACCATAGCCCAGGCGATGCGTTTCGGAATCGCCCGGGGCCTCTTTTCGAATGAGTCAGGCCTCGGAAGCGCTCCAATCGTCGCGGCGGCGGCCCAGACGAAAACCCCGATCCGGCAAGCACTGGTGTCTTCAACGGGCACCTTCTGGGATACCGTTGTGGTCTGCCTGATCACAGGTCTCGTGGTGGTCAACTCGGGCGACTGGAAAGCCGCTGGAGCGGATCTTTCGAAACTCAAGCCGGAGACAGTTTCCGAACTCAAGGCCCAGGGCATTATCGATGGCCGCGGGTTGGATTTCTCGAAGCTCACCCCCCAATTCAAGGAAAGATTCCTTCAGGAAAAGGTCTGGAAACAGGTCAGGGTCACATCTTCCGAGTTCCCGCCGGACCTGCATTCCCAGCTGCAAAACAGCGGAGCGTTGGCGAACCAGGTCGTTGCCACGGAAAAGCTTGCCGATGCCGACCGGAAGCTGCTTTCCACGGCCCCTGGGTGGCTCCCCGAAGCCCCGAAGGGTGCCGTGTTGACGAAAATGGCATTTGCCGAGATCACCACCATCGGCCCAATAATCCTTGGAGTGGGACTTCTGACGTTCGTTTTTTCCACGATCCTGGGTTGGGGTTACTACGGGGAAAAAGCCGCGGAATTCCTTTTCGGAGCGCGCATTATCGTTCCCTATCGGTATGCATGGGTGGTAGCGGTGATGGTCGGGTCGGTGATACTCCCCCAGATGGTCTGGGATTTCGCCGATATCGCGAACGCGCTCATGGCCATTCCGAACCTGATTTCCTTGCTGGTTCTCAACAATGTCATCGTCCAGGAAGTGCGCGCCGAACTTTGGGAAGGTCCCCCGGCTGATCCGGAGGCCTGACCAAAATCCATCACGAAATTTCAACAAAACTAAACCCGGGTACGCTAAATTACGTTGGACATAGAGCCCGGGAAACTCGGGGCGACAATATGGGGAGGTAAGTTCGATGAGACATTCGCTGGTGTTCTTTTTCCTCGTCTATCTTCTTGCGGCTTTTTGTTTTCCCGCTTTCGCGGCGAAGCGCGAGGCCCTATGGCAGGAGGTGCAGAAAGCCAAGGACGACGGACTTCCCCAGACCGCGATCGACAAGCTGAAACCCATCATCGAGGGCGCCCTTGCGGAAGGGAAACTGGGGGAGGCCGCGAAAGCGATCTGCGAAAGGATCGTCCTGGAGGGGAACATCCAGGGCAACAAGCCCGAGGAGAAGATTCTTCGGCTGGAAAAGGAAATCGGGAGTTTCGACCCCAAGTTGAAACCCCTGATGCAATCGGTTCTTGCCCGCTGGTACTGGCACTATTTCCAGCAGAACAAGTGGAGATTCCTGAACCGGTCCCAGACCGTCGGGCTGGATGAAAAAGACTTCACGACCTGGGATCTTCCCAAGCTCTTTGCCAAGATCGGCTCGATCCATGAGGAAATCCTGAAGGCCGAGGAAGACCTGAAGAAATACCCCATCGGGGATTTCCTGGATTTCCTCCAGAAGGGAACCCAACCCGACGAACTCAGGCCAACGCTCTACGATTTCCTGGCCCACGAAGCGCTTACCTTCTACACCTCCGGTGAACAGGCCGCGGCAAGGCCGCAGGAGGCTTTCGACATTCCCGCCGATTCACCGGCTTTGCAGGATTCCGACAAGTTTTTGTCCTGGAATCCCGAAACCAATGACAGGGATTCCCCCAAGTACAAGGCTCTTGTGCTTTATCAGAAGCTCGTTTCCTTCCACTCCCGAAAAGGGAACACGGATGCGCAGCTCGACGTCGACCTCCTCCGCCTCGGCTGGGCGAGAAACGTCGTGGTGGGGGAAACCGCCGGAGAAAACTACATCCGGGAGATGAAGATGATCGCCTCCCGGTATCAGGACAACCCTTTCTCCAGCCTCGCTCTGGCCCATGCCGCCCAGGAACTTTTCCAGCAGGGGAAGCGAAAGGAAGCCCACGAGATCGCTCTCGAGGGAAACAAGCGCTTTCCAACGTCCCGGGGGGGAATCGATTGCCGCGTGATCCTTTCCCAGATCACGGCAAAAGCGCTTTCGGTTAACTCCGAGCGTGTCGCGGGGAAGCCGGCGGCCCAGATCCAGATCCAGTATGCCAATATCGACAAGGTCTATTTCAAGCTGGTCGCGAGGAACTGGAAGAAACTCCTCGACAAGGAGAACTACAACCCTTCCTATCCCAACTGGCGCGATTTCGAATGGGCGGAGCAGGCTCAGCCCGAAACACAATGGGAGGTCCCGCTCGACCCGACACCCGATTTCCAGCCGGTGACAAAGATCGTCGATTTTCCCAAGGTCGAACCGGGTTTCTACTTCCTCGTCGCGAGCTACAGAAAAGACTTCTCCCGGAGTTCAAATGCCATCCGGATCGCTCCGGTCTGGGTTTCCTCCCTTGCTCTCGTAACCCGCGTCCACAACTCGAAAGTCGAGGGTTTCGTTCTCGAAAACGAAACGGGCGAACCGGTCCCTGGTGCGCAGGTTACCGCCTACATCCATGATTACAATTCCGGCTGGAGCGTCCGCGGGAGGGAGAAGACCGACGCGAACGGCTTCTTCTCGCTGTCCGGGGGTGACCGTGAGATCCTTCCCGTTGTCGAAGCCAAGGGGGAAGTCCTCATGGATCCCCAAATGCTCTATGCCTACGGGGAAAATCCTCCCCAGACGAACGAGATGGTCTTCTTCTTCACGGACAGGGGTCTCTACCGACCCGGTCAGGAGATCCGGTTCAAGGGCATCGCGGTTCGCGTTTCCCACAATTCCGATACGTACGACGTCATCACCGACCGCGAGATCCTTGTCACGTTCAGGGATGTCAACGGCCAGGAGATCGCAAACCAGAAACTTACCACGAACGATTTCGGGTCCTTCTCCGGACAGTTCACTGCCCCGGTCGGACGGCTTACGGGGCATATGACCATCAATGCAATGGGGCCGCATGGTTCAACCGGCGTCCAGGTCGAGGAATACAAGCGGCCCAAGTTCAAGGTCAGCCTGGAAGTTCCCACCGAAGGCGCAAAACTCGGGGAAGAAGCTCTGATCAAAGGTGATGCGATGGCCTACACGGGGGCCGCCATCGACGGCGCAAAGGTGAAGTACCGCGTCACAAGGGAAGTGAGCTTCCCGGAATGGTGCTGGTGGTGGCGCATCCCGGTCGGATCGAACCAGGAGATCACCCACGGGACGACGGAAACGGACAGGAACGGCAAGTTCAAGATTTCGTTCATCGCCCGCCCTGACCAGAAATACCCCGAGAAGGACCAACCGGTTTTCACATTCCGGATCACGGCTGATGTCACCGATTCTTCGGGTGAAACAAGGTCGCAAACCCAGATGATCAGGGTCGGCTTCACGGCCATGGAACTCGGGGTCTCGATCCCATCCTGGATCCAGTCCAACAGCCCGTTCTCGGCTGCCATTCGCACCCACACCCTTGACGGGAAAGGCGTTCCGGCGGGGGGAAGCATTCTCATCCATTCCCTGAAAGCTCCGGAGGCCCCGATCCGTCCGTCCTTGTTCGGCATCGAAAACGATCCCTCCGAACCCCGGGCCTGGGAAAGCGGGCCGGTGGCCGCGGAGGAGACCTTCAACACATCGATCGACGGAACCACCGACTCGAAGTTCACCTTGAAACCGGGTGTCTACCGCATGGTGGCGACCAGCCGCGACCGGTTCAACAAGCCGGTGAAGTTCCAACAGGAATTCATCGTCGTGGATCCCGCCACGACGGATTTCCCCGTGAAGATCCCCTTCCATTTCCAGGTTCAGAGCCCGGTGGTGGAGGTGGGCGAAACGTTCCGTGCCCTCTGGGGAACAGGATATGAGAAGGGCCGTGCATTCGTCGAGATCGAACACCGGCGGAAGATCCTCAAGAGCTTCTGGACCAACCCCGGGGACTCCCAGTTCCTTCTCGAGCTCCCGGTGAAGGAAGAAATGCGGGGCGGTTTTTCCGTCAGGATCTACCAGGTCAGGGAAAACCGAACCTACATCAGGGATTTCCCCGTGCAGGTCCCCTGGTCGAACAAGAACCTCCAGATTTCCTTCGACCACTTCACGTCGAAACTCCAACCCGGTCAGAAGGATACCTGGACCC
The DNA here is from genome assembly GCA_964428355.1 of uncultured bacterium. Classification (GTDB taxonomy): domain Bacteria; phylum Muiribacteriota; class Ozemobacteria; order Ozemobacterales; family Ozemobacteraceae; genus CAYRYU01. The sequence continues at coordinate 261,995 of CAYRYU010000001.1, forward strand.
TTTCTATCAAGGGCCCGGAAGCCCAAGCCAAGGCGATCGAGTTCGCGGCGACGCTCTACGACGCGTCGCTCGATGCCTTCCTTCCCTTCTCCTGGATGACAGGATTCGGCTTCTTCCGGCGGGATGACAGCCAGGCACCGGCCCACGGCTCAAACCATCTGCTGGCACTGAACAATACTTTCGAAGACTGGAACTCGTATGAATCTTCGCCCTATTACAGTTACACCGCCTTTCCCGGGGACATCGTAACCAACTTCATCGGATACGAGTTCGCAGATCAGGAGTGCATGCCATGTTCCGCGCCCAGCGGCGGGGCGCCGATGCCATCACGATCGATGGCCGACAGTGGCCCCGTCAGCAGAAGCATCAGGTCGGAGAAGATGAAGGAGCTGAAATCCACCAGCGATGAAGCCCCGGAAATGGAGGCTTCGGTTGCCGCCCCGAATTCCCCGAAAGACGGCAGGGGCGGGGGAGCAAGCTCGACACCAGCCCCCACACCGGATCTAAGCAAGGTTTCTGCCCGGGTCAACCTGAACGAGACCGCATTCTTCTTCCCGCACCTGATCACGGAGGAAGACGGTTCGGTTAAGCTCGAATTCACCATTCCGGAAGCCCTGACCACATGGAAGTTCCTGGGATTCGCGCATGGACGGCATTCCCAGTCCGGTGGAATCACGAAAGAGACTGTTACCCAGAAAGACCTCATGGTCCAGCCCAATCCCCCGCGGTTCCTGCGGGAAGGCGACCAGATAGCCTTCACCGCCAAGGTCACCAACCTTTCCGACGAGGTCCAGAAAGGGAAGATACGGCTTTCCCTCCTCGACCCCGCCACGGATTCCTCCCGCGACGCGGAGTTCAAGGTAACCGCCCCCGATCAGGAGTTCGAGATTCCGGCAAAGGAGTCCCGTTCTTTCGCATGGGTTCTCGAGGTTCCTGACGGCCCCGGGATCCTGAAATACAAGGTCGTAGGAGCGACCGGCAAGCTCAGCGACGGTGAAGAGGGCTTGCTTCCAGTTCTCGCACGCCGGATCTTCGTTACCGAGTCCCTTCCCCTCCCGATCAGAGGGCCGGCCACCAAGGAGTTCAAACTCCAGAAGCTTATCGACTCGAAGAAATCGGATACCCTCGTGACCGAAGCGCTGACGGTCCAGGTAACTTCCAATCCTGCATGGTACGCGGTTCAAGCTCTTCCATACCTCATGGAATTCCCGCACGAATGCTCCGAGCAGACCTTCAACCGCCTGTATGCGAACAGCCTCGCCCGGTTCATCGCCACCTCCGACCCCAAGATCCGGAAGGTTTTCGACACATGGAAGGCGGACGAGGCCCAGGGCGGAAAAGCATTGCTCTCAAATCTTGAAAAGAACGAGCAGCTCAAGAGCGTCGTCCTGCTGGAAACCCCCTGGGTAAGACAAGCCAAATCGGAAACCCAGGCAAAGCACAACGTCGGGGTCCTTTTCGATGCCAACCGCCTGGAAAATGAACTGGATAGCGCGATGAACAAACTTTCCAAGATGCAGTTGAACGACGGTTCATGGCCCTGGTTCCCCGGCGGGCGGGGCGACACCTATATCACGCTGTACATCATGACCGGGTTCGGACGGCTCAGGCATCTGGGCGTTGACATCAAGGTCGACCAGGCTGTCAGGGCGCTTTCACATCTGGATGCGTGGGTCGACAAGGAATACCGCGAAATCCTGAAATACGGCCACAAAGATGAAAACCATCTCTCTCATACGATCGCCTTTTTCCTCTACGGACGGAGCTTCTTTCTGAAGGACCGGCCGATTCCGCCAAGCAGCAAGGAAGCCGTGAACTACTTCCTGGGTCAGGGGAAGAAGTACTGGCTGCAGCTGGATTGCCGGCTCGGTCAGGGCCATCTCGCACTGGGCCTCTCCAGGTTCGGCGATTCCGAGACCGCGAACAAGATCTTCGCGAGCATGAAGGAGCGAAGCGTGACCGACGAGGAACTGGGCCGCTTCTGGCGCGATACGGAACTTTCCTGGTGGTGGTACCGGGCCCCCATCGAAACCCAGGCGATCATGATCGAGCTGTTCGACGAGATCGGAAAGGACCCCGAGGGGGTCGAGGACTGCAAAGTCTGGTTGCTGAAGCAGAAACAGACCCAGGACTGGAAGACCACCAAGGCCACGGCGGACGCGATCTACGCCCTTCTTCTCAAGGGGGCGAATCTCCTGGCTTCGGACAAGCTGGTCCGGGTCTCCCTTGGAGGAGCCGAAGTGAAGCCGGAAAAGGTCGAAGCGGGAACGGGATTCTATGAGAAACGTTTCGCGGGCCCCGAAGTGGCACCGTCCATGGGTGAGGTAAGCATGACCAAGGAGGACAAAGGGGTCGCGTGGGGCGGGCTCCATTGGCAGTATTTCGAAGACATGAGCAAGGTCACTCCGCATGAAACGAACCTGAAGCTGAAAAAGACCCTTTTCAAGAAGGAAGATTCCCCCAAAGGCCCGGTGATCAAACCGGTCGCGGGAAAACTCACGGTGGGAGACCTTCTCGTGGTGCGGATCGAACTGCGCACCGACCGGGACATGGAATACGTCCACATGAAAGACCAGCGCGGAGCGGGCCTGGAACCCACAGAGGTCATTTCCCAATACCAGTATCAGGATGGGCTCGCATACTACCAATCGACCAAGGACACGGCATCGCACTTCTACATCGATTACCTTCCCAAGGGAACCTACGTTTTCGAATACACTCTCCGTATCCAGCACAAGGGGAAATACCAGACCGGGATGGCGGAAATACAATGCATGTATGCCCCCGAGTTCGGGAGCCACTCGCAGAGCTTCGTTCTGGAAGTCGAGTAAACCTGAAACCCCGTTCCTGACGGGATGGAAAAACCGCCGGCTCAGTAATGGGCCGGCGGTTCTTGTTTCGGGCGTTTAGTCAGGATCGGGGAGCGGTGGGGGGATTCTTGACGAGATCCAGGACCATGGCCCAGGCATCGATGATCGAGTTGACCGAACGGTTGTAGCATGCCCACGTCTCTTTTTTCACCGAAGCGAACTCCGAGTCGGTCTTGAGGGTCTCTTCCAGGCCATCGGCATAGTTGTTGGCCCACAGCGCTTCATAAACCCAGCGACCCGCGATCCGGTCGGAAAGATCGATCTGGTCGAACCTGGCAGAAAGGGAGCCCAGATTCCTGTCGACGAGCTTCTCATACTTTTTGTGTGTGGGGGTGTCTTCAAAGCTGCGGGTAAGGCCGGCCCCGGAATGGAAAGGCTCGTTCATGTCCGCGGCATAGTGGGCGATCCATCCGAGAAGGCGGATCTTTTCCCATGTGATCCGGCCCTTCCGGATCTCGTCTGCGGCATATTTGATCATCGACTCGAGGCGGAAGGGACCTTTCCCGTAGCTTTTGTCTTCGACCTGGAAAAAATGGTTCGGCCTGTCCTGCGGGAAGCGATCACACTCGACAGATGTGTCGGTGAGGTATTGGACGAATTTGGCAATCTGCGCTTTCGAGGCTTTCCCAAAAAGCTTGTTCTTGATGGAGGTGGGAGCGAGAGCCCAGGCTTCGGTGGTCATTTTCCGGTGGGTCGCTTCTTCCCAGGCTGTGGCGGGGAGGGATACTCCGCTCAAGGCCATCGCCACCATCATCAGCACCAGGGTTCTGATCCGCATTTGCGCCTCTTTTCGTCGATTTCCTGAACCCCGAGCCCGCCGGGGGGAACCAAACGAACCGATCTGACCACTGCGAAACCCAAACCAAGTGACTTGCCTGAGCGTTTGTGAATTGATCGCAAAATCTGTACCCAATGAGTTCCCTAACTCGGGGAGGAGAGAAAGCGGGGTTCATTTCCTTGATTGGGAAGGGTTTTCCCCTGGCCCTAACCGCCCTGGCCCCAAACACAGATGGGGAAAACTTGCCGAAATACCGGCGGGTGCGGTCGAAAATTCGCCGCCCCCCTCGGACGGAAATCAATCGACGTCGACCGGGGCGATCTTCAGGTCTTCCTTGTCCAGGGGAAGAAAAGGCAGTAGAGCCATTCCCGGCACCGCTAGCACAAGGGTTCCGGCAAAAAAACCAGCGTATCCGAAGGCTTCCTGGATGTACCCGCTGACGATTCCCGCTCCCATGGCGCCCAGGGCCTGCAAACCGGTGGAAATCGCGTAATGTGCGGTCGGGAAGCTGGTGCCCTGGGTTATGAACATCAAAAACACCATGTAGGCGGCGAACCCGAAACCGTAGCCGAACTGGTCGACGGCGACGATCATTGTCACCCAGTCTTTTCCGCTTGGGGTGACCGCCGCCCAGATGTAGAGAAGATTGGGAATGTTCATCGCAAGAACCATCGGCCAAAGACACTTCTTGATTCCATAGCGGGAAATGACCATGCCACCGATGATTCCGCCCGCCACGAGGGCAACGACCCCCACTCCGCCGAGTATGTAACCAAGTTGCTCGGTTGGAATTCCCAGCCCACCCTTTTCAATGGGATCGAGAAGAAACGGAGTGGACATCTTGCTTACCATCGATTCCCCAAAACGGTAGAAAAGGATGAACCCGAGAATCACCGCGACCTTTTTCTGTGTGAAGTATTCCTGGAAGGCCCGTTCGAACGGGAAATTCGGCGAGGGGCCCTTTTTCTCCTCGGGATTGGGCATGAACAGGATCCCGAGGATGACGAAAAACGCGTAAACGGCCAGCCCCACCCATAGGACCCGTTGCCAGGCACCGGGAATGGTCGTTCCGGGAATGTCGATGGGCATTCCCCCGATCTTCAGGTGCAGCCCCTCGGTTTCGAATTTGCCGGCGAGATAAACCAGGAACCCGTTGCAAAAGATGTTCGCAAGGCGGTAAGCGGTCGACCTAATACCTACGTAGAAGGCCTGATCGGTCTGCCCGAGGGCGATGATGTAGAACCCGTCTGCCGCGATATCATGGGTGGCGGAAAGGAAAGCCAGGGCGGTCAGGATCACCAAGGTGGGAAAAAGGAAGTTCCCCTGGGTGATGGTCATCGACTCCGCAAACATCATCGCGATGGCTGCGACCTGGGTTCCGATGACCCATTTCCGTTTGGTCGACTTGGCTTCCACCAGAGGCCCCCAGAGCATCTTCACGACCCATGGCCATGTGATCAGGCTCGTCCAGAGGCCTATTTCGGAGTTCGATACCCCCATTTTTTTGAACATGGTCACCGAAACCGTGCTGACGATGAAGAGAGGTATCCCTTCGAGGAAATAGAGGGCGGGAACGAAAATCCACGGGTTTCCCGGTGGAGAAGGCCGCTCTTGGGGGAGGCCCACGTTCAGCATTCTTCTGTCATCCTGGTCGTCTCCTGAGCTGCACGTTTCCGGAAAGGGTTTGTGATAAAATTGACATCCGAAAGACTACCACGAGGAAGTGCGCAATGGAAATCATCATCAAGGAAACGAGAAAACAGGCATCGGAGATCGCGGCCAACATCGTTGCCGACCTGGTCAAGAGAAAGAAGCCCGCGGTCCTGGGGTTCGCGACCGGAGCCACGCCTCTCGCTCTCTATCAGGAATTGATCCGACGCCATGGCCAGGGCGCGCTGAGTTTCAAGGACACGGTCACTTTCAATCTGGATGAGTATGTCGCCCTCGATCCGTCGCACCCTTCCTCATACCACCGGTTCATGGAGGACAACCTGTTCCAGCACGTGGATGTCCCTCAGGCCGCGATCCATCTTCCCGACGGAAGGGCGGAGAACATTCCAGCCGCATGTGAAGCCTACGAGAAGGCGATCAAGGATGCCGGCGGAATCGACCTCCAGATCCTGGGAATCGGAGGCGACGGACACCTGGCCTTCAACGAACCCGGATCGTCACTCAGTTCCAGAACACGCATCAAAACGCTTACCAAGGAGACGAGAACCGCAAATTCGCGGTATTTCGGCGACATCGACCAGGTCCCCAAACATGTAATCACGATGGGCCTCGGGACGATCATGGAAGCCAAGGCCTGCCTCGTTCTCGCCTTTGGGGCCGGAAAGGCTGAAGCGGTCCGCGATATGATCGAAGGACCGGTTTCCAGTTCCTGCCCAGCGAGCATTCTTCAGTTCCACGCGCACGCGATTGCCCTGATGGACCAGGAAGCCGCTGCCCGCCTACGCCGCCTGGACTACTACCTCGAGGTGTATCACGGAAAACCCGCCTGGCAAAGGTGGGAGTGAAAGGTGGGAGTGAAAGGTGGGAGTGAGTGGGAAGTTGCCAGGTAGGATTTTGGGGGAATTTCTCCCGGGGAAAACCTTTGGGAGATGTGAAAACCAGAGAAAGACGATGACCATGATCAAGCCGTTTCGAAATCTCTTCTCCCGGTTGGGCGTTTCCAGGCTGAGCCGCGTTTTGTTCGGGTTGGCGTTTGTCACCCTCTTTTCTCCCCTCTTTGGATCCGCCTGGGCTGCGGATTCCGGGCCACTACTCAGGTGGGGCCCCATCCTTGGGTTGGTGGCCGGTGACAACGCCTCGATCAAGTGGACCACGCGAAACCCGGCTTCCTGCGCGCTGACCCTTGGCGGAAGGACCATTCCCGCAAGCAAGGGAAAGGAGAGCTTCCATCAGGTCTATCTCGACACCCTGACTCCGGAAACCACTTACAGGTATTCCATCCGGATCGAGACCGACCAGGGACAATCGGAGGTAGGGCCGTTTTCCTTCAGGACTCCCCCCGCGAAACCCCAAACCTGGCGGTTCGTGATCTACGGGGACACCAGAGGAAACAACCAGGAACCTTCCCAGGCCACAAACCACGTGGACCACGAAAAAGTGGTGAAGGCTATCGAAAGCATTAACCCCCCGCCCGCCTTCTGCATCCATACCGGAGATCTTGTCGACCGCGGGGAAAGGCTCGACAACTGGGACAAATTTTTCCAGATCGTCACTCCCCTTACTTCGAAAATGCCGTTTCTTCCGGTCCGGGGAAACCATGACTACGACGCGGGAATTTTCGGAAAGATCTTCTACGCGCCCCTGGGCGATAATGGCCAAACGTTGAACTGGTACGGTTTCCGTTATGGAAATGCCCAGTTCGTTTTCCTCGACACCGGCTGGGATGGCAAGAATGACGTCAGCGTTTGCGCGGCAAAGCTTTCCGCCGAGCTCCCCTTCCTGGAAAAGGTTCTTGCCCAGGCCACGGCCGATGGGATCAAGTGGAAATTCGTTTTCCTCCACATTCCCCCGGTCACCTCCGGAAGATACGGATGCAATGACCATCTCCTGAAAACCGTCGTTCCGCTCCTCGAAGAGCATGGGGTTACCTGCTGTTTTTCAGCCCATTGCCATCTTTACGAGCGAAGCTTCAAGAACGGAGTCGCCTATGTTGTTTCGGGGGGTGGCGGAGCTCCATTCCAGGATCCCCCGGGATCGAAGCCCAACCCTTTCTCGATCAGGGGAGAGCAGGCTCACCATTTCATCACCGTCGATGTTTCCTCCGAGACGGTCGATTTCGAGGTTCTTTCCCCGGATGGAGAAACGATCGACTCTTTCGATCCCAAATCCGCCGGAACCGGAGGAGCATCAGCCAACCAGATCTGGGAACCGGCTCAACCCAAGGTGTCCGACGTCATCAGGATTGTCTCCAAACGCCCGGGCAAACTCCATTGGGCAATCAACGGCTGGACCTTACCGGCCGAATCCCTCTGGCCCCCCGGTTCCGAAAAATGGACCGACGGAAGAGCCATCGAAACCCCGATGGTCCAAGCTGAAGACGGGAAGAAGTTCGAGACACGGTTGGGGCCTTTCCAGAGTTCCCCTTCACAGGTTATGGAAATCAACGCCGTGTTCCATTACCCGGACAACACATGGGGAAAGGACTTCCGAATCCCTCTGAACCGTTGATCAGGCAGCAGGCTTCAGGCTTTTCCGCGGGGTGTCCCAAATCTTATTCCGAAGACCACTTCGGAATTCCCCAGTTCGAGAGACCGGACAAGATTCAGGGCGATGCCACCCGCCCAGGATGAAGAAAAAGAATCTCGGCAGGCGGCTGACTCCCAGCGAAACACCCCAACCCGATCCTAAATTGGGGACACAGGAATCTATTCAAAATCAGGGACATGGGAATCTTTTCCATAGGATTTGAAACTGAGACTGGGAAAGAACTCTTCAAGCTCCGGGTAAAACGATGGCTTTCGGGGACACGACCTTCCTCTCCGCCAAACTGGCTCCTGCGGCGGAAAAGAATCCGTGTCCCCTTTTTCGAATTGATTCACGTGTCCCCGAATAAAAAGGCGGGCAGGTTGCCCTGCCCGCCTTTTGATCGGAGGAGAGATCAGGGGGTGACTGCCTCGACGGCAGCTCCGGTGGTGGTGCCTTCGACGGCGAAGATCCGGGTCGCACCGCCGACGGTTCCGAGTCCGCCGCCCGCCCATCCGCGCGTTGCGGCCAAGCTTCGGGTGGAATCAGTGGTTCCAGTGGAGGGGTCGTAGATTTGGATGACGCTGTTGGCTCCGCTAAGCGGGTCAATTCCAACACCGCCCAACAAGTACACCTTGTTGTTGTAGACACCGAGGGGACACAACCCCAGACCATGGGCGAGATCGGTCTTGAGTGACCAGAGGTTCGTGCCCTCGTCATACTGGAACACGCTCTGGGACTGGATCGCACCGACACAGTACAGGATTCCGTTCACCACGGCCATGTTGGGACCGAGGCCGCTGCCGGGCATGAACTTCTTGGTTGTCCAGCTGTTTCCAGTGATGTTGTAGGCTTCGACCACATTGAGATCGACCTGGTTCAGGTCCTGACCGCCGGCAACGTAGATGTTCCCGTTCAAGACCGCGGCACCAGGAATGAACCGTGCAGTGGTCATCGCGGTTTTGGTGGACCAGGATTTCAGGGAGGTGTCGTAAACCTCCAACCGGCCGGTAACGTTGTATGAGGTGTTGTCCACGCTTCCTCCGACGACATAGATGTTCGTTCCGGAAACCGCGGCGGCCATGCCCCAGCGGGCTCCGCCGGGCATCGAGGCGACGAGGCTCCAGAGGCCGGTGTCGGTGTCGTAGACTTCGGCTGAACTGACGGGTGTCTGGGTACCTTCGGTGTTGGAGCCGCCGAACACGTAGATCTTGTTGCCGATTACGGCGGTGGCGGCTTCGGTTCGCCTCATGTGCAGGTAGAACTCGGTCCGGCCCGTTGCGGCGCTGTTGACGTGGCCGAAGGCATCGTAGGCCAGGATGCTGACGGGGATCGAGCCGACGCCGGTGTTCACCTTCCAGGTGTAGGTCCAGTGGGTGTTGTCGACCATGGTCATCGCCTGGTTGAGAACCTGCGTTCCGATCGTGATCCTGGGGGCCGAAGCCGGAGTTGCATCGATCGCGGAGAGGTCGGTGAGGGTCGCCGTGATCAAGATCGAATCGGTGGCGACGACCACGACCGAAGGCGCGTTGTCGCTCAGGACGACCGCCGGCCCGGTGTTGTCGATCACGAAGGAGGTGCTTCCGGTGGGGGCTGTGTTGGCGTTCCCCGCCCGGTCGGTTGCCGTGATCGTGATGTTGTTGGTTCCGTCGTTGCCGGTGGGAACCGTCCAGACATAGCGCCAGACGAGGTTGCTTACCTTGGTCATCGTCACGGGTGCGAGAGCGCCGATCTTGATCGTGGGCGAGGTCACCTCGTCGATCTGATCGTTCTCCGTGAAGGTGGCGGTGATGGTTGCAACATCGCCCAACTGGACGACGTTGGAGGCGAGATTGTTGGTGAGAGCGACTGTGGGAACGGTATTGTCGAGCGTGTACACGATCTTGCCCGTGGTGGTGGCGTTCGCGTTCCCGGCCCGATCGGTGCACCCGATCCATACGCCGGCGGAGCCGTTTCCTGCGGGAACGGTCCAGTCGTAGTACCAGTGGAGGTTGTCCGTCTTCGTCATCGTCTGGCCTGAAACAAGCGTTCCGATGGTGATCGTGGGTGCCGTCACCTCATTGATCTGGTCGAAGTCGGTGAAGGTGGCAATGAAGTGGACGATGTTACCCTGTTTGACAATCGCATCGGGGTGGTTGTCTCCGATTCCCACGGTCGGGAGTTCGTTGTCGACCACATACTGGAACCGGCCCGCGGTCGGGGAAGCAGTCAGGTTGCCCGCCACATCATGGGCGACGACAGTGACTGTCGCCAGGGCGGTGCCTGCTGGAACATTCCATGAATAGGTCCAGATCAGGTTGGAGGTCTTCGTCATTGCCGCGTTGAGGACTCCCCCGCCCGCGATGGTTATCGTGGGAGGTGTGGTTTCGTCAACGTTGTTGGCTTCGACGAAGGTGGCGGTGATGTTGACCGTATCAGGATCCCGAACGAACTGGTCGGTCTGGTTGTCCGAGAAGGTGAGAGCCGGTCTGGTGTTGTCGATAGTGTAGGAGACCTTTCCGGTGGCCGGATCGTTGCCGTTGCCCCAGGTGTCCGTGGCGTTGATGGTGAAGGTGGCAGGGCCATCGACTCCGGCGGGAACGACCCACGAATAGGTCCAGACGAGGTTGTTGGTCTTGGTCATCGGCTGGTTGGTTATCCCGGCGGCCGCGATCGTGATCAACGGAACCGTCGGGGCTTCGCTGATCCCGCCGCCCGCGACGAAAGTGGCAGTGACGTTGACGGTGTCGCCATTTCTCACGATGGTATCGGCATGGTCATCGGCGAGAGAGACCGTCGGGGGAGGATTGTTGATGAGATACTCGATCCGGCCGGTCGCGGTCGCGTTGGTGTTGCCTGCGCGGTCCTTGGCGGTGATGATCACCGGGGCGCTTCCGTTCTTTCCGAAGGCCACATTCCAGGTGTAGGTCCAGTGGGTGTTGTCGACCTTGGTCATCGCGGCGCCGACCACCTGGGTTCCGATTGTAATGGCGGGGACGGTGGTTTCGTCGATCATGTCGGTCTCGGTGAAAGCAGCAGTAATGTGGACTGCGGTGGGGTTTTCGACGATGACGTCGGCTTGGTCGTCGGACAGGACCACGGTCGGGGAGCTGTTGTCGATGTAGTAGGAGGTGCTGCCCGTGGGTGCGGCATTGGCGTTTCCGGCAACGTCGGAGGCAATGATGCTCACCGGCTGGGTCCCGGTGTTCCCGGCGGGAACGGTCCAGGCGTATGTCCAGTGCAGATTGTCGACCTGGGTCATTGCCTGTGCGGTCACGACGGATCCGATGGTGATCGTGGGAACCGGGGAACTTTGCAAAGCATTGGCTTCAGTGAAGGTGGCGATTATGTTCACCACATTCCCGAGGCGAACCACGTGATCGATCTGGTTGTCCCCAAGTCCGACGGTGGGAGCCGTGTTGTCGAGGGTGTAGGCCACTTTTCCGGTGGCAGCGGCATTCGCGTTGCCGGCCCGGTCGGTAGCCGTGATGGTTATCGCTAAGGCACCATTTCCTGCCGGGGCGGTCCAGTCATAGGTCCAGACCTTGTTGCTCGTCATGGTCATGTTGGCAGCAGGAGCGGCCCCGATGGTGATCTGTGGAGGAGTGGTGGTGTTGATCTGGTCGGCGTCGGTGAATGTGGCGGTGAACTTGACCGCGTTACCCTGTTTGACTACCGCGTCGGGATGGTTGTCGCTCATCACGACCGTTGGGGCAATGTTGTCGACCAGGAATGAGGTCAGTCCGGTCGGAGAAGCGCATCCATTGCCCACCCGGTCGGTCGCAACGATTGCTATCGTCGCAACTCCGTCATTTCCGGCGGGAACAGCCCAGTTGTAGGTCCAGGTGGCGTTGGTCACCTTGGTCATGTTGGCGTTGGTGACGATTCCCCCGATGCTGATCGTGGGAACGGGGGTTTCATCGATCTGGTCGGCATCGGTGAACAGGGCCGTGATCGTGACGTTGTTTCCAGAGCGAACGATACCATCGGCATCGTTGCTGGAAACGACGACCGTGGGAGAGGAGTTGTCGATCCGGTAAAGGATCTTTCCGGTGGCCGTGGCGTTGGCATTTCCGACCCGGTCGGTGGCGGCGATGGTGATGGTGGCCAGACCGTCACTTCCCGAAGGTACCGTCCATGCGTATGTCCAGACCAGGTTGCTGGTCTTCGCCATTGCCAGGTTCGTGCCGATTCCGCTGATGGAGATCTTGGGAGGCGTGGCCTCATTGATGTAGTCGTTCTCCACGAAGGTCGCGGTGAAGTTGACCACATCATTTTTCTTCACGAGGGCATCAGCGTGATCATCGGTCAAGGCAACGGTGGGAATCGTATTGTCGATTCCGTATTCGATTCTGCCGGTGGCGGCGGAGTTGGCATGTCCGAGGCGGTCGCGCGCGACGATCGTCACCGCGTGGCTGGCGGTCACCACGTTCGGAACGGTCCAGGTATGCTGCCAGTGCTTGTTGTCGATCTTCGTCATGTTGACCACATTGACGACGGTCCCGATCTGGATCGTGGGAGGAGTGGTCTCGTCGATCTGGTCGATTTCGGTGAACGTGGCAAGGGTGGTGATGATGTCGCCCGGTTTGACCAGGGGAATCGCGCGGCCATCACCCACAACAACTGCCGGCCCGGTGTTGTCGATCAGGAAGGTATTCGAGCCGGTGGCGGCCGCGTTAGCGTTGCCGCTCAGGTCATTGGCGACAATCGTTACTGTCGTCGTTCCATCACACCCCGCGGGAACATCCCAGCTGTAGGTCCAGGCGAGATTGCTTCCGGTGGGGTTCATAGCAACAGGAGCGGAAGCCCCAAACTGGATCGTGGGAGCCGCGAAAGGAGCCGAAGTCGCGATCGCATCTGCTTCGACGAAGGAGGCGATGAAGTTGACCGTATTCGAATCCTGAATGACGGGGCCAATGCCGGCCTGGAGGGTGACGGTGGGGCCGACCTGGTCGATGGTTCGGAAAGCCCAGGTTGCGCTGCTGGTAACTCCCGCATAGGGGTTGCCCGCAGTGTCGGTGAGGGCTCCGCTGGGAATGAGGACGTAGTATTCCCCGCCATCATTCGCGAGAGCGTTGGTGGTATCGATCGTGACCTTCCGATTCACGACCGTGATCCTCGCTGATTGGGCTGTGTTGGAGAGATCGAAGGCTTCGAACACGGTGTCTGTGGTGCCACGTCTGTAGATATTGATGACACCGGAGTTCGCTTTCAGCATGGGTTCACCGAAGTCGATGGTCAGGTCGGTATCGACCGCAACTCCCCGGGTCCCGTTGGCGGGGGTGAAGGCGACGGAGGTGACCGGAGCGACGAGATCGATCGGGCGGAATGTCCAGATGCTGGAATCGGTGATTCCAACAAAGGCGTTGTTGGGAATGTCCAGGACAACACCCGCCCCTATCAGGACGGAGAATTCGGACCCATCGGTCGGGAACGGAATCGAGGGATTGATCGTTACCTGGGTTCCCGCCACGCTGACCCGGGCCTTCTGCGTCGAAGAAGCCATGTCGAACTCTTCGAAGAGGGCGTTGTCGAGACGCCCGCGGATCTGGATCTTTCCAGTGTTGCCAAGCTGGACGTTCTCGTTGAACCAGACGATGAGGTTCGCGTCAGTCGCGACCTGGACGGCCCCGGAAACCGGGTTGAACGGTGCAACGGTGGCGAGAACCGGCGGAGTCTGGTCGAGGGTTGTGAAGACCCAGGTGGTGTTGTCGATGAATCCGGCGAAGGAGTTCCCCGCCGTATCCTTGAAGCAGCCTGCCTGGACGGTCACGTATTCGGGATTCCCGTCGGCGATGAGTTTGGCGGGAAGGGTCATGGTCACCTGGGTTCCGGCAACAGCGATCTTGGCGGAATCAGTGGCGACATCGAGAACCGTCACCAGTGAGTCATCGGACTTCCTCCGAACGGTGATCTTCCCAATGGTTCCGAGAACGATGGTTTCCGAGAAGTTCATCACGAGCTGGGTATTGCTGGCGATGCCGACCGCTCCGCTCGCGGGGGTGAACGGGGTGGCCGCCAGGGTGGGAGCGATGATGTCGACGGTCCGGATCACCCAGCCGTTCGTGGTGGTGATTCCGACGAAGTTGTTGCCGGCGATATCCTTGATCGCGCCGGCGGGAACGCTGAGGTAATACTGACCGCCGTCACCGGGAAGGGCGACCGGGAACTGCATGGTGACGATGGTACCGGTGATGGTGACCGGGGCGGTCGAAACACCGAGGTCGATCTGGGTGACGGTCGAATTGTCGGTGGATTTCTTGACCGTGATGATTCCCGTTCCGTGTTTGACCGCTTCGTTGAAGGTCATGACGAACTGGGTGTTGACCGGGACGTTGGTCGCACCATTCGCCGGGTTGAGAGCGCCAGTGGTAACCAGCACCGGGGACTGGAGGTCGCTGCAGGTGAAGTTCCAGGTGTTCCTGTCGGAGAAACCGGCGAAGGGAAGGCCGGTGGCATCGACAAAGCTTCCCGCCGCGACGGTCACGTAGTAGCCCAACCCGTCATCGGAAAGCTTGACTGGGGGCTGGATGGTTGCCTGCGAGCCCGCGACTGTGACGTTGGCCATCGCGACAGTTTGCTGCACGGAATCATCAGACAACTTGCGGATCTGGATGACCCCTGTCCCGATCTTCGTCACTGGCTCGCTGAAGTTCATGACCAGAGCCACGTTGGAGGCCACCCCGAGGCTTCCGGTCGAGGGGACCAGCGGGTTGGCGGCAGCCAGAGCTGGCGGTTGGACATCGCCGGTCGTGAAGGCCCAGGCGTTGGTGGCGGTGAAACCGGCGTAGGCGTTTCCGCTCAAATCGCGGATCGCGCCGCCCGAAACGGTCACGTAGTAACCGGCTCCGGCTCCCGAAAGATCCTGGGAAAGCTGGATCGTCACTATGGAACCGGCAACCGTGATCTTCGCCGCATCAGCGGGCAGGTTGAACTGCTCGACGACGGTATTGTTGCTGGCAAGCCGGACGGTGATGCTTCCGGAGGTTCCGAGGGCGACTCCTTCTGAAAAGGACATGATGAGGGGAGGCCGCACGGGAACGTTGGTCGCGCCATTAACCGGATTGAGGGGGTTGGTCGTGACCAGGACCGGCGCGGTGGTATCGCGGCAGGTGAAGGTCCAGGAGAGTTTGTCCGTCCAACCCAGGAACCCGAGGCCTGAAAGGTCGCGGATCGCGTTCGCCGCAACGGTGACGTAAAAGCCCGCCCCGGTTTCGGGAAGGGCGTTCGCGAGATTTATCGTGACCTGGGCCGCGTTGCATGTCACTGATGCGGCCTGGGCGGGAACCGCCATGTCGAACTGCTGGACGACGGAATCGTCCGCGATGCGCCTCACGGCGATCACGCCCGCGGTTCCCTTGGCGACGTTCTGGTCGAAGTTCATGACAAGGGTGTTCGGGCCGGGGATGTTGACCGTGCCATTCGCGGGGACGAGTGCATTGGCGGCGGCGAGCTGGGGACCGACCACATCACCGCAGCTGAAGACCCAGGCGGTGTTGGCAAGGATGCCGGCGAAGAGGTTTCCGGAAAGATCCCGGATGACATTGTTGGCAACGTTGACGTAGTAGCTGTTGCCATCGGCTTTGAGATTTCCGGAGAGGACGACCGTGGCAACCGCACCGTTGATGGAAACGCGGGCGGCTTGCGCGGGAACGGCGATGTCGAGCTGCTCGACGATGGCACCGTCGGATTGCCGGCGGATGGTGATTACACCGCTCGCTCCGAGCTGGACGGGTTCATTGAAAGTCATGGTGAGGACGGTGGCCGTAGAAACGTTGGTGGCACCGTTCGCGGGAGAGAGCGGGTTGGCGGCGGCCAGAGTCGGAGCGGTCTTGTCGATGAAGTTGACCTTGATTCCGACCGAAGCCTTGCCCTTCAAGCCTTTTGGATCAGTGACTTCAAGGGTGACGCTGGCGATCCCGTCGATCTGGGGGGCAGCGAACTGGGCGGTAAGGTTACCTGCACCCAGGGTCAGTGCGATCGGGTTGCTCGCGATCACGGCGCTCCATGCGTAAGTCAGCGCTTCCCCTTCGAGATCGGTGGCGGACGCGACGAGGTTGACCTGGGTTCCGGCATCAACCGTTGTCTTGTCGGTAGTCAGGGAAACGAACGGTGGGAAGTTGATTGCACCCGATTTAACCAAGGTCAGAATGTAACTGATCGGGGAAAAAGTCGATCCAGGGGGAAGGGGGGGAAAGAAAAGAAGGGGCGCATTCCCCGAAAAAGCAGGGGAAAGAACGGTCATTGGCGCGGTTACGCTCGCGGGCATTCCCGGAGTCGTGAAGTAACCGTTGGCGTCACTCGTGATGGTTTCTCCCCAGACCTTCATCTGGACAAAGGGAGCGGGTTTGCCATCGGTATCGAACAGCTGGCCGACGGCGTAGGATGTCGCCTCGACGAGAAGTATCGAGCCCACCATTCCCGGAGAGCCGTTTCCCGGAGTGGTGAAGTAATCGGAAATCTGCTTGTACAGTTTGCCGTCCTTGGTCCGGAAACGGGCAACAACCCGATAGGTACCCTCGGGAACGGGGCCGATCGAGAATGAACCGTCGGGGCCGGTGGTTCCGAAAACCCCCGAATTCGATTCGAGGTACACGTCCGCGGACGCGACAGGGAATCCTGCGCCCTGGGCCCGCACATCCTCCCGCACGCTTACGGCCTGGAGGCCGGCAACGGAGGAAAGAACCTGCCCGGTAATCATGGGACCGGTCGTGGTGGGAACGTAAACCACCCCGGAATCCCCTCCCCCGCCGCATCCCCAAATACCAAAAGCGGCCAGGAGAAGAGTGAAAAGACCCAATAACGGAACTGCGCGCCTGAATTTTTCCACGGCGTACCCCCTCAAAAGATTGAATCAGTGGAAGAAAAGATCTCGAAAAGAAGATATGTTAATCAGGAGTGGCTCCCCGGGTCAATACCTTTTTTTTCACTACAGAGCCGGCGCTCACAAAGCCTTTGGGAGCCGATCCCCATGGCCGGATCCCTGTACCGGGCAGCCTTTCTCTCAAAAAGGGGTACAAGAAGACAATCAGTCACCCGCCACGGTCTCGGAGGGAGCGAAGAAACTCCTGGATCTCCGTTTCGGGAAGAAATCGCTGGTACCCACGCCGTTCCTGAAGAGATCCGAGCGTTTCCGGGCCACGTTCCAGGCTACCCATTTGGAGGAAGAGCCGCCGGATTTTTTCCTTCACCTCGAGCGGGAGGTCCTTTCTCACGACGATCGGGTCGGTTGGAAGCCAGTCGGTCCAGGCGATCACCCGGACATCGGAACCGATCCTCTCCTGGATTTCCGGGGAAAGGACCTCGGTTGGGGTTCCCACCAACAAACTTCCAGAAGCCCACCCCGGGCTTGATCCGCCAGGATTGTCGATGAAAATTGCCGCGCCATCGACTTTTCCCTCCCGCAGAAGGGCGAGACTGCGGGAATGGTTCCCGGAAAACACGATGTCGCTGAAGGATCGGACAGGATCCATGCCCGTCTTCCGGAACAGCCGGGCGGGGTACAGAAACCCGCTCCCCGACAGCCGGTCGACATAAGCGAACCTTCTCCCCTGGAGGCCCGCCAAATCGGTTATTCCAGAATCCCGAAGGACCACGATCGCTCCCTTGAAAACGGGGCGACCGTTCTGAACGGGACGGCAAAGAGCCTCGAAACCTTTTGATTCGCCCACCTGCTCGAAAAGCCCGTTGCTGAACCAGGCGACCCTGACCTTGCCGAACTCGAGGAGTTGTACAAGGGAATCGTAATCGACGGCGATGTTCATCGGAACAGATGCATTCAGATGGAGGGCAAGAAAGTCCATCAGGGGGGCAAAATCCTTCTTCAATTCCTCATCCGGCCTATAGGGAAGGATCCCGAAAGGGAGCTCCTCCGCCCCGGAAAATTTCCATTCAACGCGAAGATCGCCCGGGTCCACCGTCGGGGAGAAAAAGGCCCATCCCCCGATCATCATTACCGCCAGAAAACCCCACAACCATCGCTTCATTTCATCACCTCCAGGCGGGAAAGCTCGCTCCGCAGTGATTCGAGGTCGGAAGAACCAATACCATCCATGCCCAGGGTCGGAACCAGCCCCCGAACCACCCCTGGATTACGACGCCATTCCAGGAGGGGGACAAAGACCGAAACAATCGAATGCGGAAGAAGTCTTTCGAGCAGTTCGACGGCCACGGACGCCATGAAGGTGTCTTTTCCCTGGACTGCCCGCACGGCATCCAAAAGAGAGGGTGGGTCGTCGGTCAGGAGAGCGATCCCCGCCGAAAGGTGGAGGAGCTTCGCATTCCAGGACTCGTATTCACCGTGGCCTTCCAATAACGGTTTCCCATTCGCAGGTTCGGGAATCCGCTTCCTGATCTCCTCGAGAATAACGAAAGCCCGAACCAGAAAGGACAACTTTTTCTGGAAGACCTCGAGAAGGCCGGGGTCGTCGCGATCAAAAAAAAACCGTATCAGAGCCATTCCCGCGGGGGGTTCGCGAAAATCCGCGGTCCGAAGATGCTCGAGCAGCGGCGTGGGATCACCCCAGCCGCCCTCTCGGGGAACCTCGAGGCATTTCTCCACGATCCGGGCGACGACCGGTTCCCCTTCCCCAAGTATTTTCAAGAGATTTCCACGACGCGGCCCGGAGGGAAGCCTGAAAACTTTCTGCAGGGTTGCCAGGGGGATTCCAAGCCCACTTCCGTGGAGAAGGAAACCGCTTTGTTGCCTTTCCTCCTCGGTCATTCCCCCGAACATTCTCCACAAGACCTCGGGATCACGCCGGGTGGCCTCTTCCAACGCTTCCGACGCCATGCTCGCGGCTTTCCCGGTCCCTTCCCTGGCTTCACGGGCGAGAAACTCGAGCGCCGAGGTCGTCCTCAGGGCTCCCAAAGACCGGAAAGCGCACCGGGCAACATCCTCTCCCGGATCGCGGGCAAGCGCGAAAAGCTCTGGTAGGAATTCGGCCGAACCAAGCCGTCCGATTACCACCGCGGCGGAGGCACGTTCGATGTTGGGTTCCGCCCTAACCATCTGGGCCAGGGCGGCGACGGCGCTTTCGAGGGAGGAAGTTTCCCAACCATATTTCAGGTAGGCCCACAGGGCATTTCCGCGAACCCTGTGGTTGGGATGTGGGAAAAGCGCAAGGAGGGACTTTTCCTCTCCATGGCCCAGCGTTGGGGCGAGGCTTTCGAGGACGTCGGCAAGGACCCGCGGTTCGCGAGGGGTCTCGAGGAAAGAGCGAAGGCATGCCCGTCCTGCCGGATGAACAGACAGAAGGCGAATGAGTGCGTTCAGGTTCGCGGGGTCGGATTCGGACTCCAACAAAGGCATCAAGAGGCCTTCCTCCCAGTCCTCGGGGTTGGAACCCAGCTGCACGATCGCTTTCCCCCGAACGTCCGGCCGGGGGTCGGAGAAAAGCGTTCGAAGATGCCTTATCCGATCGACCCTGGAAAGAAACCCGAGCCCTTCGATACCGGCAAGATTTTCCTCAGTGGAACGGGCTTCGAGGGTTGCCTGGATCATCGCTGGGTAGAGGGAAAGGACCCGCGCGTTACGGGTGAGGGTGAATATGGCGATCCCGGCGATGATCAGGAAGATCCCTCCCACCGGGCCTCCACCAAAATGCTTCCAAACCAGGAGGCCCAGGCCCACGGAAATGATGGTGCAACTGTCCGCGATATTCAGCCACCGTCTGTAGAATCCACGTGCTTCCTGGGGAAGAGGCTCGAAAAGAAGGACCCAGACCGGGGCCATGAACACGAAGGTCGATGTTCGGGTCAGAAACTGTGCACCAACCATGGTGGAAAGGGATGGATGAAACCACGCAACGCTCGCGGCCAGGAAAGTGAAAACGGGACGGATTCCCAGCAGCAGCCCGAGCGGAAGGCGGCTGAAAAGCCATCCTCCCAGGAGGCCCTGGGTCAACAGGACGGAAAGATCGATGGCGGCGTTGACCAGTCCGAGAAATGAGGCCATCGAGGCGGCATCCGGGAAAAACCGAGGGAGGTTTCCGTTGAACTGGAACTCCACCAGGTTGACGATCAGGCTTCCGAACATCGAGATGACGATGACCGCAAGACAATACTTGCGGTAGATTTCCGGGAATGCAGGGGTTTCGGGGTCTCCATTCCCGGTGCGAGGAAGCCCATTTCCGGACGCGGAAACCGGCGGTGGTGCCGCTGGCGAAGCAGCTCCCGGAGAGATTTCAACAACCTGCGGGGGCAGAAGGTTCAACGAGAACCGGGCACCCAGGAAGAGAATCGCGCCGAACAGGAACAACATCGGGAACCCCGTCTGGGCGAGCAGGAATTTTAGGAACAACCCCGCCATGATGGATCCGATGGTTCCCAACGCCATAATCACCGGAAGGCCCCGTTTGGCGTCACGCAGCAAGAGAATCTGTCCCGAAAGATCGAAGAAGGCCTGGGCGGAATGGAGATCGAAGCAACGGAACCCGACCAGGGCGGCGAAGATCAGAAGCCCGCTCTGCTTTTCACCGAAAATGGCGAACGCGAAGGCAAGAAGGGCGAACCCCGGAAGCGCACCGGAGAGGAACCCGCGGCCCTTCAATCGAGCATGGGGAAGCATCATCAGCTGGGTTACGATGAAAAGGGCGGGAAAGCAGACGAAATACCAGGGCCACCCCCCGGGTCCGTATTCCGACAGGAAAAGCGAAGAGAATGCGAGCACCATGATGGTGACCGCACTTTTCTGGCAGAAGAAAAGCAGGGCGAGAACCCGAAAACCGGGAACCCTGCTCACTCCTGACGGTTCCATTTTCGCTTCCAGAGCTCATCGATCATCCGGTTCCGCTCCAGCCTTTCGGTCATGTTGTTGAGAGCCCGGCAGGCCTCCCCAAGCTCGTCGTCGGATGGGTTTTCAACCCTCCAGGAAAGAACCCCCTCGCCAATTTTGCGAATTCCTTCGATCAGGAAAAAGATCTGTTCGATCAGCCGGTCCGCGAGCAGGAGGGCAGCCACAGCGGCCAACAAAAGCGAGAACACCCCGAAGGCCACCACTCCCAGAGTGAACTCGTTTACAACGGAAGCGATTGCGCTCCGGGGAAACCCAACCAGAAGGAACCCCTGGAGAGTGGGTATTGATTCCAGTGAGAGGAGATACTCCTTGTCTCCCAGAGTGGTCCATGTCGAATTTCCCCCGGAAGGACCACCTTCATTGACTTGAATGACCGCAGCGCTGAGATCACGCGGAAGGTCCGACCCCAGCCGGGCAAGGATGTTCCCTGCCCGGTCGGCAAGGATTAGGAACCCGTTCCCGCAGGAAAACCCCTGCAGGATCTCTTGCAGGGCTGCCCCGTTGACATGCATACCGATGCTCAGGACTCCGATCACCTGCCTGGGGTCGTCCAGAGCCCGTATCGGAACCTTCATGACTATCGTCGGCCCTTGTCGGAGGGAGTCCAGGCGCTCGGATACCGCCATCTCGTTGGTCGAAAGAACCTGTTGAAAGGCCTTCTGGAGTGGAGCGAACTTTTCCCCCGGCTTCATCAGGTTCCGCCCGATGAGGCCCTCGGCGGCGGATGAGTCGTGCCGGTCGGCGGCAGAAATCACCTTTCCCTGCAGGTCATAGACGATCGCATTGAGGAAAAGGGGGTTCTGCCTGAGAAACGGTTGCAAGACCTCGGACTGTTTCCGATGATCGGGATACTGGAGGTTGGGGTGGTCTGCCACCGAGAAGAGCTGTTTCCTGATTTCATCGAACTTGAGGGCAAGCCCCTGGCGGATGGCATCCCCGAAAAGCTTCTGGTTCTGGATGAGCTGCCCGGCAAGAACGCTCCTCAACCGCGTTATCACGAAGAAACCCATCACCGAAGCGCCCAGGAGCGCCGCGAGACATACGATGAACACCATCTGGTGCCGGATCTTCCGGAATGGCATGTTCTTCTCCCCCGCCGGCGTTTTGCGGTCACCGGCAGGGGAATTTAACCATCAAGAGTCTGTCCGATGCAAGCCGAACCTGCCGGGGTAGCTGAACCTCCTCCCGGGTGGAGGCTTAAGGTGCTCCGGTCACGAAACCCCACATTTTCTGGGATTGGAGAGAGTTCCCCGCCAGATCTTTCAACCCCGTCTTCAAGGTTGCAAGATGTCCCGAGAAGGGGGGGAGGAAGCTGTCCGGAACGAAGGTGGCGATTCTTTGATTCTGGCTGTAGATTACTGTCCCGCTGATGGGGGTTGTCCCGCTCGCAAGGGTGATGTTGATGGAGTTGAGGGTTGCAGCGTCCATCGCCTCGCTGAAAGTAATCGTCAGGGAAGTGGAGACCGGAACCCCCATGGAATTCTCGGGAGGGACAACGCTCAGCACGGTCGGTGGGGTGGTATCCGCTTCATTGGTGGTTGTGAAACTCCAGGTCTTGCCAGCCTGGAGCGAATTTCCCGCCAGGTCTCTCAAAAGAGTATTCACGGCAAAGGTATAGGTCGTTCCCCTTTGGAGAGGGGAGTTCGGTGAGAAAACCGCGGCACGGAGATCCCCGGGGATGGAGATTGTCCCGGGAACTGCCGTCGCACCCTGCGAAAGGGAGAGGTTGAAGTTGGTAATGGTCGACGAATCCATCCTTTCGCTGAAGTGGACAACGATCTGGGCCTCCTGGGGAACTCCGGTCGCATCTTCGACGGGAGTCACATCAACGATGAAAGGTTGGGTGGTGTCGGGAACGGAAGTGGTCGTGAACTGCCAGGTCTTCCTGACACCCATCCGATTTCCCGCCACATCCTTGACTTCACTTTCAACAACCGCGGTATAGTCCGTTCCCGGAGTGATCTCCTGGAGAGGAGTGATCGTGGCAACCATCGCTCCGGGGCCCGCGAGGACCGAAGCGGAAAGTTTGGTGGTCCCCTGGTAGAGGCCAATGTTTCCGGAATGAATGGTCGAAGGGTCCATCGATTCGTTGAAGACAACGGTCATCTGGAAATCCAGGGGGACATTGGTCTCATTTTCGGTGGGCCTGACGAAAAAGACGGATGGGGGAGTGGTATCTGCAGTGGGAGTCGTGGTGAACGTCCAGTTCTTGGCAGATGCGAGCGCGTTCCCTGCCGCGTCCCTGACCCCGGTTGTGACGACTCCCGTGTAAACTGTACTGGTTGCAAGAGCGGCACCCGGGGTGAAAATCGCGTAGCGGTTGTCGGGGCTTGGAGTTACCGCACCAAGGACGGGGACGCCGCCGTTCATCAACCGGATGTTCATGGGGTTGATGGTCGCCGGATCCATTGGCTCGCTGAAGGTAACGACCAGGAAAACGCTGGTAAGGACTCCGGTCGCGTTCTCCGCCGGGTTGACGGAGATGATGGTCGGAGGAGTGGTGTCGACTCCCCCCACAGTGGTAAAGGACCAGACCCTCGCCTGAGCGAGCGCGTTGCCAGCCAGGTCCCTTGCGCCAGTCGTGAGGAGGGCGGTGAGGGTCGTTCCCAGGGGAAGGCTTCCACTCGATGTGAACCTTGCGATCAAACCGTCGCCCGTAAGGGAAACCGTTCCGGGAAGAGGTGTCGTCCCGCTCGAAAGGGTGAAGGTCGTCGGGTTGATCGATCCGGGGTCCATGGCCTCGTTGAAGGTGGCGGCAATGATGGCCGTGGTCGCCACATTCGTCGAATTCTCGGGAGGATTGACCGCGAGGATGGTGGGCGGGGTGGTATCAACTGCGGAAGTCGTTTTGAAGGACCACACCCGCGTCGTCTGGAGACCATTCCCCGACAGATCCTTGACACCGGTGGTCACCTGGGCGGTCAAGTTCGATCCGAGGGGAAGGCCTCCGGTGGGTGAGAACCTCGCGATCCTGCCGTCACCGGAAAGGTTGACCGTACCCTGAAGGGAGGTACTCCCGCTGGAAAGCGTGAATGTTGTGGCGTTGACGGTTCCGGGGTCCATGGGTTCGTCAAAGGTCGCCGCGATGAAGGCGCTTGTCGCAACGTTCGTCGAACCATCCGGGGGGGCGACCGCCAGGATGGTCGGGGGAGTGGTATCCGGAGCGGCGGAGGTGGTAAAGGACCAGGTCCGCGCAGACTGGAGGTTGTTTCCGGCGAGATCCCTGACTCCCGTCGTGACCTGGGCGGTGATGAGGCTTCCCGGCGGAAGCGCCGCAGCGGGCCGGAAAACGGCTATCCGCGGATCGGATTCGAGGGAAACGGTTCCAGAGATTCCTGTTCCACCGCTTGCAAGGGTGATCGTTGTCACG
>CAYRYU010000001.1:286081-322061 GCA_964428355.1 uncultured bacterium
GCCAGCGAAAAGGTCGCGGTGGAGAGGGAGTTGGGGTCGATCGCCTCGGAAAAGGTGACGGAGACTTTCGAATTGAGAGTAACTCCGATGGCGTTTTCCGCGGGGTAAACCCCGGAAATGGTGGGGGGAACAAGATCGCCGCCTTCGGCCGCGGTCGTGAAATTCCATGTGAATTCCTGGCCCATGGCGGTTCCCTGGGCGTCCCGCACCCCGGCCAGGACGTGAACCGCGTAAAGGGTTTCCCGGGCCAGGGGTGAGGAAGGCCGGAAAGAAACCGTGGTATTGTTCGGGAAGATGGTGAATATCAAGGGGATGGTCAATCCCTGGGTCGTCACCTGAATGTTCGTTCCGGTCAGGGTCAGAGGATCCATAGCTTCACTGAAGGTGACCCATAGGGAAGCATCGGGTCCAACGTCGACCGCGTTGGCGGCGGGAAAGAACCCGGTAACCGAGGGTGCCCCCGATACCCCGCCTCCACCGATGCTCACCTGCACCGATATCCGGCTCTTCAGGCCCGTCGAGTCGCTGGCGATGAAGCTGATTGTCGCCACACCCGCCTGATCAGGGGCAAACCAGGTCACGGAGAGATTTCCCGAGGGAGGGGTGACGGATCCAAGAGTGGTTTCCCAACCGATAGTCAGGGCCTGGGACTCGGCATCCTGAGCGGTGGCGGTGAGTTGGACGGTTCCTCCGGGAGAAACCTGGAGCGCAGAAGCGCTCAGGGAGACCAGCGGAGGGTGATTCGTCTCCCCCGTTGGTGCCAGGGTGGTTTCCAGGATGGAAGGGGTGGAAAACGGCATCGGGACTTCCATCGATACCGTCTGGAAACCCGTGGCCTGGAGGCTCAGGGTACCGTTCTGACCGACCGGGATCTTCGGGGAGGTAAACTCTCCGTTGGAATTGGTGCTGACGGACTCACCCCAAAGGGAAACGGTTGCATTGGGGATCGGGTTGTTCATGGGATCCCTGAGGGTCCCGAGGAGGGCTCCGGTTGCTTCGGCAAGAACAAGCATGCCGGTCTTTCCCTCGGGTGAGCTATCGGAAACTGAAACGATTCCCGACCGGGCCTTGTAAACCGGTGCGGAACCGAGGCGGGCGATGACCCTGTGGGAGCCGGGGGGGACCGGGCCGAGAACGAAAGCCCCGTTCGCTCCGGAGGAGGCCCGGATGCCGGGGTTCGATTCGAGAAAAACCTCCGCTCCGGAAATCCCGGATGCGGGAAGGACCGAGGCCATCGCATCGTTTCCCGTCCCCGAAGAGGAATAGATGTTCCCGGTGATTCTCAAGGAGGCGGTAAGGGAGGTTGAAGAGGCCCCGGGCAGAGGATCGTCACCTGCCCCGCCGCTGCATCCAAGGCCCCAGGCCAGTACAACGAGGGCAAAAAGGAGCCCTGCTCCTTTTGAAACACTCATCTTGGATATGTTCGACATGGTAATCCTCCCCAGGCGCAACTTCCGCCGACCGGCACCAATGCCCAGACCCTTCTCATGCCCATGCAAAGCCTGACAGACGCATCCCGGGCCCGCTTGGGGCGGTGAAGCCACCGGTTCCTCGGTCGAAGCCGGGCCCGCTTCGGCCCGGTCAACAGACATCATACTTTGGAGGTTCCGAAACCGTCAACCTGAATCGGACCCGGCTTTCCCCGTCTTGGAGTGGGTTGCAACGATCGCGAAACGCGAGTAGCGCATCGAATCGGGGATCAATGGGATCGAGGAATCCCGATAAAATTGTTCAACGCCCCCTTCCATCCAACCGTTTTATTGTTCGAAAGGTTTCCACGGGGCGATCAAGAAAAAACGGATCGTGGAAACCACCCGAAAGAAGGAAGTATCGAGTATACCCCGGGAACTCCCCCGCGGCGGAGTCCCCCAAGGTGAAAACTTCCCTTTCGCGGGAGAGTGGCTTCCACCCTCTCTCAGCCCTTATTCAAGAACGACAGGAGCTTTGTAATGAAACGCGCTTCCTATTTCTTCTTCGTCGCCCTTCTGATGGGATTCTTCGCCGCCCCGGCTGCAATGGCCCAGCTGGTCGGAGGGATCGACCCGGGAAACATCGACATCTTCGCCCAGATCCGGATCCTGGACATGACCTTGGGAGTGGTCGACCGCGAACGGCACGTCACCAATATGGTTGCGGAAATCACCAACCTCAACCTGCCCCTTCCCGATGAAACCAACAACGGGAGCAACGACAATGAAGGCAATTCCCAGATCTTCAAGGGTGCGGTCAAATTCCTCGAGAAGAATGCCAAGGAAATCAGCATGAGCGTCCAGCTTCCTTCCGAGAAGGTCAGACCGCTCGACAGTTACGCAGCCAACAAATGGGGCCCCTGGAAGGGACTGATCAAAGCCAACGTCCGGATCCACGTTCTGGCAATGGAAGTGACCCCGGTTCCCGGAAAGCCCTACTCCTGCGTGAAATACATCCCGATCGTGACCGACCTCAACATCACCGAAGCACCGGTCAATCCCCACCAACCGTGCCTGTCCACCGTTCCTGCTCCCACACAGGATTCAGCTCCTGAGGGGACCATCCTTCCCGATCCGGAAACGGCGATCTGCGTCAACAACTGCCGTGTAATCACCGAGGCGGTAGGAGTTTACAACCGGACGCACGAGCCAATGACCGTTCTCGATCAGGACGTACTCGTCCGTGCCGGTTGCCTGAAACACCCCGCGGTCTGCCATGACGGGGGGAAGTATTCCCTGGTCGTCCACCCAACCGCCGGCAGCTGGTGTGAGTGCTCCTTCCACAGCAAGATCAACTATTGAAAAAAGGGTTTCGGTTCCAACCCCCTCCAATATCCTCCCGATCGGCCTTTCAGGCAGGTCGGGAGGATTCATTTTCGGGGATTCGGGGTGGAACGCCCCCGGATGAACCCGAATCCCGCGAAGCAAGGAGGGAAACGACCATGAGGAACCCGGAAAGCAAAGGCAGTATGAACACCACTGCCCAGAGGGTTGGAGCCCGGGCGACGGAGGCAGGTTCCAGGAACCCGAAATAGCATCCAGGGAGGCCCGACAGAGACTCGAAAACGAGGAAAGCTCCAGAAACGATTTTTACCAAGACACCGCGATTGGGTACGAGAAGCGAAAAAACGGCCGCGGGAAAAAAACAGGAAAGATAATGGTGCCAACAGATGCCGGAAGGGAGGATCGACAACCCGAGACCGCAGACGAAGGCAGTTCTGGCATCCGGCCGCCTGGAGTACAAGAGAAAAAGCACTCCGGCCAGCACCAATAACAGGACGATGCCCTCGGCGATGAAAACGCCGCCCGGGGGTTCCACCCTGGGGTAGTTCTCCAGGTCGGTCCCCCACCCCGGGAAGTTGAGCCGGTGCAGGAAACCACGCAGGGAAACGTTGTTTCCGGAAACGAGGCTCAACCGGACAAGTTGGCCGCTGACTTCCCGGAATCCCAGCGAAAGCGCAGGTGGGAAAAGCCAGTCCGGCATCCAGACCAGCAACAGGAAAATGCCCCCGAAAGTCCCGGCAACCGTGCCCCAATCCCGCAGGTAGACGAAAACCAATACCAGGAGAACAGCCCAGGATTTGCAGGCGACCACAAGAATCAGACAGAGACAGGCCAGCATCCTCCCCTGGGAATCGTTCCACTCGTGAAACCGAAAAGCCAGAAGGGCAAGGGCGACAGCGGGAAGGATGTTCTGTCCGAGGGAGGCCGCGTAGGGGATCGGAAAGAAGATGGAGGTGCAGAAGGCGCATGCCAAGAGCATTTTCCAGGAATTCCGCCCCGCGAGGCGCAAAGTTTCGAGGCAGATTACGGTTGCGGCGAGAATGTTCACGATGTACCAGAAACTCCGGTACGCGGTGAAGGAAGTGAAAAACGAAGTCAATGGGCCGAAGAGGCACAGGTACAGCGGGGCATAGACGAACGATGTACCCGGGTTCCGCAGATCGTGTGCCAGGAAATATTCCAGCCATTTGAGGTGCATGTCCCTGTGCGACTGGATGAAGATCCGGGAGTTGTAGATCGAGTCGTATTCCCCGGCCTGAAAGAGCTTCCCCGCCAGAAAAGTCGGGTACAGATCGATGTATCCGAAAGAGGGATAATCGGTCGGGAAAAAAACCCGCGAATAGCCCATGAACCCGAAAAGGAACCACCACGTCCCCCAGATCACGAGGAAAACCGCAGCAAACCTGAGAATCCGCTGGTAATGCGTATGGGAAGAACTCTCCCGCGGCCCCGGACTGCTCATGTCTGGATTATATCCCCCCCACCCCACCCTTTCAACCCAGGGCCGGGTGGTGGGGAAAATAGGGGACAGACCACTATTTCCGAGTTCATTCGGAGGGGAGGTCGAGTTGATCTTTCCCCACCCGGGGTTTTCTGGGACGTCCGGGTGTACCACGCTCCGCTCGCCGTCCCAGAACCGTCGATATCTGTCCGGCGAAGAATTTGTTCCCCAGGGCAAAGTTCCCATTCGTTGCCTCACGAAGGCGATTCACCATCTCAGGGTCCAGTTCCCGGGAAAACAACTCCCGATAGGCCGCCTGCCTTGCCTCTGGAGATGCCCCCAAATCCAGATACACGGGATGGTTCTCGACCAGCCCCTCTTCCCCCAGTGCATTTGCCCGATAGCTTGACCAGGGGTAGGCTTCCGGGGAGGTGACCATGCGGGCTCGAACCGGGTTCAGTTCGATGTATCTTTGACAGGCCAGAAGGTACAGTTCCTCCTGAACGGGGCAGGAACGAAACCGGCCTTCCCAGAGGCTTCCCGTGCGTCGATACTTCCGATTGACAAACTGGACGTAGCGTTGGCCCACGAGCTTCATCGTCTTCCCCGGGGCGTCCGGATGGTGAGCGGAAAGGAGCAGGTGAAGGTGATTCGTCATAAGGACATAGGCATGGATCCGGACCTCGTTTTTCCGTGCACTTTCCACCAGCAGGTCCAAAAAGAACCGGTAATCTGCAGCCTCGAAAAATAAGGCCTGTCGATTGTTCCCCCGTTGAATCACATGAAGTGGAACGTCCGAAAGGGTCAGCCGGCTTCTTCGAGGCATTCCCACCTCCCCCAAGAATTACAATCTCCATATTATCACAAAACCGCAAAACCGTGGTCTGTCCCCATTTTCTCCCATTTTCTCGGAAACGGCGGCTAAAGAATTTCCAGCTTCTCATGGGAGACCGGCATGAATACATGGAAATCCACCATCGGAACCGGTACAAGAAGCCATCCTTGTCTTAGCACCGTTCTCGGGTGTCCCCTTTTCTCAAACCGTGGTCTGTCCCCTTTTCTTCTTCCCGATCGGAAGCACCTTCCCCGGGTTATCGGGCGCGTTTCGCGGGCTTCAGGCGATGAAAGCGGCGGGCCAGGGAGAGGCCCTCGATCCGGTCGAAGTGTGATCCCATCCGTTCGTCCAGGTCTTTCAGGCGGGCGTCGGGATGGGGGTGGGTCTTAAACAAAAGGAGCACCCGGTCGTCGGTCGGGGCGAAATGGCCGATCTTCTGCAGTACCGCGGGCAGGCCGAACGCTCCATATCCGGCCCGGGCCGCCAGAACGACCGCGATCTGATCGGCATCGGACTCGGCCTTCTGGTCGAGAGACCGCGCGACGATCTCTGCGCCCTGGCCGATCAGCTGCTGAACCTTCGCATCGTCGGTGATCTTCTTGGCCAAGAAGTCCCGGCCCAGATCCAAAAGACGGCTCTTCTGCAGGATCTTCAGGTGATGCCGGCGCAAAACGTGCCCGATCTCGTGGGCCAGCACCCCGGCAAGGTCCCCTTCGTCCTCCAGAAGGGCATACAGGCCCCGGGTGAGGAAGATGTACCCCCCCGGCACGGAGAAAGCGTTCACCGCAGGCGATTCGAGGACCCCGAAATGCCAGGGAAGATCCGCTCGCTCGCTCTGCTCAGCCACCCAGCGGCCGACCAGATTGACGTAGCGCTGGAGATCCGGGTCGTCGACCAGGGGGGAAGCCCCCAGCAGGTTCCCGGAGATCCGGCGTCCGATGGCGATCTCCTGCTCCCGGGAAACCCCCTGAAGGTTCTTTTCGACTTCCTGCAACGGCTCAGGCAGGCGTTTCCGGAGCTTCTGCAACAGCTGTTCGCGGACTTCGGCGGAGGTGAGTGGGGAAGCGGTCCCGCTTGCCGGCGTGATCTTCCCCAGGAGTTTCTCCAGAATCTCCACGGCATCCCCAGCCCGGGCCGCGGAACCGCCCAGACCCCAGAAGACCAGAAGCAGACCGACGATCACCCGTTTCATGGGGCCCCCTTTCCGGTCAAATAGGGGAAGGGACGCGCCACGAGCGAGCCGCGCGCCGCGAACTCCCGCGCCTGGGCCCGGGTCACGCCGAACGACTCGAGCAACACCACCTGGGCCTCGTTGAAGCGGGCCGCCTGCAGGTCCTCCTCACTCAATCCGCGAATCCCCGTCGTGGCCACCACCTTCCCGGTTCCCGCGCGACCGGAAGCCAGCCCCAGCACCCCGTCCGCCGTGTACCGGGGTTTCTCCGTCCCGCCCCGGCGGATGGCCAGCAGCCGAACCCAGCCGTTTCCCCGGGCACTGGTGATGCGCAGCCAGCCGCCCTCCTTGCCGCAAATCTCTACGACCTCATCCTTGGCCAGGGTTCCCACGTCCCGGGCATCGACGAACGGTTCGACCCGGATCGTCTCGCTCCTGATCGCCCGGCCCTGGGTATCCGTGGGCGGAGGCGTTCCCGTATCCGCGGACCAGGACCGGGAAAGCAACAGTCCCGCGAAAAAGAGGGCTCCGAACGTGAACCAGCCCCGTCGTTTCATGGGTGCTCCTTTCCTGACTTCGATTGTTCCCATTGCATCACGGCTTCCGCGACGAGGCGCCGCCAGCTTCCCTCGGCAGCCTCCCCACACGTGACCGTTCCCTGATGGAAGAACCAGCTCGACGCCTCCTCGGGGCCGGTGAATGCGTGGCGCAGCAACCCGGGGAAGGCCGTCATGATCGCCCGGGAATCCGTCTCGAAACGGCCCCTGGCCGTGGCATCCCCTTCCGGAGCCATCCAGCAGACGGCATAGGTCTTTTCGAAGAGATCCCAGATCCCCCGCTGGTTCTCCTTGATCAGTTCGATACTCTTGTCTTCCGATCCGGAGCGCAGCAACCCGACCCGGAGCGTCTCCCACCGGTAGTCGCTGATGGCCTCGGAATCGATCCGGATCAGCAAAACCGCCGCCTGCCAGACGCCCTCCAGGCGCAGCGACCGCCGCACCATGCTGGGATCGAGGGCTTTCCCCGTGAGCCCGGCGTAGGACCGCACCACGCCGAAATACCCCAGGGCAATCGAGACCGGGAAGGAGAGGTCGAGGTAGACGGTGCTCAAGTTGATGCTGACGTAGGAGCATCCCACCATGGCGGTCTCCGAGAGCCCGAACCACCAGTCCAGGATGATGGGGTTGGTCGCCCGATACAACCGCCAGGCCGTCCACCAGATGATCACCAGGGCCAACAGGAAAAACGGGACGCGCGCCTTGGGAAAGCGCAGGTAATCGTCATGGCGGAAGTTGTCGATGGCGGTGGCCAGGATCTCCACCCCCGGGTGGGTCTGGCTCACGGGGGTGGGCTTGAAGTCGAACAGACCCGGGGCGGTCGAGCCGATGATGAGGATCTTCCCCGCGAACTCGTCCGCTGGCCGGCGCTTCTCCTTCCGCAGCAGGTCCTGGAAGACCTCGGAGAACCGGACGAACCGGTAGGAACCGGGGGGGCCGCGCCAATTCAGAAGCACACGCTCGGGGGTGGGAACCGGCCAGCCGAACTCCCAACCGATCCGCGTGGGGAGGGAGGGAAGGATCCAGCCCTGCTCGTTGCGGGAGACGACATATTCCCGGACCACCCCGTCGTCGTCGGGGAATATGTTGTGGAATCCCAGCCGCTTGCCGGCGAGAGCCGCGGGGAAATGCGGGAAGACCACCCCCACCGAGGGGTCCTTTCCCCCGGTTCCCTGCGGGTCGGGTCTCGCGCCCGGAACCATCGAAACTTTGACCTCGCTCAACGGGTCGGTGGAAGGGTCGAGCCGCAACAGGGGGAAGAAGGTCGGCCCCGCGGAGGCGATGGCGGTGTTGAAGGCCTCGTCACTTCCGGGGTTGAACAGGTCGGGATCGCTGAACAGGATGTCGAACACGACGGCTTTGGGCTTCTGCTTCCCCACCAGTTCGAGGAACTCCCCGAACACCTGGCGGGGCCAGGGCCAGCGGCCGTACTCCGGGGCCATCGCGGCCAGGCTCCCCTCGTCGATGTCCAGGATGACAATGTCCGGATCGGGCCTGGGAGGAAACAGGCGGTAATGGAGAATGGTGTCGTACGCCGCCAGCCGCACCTTGTCGGTGACGGGGTAGATCAGCAGGTCGACGATCGCCAGCATCGTGAACACGACGGCCGCGGCGAGGTGGAAGGCGCGCCGGAAGCGCTGGCCAAGCCACATTCCCAGCTCGAACCAGCCGCCGTTCCACCCGTTGCTGATACGGGTCAAAATCTCCAAGGGTCATTCCTCCGCCGGAGGTTTCGTGCGCGGCCGACCCCGGCTCGGAGCTCCCGCCCGGGCTCTCCGGGAGGCAAGGCCTTCCCCTCAACCGGTCCCGGCCACAACTTTCGAGGAGGAGACTCCGGTTTCCCCCAAAGTATACCACTCTTTCGAAGTGGCAGAATCGGGTTTCTCTTCGTTCTCCATCAGCCGATTCTCTGCAGGGGCATTCGTTCGACCTGGGGGGATCCGGATCAGAAGTGCGGGGTTGACATGACCCCTGCGGATTTGTTCTGGACCTTGCGGAAATGCGCCTTTCCGCCAACGATGCGATAGACCACCCGGCCGTCGAGATGCTTTTCCACGGCCCTGAACGTGTGCCCGTCCAGGTAATCGACGTTGTCTTCCCCGCGAGGAAGATTTTCGGTAGAATAGAGCCGGGATTCTATGCCGAAGAACCGAATTACACCAAGGACGAAGATATGAAGAGACGGGATTTTCTGAAACTTGTCGGAACGACCATCGCGACCGCATCGGTCGGAACCCTCGCCGGAAAAGCTTTCGGCCAGGAGACGGCAACGGGAGCCGCGCTTCCAGCCCCGACGCCGGCCTCCGGAACAATCACTGCCACCTCGAACCTTCCACACGTGATCTGGGTGGAGGGAGGGGAACCAGCCGCGCTCCTCGAGGCGGCACTGAAGGAGATGGGCGGAATCGGGACTTTCGTCACCCCGGGAGACGTCGTCGTGGTGAAGCCCAACATCGGATGGGACCGCACCCCGGAACTCGCGGGAACCACCAACCCCGACCTGGTCGCGGCTATCGTCAGGGAATGCCTGAAAGCCGGAGCGGCGAAGGTCAAGGTTTTCGACAGGACCTGCAACAATCCGCTCCGTTGCTACGCCAACAGCGGAATCGAGGAAAAGGCGGCCGCCGCCGGGGCCGAGGTCTCCCACATGGAGGATTCCCGTTTCAAGGAAGTCCAGCTTCCCAACGGCACTCTTCTGAAGCAATGGCCCATCTACCAGGATTATCTCGAGGCGACCAAGGTGATCAACGTCCCCATCGCGAAGCATCACGGAATGTCGAAAGTCACGCTGGGGTTGAAAAACCTGATGGGAGTGATGGGCGGCCCAAGGGGGAAGATCCACAAGCCTTTCACCAAGAACATCGTCGATATAGCGGGAGCCATCCTCCCGACACTCACGATAATCGATGCCTACCGGGTCCTTTTGAGGAATGGCCCCATCGGCGGAAACCTGGAAGACGTCAAGCTTGCCAAAACACTCATCATGAGTCCCTGCACCGTTTCCGCTGACGTGGCCGCACTACCGCTTTTCGGCCATTCCATCGGGGATGTGGAGTATCTCGGAGAAGCCGTCAGCCGGGGCCTTGCGAAGTATCCGACCTCGGCCCTCGAGGTCAGGAAAGTCGTCCTCCCCGGCTAGCCAGCCGCCGGAGAGTCGCATCAGATGAGGAAGATCCGTCCCTGGGTCCAGGGCTTTCTTTTGGTTGCATTCGTCGTCCTTTTCGTCAGGGCGCGGTTTCCTTACGCCGGGGCGGTTCCTTCCGACCTTTTCCTTCGGTTCAGCCCATTGATCGCTTTGTCCGACCTGATCTCGCGAGGATCTTTTTCCGCTTCGTTCCTCCCCGCCGCGGTTCTGCTCGTCCTGACAATCCTTCTCGGGAGGTTTTTCTGCGCCTGGACCTGTCCGCTGGGAGCGCTCTTCGATCTCGTCGGGAGGTTGCTACCCAAGGGGAAAGGCCCTCCCCGGGATTTTCCGGGCTGGATGAGGTCCCTGAACGTGCTGATCCTTGCATCAGGGCTTCTACTGGGGCTCCTGTCCGTCCAGTTGCTGGGCCTTTTCGATCCCCTTTCCTTCTTGAACCGGGTTCTCACCCTGACGATCTTTCCCCTTTTCACGCGAACGATGGACGCAGTTTTCGGCATCGCAAAGGCGATTCCCATCGTGGGCGGGCCGGTGGAAGGCTTCAGACGGCTTTTCAAGAGCTGGATCATGCCGGAGCCCCCCGGATCCTTCACCACCGGTTTCTGGACGGGGGTGATCTTCCTGGTGATACTCCTTCTTGAAAAGCTTCAGCCGAGATTCTGGTGCACTTACGTCTGCCCTCTCGGAGCCCTCCTGGGAATTGCTTCCCGAAGGTCACAGTTCCGCAGGAAGGTTGATGACACCTGCGTAAGCTGCGGAGCATGCGTCAGGGCATGTCCGATGAGGGCGATTCCGGCGGAAGACCCGAAACCGACCGATCCCTCCAGCTGCACGTTCTGCCTCGATTGCACGGGGGTTTGTCCGGGCGGAATCCACGCGATCAGCTTCTCGGGCGACGGAATCAAGGCCCCCACCCCGCTCCTGCCCGACCGGCGACGGTTCCTGATCGCCTCCGGCGGCGCGATCATCGGTGCGGGGCTTTCTAAAATAGAGTTGTACAACCGCGAGAATGACGGCAGGCTCATCCGTCCCCCCGGTTCGTTGCCCGAGGCAGAATTCCTGGAGAGATGCGTCCGTTGTCTCGAATGCGTCCGGATCTGCCAGTCGAACGGGGGATGCCTCCAGCCGGAGGGCCTGGAATCAGGAATCCGTCGTCTCTGGGCCCCACGGGGTTCGATGAGAACGGGCTATTGCGAGTACAACTGCAACCTATGCGGCCAGGTCTGCCCCACCGGGGCGATCAGGAAAATGGCCCTTGCCGAGAAACAGAAAAACCCGATCGGACTGGCCTGCTTCGACAAGAACGTCTGCATCCCCTTCTCACGCAACGAGGAGTGTATCGTCTGCGAGGAACACTGCCCGATCCCGGACAAGGCGATCCGGTTCGAGGAGAAGGAAGTCGTCCAACCGGACGGAACGAAGAGCCTGGTCCCCTACCCCTACGTCGTCCCGGAAAAATGCACCGGTTGCGGAATCTGCGAGTTCAAGTGTCCACTCGCGGGGAAGCCCGGGATCTTCGTCACCAACGAGAACCAGCAGCGCAAGCACTGAAACCGGAACCGGCGGGTTTCCGGAAAGATCAGGCTTCGAGAATCTTCTTGAGCTGCTCCATCTTCTGGCGACGAACCGCTTCGCTTCCCTGGGTTCGCATGAATTGCGAGACCTGGAGCATGAACTCCGCGAAGAGGTTGTAGGAATCGCCTTTCGGAGCCTGCGCAACCGCAGCAGCGGCGGGAACGACGGGCGCTACAGGAGCTTCGACCGCCTTGAGAAGGTCGAACGACTCCCCGAACTTCGGGACCCAGACGGGAACCTTCCTGGCATCGCGAACCTTCCGGGCAAATTCGTCCCGGGCATCGTCTTCCCCGTGAACCACAAAAACCTGGTCACGGATCGATGGAATCGCGGCAACCCATTCCAGAAGCTCCTTCTGGTCGGCGTGCCCCGAATAGCCCGAAATCTCCTCGATCCCGGCCTCGACCGCTATCTCCTCCCCATGGATCCGGACGCTCTTTGCGCCCTCGAGAAGAAGGCGTCCGAGGGTTCCCTCGGCCTGGTACCCAACGAATAAAATGATATTCTTCGGATTCCAGAGGTTGTGCTTGAGATGGTGCTTGATCCGGCCGGCATCGCACATCCCGCTGGAGGACATGATGATGAGCCCGGATTTCCCGTTGAGCTGCATGGATTCCTCGGCTGAGATGGTGTATTTCAGCCCTGGGTACTCGAAGAGGGACCCATGGGATCTCGCCAAGGCCTTCGCATCCTCGTCGAACAACTCGGGGTATTTCGCGAAAACCTGGGTCGCATGGATGGCAAGGGGGGAATCGATCACGATTTCGGATTCGGGTATCTGCTTCTCGCCCATCAGTACAAGAAGATCGTGGATGAGATCCTGGGTGCGCTCCACGGCGAAGGCAGGGATGATCAGATTTCCGCCCTTGGATTTGAACTTCCTCACGACCTCGGCCAGCTTCTTCAACCGCTCTTTCTTGCCATCCGGAGGGCGCAGCCTGTTTCCATAGGTCGATTCGACCAGCAGAACATCGGTCTCGCGGGCAATCTCCGGGTCATTCACGATGGGGTGATCACGACCGCCCAGATCACCGCCGAACACGATACGCTTCGCAGTACCAGCGTCCTGGACGGAAAGCTCGACGAAAGCGGATCCAAGGAGATGGCCCGCATTCCGGAAAACCGCTTTCACGCCTTTGCCGGGCTCGATTTCCTGCCCCTCCTTTACTCCGCGAAGGAGGGTGAGTGTCTTTGCGGCATCATCCACCGTGTAGATGGGTTGAATCTCCCCGACGCCCTTCCGCTCGTTCCGCCGGTTCTTTTGCAGCACTTCGGACTCCTGGATCCGGGCGGAATCCGGGAGCATGAACTGGAGAAGATCGACGGTTGGGGCGGTCCCGAAAATCGGCCCTTTGAAACCTTTCTTGACGAGTTTCGGAAGCAGTCCGGTGTGATCGATATGGGCATGGGTGACCAGCACGAAGTCGACCGAATCAGGGGAGAAGGGGAACGGTCCGTAGTTCTTCTCCTTCAAGGCCTTGCACCCCTGGAACATCCCGCAATCCACCAGGAACCTTGTCGTGGATGTCTCGATCAGAAAACAGGAACCCGTGACGGCACCGACCGCTCCATAGAACGTGATCTTCATCAAAAAAACTCCTGCAAGCGAAATTCGCGGCAAAAGGATCCACCGCTCCCAAAAAAGAGGGCCGAAAAAGCGGACCGGAAAGGAATCGGCTCAGCAACGAGACCGGATAACGGACTTCTGGGGAATCTTCTTCTTCTTCGCAAGCTCCATCAGCTTGTCACGGCGATGATGGTTCTTGACCTCGAAAAGCTGGTCGCCTCCTTCATCGGTGGCGTATTTCATCTCGGCCACCGCCCCGGAATCGTTGATCACGGTCTGGATGGAGGTGACGTTTCCACCCCGGAAGGGTTCGAAGGATTTGGGGATGAACGAAACGAGGCCGTACCGTCCCTTTTCGATGGCGTAGACGTACTTCTGCAGGTCCGGAGGGAGTTTCTTGAACTCCTCGCGGAACAGGGGAAGATACGTGAACACCGACCCGAAATCCCCCGGGTCGATGAGGACGGCGAACGGGCGGGAGAAACTCTCGAGGCCGAGCTTCTCGCGGATTCTTTCGAGAACTTCCTGTGGAATGGCTTCTAGCGACATGGCGTGTATTCTAAGGATTCGATCCGAAAAATGCAAACATTTCCGGATCGAGCGCGGGATTACCCATCGAACCCAGGGGATTCAACGAAGAAAAAGCCGGTCAAGCCGGAGAAGGCGCCAGGAGTTCCCGACGAACTCTCCCTCGATACCCCTCTTGACCCCCTGGGAATGGAACTGACCATCGAACTCCCCGTTTCTGCGACCGAAGGGCATGAAGAAGGTGAATGTCTGCTTCCCGGTCGCCTGATGGACGATCCCGGAAAGGTCTCCCCAGATCATGTATTCCCCTTTCAGAATGGAGTGCATCCAGCCCGTTAGCCGTTCCAATCTGGCTTTTCCAATTTCGAGCCCGCCGATCCGTCCCTTCACGTTCCCCTCTGAATCGATCAGGAAGACGACTTTCTTCACATTGTCCCTGACTCTGGGGTTGTTGCACTTCAGGGTTCCCCGCCACTCACCAAGGAACGGTTTCAACCAGGATTGAGCGCCATCCTCGGCGGCCCGCGCGAGTTGGGAGAGTCCGGAGAGAAGAACGAAACAGGTCACAAGAACGGGAATCAGATTCAATTTTCTCAATGTTTCTGCCTTTCGGGAGAAATGATTCTTTCCCCCGGGGAAAGGTCAGGAACCTCCCCCGGGGGAAGTGGTTCAGAAGGTCGTTGCGCCGCTGAAGGACAGGGAGGAAATCCGGACGGAGGGAACGCATGTGCTCCCAAAGGACGAAACGAAGGTCCTGGTCTCTTTCGAAATCCCCTCCATCTTTTCGAGAGCCTCCAGAATTGGGAAGGTGAAGCGCAGGTTCTTGATCCCGCGGGAGATTTTCCCCTCCTCGATCAGGAAGGTCCCATCCCGGGTCATTCCCGTGATGACGGTCTTTTTGGGGTGAACCGGATTGGTGTAGTGGAACCTCGACACCCAGATCCCTTTCTTGATGCCCTTGATGAGCTCGTCCTTGGGCACAGTCCCGGGAGCCATGAACAGATGCAGGGGGACCGGACCCCAGGTATTCGGGGCGGGAAGCGCATGCCCCGTATTCTCCTTGCCCGCGAGCCTGGCGTTGGTCGAATCCCAGACAGCGTCTCTGGCAATACCTTCGGAAACGAGGTCGACCCGCTTCTTGGGGAACCCCTCGAAGTCGAACGGTTGGGGCAGGCCCCGGGGGTCGGATCCGTCGTCCCAGAGGGAGAAACCGGGAACCGCAATGCGCTGGTTCTGCTTCTCCGAGAGGAAACTTCTTCTCTCCCTGACAGCCATCCCATTGAACCCCAGCATGGAAAGGAAGGAGACCATCGTTGAGACTGCGTATTCCTCGAGTATGACGGGATACTCGCCGGGCGGCAGATCGATGGGGTGTAGGCTCATCTCGGTCTTCCGGATGGCTTCGTCGGCGAGTTTTTCGACGTCCAGGTCGTGAACGTCGATTGCGCTTGCGTGGGCAAAACCGGAACTGTCATCCGACATCACGACGGTGGAAAAATCGGCGATCGTGGTGGGATGGTAGGCCCGGATTCCCCTCGAGTTCCCGATCGCGACTTCCTTGACCCCGGTTTCGAACGCCCCCGAGGAACGGAAGCCCCTGTTTTTCGCCTTCTTGATCAACTGGGCGACACCCTCCGCCCTTTTCTGGGGGGAGAACCTTTCCGTGGAGGGCCGGACACACGATCTGGTCGGAATGTCCCCACCGGTGGGGAGGCCGGGAAAATCGGGGTTCTCCTCGGAAAGCCGGGCGATCTCGAAAGCGCGGTCCACGGCGGCTTTCAATCCTTCGGAATCCACGCGGTTGGTCCAGGCGAAGCCGTTCTTCCGGCCCTTGATCACACGGATGTTGACGGTGCCGTTACGTTCCACGACGTTCTGATGGATGTAGTTTTCGGCGAACCTGGTGAGCCCGGATTCGTTGGTGAAAATGGTTACCTGTGCCTCATCCGCGGCCGAGGTCATTGCCAGGACGTCGCGAAGGATCATTTCGCAAGTTTCTTTTCCAAACATCAGAACACCCCCACTCGAACGTTCCGAAAGCGCGCCGGAGCGCAACCGTGACCGACATGGGCAATCTGTGAGGGTTCACCCTTGCCGCAGTTCGGGGTTCCCCAGAGGCCCCAATGTTTTTCGCTGCAGATCGCATCGCAACCCTGCCAGAATTCGGGAGTGATCCCTGTGTAGGTCGCATTCTTGAGCATCCGTCCGATTTGACCGTTCTTGATCTCGTAGGCGAGCTCGGTCCCGAACTGGAAATTCAACCGTTTGTCGTCGATCGACCAGGATTTGTTGGTGACCAGGTACAGGCCGTCCTGGGTGTCCGAAACGAGGTCGTGGAAGCTCCAGGTTCCGG
Organism: uncultured bacterium; assembly: GCA_964428355.1. GTDB lineage: Bacteria > Muiribacteriota > Ozemobacteria > Ozemobacterales > Ozemobacteraceae > CAYRYU01. The sequence continues at coordinate 302,004 of CAYRYU010000001.1, forward strand.
GTGCGAGATTGACGTTGGTCATCCGCACGATCGGGATCCGGTTCCATCTGGTGGCACGGTTGGCGGCGGAACTGGGCACCCCAAGCTCCGCCGCGGTCTCGTGGCTGGAGAGGTAACCCTGGAAGATCCCGTTCTTGACGAGATCGGTCCGGCAGGCGGGGACCCCGTCGTCATCGTAGCCGTAGGTTCCGAGACCGTTGACCACGGTACCGTCCTGATAGAGGTTCACGATATCAGACCCATAGCGGAACTTCCCGACCTTCTCGGTCGTCAGGAAGGAAGTTCCGGCAAAGCTGGCTTCCATCCCGTAAACGCGGTCAAGTTCCACAGCATGGCCGCACGACTCGTGGATCTGGAGCGCAAGCTGTGTGGGATCAAGGATGATGGTCTTGACCCCGGAAGGGCATTGGGGAGCGGTCAGAAGCGCGACGCACTCCTCGGCGATGCGGGTGGCGTTTCCGGCGAGGTCCATGTTCCTGATGTGCTCATAACCGCCCGTCAGTTGCTGGCGGCCGAAGGAGTTGGGAAAGCTGCGTTTCTGCATCTCCCCCTGCCCCACGGCCACGCACTCGATTCCGCCCCCGGTTTCCATCAGGTCCTGTTGGATGAAGGAACCCTCGGTGTTCGCGAAAAACTTGGTTTCACGCATGCACCCCATCGAACTTTTCGCCGAGGTAATCCCCTGGATCTTCCTCATTCCCGCGTCGGCGGCAAGCAACAACTCGAGCTTCTTGTCGAGCGTGACCGCGAAGGGATCCTCCACGAATGGGGTCTTGTAATGACCCGTAACCGCACTCCTGGCCGGGAACCTGATTCCCCCCTGTTTCGGGGCAAGGCCCGAGGAACGAGCGACATCGAAGGCTTCCTTTACCACCCGCTCCCACAGACGTTTGTCGGGGCTGCAGCTGAAGCCCCACGCCCCGTTAACGAGGATCCGGAGGCCGTATCCCTCGTCCTCGGACTTTTCGATACCCTCGACCCGGCCGTTCTTGACGATAAGCGATTCGTACTCGCCACGGATGAACCGCACATCGGCGTACTGGGCCCCTTTTGAACGGGCGAGATCGACCAGTTTCAACAACCATTCCTTCATCGAAGACCCCTTTCTTCATGTTTGGACGGGATTCTATCCCCTTCGTGATCCGAGGTCAATTCCCGACGCGAAAGACAGGAAAGAAGGATTGCCTCACGGGACGGCCGGATGGTCGCCCCAGATCCGGACGATCTCGACGATCGCCTGGGCGGCCTTAGCCAGGACGTTCACCGAAAGCCACTCCTCGAGGCTGTGAACGTTCTCGGCCCCACAAAAGATGTTGGCGGCAGGCACACCCTTGAAGGTGAGCCTGGAACCATCGGTTCCTCCTCTTATGGGTTTCATCACGGGCTCGACCCCGACTTTCCTCATCGCATCCATGGCGTATTCAACGATATGGGGGTATGTGGCAAGAACGGACTTCATGTTCCGATACCCGTCCTCGACCGAAAGGTCGATTTTCACCTCGGGGAAGGCCTTCCTGGTGGTTCCGACGACTCCAGCGAGCCTGCGCTTCTTCTCTTCGAGGCCGGGCAGCTCGAAATCGCGCAGGATGAGACGAACGGTCGTGGATTCTTCGTTCCCGTTCACTTCATAGGGATGGAAGTAACCCTGACGGTCCTCTGTCCTTTCGGGCTTGATTTCTTCGGGGATCGAGGCGAGAAAGGAGGCTGCGGCATAGAGGCTGTTTACCATTATCCCCTTGGCATATCCCGGATGAGCGTTTTTCCCGGTGAATGTGACAGTCGCGGAGGCCGCATTGAAGGTCTCGTCGTTGATCTCCCCTTCCTGTTCACCGTCAACGGTGTAGGCATAGGTCCCGGCCCATGGCCCCACATCGAAACCCTCGGAACTGAGATCCACCTCCTCGTCCGGCGTGAAAGCGACCCGGACGATTCCGTGGGGGATCCCGGGATTCTTCACCAGGAACTCCATGGCGGTCATGATTGCCGCGATTCCAGCCTTGTCATCGGCACCGAGAAGGGCGGTACCATCAGAAGTGATGATCTCCGAACCCACCGCCCTGGCGAGTCGGGGGTTCTTGCTTTCGGGGATGACGACCGAAGGGCTTCCCGGCAGCTTGACGTCGCCTCCCTTGTACAGGTGGACAACAGGTTTGACATTCTTTCCCCGGACTGCCGAGGAGGTGTCGATATGGGCGATGAAACCCAGCGGCTGGATCTTCTTCCCCTCGGCGTTCGCGGGGAGGGTGGCATAAACGTAACACTTGTCGTCGAGGCGGACTTCGGAAAGGCCGATCTCCCGAAGCTCCCTTTCCAACATCCGGGCGAGTTCCCACTGACCCGGGCTGCTGGGAGTGGATTTTGCCCCGTCAACCGACTGGGTGTTGACCGCGGTGTATTTGAGGAAGCGGGCTTTTACCGCGGCGCGGAAACTCTCCATGTCAGGGGAGCCGGCAGTGGCTGCCCGGGCAACCCACACGCCGGCAAGAAGAAAGAAAAGGACGTACTTCATCTGAATCCCTCCGAAAGGGCGGGGGAGGATCATTTCACCCCCGCCATGAACTCGTCGAACCGGGACCGGATCATCTTGAAAACCCCCTCCAGGAGAGCGGGATCCTTGAGATCGATTCCCAGGAAATCCTTCAACAAACCGTCCGCGGGACGGTCGAAACCGGTGGCGATCATGTCGATGTATTTGGTCGTGAACCCCGCCGGATCGGCCCTGTACATCTCCAGATATTTGAGAGCAAGGGCATGGGATATGACGTAGTTGACATAATAGGTCGGATCCGTCCAGTAATGGTGTTTTCGGATCCAGTGATACTCGAGCTCGGGATGTCGGGGAAACAGGATATCGTAGACTTTTCCGACCTCGAGGCAGGTTTTGTTGAAGCCTTTGTAATCTGCAATCTCGTCACGGGAAACACGGTCGTAACAAACCATCTCGAACTTCGCCCTCCGGGCCAGCTCCCAGAGGTACATCATCTCGTTGAGCGAATCCCAGGCCATCCCTTTTCGGGTGGCGGGATCGGAGGCGGTTTTCATCAGATGCTCTCTCAGGAGCCACTCGTTGAACATGGCGAACGACTCCGTCATGAAGGCGGGGCCATCCTCGAACAGCAGAGAGCCGCACTTCTGCTGAACGAGCTGGGACTGCATCTCATGGCCGACTTCGTGCGCCATCGCGGAAAGATCCTTGAGATACCCCTGGTAACCGTCCATGAAATACCCGAAGTTCCCGATGCAGAAACCGCCCTGCTCCCTTTTCCGCCCCCCGACGACGTCGAGCTTTCCGTTTGCCGGGTCCAGCATCCGAGCAAGGTCGACGGAGTAGCTCGCCCCGAGCACACCCAATGATTCCCGGAGGATCCTGGTCCCGGTTGCGACCGCGAACCTTGGTACCGGGGTCCCCTTCGGGGGGATCTGCATATCCCAAAAACAGGTCTCGGGAATGGACAATTCGACCTTGAGGGAATCCATTCTGACCTTCTGGTATGCCCGGTACAAGGGGATCGCCCCTTCAATCTGGTTGAAGAGGGAATCCATTTCGGGACGGGACAGGTACATTTCGAAAAGCGCCTGATGGAAATATGTCTCGAACCCCCTCATCCTGGCGACACTGTTTAGGGTCCTCATTTCCTGGCGCAGGGCGAACCCCAGAAGATCGGCATCCCGTTTGAGAGTGCTGTAGTAATCGCGAAAAGCCCTCTCCCTGATCCTCCGGTCCGGGTTCATCATCAGTGCCTCGAAATCGAGGTGGACATCGTATTCCTTGCCGTCGGCACGGATCTTGGGAAAAGCCGCACGGTCGAAAACCTTCTGGAACAGGTCTGCCTGCCAGGATGTGAGATCAGGTGAAACGGCTGACAGGACGCTCTCCTTGTCCTCGGAAAGTGTATGAGGAGCCATCCTCACGATGTCCTGGAGAAAGTACCGGAACTTTTCCAGAACCGGCTCCTGACGAATGAAATCGTCCAAAAGACGCGGGTTGAGTTTCTTCAACTCGACCCGAAGAAAGCTGGTCCTTGCCCCAATCTCGGCCTCGAGTTGTTCCTGTGCCTCGAAAGCCGCACGATCGTCCGTGTTGACTGCCTTCTTGAAAGATGCATAGGCGGAAAGCCGGTAGAGAAGGTCGGTCAGGCGGCGGTAGGCATCCATGGCCCCCAGCAGACTCCGCGCGGAAAGAGTGGTTTTCGCCCGGTACCCCTCGATCTCGTCGGCTATCTTGCGCGCCTGATCGCAGGCGTTCTTCCAGCAGCCGGCATCGGCGAACAGGTTCCTCTCCAGCTGGAAACGGTAGGCTTTCTTCTCGGGCTCCGAAAACGGCTCGAACCCCGCGGCCTGCCCTCGGATGAAGAGGGAGAACGCGATCATCAGCGTTAATCGAAATCTGGTCATATCCGCACCTCAGTTGATGCCGTGCATCCATTCCTTCAGGCGGCCACGAATGAGAAACAGGACCAGGGCCGCAGCCAGCGTGGTTCCGATTGGAATCATGAAGAAGGTGAAATGATTCATGGAATCGAAATTCCCCGCGAAGATTCCCCCCACGAGGTTCGCGGCGAAGTTCGACAGGAACCAGGTTCCCATCATCAGCGAAGCGAACTTTGCGGGAGCAAGCTTGGAGATCATGGAAAGACCGACCGGGGAAAGGCACAGCTCCCCGATGGTATGGAAGAAATAAGTCAGAATGAGCCACAGGGCGCTTACTTTTCCCGACTGCTGGTAGACCAGATCGGCAACCATCACCACTGCAAAGCCAAGGGCGACCATGACGAGGGCGATCGCGAACTTGACGGGGGTGGAAGGTTCTTTCTTCTTTTCCGCGAGGGATTGCCAAAGGCCGGCGAACCAGGGGGCGAGGAGGAAGATGAAAAGCGGATTCACCGACTGGAAGTAGCTTGCGGGAAACTCCCAGCCCAGGAACGAGACCATCCGCTCGGTGCAACGATCCGCGAAAACGGTGAGGGAACTGCCGGCCTGTTCGAAGGTCGCCCAGAAGAATACGCTGAACCCAACCATGATGAAGATCACATACATCCGTTGCATTTCCTCGGGAGTAAGGGGTACCTCGGGAACGGATTCATCCTGCTTTTTCCTTGCCGGTTCGAGACCATGCTCCCCAAGAAGATCCTGACGCCAAAGGAAACAGAGCAGCCCGATCACCATTCCCACCCCGGCGGCGCCGAAGCCCCAGTGCCAACCGACCTTTTCCCCCAGTGCACCGCAAACGAGGGGGGCGAAAAACGCGCCAAGGTTGATCCCCATGTAGAAGATCGTGAATCCGCCGTCCCGACGAGGATCTCCGGGTTCGTAGAGTTTCCCCACGATCGTGGAAATGTTGGGCTTGAAGAGACCGTTCCCGATCACCAGCAGTGCAAGTGCGCCGAAGAAGCAGGGAAGAGGTGGAAACGCCATCAGGAAATGTCCGAGGGCCATGAGCGATCCCCCGATAACGATTGCCCGCCTTGTCCCAAGGTACCTGTCCGCGAGGTACCCGCCTCCAAGAGCCGAGAAGTAGACCAGGCCCGTGTACCATCCATAGACCTGGCCAGAGGTTTCCAGAGAAAACCGGAGGGCCTTGATCATGTACAGGGTCAGCAGCGCCCTCATTCCGTAGAAACTGAATCTCTCCCACATTTCAACCGTGAAAAGCAGGTAAAGCCCTTTGGGGTGCTCATGGGAAATGCCCTGTTCTGCCATCTTCCTCTGCTCCGAAAAATCCGGTCGATTCGAAGGGCCGGAAAGACCGGTAAATGAGGTCGAGTCGGTTCCGAGAGGAAGCGAGTATATCACACGCGGAGAAATTTCGGCAAAGCGGACGACGAAATGTACAACCCCTATTCAGGCCACCACAATTCCTCCGAGCGGATGAAGCTCATCAGGAAACCGTCCCGCAACCGCAACTGGGACCGGAAGATCCGGATGGACTCCTCTTTCTTCCTGATTCCTTCGGGAGTCGGGTGGTACCTTTCCGGAACCGGAAGCCCAGGGGGATTTTCGATCCCGCACCCTGGAAGGTATCCGAAGGGCCGCGGATATTTCCGGCGGGATCCCCGGTGTACCAGGAAACACATTCGTTTCACGTGAGGCGCATTTCCGGTGTGCCCTTCCAACCCGGCAAGGCATTCGGAGATCAAGCGGGAAACCGCACGGTGATCCTCGTTCGAGTCGAACCGGCTCGGAAAGACACATGTTTCCGGGGCCATCTCTTCCAGGATATTCGCCAGGTCCTTTTCCAAAGCCACCAGGGAATAGGGCCTCGGTGGACGCTTCTTCCCCAACCAACGGCCGATTCCGAACCTTTGCCGTGTGGCAGGACACCGGATCAACCGATCGGGATTCTTTTCCCGCAGGATACGCCCGAGGGATCCCCCCGGGTATGCCAGGAAAATGCAGCGTCCTTCCGGAACCCCGAGGCTTGCGAGAGCTTTCACCGATTCACCCCTCCGGATGGTCCCCAGCACCCTGAAGTCATGGCCCCGAAGGAGCGGGCCGGGTTTCCTCCTTGCCAGACGAGCCGCACGTGCAAATCTTGCCCCGTCGGTGACGAGAACAACCGAGACCTCAGCCCCCTCCCGTATCTTGTCGGAAAGGAATCCACCAAGTCCGATGACCTCGTCATCGGGGTGTGGTGCGAACACCAGGATCCGTTCGGCATGAGCGGAAGCCACCTGTCCGTATGGAAAAGCCGGGGAGTTAAGCAGGAAAAGCATCAGGAACGCCGGGAAAAGGCGCGAGTAATGGATTTGTCCGATCATAAGACCCAGTCATCTTGTCAGATCCCGATTGACAATTCAATAGGGAAAAAGCCTTTGGATCTCGAATCGGCAAGGGGGCTTTTCCAAAAAATCCATCTCTGGTATAGTGGCCGCATGGTGAAACTTTTCGCCCTGAACAGCGTATGCCTCAAGCGCCTCGTGGCGCGCAGCATTCCCTCCCAGGTCGCCTGCCGGCTCCTTGGAAACACCAACTCCCCCTGTCTCCTCGACCGGATCTGTTCGAAATCGGATTCGAAAGGGCTTTCCTTCTTCTACGGGGTGTTGGGGGGAATCCTGCTCGGCACACTGGTTTTGGGTTTCTGGCTCCTGAGAATCACAAGGCTTTCGAAGCTCCTGGGTTTGTTCGGCCGAGTGATCCTCCCCCCGTTAGCCTGGGTCATTACGACGGTCGTGGCCGGAAAGAGGTTCCTCGACTCCCTGAGGGAATCGTTCTGACCTCATGTTCCCCACAGTTTTCCACAACTTTTCGGGCCGTGATTACCCGGATTATTCGCGGAAGACCTTCGATTCCCTGGTAGTGGAGAACGGGTTCGTCGTCGACCAGGGATTCGGACTCGAAACCATCTCACGTTACGAGCACCATACGAAACTGGACCTGGGGGAGACGGTCCTGTTTCCCGCCTTCACCGATTCGCACGTCCATTTCCTTCAAACAGGCCTTACCATGATCGGATGCGACCTTTCCGGAACGCCAAACATCGAAGCGGTTCTGGCAAGGCTCGAGAAGGCGGCCAATGATGCAGACGGCGAGTGGCTTGTCGCCTGGAATCTTGACGAGACGAACCTCGAAGAGAACCGCTTTCCGTCAATTGAAGAGCTCGACGGGGTGACCAAGGGCAAAAACCTCTGGATCCACCGGGTCGATCTCCATTCCGCCATCCCCAATACGCGAACCATCGACTGGGCTTCGAGGTTCAAACCCGACTCCGGAGTCGAGGGGGGAAGATACCTGAAAGCCGATTACCCCGCCCTCTGGTGTGAAATCCTCGCCAAGATGCCGAAGGAATCGAGGCGCAGGGCGTTGGAATCGGCTCGCCGAGCCGCCTTGAAAAACGGGGTTACCGCCGTTCACGCCCTGGAGGGCGGTTGGGGCTCCTCCCCGGAGGATGTCGCCATGATTGGTGAGTTCCTTCGCGAACCCGGCTTCCATGGAATCGTCTATCACCAATCCGAAGATCCCGCCCTCGCGGAGAAGATGAAATGGCCCCGGCTGGGGGGGTGTCTTCTGGTAGACGGGTCATTCGGTTCGAGGACGGCGGCCCTGACCGCCCCTTATTCCGACGATCCCGAAACATCGGGTGTCCTCTACCGTGACGCGGGAAACCTGGAGAAGCTGATCGATCTCTGTTTCGACCGGCATCTCCAGCTTGCAATGCATGCGATCGGTGACAGGGCCATCGAGGTTCTCGTCCGGGCCCACCTGCACCAATCCCGAAAACATGGGCCGCCTCCGCTCCAACACAGGATCGAGCATTTCGAACTCCCCAGCGATCAGGCCATCCTCAACGCCCGGGAAGCCCGGCTGCTCATCTCCGTTCAGCCGGCATTCGAAGCTCTCTGGGGGGGTGGCGGTCGAATGTACGAGCGCCGCCTGGGCCCCGAAAGGGTGAAAAAGACCAACCCCTTCCGGACCCTCCTCGACAGGGGGATCCCGATCGCGGGAGGATCGGACAGCCCGGTAACTCCGATCGACCCGATGCTTGGAATCCACGGTTTCCTGAACCACCCGACACCAGACGAGCGGATCGGCATGAATTCCGCGTTCGAAGCGTTCGTCTTCCAGCCCCACCGTTTTTCGGGAGAGTTCACCACCCGGGGCAGGTTGAAAAAGGGATACGTCGCCGATTTGAACTGTTTCGAGAAAGACCCTTTCCTTGTTCCTCCGGGCGAAATCCGGAACATCCATCCATGCCGGACTTTCATTGGAGGTTCGGAGTTCCTCCGCGAAAAGGACAAAAAGGAGCCCTGATGAACATCAGAAGAACAATTGCCCTCTCGATCCTAGTTTTCTGCCTGGCAACTTCATCGCAGGCGCAGACCCCAATTCAGACCGAGCCCGACAACCAGGTCAAGGAGTTGATACGGATCGTCGACGGCCTTTTCACCGAATTTGAGGGACCGCGCGAGGAGTTGTTCCTCAAGAAGCTGTTCCAGCTGTTTCCCCTCAACGAGACCGCCCAGCTGGGTTTCATGGGCGACGTGGTCAACCTCAAGCAACGGCTCGGGACGCCTGTCGGCCACGAGTTCATCGGGTTCCGGAAGGTCGGTGCCAGCAAGATGTATTACCTGCTCTATTTCTTCACCCTGCACCAGGTCATGCCCGTCGCGTGGGAATTCACCTTCTATCGGCCCAAGGCCGAAACGCCCTGGCAGATCAATTTCATCCGGCTCCAGTCGGACGACATCTGGGAGTTCCTGACACAGACCACCCACCAGTTCGAGGCATTCAAGAACCTCGGGAAGGGGGCGATCAGGAACCCGTCGCTGGTTTCACCCGCCCAGGCAGACCCGGGAAAGATCCCCTCGAAGAACGCGAAATAACGAGGAAGGGTCTTCCAGTGGCCTGAAGGGTCATTCCGACCGGGTCATTCCGACCGGGTCATTCCGACCGGGTCATTCCGACCGAGTCATTCCGACCGGGTCATTCCATCTCCTTCCAGTCTTCGACTTCACGCACCATCTTCGAGAGAAGCTCATCGGTCCGTTTTTCCATCCTCGTCTCGACGGAGATGTTCACGAAAGGCTTGTCGGGGTCGGGAAGTATCAGCACCCATTCCTTTTCCGCGAGGAAGATCTTGACCCCGTCCACGAGCTGGGTGGAGTGCTCCTTGGCGAACTCCATCGCATGCCGCATGACCTTTCCCTTTGCCTCCCAGGGGCACGGGATCTGCCTCGACCGGAGGGAGAACTTCGGAAGGCCCTGAACGACCTGAGAAAGCGGAACGGGGCTCTTGGCGATCAACTCCAGGAGTTTCACGGCGGACATGAGTCCGTCGAACGTTGGTTGGAAGTCGGGGAAGATCGTTCCACCCTGGTTGTCGCCGCAGAACACGACCTTGTCGGAAACCGCGGCATTCATGAGGGCGCGGTTGTTCGCCTTGGTCCGGATGATCGTTCCCTTCGATTCGGCGGCCATCTCCTCGATGATCCCGGTAGCATAGATGGGAACGGCGATCCGGGGTTCGGGAACGAGGTCGAGGATCAGTTTGATCCAGGTCAGGAGGCTTTCCTCCCCCAGGATGACCTTCCCCTGATCGTCGACGAAATAGAGCCGCTCTGCACCGGCATCCAGCATCAGGCCGACATCCGCGCGGAGGGATTTGACGATCGAAGCCATCCGGTCGAGGGAGTTTCGGAGGTTGGAAGCCCCAAGGGCGAGCTTTGCCTCGTCCTGGTAAGCGTTCAGGGCAAGGAGTTCGCAGTTCAAGCGGCCGATGAAGGAATTGAGGATCTGGCTCGCCCCGCTGAACGCGTAGTCGAAAACGACCTTCAGACCGCGCTTCCGAAGCGCCTCGACATCGACGTGCCCGACCAGCCCTTCGGAATAGAACTCGGCGACCCGGGCGGGGAAGGTGATGTCCCCGACCTCGGCCAGAGGGGCACGCCGGAAATCCTCCCTGTTGAAGAGCCGCTCGACCGATTTCTGCTGGTTGGTTGACAGGTCCCGGCCCTCGGCATCGAAAAGTTTGATCTCGACCATGTTCGGATCGACCGATCCGAGGTTCACATGGACTCCCGCCACCCTTCCGAAGGCCCCTGGCTTGAACCTTGCCACGGGGGCCGGAGTAACCCGAAGATCGGCCACCTGAACGCCAGCCGAGGTCAGGCCGCAGATGAGCGCGCGATTGATCATGCGGGAGACCTTGTGACCGTCGCGAGACGTGTTAACGCTTGCGCCCTTGGGGAGATTCGCACCGAAGGCGGCTCCGACTTTCGATGCCATCTCGGGTGTGATTTCTAGGTTTGCCAGTCCCGAGATCCGGAAATCGCTGAAAAGATTCTTGGTCCATTTGTCGCTCCAGACCAGGCTGGTGAAAACGGTCGAACCGTCTTCGACGACCTTGCGGGGCCAGATCTTGACATTCGCCCGGACCACTGCATGCTCCCCGATCCGGCATTCCTCGCTGACCACCACGCCCTTTTCGAGCGTTGCGCCATCGCGAATCTGGGTATCCGAACCCACTATGCTCTCGTCGACCCGGGCCTTGCTGCCGACGTAGACGCGGTCCCACAGGACGGATTCCGAAACCCGGGCACCCGCCTTGACCACGCAACCGTCACCGAGGATCGAGTTGTGAAGTTCCGCCCCATCCTCGACCTGGCAGTTCGCGCCGATGATGACCCCGCCCTTTGTCCGAACCTTGTTTCCAACCTTGGAATTCGCACCCACCCAGACGTCGCGACCGATCACGTTGAGGCGGTTGCCAGGCACCTCGACCTGGACGTTCCCGTCGAGGACGTGACGATGGGCAAGACGGTACTCGTTGATGTCCCCGATATCGCGCCAGTAGCCTTCGGCGATGTAGCCGTAAAGCGGGAGCCTCTCCTTGAGCATGAGGGGATAGAGGTTCTTGCTGAAATCGAACTCCGCCTGCGGAGGAATGTGGCCCAGCACTTCGGGCTCGAGGATGTAGATTCCGGTGTTGATCGTGTCGGAGAATACTTCTCCCCAGCTGGGCTTTTCGAGGAAACGGATGATCTTCCCGTCATCCGCGGTAATGACCACGCCGTATTCCAGGGGGTTGGGTACGCGCGTGAGAACCATGGTTGCCATGGCCTTCTTTTCCTTGTGGAACTCGATGGCCCGGGAAAGGTCGAAATCGGTCAAAACATCACCGGAGATGATGATGAAAGGCTCCCCGGCAAGCTTCTCCTCGGCGTTCTTGACGCTTCCCGCGGTTCCGAAATCGGCCGTGGCCATGACGTAATCCATCTTGATCCCGAAGTCGGAGCCGTCACCGAAGTATTTCGTGATGATCTCGGGCTGGAAATAGAGGATCGAACAGATCTTCTTCAGATTGTGCTTTTTCAGGAGGGTGACGATGTGTTCCATCATCGGAATGTTTGCCACGGGGACCATGGGTTTGGGAATGTTGCATGTGATCGGGCGCAGGCGAGTCCCGAAACCTCCTGCCATGATGACTGCGTTCATAGATTCCCTCATCCTTCCTTTCGCGTTTTATTCGTATTCTAGGATCGGTCGAGGGGGAAGTCAACACCGCCTGAAGGATTCGCTCAAGGGTTATTGCAGAAAGGGAAGCGGGAAAGGACCTGGTGACGCACGAGGCCATTGTATCCCGCAACCCTCATCGAGGCCGGGTTGGCTTCGCTGGTGACGTAGATCAGCCTGATCCCCCGTTCTTGAATCATCTCGATGAACCGCCCGAGAAGCCATCTTCCCAGCCCTTTCCCCCGGGAACCAGGGGATGTCTCGATGTAAACCTCGACCGAGTGGGGGGTAGAATGGATCGTCTTCACCAGGCTCACGATGGCATCCCTTTCGGTGAGATAGAGGTTGAGATGATACCAGGGATCACCTGGCCCCACTTCCACCCCTTCGGCCTCCTCCTTGACGACCAACTTGAGATCTCCGGGAAAGGAGGAGAGCCCCTTTTCGGCCGCCTTTCGCCCGGAATCCCCCAACCCGTCCCGGAACCAGATCAGGTCCTCGACCGGAGGTTTCCCCAGGTGGTCGGAAAACTCCTTCGAAAAATCAGCGGGAACGAGAAGTTGAAACTCCTCACCCCGGGGAAATCTCTTCAGAAGAAGCATCAGATCGCCGCAACTTCCGAAGCCATGCGCCAGGTTCCATTCTCCCGCAGCGGTCTCCGCGAACGTGAGGACCCACCCTGATTTCCCGGGGGGACCTGGAGGAAGCATCTCGATCAGTTTTGCCCCCGAAGCGAGGTTGTGGATCTCCTCATTGAAGCCCAACTCGTCCTTCATGAGGAACTCCATGATCTCCCGGTCGAACTTTGAAAGTGGGAGGCGCTTCACGTCCGGTCCTTTCGATGGAGGATGCTTCGACCCGACTTCCTTTCGCCATGCTTCCGGGGAACCGAAATCGGGTTGCCCTCGAGATCTGAAAGGCAATGGAACATCGCCGTCGCGAGGGTGGACGGAGTCGGGGTGAATTCCTGGATCTGTTCGTGCACAAGGCGGAGACGCCTGACCAGGTCGTCGAGAAACCCATCCAGACCGGCTGACCCGGGGAAAGCGGTCATGAAATAGGGAACAAGGAACAGCTTCTTTCCAGTCCCCTCCACGAGTCGGCGGAAACGTTCCACGAAAGCGGGGAAATCGGCATCGGGGCCTTTCCGCATCAGTTTCAGCACCGATCGATCGACATGCTCCGGAGCCACTTTGAGCTGGCCGGAAACGTGCGAAGAGAGAATCCGCTTCAGGAAGGGGTCATCCCCCGGTCGAAGCAGGTCGAACCTCAGGCCCGATCCCAGGAAGACATGCTTCACTCCAGGGATTTCCGCCGCACGGTCGAGCAGCTCCGCGAGGTGGCTCAATCCCGGGGGTTCTTTTCCAGATCGGGGGAAATCCCAGCCGAACATGTTGACAGACGGCCCTCCGACGTCGGGAACCGTGCCCCGAAAATCGGGATGGGAGGGAAACCTCTCGATCTCCTGAAGTATGTTCTCGATCGACCGCGAGCGAATCCGCCTTCCTTCATGGGCACCAAGCGCGCAAAACGTGCACATCCCGACGCATCCGCGGTGAGAACTGACCGAGAACTGGACGGGAACGATAGCAGGAATCTGTTCATCGTACAAGGGATGGGACCGCCGGTTGAAACCCAGCTTTCCGAACGCCATCGGTTCTTCAATCCAATCCGATTCCTCGGGGGGAAAGCAAAGAACCTCTCCCTTAGGATGACTCTGAACCAGAAGGGGCCGCCCCGGAGCATTGGAGCCGTCGAAAATGGCCGCGAGCTTCATGAAAGCGGGCCGGGAACTCCTGCACTCATCGGCGGAGGGGAGCACTGCGACCTCTTTCCCCTGGACGAATTCGGCCGCCCGCCCACGCGCCAACCGGACGCATGTCTGGGGAATCATAGCTCCAAATCCATCCCTGCGCGTCCACCCTCCCTTTGAAAAAGCGTCAACGAGCCTTCCCAGAACCGATTCACCCATTCCGTAAACCAGGATATCGGCGGGCGCATCGAAAAGGATCGGGTCCCGGACCCGGTCTTCCCAGAAATCGAAATGGGAAAACCTCCGAAGCGACGCCTCTATACCGCCGATAACGATCGGAACATCGGGGAAGGCCTCCCTGATACGGTTGGTGTAGACCTGGACAGCCCTTTTCGGGCGGAGACCCGGTTTTCCGCCGGGAGAAAGCCGATCCGTTTTCCGCGGGAACTTCATCGAGGTGAAATTGGCGACCATGCTGTCCATTGCACCGGCCGAAACCGCAAAAAACAGGTTCGGACGGCCGAACACTTTCAGATCATCGATCCCGGTCCAGCCTGGTTGGGCTATCACCCCAACGGAAAGTCCCTTCGCCTGGAGAACCCTGACGATCACCGCCGCAGGAAAAGAAGGGTGATCGACGAAAGCATCGCCGGAGACCACAATAACGTCGAAGGGGGGGCGCTTTCCACGAAGGTCGGTCTTCCCCAACGCGAAAAGTGGCGGATACTCGAACCAGGGCACGTTCTACCTCGACGGATAGACAAGAAGGCAGGAAAACCTCGCCTTGTCCATCAGATAGAGTGGTGCAACCAGATACTTTCCTTTCAGCACAATCGTCGAGGAAGACCCGCCGTCAAGGAACATCGCGTCAGTTATCTTCCCCGGCATTTTTCCGGACCGAAGGAACTCCGAGATTCTCTCAAGATTCCAGCCGGTTTCGCAAACAAGAAGGTACAACCTCCCGCCTTCATCGATCGCAACTACCGAATGACGGCTATCCTGATCGACCTTCCGGAAACGGAAATTCTGCCTCCGGTAGGCTTCCATGTGCACATCTTTCCCCTTTCGGACGATCCAGCCTCCTCCCCCGAGAATGCCTGAAAAAGTGGTCCCTTCCGGCAGGGAAAACGAAGCGGCAAACTTCCCGCTCAACAATTCGGGACCAGTGGCAAGGGTTTCCCCAATAACCCATTTCGACCGTCCCCTCACCGAGGCAATACCCAGGAAACAGCGTGGAAACCGTTTTGAAGGCAGTTGCCGAACGCCTGCAGGGAGCACTCCGTCCACAACAACCTGTCCCAGTACGCCCTGTCCGGAGTAAAATGCCCCGTTGATTCCTGCTATCGGACCTGAGTTTCCGGAGGCAAGCCCTGCACACACCTGATCGAGCCCGATTGGTTCTTTCCAGACATGGGGCTTGATCAAAAAGCTGTACGGGTCGATAACGATTCCCGTCACGGGACCATCTTTGAAAATGGCCAGTCCCTTAGGGAGATCCTGGAATTGCGCTTCCGAAGCACCTTTCGAAAGCTCGCTGAAGAAACCCCGCAAAGCCGATTTCAACTCGGTTCCGCCCCCCGAAACACCGGCGGCCGGGAGCGGTCGGGAAATGAGGAACACTCCCAAGGATACCAGCAGGAGCACCCGATTCATTTCTTCGGCCCTATTGGACCAGACCGGAAATGCTCGAAAAGTCGACAGACCAATAGTCGTGACGGGGGCCTGAACCATTGGGCCAAGCCGATCCGAATCGGATCGAGATGGGAAGCCTCCGGAAAAGAAGCCCCTTCGCCCTGATCTCGAATCCCCGGTCTTCCAGGAAGTTGAAATCTCTGCCCTGGCGTACATCGCCACGTTCCCAGAAAATTTCCCCCACCACGATTTCTTTGTGCACGAGGCTTCGGAACCACGGAAGCTTGAACTCGATCGGGTGGCCGATATGGAAACTGACAAACCTCAGGGAATCCCCATATCTGTGAGACCCGGGATACCCTCTGAGATAGTTGTCCCCGCCGAGGGCAAGGTCCTCCGGCCGTCGGATATCACCCTCTTTGTCGTCTTCCGCAATAAAGCCCCGGCACTTGAGTACGAAATCCCGTGGAAGAGGAAGGTATTCGTCCCAGGAAAGAGACATGGAATCGTATCTCATGTCACCGTTGAACCAATCCAGCCCTCTGCGGTAGGAGGACTGGAGGACCCGACCTTTTCGGGGAAAGATCTCCCAAAATGGTTCGGTACGGATCGCGGTATGCTTCAGAGTACCGTAGATCGAGTTGTCATTCCCCACCGTGGGAGTCACTCCCCCCTTTTCGGGAAATTTGGCGATTCCACGATGGGTAAGGGTTCCTCCGAAATTCAGCGAAACGGAGAGGGAAAAGGGATACATGAAATCCAGGTTCGTCGAGCGAATCCTTTCGTAGTAGGAATTGGAGCGATAGCTCATCTTGCTGACACGGTCCTGGGTCAGCCACTGGACGCGAAAAAGATCGAACCGCTGTTGCGCCAGGGCTTGGTAGCCCCAGTTCCGGCTCTTGAACCCGAATGTCGGGGAAACCACTATCCGGCTGCGGTCAAGCCTGTCGGAACGATAACTGTAGACTCCAAGAACCCCACCCTGGTCATCCCGGGTTACCCTGGGAAGCCAATAGGAACTTCGAAACTCATTTTTGTAAGAATGGGGAACCAGATCGCAAGATGAGGAAGAAGGAGGGACCCCCCCGAATTCGAGAGGTAGCGGAACATTGGAGACCGGGACCGGGTCCACTTCAACGGGTTTGAAACATCCTTTCACGAGCGAGGCAACGACCACTTTTTCTGCTTGGGGGGAAACGTCCCATGCCCCACCCGGAAGAGGGTTGAAAAAGGAAATCACGCGATCCCGGAGGTCGATCCGCATCAGCTGGACCGTTCGGAAATCGGAGGTTCCCGAAAACCACAGGGATTCCCCGGCAATTTCAAGGGAACGGATCGTACCCTCGGTCCGGAAGATTGTCTCAGAAGCATCGGGATCTTCCTCCCCAATCTTCCGACGGCACAGGTAACTCTGGTTCCGCACCTTTCGAACGAAGTAGATGTACTCCCCCTTCTCATCCACTGCCAGGTCGAGGGGACGAACCGTGAGGGGAAAGGTGAACTCCACCCGGGTCTTGAAAGGTTTTTCGGAATCGACCGTCATGACCGAAACCACGCCGTTTTCCACCCGAGTGAAAAAAACCCGCCCTTCCACCTCGCCGATGGGTTTGAAGCACCCAAGAAGGGGAGAGATCTGAAAAGGGCGACCTTTTGGAGGAACCGCCCACAGGGAGAGTCGGCGCTGCTTTTTTGCGCTCAGGACGTATTTCCCGAGATACACCGTGCCGTCCTTCCGCCCCACCCACAGTGATGGGTGAACGTTTCGGAGGATGCAACGGGGGTTTCCGTTCCCCTTCTTGATCCAGAGATCGTAGACCTCCTCACGGTATCTGACCGAGGAAACCCAGACCTTGTCGCCACCGGGAAGGGAATGAAAACCCTGGGAAAAGGCCCCGGTCTTCACATCGTGAATCGGGGTGGGCACAGGCGAACCGAGAGCCGAGGCGGCACGGCACTTTTCCAGGATCCATTCGCGGTGTGAACGGAATGCGTCACCGATCGAAAGGCCGAAGGCATCCCGGAAAAGGCCTGCGAAGCCCGCGGGGTTCTTCCCCACCCCGACAAGGACTTTTCTCCAGGCATCCGGAGGGGCTTTCCGGTGGAGGAAATCCATCATGCTATGGACCTGGAACCCCATCTCTTCACGGACGCGGGTATCCTTGTTCTTTATCAGGTCGAGATCGTCAAGGGTGTAGAGACGTTCGTTCCGGGCCATGTCGAACAACCGGCTGGTATGGAGGTCGTCCATCGGGAAAGCCAGGAAAAGGACGAGTCCTTCCAGGAACCATGGCGGGACGCTCAGGATGCCGATCCTTCGCTTCAGCGCGGAGCGAACCGGTCCCAGGGTCCGCAGGACCATGATCGAGGCGAGTCTCAGGGCGAACCTTTCCTCGAGGGTGTAGGCCCTTGTGGAAAGAGACCCCATCTCTTCGCAAAGGCCAAGGGTGATCAGGTCGAACGTCGGATCGGCTGAACTGCTTTCCCTGTCGTCATGAGCATTGAGAAGAACCGAGACCTCGAATCCCTGGCGGCCCGGAAAGTTCAGGAGGATCCGTTTCTTGACCTCGAGGAAGGAGGAGTGGATCCCCGGGATGACGGGGCCGCAGGTTTCGGGGTAGTAGATCTTGAGGCCCCCGGAGGCAATCACCTTGTACGGTCCAAGAAATTTGTATACATCGTCGAACTCGATGGCATGGCAGGAAAGCGAGGAAAGGAAGCCGAAAACCAGAATATAAAAAGGCAGCGGAGCGACACCTCTCATCATCCCTTTCATCATTCCTTTCGTCCTCCACCACTTCATTCGATCATCTTCAATGGGAACCGTTGTTTCCGTTCCGGAAGTTCGACCGGAAAGGCCGGTCCCGGATCTCTTTCATCACCGGGAACTGGGCTGAAACCGATCCCTTTCCGAAGAGGGCCTCGATCTCCCTGACGACCCCCACTACAAGCGAGGTGCGGAGCCTTGCGGGAGGTTTCAGGGTGACCTTCTGCCCCCCGGAAATGTTGATCGTCAGATGGAATGTCGAAACACCGGGATTCCTCCGGATCAACTTCAGGAGCTCCTGGTAGCTGGCTTTCCGGGCCTTCTCCTGCGGAACGGTTATGGTGAGGTGGGCGAACCCCTCCGCGTTCAGGTCATCCTGGGAGAAGATCCGTTCGGCGTTGACCTTGAGGTCCGCGCCCACCATCTGTGTCCGGACAACCATGAAAAGGGGCTCGTCTACCTTGAGATGCTTGGAAACCTTTTCGTAGGTCGAAGGAAACACCGTGACATCGACATTGGAATTGTCCGCCTCAAGGTTGAGGAAGGCCATGATATCGCCCTTTTTCGTCGAATGCTTCTTGACCTCGGTCAGGATCCCGCAAATGCGGCAGATATCACCGTCGCCGCAGGTTCCGAGGTCGGCGATGGACCGGTCGATGAAGAGCCGGGCAAGTGGGGCAACCTCCTCGAACGGGTTTCCCGAGAAGTAGAAGCCGAAAGCCTCCTTTTCCGCCTGAAGGAGCTCGCGATTGGAGAGTTCTGGAACGTCGGCAGGCTTTAGCTCGGAATCGACGACGACGCTGGCTTCCTCTCCGAAGAGATCGAAAAAAGTGCTCTGGCCGGCGGACTTTTCCTTCTGGATGTTCTGACCGGTTTTCAGGACTTCCGGGGCCATGGCAAGAAGCTGGCTTTTCTTGAGGCCGAAACTTTCGAAAGCGCCGGCCTTGATGAGTGATTCGATGACCCTGGCGTTCGCGTGCTGGGTGTCCACGCGACGGGTGAAGTCGGGGAGATTCTTGAATTCTCCAAGTTTCTGCCGGGTCTCGAGGATCGTCTCGATGGCTTTCTCCCCAACACCTTTCAGTGCGTTGAGTCCATATCGGATGTTCTTTCCTTCGACCGTGAAGAACTGGCCGCTCTTGTTGATGTCGGGCCGCAGGAGGGAAATTCCCATCTGGTGGCACTCGTCGATGTATTCGGCGATCTTGTCGGTATCGCCAAGTTCGTTGGAAAGAACCGCGGCCATGAATTCGACGGGATAGTGGGCTTTCAGGAAGGCGGTGCGGTAGGTCACGACGGCGTAGGCTGCGGAATGCGACTTGTTGAACCCGTATTCCCCGAAGCTGGCCATGATGTCGAAGATCTGCTGCGCCTGTTCCTTGGGAACCTTGCGTTCGACCGCGCCCTCGACGAACAGCTTCCCCATCTTCTCCATGTCCTCGGCGATCTTTTTCGCCATCGCCTTTCTGAGCTGATCGGCCTGCCCCATGGTGAACCCGGCGAGGATGTTCGCCGTCTGCATGCATTGTTCCTGGTAGAGAAACACCCCGTAGGTTTCCTTGAGGATCGGCTCGAGATCAGGATGGGGGTATTTGATTTCGGTCCTTCCGTGCTTGCGCTCGACGAAGTCGTCGACCATCCCGGAGCCAAGCGGACCAGGGCGGTAGATCGCGAGGAGGGCGATGATATCCTCGAAAACCGTAGGTTTGAGGCGGGCGACCAGGGATCTCATGCCCGACGATTCGAGTTGGAACACTCCCATCGTCAAGCCCTTCCCGAGAAGTTCGAACGTTGCCTGATCATCGTAGGTCAGTGCGGCGAGGTCGAGATCGATTCCCCGGGTCAGCTTGATCGCGTCCAAGGCCCGCTGGATCAGGGAAAGGGTTTTCAGCCCGAGAAAATCCATTTTCAGGAGCCCGATCTTCTCGATGGCATTCTTTTCGTACTGGGTGACGATTTC
>CAYRYU010000001.1:322161-324059 GCA_964428355.1 uncultured bacterium
GGGATCCGCATGACGCGTCCGATGTCCCTGATCGCAAGCTTTGCAAGGATCGTGGCGAAGGTGATGATCTGGGAAACCTTGCCCCGACCGTATTTCTCGACGACATAATCGATGACCCTGCCCCGGCCCGCGTCGGAGAAGTCGAGATCGATGTCGGGCATGCTGATCCGGTCTGGGTTCAGGAATCGTTCGAAAAGCAGGCCATACCTGATCGGGTCTATGTCGGTGATTCCGAGAAGATATGAAACGAGGCTTCCCGCCGCCGAACCCCGGCCGGGCCCGACCGGGACGCCAAGGTTCCCGGCCTGGTGGATGACGTCCCAGACGATGAGGAAGTAGCCGCAGAAACCCATCCGGCGGATAACGCCAAGTTCGTATTCGAGGCGCTTGAGGACATCGGGAGAGGGGTTGGGATACCTCCGGGGAAGATTCGCCCGGCAAAGCTCCTCGAGATAGCTTTCCGGGGTCTTGCCCTCGGGGATGGGGAAGTGCGGGAGGATGGATTTTCCAAGTGTCAGTTGCAGGTTGCACTGTTCTGCAACCCTGAGGGTGTTGGTGACAGCTTCGGGGATATCCCGGAAAAGGTCGGTCATCATCTGGGGGGATTTGAGGTAGAAATGCCGGGACCCGAAGCGGAACCGGTCCTTTTCATCGAGGAAGGACCGGGTCTGAAGGCAGAGGAGCGCATCGTGCGCCTCCCAATCCTCCTCGTTCAGGTAATGCGCATCGTTTGTGGCGACAAGGGGAACCTCGCACTCGGAGCCCAACTCCACGAGCAACGGAAGGACCGCTTTCTGGTCGGGAAGACCGTGGTCCTGGACCTCGAGAAAGAAATGTTCCTTCCCGAAAATCTCCTGGTATTTCCGGACCGCTTCGCGGGCTCCCTTGAAATCGCCTCTGAGGAGTTTGTAGGGGACTTCGCCCTGAAGGCAGGCGCCCATCCCGACCAGGCCGCTTCCGTATTCCCGGAGGAGTTCCTCGTCGATCCTGGGTTTGTAGTAGAAGCCTTCAGTGTAACTTCTGGTGGAGAGCTTCACCAGGTTCTTGTACCCCTGGTAGTCCCTTGCTAGAAGGACCAGGTGGTAGTTGGGCTCGTCCTTCCGTCCCGTCCTGTCGAGACGGCTGCGGGGGGCGAGGTATGCCTCGAATCCCACGATCGGCTTGACACCGCGTTTCAGGGCCGCCTGGTAGAAATCGATCGCCCCGAACATGTTGCCGTGGTCGGTTATGGCGATAGCCGGCATCCGGAAACGCCGGGCAGTATCCACGATTCCCTTCACGGGGGCGGCACCGTCAAGGATGCTGTAGTGGCTATGGACGTGGAGGTGGACGAAATTCGTGTGGTACATCTTCAGCGGAGGGGATTATAGCAACCCCGGTCACCTTTGTATAGCCCCCAATAAAGCTTCGCGCATAACGGAACCGGGGCCGGAAAACCCCGGCCCCGGTCACTCAGGGACGAATTTAAAACCCGATTCTGCCTATCAGACCCAACCGCGGATCTTGCAGGCTTCGGCGACGCGCTGGATGGAGATCATGTAGGCGGCATCGCGCATGTAGACCTTCTTGCTCTTGGCAAGTTCCGCGACCTTGGTGAAGGCCGAGGTCATCTTCTCATCGAGCTTTTCGAGGACTTCCTGGCGGGTCCAGAAATAGTTCATGTTGCACTGCACCTGCTCGAAATAGCTGCAGGTGACCCCGCCGGCGTTGGCGAGGAAGTCCGGGATCACGAAGATTCCCTTCGACTTGATGTACTCGTCGCCTTCGAGAGTGGTGGGACCGTTGGCTCCCTCGACGATGAACTTGACGCTCTTCTTCATCTTGGGGGCGGTTTCACCCGTGATCTGGTTCTCGATGGCGGCCGGAACGAGGATGTCGACGTCCTGTTCGATCCAGGC
>CAYRYU010000002.1:0-84143 GCA_964428355.1 uncultured bacterium
GAATCGACCAATTCCTCGCTTTTGGGATCTTCCATCATACGCTTGAGAACGTCAAGACCTTCCAGAAGACCGTCCCAGATTTTTTGGGATTGGACACAAGTCCCCGAACGGATTTTCGAGGGATGTTCTCCATACTGTGGGCGACCGTGGAAATTCTCATGAAGTTCAGACAGGCCGGGGATCCCTTCAAGCTGTGGATCACCCGGAAAACCGGCCCCAGGAGTTCCGGGATTTTCCCGGGGGCGCATTTTTCCAGGTCCAGGAGACCGTCCTCGGCAATACGAATATGTTCCCGGCCCTCGTTAAGGAATTCCCGTTACAGTTCTTCGTCGAGTTCGAACCTATTTTGCGACAAACTTTCCGACCTCGCTTCGAAGGATTCCCGCCACTTCCGCGAGACGCTCTGCAAGCGAGTTTACCTGCTTCGCGGAGGCGTTTGCCCCCTCCGCCGAACGACTCACTCCCAGAATGTTGGCGGCGACATCATTCGACGCTTTTGCGAGATCGCTACAGCTTCGGGAAATGTCGTTCGATCCCTTTGCCAGCTCCGCGATCGACATTGCGATGTCCCCCGCCCCCTTGGTCGTTTCCGTGACGCTGAGGGAGATTTCGTTTGCTGACTTGTTCTGCCTGTCAACATCGGCGGTAATTACCGTCACCATCTCCGTGATCTTGGTTATCATCCCCCCGACTTCGCTCATCACCTGGATTGCTTCCTTTTTATTGGTCTGGATCCCCTCGATCTTGGTGGCGATATCCTCCGCCGCCCTCGCGCTCTGGTTCGCAAGTTCCTTGACTTCGTTCGCCACGACCGCGAAACCCTTGCCCGCATCTCCCGCGGAAGCCGCTTCGATGGTGGCATTCAGTGCGAGGAGGTTCGTCTGTTCAGCGATCCTCTTGATCACGTGCGTAACCTTCCCGATTTCCTGGGCGGCTTTTCCCAGAAGGTTCATTGTTCCGGATGCGTTCCCGGCTTGGGTCGTTCCCTTCACCGAAATGCGGCTCGCTTCGCCTGCATTCTGGGCAATGCTCGAAATCGACTTCCACAGTGCCCTGAAACGGTCGGAGCTCAAATGCTCCCGGTTCCGCTTCTTCAGCCCCTCATCGGTAAACTGAAGGGCAGAACCCACCCGTCGGCCCGAGTCCTCCAGGTCACGGATTGCCGATTCGATCTGGTCCGAGAGTTTCTCCCTCGGTTTCTCCCGGACGAAGGCCAACCGGTGCGTCCCTGCCAGTTCGAGAAGCCGGGAACAGGGGCGCAGAAATTCATCCCCGTAAACCTCGAGGGTGGAAAACTCGATTTTCTCTGCGAAAACGCTCAGAACATGGAAAAAGAGCACCAGGAGCGGGAAACCGAATACAAGGATGATCGAAAAAAGCTTCGCCGAGATCTTGAACCGAGAAAAAAACAACATTGCATCTCCTTTGGTCCTTGCTCCTTTGGCCCTGAAAGAACCAAAGAAATGGGAGTGAAATCCGGATGGAATCCGCTGGAACTGTTTTACCAGGAGACTCCCTCCCAAAAGCGCCATTCGGGAATTTCCCATCCACTTCAAGGGGATTTCCTGACCATGGATTGGGCAATTTTCCGGAATCCCAACTCCCCCAATTGGGAGCCCGCGTCCCGGAATGTTTTTTGAAAAGCCCCCGGGGTATTTGTTAGGAAATCCACACAAGGGCAGGAATTTTCAAAAATTCGATGTTTGGGAAAGGACTATGTTCGGACGGATTCTCCACCTGGATTCGGAGAACTGGCGAAGAAGGGCCTGGATAAGGAATACGATCTCGTCTGGAAGGAACGTGGAGCGATCGGGGGGATCACAAAGCTGTCAATTGGCGGCCGAAAACCGAGCCGGGGTTCGCCCGTTTGGGGGACTCAGCAACCGGGGACTTCGATGTCCCGGGTATGGCTCGATCCTCATCGAGGACGAGCCCCACGACGGGGCGAATGTGCCCGAAATGCCAGAATGGCGTAGTCCTTGAAGACACTCCCGGATAATATCGAAAAACTAGAGAAAATCAGGGGTTTCCCCTGGTTACCTTTTCTTCTACATTCCTATACCATTGTGAAGAAATCGTGGAGGGATCTCCGGAGCAAAGTCCCCTCCCCTTTTCACACCTTTTAACAGAAATACAAATTTATGGAGGAAGCATGAGACGCACCCTTTACATGGTTATCGTCCTCTTCTGTTTGACCGCCCTTTTTCCAATCCCTGGGCAAGTCCTGGCCGCCCCACTGAAATTCAGCGGTCCGGGAAAAGGTGCCTACAAGCCGACGATCCAGAAGTTGTATTCACCGGCGGACTACGACCTTGTCCGGAAATGGCACAAGGACATCACCGGCAAGGAGCTGTCCGCGGACGCCTACAATGACGCCATCGGGGCTCTCGAAGAGGGTGCCCGGGACCTCGAAGAGCTCCGCCGGGACTTCGTCAACGGGGAGGAAGCCCGGAAGCGTCTTTCCGCCCTCGAGCGCCTGTTCTGGGGTTTTCTCGCCCGCCCCCCCACAAAGGATGAAAGCGAATCGGTTGATGCAATGCTGCGCGACATCAAGGGAGACATCGACAAGCAGATCGAGGAAGTTGTCAACAACCTGGAGAAGAACCCCCAGGGGTTTTGTTGCAGTGACCTGAACAGGGACCTCAAGATTTGCCGTTCCGTGGAAGACGTGAGGAAGGCTATTCTGTGGTCGGACGAGTTTCTGAACCTCCGGCTGAAGGAACTCTATCGGGTGTACCTCAAGCGTGAAGCAGACGGAGGCGGCCTGGATTCGCTCCGGCGGGCGTTTCGCGACCGGCCGTCCCGGGAAACCGTTCCCGAGTTTTTCAGACGCGCCCGAATGGAACTCCTGTCCAGTGAGGAAGGCAAACGGGTTCACCCCAAGCTTGTCGAGCGTCTGTTCCTCGTTTTTCTGAGAAGATTTCCGACTTCCGAGGAACTCGGGAAGTATGGAAGCAAGAATGAAAAGGACCTGAGTGCCGAGCTCGATTGTCTGGAAGACGCAATCAAAATAAGGGTTGAGGAAGTCTACCGATGGGTTTTCGGTCGCGAGGCGGATGGTGAAGGGCTCAAATTCTGGGGTAACAAGGTTCGCCAGCAGTTGATGATTCAGTATTCCATGCCGAATTTTGGCAACACCTCACGCGATTACAGAACATTTCCCTGTCCCATCGCACAACTGGTCAAGGATTTCGCCCAGACCCCGCCCGATGTCATTACCGGGATAGCCGTTGCCCAGATGACCCTTGTCGAAGACCTGCGCAGCCGCATGGAAATCGAGGACATCGAAAAGTCCCTCCCGGAAGAAAGCGGCAAGGAAACCGAAGATCAGATCATGCTGCGGAACCTGTTCGAGGAGTATGTTCTGCGGCTTCCTACCGATGCCGAGGTCGAGAAACTCCTCGAGGAAGCCAACGAATCGAAGAAGTCTTCCGGCGGAAGTATTCCTTTCCGCAAAGGCAAGAAGCCTCCCGCGAGCACTCCCCCTTCACCCGCTCCTAACAGGGAAGCCCAGCTGAAAGCCCTGGTGGTCAAATCCGGGTCCTTCACCGCCGAGGCGGCGCGACGGGCAAAAGCCTTCGGCGAACTGTACATGGACCTGTTCCGAAAGGAGCCCCCGGCCCAGGAGGCAACCCGCCGGATCAAGGAACTCAACGCCGGACTGGTCAGCATAAAGGGCCTGGCCAAAGAGTACCAGACCACCGAGCCATACAAGGGCCAGTTCGAGACCGTCCTGCGAGAGCTGGCGACAGGGAAGCTTCCACCCTTCCCCGAACTTCCCCTTTCTCCCGCGCAGAAGAAGTTCGTCGAATCCCTGGGCACCCAGCTGAAGGGCTTGAATATCGACTTTGCCACACTTTTCCGGGACCTTCTCATGCGTGAACCGACCGATGAGGAGCAGGCTACCTTCGTGGCGGCAATCAACAAGGCCGTCGGGGATCTCGGAATCGCCCTTCTGCCGACTGGACCTCTCACCCCCAAATCCATCGAAACCTTTCGCAAATCCCAGATGGACAAGCTGAAGAACCTGCCCAGGGTCGCAAAGGAGTTGGCCGAGAAGCTGAAGAAAGAGCTTCTCGCTTCCCCCGAATTCAAGGAGCTGGCGGAGCGAAGGGAAATCTACCTGACGGAGTTGTACCAGAATATCCTGGGCAGAAGCCCCGATGCCGGAGGGTTGAAATTCTATCTCGACAAGCTCTCAAAAGGGGACATCACGATTCCCGGGATCCAGGCCGAGATGATGAAATCGCCCGAGTACCAGAAATACCAGCTCGCGAGTCAGAACTACTCGAAGAACAAGCCATTGAAGGATGAGCCGAAAAACGAGTCGGAATCGACGAATACGGAAAACGTTAAAACCCTCAAGGATATCAAGGGCTTCGAAAACCTCGATTTTGCCGACCAGGTTTCTGTAAAGGATTGCACGAAAAAGGAGGAGGGCGGTTATGTGGAATATTCTGGCAAAGCCTCCTTCTTCGGCCTCAAGGACAAGGATTTCTTCGCCGTCAACACCAAGGACGTCTACGGGGTAAAAAGCTGGCTCGCCGGAATCGTCTTTGAAGGCACCTGGACCCCGGAAGAGTATTTTTCCGGGCCGATCGATGAAACGGTGCGGGATGCCCTGAAGGTGGTAAGGCTGAACGGCGGGGCGTTGATCCTCTCCGCTGCGAACACCACACTTGATTCCAAACAGATGCCCGAGAGCTTTCACAAGTTCCTGGATCCCGTATACCAAACCACCAAAACCGACGATTTCAAGCTGCGGGTGAATTTCGGCGTGAACCTCCTCGGCCGGCTGAACCTGGACCACGATCCCGTCAAGAAACTCATGGACCTTGTCAAGTGCAAGCAGAAGGAACTTCTCATCCACGGCAGCTTTCCCAAAAATCCCAAGCAGTATGTAATGAGGGTTTACTTCCAGCGTTTCAACGCTCCCGATTGGCTTCCCGACAACGTCAAGACGATCCAACCGATGATCGAGAGCAACTTCAAGGGCGTCGCAATGGGGGTCACCATCCAGACCCAGTTCGACGGTCAGTCCAAACCGATGGATTTTTCAGGCCGCATCGATATTCCACTCAGGTCACAGGAATCATGCAAATTGACGGGCAGTCTTGTGGGCACTTGGGAGAACGCCCTGGGGTTGAAGGGGTTCGATCTCAGCAACATAACGGTTATTTTCCGGCCCGAAGCGCGGATTATCGCCCTCAAGGCAACCGCCCAGTTCGGAACGAGAGTGGTGTCCGTTGCTGCGCAACCCCCGATCTCGCCCGGAGCCTTCGCAATCAAGGGTTCCATCAATGAGCTCAACCTCGACGACCTGGTTCTGCTTGCCCAGAAGATGGGCGTCGACGTCCGGCACGAAGACCTTCCCCTGCCGCAGCTCTCCCTCCGCGACATTCTGATAATGGTGTCCGGAGTGGACGACCCCAATCTTGGGGTTTTCAAAGGCTACATGTACGACGGCAAGCTCCTTTTCAACAAAGAGGAGTTCGCCAAGATCCACGCCCGGCAGTTCACCTACGGGATCGAGATGGAGGGGGAGTCGAAACCCATCGACATCGGCCCACTGAAAGTGAACGGGGGCACCCCCGACAAAGGGCCCATGGTTGATACCGAATTGAAGCCCGGGGCCGCCCACATCAAGATGGCCGCCCTGATCGACATCTTTGGTGCCAGCCGGGAGACCCAGATATTCATTACCAGGGAAAAGATCCTGATCGAATACATCAACAAGCTCTTCGACGCCTATGAAAGTCATTTCAAGATCGAGGGGAAGCCGGATTTCAAGAAACCCGCTTTCGGTATCGAAGCCTACATGAAGGCCGACTTCATCAACGCCGCGCTCGAACAGGTCGATCGAGCCACCAAGGACAAGATCCCCGATATCGTGAAAAAGTACATCCGCAACTCCTTCGACGTCAACGAAGCGGGCTTCAGGGGGAGCCTCGACGATTGTCTGGACGGGGAGGTGCCGCATTTCTGGGTCAAGTTCAAGTGTCTTGGCCGAAACTACACCCTCGATACCGCCTTCAACCTCAAGGACTCCCGGAAGGCGATCGAAAAGCTGGGCGGGGAAGTCGGAAAGGAGGTCCTGGCGAAACTCGACGAGTTCGCCAAGAAGCTCGAGGAAAAGGTTAAAGCCGCAGTCCAGAAGGTCAAGGATGCGGTCGTCGCCGCCCTCAAGAAGGCAGTGGATACGGTCAAGAGCTGGTTCAAGAAGAAGAAGGACTCGTCCTCGGGGCCTTCCCAACGTCCCGTCGATGCCCGGTTCATCGGCTACCCGGTCTTCTATTGGTGATCCAGCCCCGTCCCACCCAAGCCGGACCCTTCCCCGGGTGAGAGGGGGAAACTCCTTCATCTTTCATTGCCAGGCTCTTCGGACGATAGCACGGAGAGCCTGGCAGGGCCACTTCGACCACGAGAACCCCCATCCACAGCAGACCGGCCCGACGCCACCGCAGGAATCGAATTGCGCATTGCCTCTACGCCCCGAATTTCCCCCGCTTCACCAAGAAAGTTGAAAAGCCCCGGATGGATATGTTAGGAAATCCACGCCGGGGTTGGAATTCTGGCGAAGATGTAAGTGGGGAAAAGCGATGTTCGGACGGATCCTCCACCTGGATTCGGAGAAGCTTCTAGCCGAGGAGATGAAGCGCATCGGGCCCGAGACGGCGGGCCTCGAGCTGATGCAGGCGAAGGGCCGTTTCGCCGTCGTGAAGCTCGAGGGGATCAACTGTGCCGCCGCGAACATCCTCAAGCAGGAAATGCTTTCGAAAGGCGGCGAGGTAGTCATCTCGAGTCAGGTTTACCGCCTCGAGGCCGGTGCATCGACCGACGTGTTGGTTTTCGGAACCCACCGCCAGTTCAAGGACCTCTCCACCAAGCTTCGCCTTCAGCCCCTGAAAACCCTCACCGCCATCTCTGCCGAGCTCGAACGCCTGCTGAACGGGATCGACATCCCTCCCTGCACTTCGATGACCATCGGCCAACGGGTTTTCCACTGGGGCGAAAGAACCCACCTGATGGGAATCATCAACGTCACTCCCGATTCGTTTTCCGGGGACGGTTTCGCGGATAATATCGAGGCGGCAGTGACTCAGGGACGACGTTTCGTGGAGGAGGGCGCGGACCTGCTCGACATCGGCGGGGAATCGACGCGACCGGGAGGCGAGAACATCACCGTCGATGAGGAGTTGCGCCGCATCCTTCCCGTCATCCGCCGGCTCAAACAGGAAACCACGATTCCCCTTTCCATCGATACATCCAAATCCGAGGTGGCGGAAGCGGCGCTGGCCGAGGGGGCCGCGATGATTAACGACGTCTGGGGGTTGAAAAAGGACCCCAACCTCAAAAATGTATTGAATGAGGCCAAGGTTCCGGTGGTGATCATGCACAACCGGTATTCCGCCGGCAAGGTACACTTCAGGGAGGGAACGGGAAGCCATTACCATGACATTGTCTACGAGGATCTTCTTGCCGACGTGTGCCGGGACCTCAGGGAAAGCATCGATCTGGCCCTTTCCGCCGGAATCGCCGAAGACCGGATCCTGGTCGACCCCGGAATCGGTTTTGGGAAAACTCCGGAGCAGAACCTCCACCTTCTTCGTCGCCTTGGGGAGATCAGGAGCCTCGGATTTCCCATCCTTCTGGGTACTTCACGCAAATCCTTCATCGGAAAGGTCCTCCAGAGACAGCCCAAGGATCGCCTCATGGGAACCGCGGTGACCAACGTCCTTGCAATCGTGGGAGGCGCCGACATGATCAGGGTCCATGACGTAGAGGCAATGGAGCAGGTGGCGCGAATGACCGATGCCATCCTGAGGAGCTGACCTATGGGTGTTGTCTTTCTGGGTCTCGGATCCAACCTTGGCAACCGTGATGAATTCTTCGACCGGGCCTTGGCTTTCCTCAGAGCCCACCTCACCGATATGCGGGTTTCCCCCAGGTATGATACCGACCCGGTGGGAATCGTCGAACAGCCCAGATTCCTGAACGCTGTGGCGACGGGGAAAACCGCCCTTTCCCCCCTCGCCACCCTGAGGTTTCTCGTCGAGGTCGAAAGACAGCTTGGCCGAATCCGGACCGTCCGTTGGGGTCCCCGGACCATCGATCTCGACCTCCTCATGTACGACGACCTTCGGATGGAGACCACGGAACTGACCCTGCCCCATCCCCGGATGGCGGAGAGGGCGTTCGTCATGGTCCCCCTTGCGGATCTCGCTCCCGACCTGGTTCTTCCGGGCTTCGGAAAGTCCGCATCCCAGATTGCTTCGACCCTCTCCCGCGAGGGCATGGAACGGAAACCGTGAGCTTCACGTTCGGTGAGGCCATGGCTTTCCTGGATGGTTTGCCGAACTTCGAGACCCTCCGGAACCCAGAGAATTCGGAAGAAACCTTCACCCTGGACCGGATTACTGCGCTCCTGGCTGAATTGGGAAATCCCCAATGCCGGTATCCAAGCATCCATGTCACCGGAACCAAGGGGAAGGGATCGACCGCGGCCATGATCGCCGGCATCCTGACTGCATCGGGCCGAAAGGTCGGGTTCTATTCTTCTCCGCATCTTCATTCACCCCGGGAAAGAATCGCGATCGACCGGGCCGGCATCGCTTCCTCCGAATTCGCCCGGGTCGCGCAGGAAATCGAACAGGGAATGAAGGATTCGGGAGAGGTGAAGATCACCTGTTTCGAGGCGATGACGGCAATGGCTTTCCGGTTTTTCGCCTTGCGGGAAGTCGGGTTCGCGGTAGTGGAGGTGGGAATGGGCGGAAGGTTGGATGCAACCAACGTCCTGGAACCGGCGGTTTCCGTCATCACCCCCGTAAGCCTGGATCATACGGCCATCCTGGGAAAAACCACCCGCGAGATTGCGATCCAGAAAGCCGGGATCATCAAGAAAGGTGGTTTTCTCGTTTCCGCCCCCCAGACACCCGATGTGGCAAAGGTCCTGGAAGATCGATGCCGGGAAATGGGCGCCCGGATGGTGTTCGTGGAGCGGTGCTGGGAGGCGGAGGATTCGGATCTACACAACCAGGGTTTTTCCTACGGCCCCTTTCGCCATTGCCGGCTTCCCCTGCTGGGGGAGCACCAGCTTGAGAACGCCTGCACCGCGCTCCAGACCATCACAGCACTGAAGAGCCTTGGGTTCTCCATCCCCGACGAGGCGGTCAGGAACGGGCTGGAGACGGTCAAGTGGCCGGGGAGATTCCAGATCCTATCGCAACACCCCTTCCTTGTCGTCGACGGGGCGCAGAACCGGTCCTCGGCCGCAGCATTGAGGACGGGACTGTCGAAGCATTTTGGAAACCGGAAACGGGTGGTCATCATCGGGACCTCCTGCGACAAGGACGTGGCCGGAATCGTCGAAGAACTGCTTCCGGGAACCGATCTTTTCATCGCCACCCGATCCCGCCACCCGCGGGGGGCTGCCCCCGGGTCGATCGTACGGATCATCAAGGGATCGGGAAGCTCCTGGCGCGAGACATCGGACCTTCCGGCAGCCCTCGACCTGGCAAAAAGCCTCGTCCCTGCGGACGGGGTAATATGTGTGACAGGATCCCTCTTCCTCGTCGGGGAGGCAATCCGTGCGGTTTCGGGAACCCCTGAGGAGTGAACCGGGGTAATGAAGGGAGAAAGACATGTTTCGGGCACAGGTAAAGGTCCATTTCGACGCGGCACATTATCTTCGCGGCTACAAGGGAAAGTGCGAAAAACTGCACGGCCACCGTTTCGTTGCGGCGATAACCGTGGAAACCGCGGTCCTCGACGATATCGGAATGTCGATCGATTTCACGATCCTTAAAAAGACCTTCAAGGAAGTCGTGGACCGGTACGACCACGTTAACCTCAATGAAACAGCTCCCTTCGACGTCGTCAATCCCACCTCGGAGAACCTGGCCGCCCATTTCTTCCGCGAGATCAAACCGAGATTGCCGCAGGTGAAGGTCCGACGGGTCAAGGTCTGGGAGTCACCCGAATGCTGGACCAGTTTTTCCGAAAGCTGAGGCGAGCTTCTTCCCCGGCCCTTTCCCGCGGAATCACCGCAGGAACATCGCTCCGAGGCCGACAAGAACCGCGATTCCCAGGATTACCCATTTCGTCGGGTCGGCAGGTTCGGGAGCGGGAAGGAATTTTCCCTCCCGGAAGCTGAGGTGACGGATATTCAGCCAACTCCCGATATGACCGACCTCGGACGCCAACCTTTCCCGGAGCTGGTCACAACAGTCCCCGTCCCGTTCAACCTCTGCTTTCAACGCCAACAGGATCCCGAGTGATCTTGCGGCCGAATCCCGGTCTTGGGGCATGTTGAACCGGATGTATTCGAAGGATTGGAAGGATATGGCCCGGATCGTGTCCCAGAGGATGTTCTTCGCCACCCTGCACCTGATGGGGTTCGATGCGCTTCCCGCGAGGAAATCGGAGAAAATCTTCCGGTCAGTCCCGCCTTCGGAAAAGGAGTCCTCGAGCTGCTGAACGGTCAGCGTCTTTCCGGCCAGGGCATCCCAGACCACGGACCTCCGCAGGACAAGGGGTTCCAGTGCAGCCTTGTCGACTGGCTCGAGGCCGTAGCCGCCGCAGATAGCCCTCTCGTAATCGTAGTAATCCCCGGCATCTTCGACGATGCTCATCCAGACTCCCCCTTGAAACCCGCGTTCCGGAACCGGGGTTGGAAAAAGGCGGAACGGCCTGTAAGCCGGGTTCTGTACCCTTTCGGGTGTCGGTCATCCGTCTTGGATTACGGTTTCCCGCAACCTCCAGCGACCAACCCGGGGTTTTCACGGAGCGGGCAGCCCCTCCCCCTGTTTGATCTTGCTCCAGGCGGGGTTTTCCAAGAACGGTGGTCACCCACCGCCTGGTGCGCTCTTACCGCACCGTTTCACCCTTGCCTGATCCCCTTGCGGGGCCATCGGCGGTTTGCTCTCTGT
The DNA here is from genome assembly GCA_964428355.1 of uncultured bacterium. Classification (GTDB taxonomy): domain Bacteria; phylum Muiribacteriota; class Ozemobacteria; order Ozemobacterales; family Ozemobacteraceae; genus CAYRYU01. The sequence goes on from CAYRYU010000002.1 coordinate 10,929, forward strand.
TGCACTTTCCGTCCCCGGAGGATTCCTCCCCCGAAGCCTGGGTGTTACCCAGCACCCTGCCCTGCGGAGCCCGGACTTTCCTCATCCTTCTTGCGAAGAACGCGACCGACCAGCCGTTCCGCCAAGCAATTCTACATCACTCGGGGGGATTGCGTCTATCTTCGGCGGAAAAATCGCCGGGAATGCCCTGAGCGGATGATTGGATCTTCACGTTCCGGCGGGTTCCGGAAAGCCACATCCAGAAACCGGCCTTTCCGGGAGGGTAGATCGGTTCCTTCTTGCGCCGGGAAAAACCGCACCTTTCACAGGAAAAGAGTTTCCGGCGAAGCCCGAGCGTGTTCACCCCGGGTTCCTTCAGAACCTCGTACGAACTGCGGAGGGCCCCGTTGCACCGGGGGCACTTCTCGACGAAGAAGACGATGTAACAAAGGAAGATGCCCACAACCAGGGCCAGCAGGATCTCTTTCGAGGCCCACAGGAAGCCCTTCAGATCGAACGGGGCGAGGGGCACGGACCGTCTTTGGTCCTCGCGCTTCAGCTCATCGAGCAGCATCCGCTTTATGGTGAGAACTCCTTCGAGAAAGCCCTTTCCGTCATTGTTTTCGGCATTGTTGGGGACGATGACCTGCTGGAGGATCTTCTCGCCCATTTCCTTGGTGATCAGGTATTTCAGTCCGATCCCGACACGGAGGTTGAACTTGCCGGTAAGGGAATCCCGGGGGAGGCCCGTGTAGAGCAGGATTCCACGCTTGTCGAAACCGATGGAACGAATCCATTCCGAAAAGAAGGTCTCGACCCGCTGGGTGAATTTCGTCATGTCGTCGAGGAACTCGGTCTTGATCAGGATCCTGATCCTGAGGGACTCCTCGATTTCGCGGCAGGCGACGAGGAGTTGCCCGCGAACCGCGTCTTTGACAAGGCCCGCGTCGTCCGCGAGGTATCTGTCGGCCTGGATGACGGGCTGGGGAGAAACCTGAGGACTTGAAGCGGTCTGCCCGAAGCCGGAAAAAGCGGAAGAAAAGCAAAATGCGAAAGCCAGAAACAGGGAAAAACAACCCCCGGGAAATCGGACCCTGCCAAGCCCCGTGCGCGGCAAAACCCTTCCCGAATCAGAAAACGCCATCGCGAATTCCTACCCATTTGATGAGCATGGAACAATTGGGACAATGCTCGGCCTCATTCTTCAAACCGACGAGCATGGTGGTGAACCCCTTCGGAAAGCTGAATCCGCAGGAGGGACAACCCGGGGTCTCGGCGAACCAGATCACCTGCCCCTTCGATTTGCAGCGGAGGGTTTCGTAGACTTCAAGGATCTTGGAATCGATCTTGAGGGAAGCCTGGTTCCTTTGGGTGCGAAGAAGATCTTTCTCTCGTTCGATTTCGCCCTTCTGGTCGGCGATCTTCTTCCTGAACTCCTCCAGCTGGACCTTCCTGCCTGCCACGACTTTCCGGCTCTTTTCTATATCCTGTTGGAGAACCTCGACCTTTTCCATGTCCTCGAGAATTTTCGTCTCGAGATCCGAGTTCTCATCTCTCGCGGTGGCGATCTCTTTTTCGAGCGCGAGGTAGGAGTTCGGGCTGAGGCCGCTGCTCTTGAGCTTGAGTTCCCCCGACCGGATCCTGTCGGTGGCGGAGGCGCTCTTTCCCTCGAGATCGCGTTTCCGAAGCTGGATTTTCTTGAGGAGGGCTTCCTTCTTCTCGACCAGGGCCGATTCCTTGGCGATCTCGCCTTCCAGCTTGGCGACCTTTTCTTCTTGCTGGCGGGCTTTCGCGTCGATCTTGCCGATGGCGAGGTCGAGGTCCTGAAGCGGAACCAAACTCGAAATGTCGATCACCGCACCCTCCAAAGGATCATTTGAACCGACGTCAGGGTAACAAATGCCCCCTCCCGTGTCAACGTGAACCCGGAAAACCGGGAAATGGGGACACCCGACCGGTTTCGGAAACTGGTCGGGTGTCCCCCCTGCTGCAGACGGGCGGAGGCGGTTGACCCGCTGGGGGGATTCTGGTAGAATCACGTTTTCTCTAGGAGGGCGCATGGATTTCGAAACCGTTGTCGCGATCGTCGGAAGACCAAATGTGGGAAAATCGTCCCTGATGAACCGGATCGTCGGTTACCGCCACGCGATCGTCGACCCGACCCCGGGAGTCACCCGGGACAGGAACTACGCCGTTGCATCCTGGAATGGCCGGAATTTTGCCGTCGTCGACACGGGCGGCCTCGACCCCGACGACAAGAAAAGCGTTCAGGCGGCCATCCGGGCGCAGGTCGAGTTCGCGATCAACGAATCGGATGCGATCGTCCTTCTTTGCGATTCCCGCGACGGCCTTCTTTCCCACGACCGGGAGATCCTCGACCTTCTTCGAAAATCGGCGGGAGAAAAACCCCTTTTCCTAGCGGTGAACAAGCTCGACAACCCCCAGGATGAATCCTCCCTCTGGGAGTTCCACAAGCTCGGCTTCGACCCGATCTTCCCGATCTCGGCCGTCCACGGCCATGGCGTTGCGGACCTTCTCGATGCCGTGGTTGCCGGGTTCCCCGTCACGGTTCCCGAAGAGGCGGAAAAGGACTCAACGAGCCGGATCACGATCGTGGGAAAACCAAACGTGGGCAAGTCATCCCTCTTCAACAGGTTGTTGGGCGAAGACCGGTCCATCGTCGACGATGTCCCTGGAACGACCCGCGACACTATCATCGTCACGGTCGAAAAAGGCGGGAGGAAGTACCGCTTCGTCGACACCGCGGGGCTAAGAAGACCCGCGCGCAACAAGGAATCCGTCGAGCAGTTTTCCGTCTTCCGGACGCTCGAGGCCATCCGACGGACCGATATCGCCATCCTTCTCCTCGACTCGAGCGAAGGGATGATCGCGGAACAGGACAAGCGGATCGCCGCCCGGATCATCGAATCGGGCTCGGGATGTATCGTGGTGTGGAACAAGTGGGATGTCCGCCATGGAATCCGGAAGGGTGAGGAAGGCGGTTCGGCCGACCAGTCGAGAATCTGGAAAAACGCCTTCCAGCTCACGCGAAGGGAGTTTCCCCTCCTGGACTTCGCCCCGGTGATTTCTGTCTCCGCCAAAACCGGCCTCAGACTCGACAAGATCTTCGACGCGATCGACAAGGTCAAAGAAGCGGGAAGCGTGAAGATCCCGCCCGAGCGTCTCAAGACGATGCTTTTCGAAGCCACCACCATCCAGCCTCCGCCTTCTGTTGGTGGAAGACCGCTCAGGCTGTCCAATCTGGTCCAGCTTCACGGTCCACCCATCATCTTCAGGCTGAAATGCAACCAGCCCCAACAGCTGCATTTCTCCTATCAAAGGTATATCCTGAACCTCATCCGGCAGGAAGCCACCTTCGAGGGATGGCCGGTGAAGCTTCAGGTTTCCTCGTGAGGGGCTGATGGATCATCCGTTCCTGTTTGCCCTTGTCCTGGGATATCTGCTGGGATCCATTCCCACTGCGTACTGGCTTGGGCTCCTGGTCTACAAGACCGACGTATTCAAACACGGAAGCCGGAACATGGGGGCGACCAACGTGTACCGGATCCTCGGGGGAATCCCCTTCGCGGTCACGCTTTCCATCGACATCATGAAGGGCTTCCTTGCCGTGATGCTTTCCCAGTGGTACATCGCGGCTCCCGAATCATTGATGGAAACGAAGATCTTCGCGGGAGCGGCGGCGTTGACCGGGCACACTCTTTCCTTCTGGGTCGGGTTCAAGGGCGGGAAGGGCGTAGCTACGGGCCTGGGCGTTTTCCTGGGCCTGGCACCGAAAGCCTCGATCATCGCAATGGCCGTGTTTTTGCTCATCCTGGTCATTTCCGGGTTCGTTTCGCTCGGGTCGATCGTTGGGGCGGGGGCTCTCCCCTTCCTGGTTTTCTACTTCAAAGAGGGCGGGGAGGAGTGGTTCATGCGCCTCACCGTCTTTTCGGGATTCATCGCCACGTTCATCGTTTTCAAACACAAGGCGAACATTCTCCGGCTCATCAAGGGAGAAGAACTTTCGCTCCGCTCCCCAAAACGCGCTTCGACACCGGCTTCGTCCGGAGAACCGACCGAAAGCCAACCCCAAGGCAGAAAGGGGAAGTGAGATGAAGTTCGCCGTCATCGGAGCGGGTTCCTGGGGCACGGTGCTCGCAAATCATCTTTCCAACCGTGGGCATGGCGTCACTCTCTGGTGCCGCGAACCCGAAGCGGCGGAGGGAATCGTCCGCGAACACCGCAATCCGCTTTTCCAGCCGGGAATTGCGCTGAACCCGGCCCTCGCCGCAACGACCACCCTGCGGGATGCCGTGGAAGGTTCCGATGTCCTGTTGTTCGCGGTTCCTTCAGCGCATCTTCGGGGAATACTGCGGGAGATTTCTCCGTTTCTCACCTCCCGCCAGGGAATCCTCAACGCGGGAAAAGGACTCGAGATCGACTCCGGAAAGCGCCTTTCCGAGGTCTTTCTCGAAACTCTCGGGGTCGAATCGGGTGCGCCGGAGGATCGCATCGCCTGCCTCTCCGGGCCCAATCTCGCAGGCGAAATCGGGGCGGGAAAAGCGGCGGCGACGGTGATCGCATGTCCGGACAAATCCTTCGCCCAGGCTTTGCAAGCGGCTTTCGCCGCCCCGAACTTCCGCGTCTACAGCCACACCGACCGGATCGGTGTCGAGTTGGGGGGAGCGCTCAAGAACATCTTCGCCATCGGAGCCGGAATCGTCGATGCCCTCGAGTTGGGCGAGAACGCAAAAGCCGCCTACATGACCCGGAGCCTTCACGAGATGGTCCGGCTTGGAACCCGGATGGGGGGAAAGCCCGCCACCTTCTATGGCCTTTCCGGCCTTGGAGACCTCATGGCAACGGCGTCCTCCCCACTTTCGAGGAATCATCAACTTGGGGTCGCGGTCCTTAAGGGAAAGACCCGGGAAAAACTCGCAGCGGAAACCCACATGGTCTATGAGGGGGTCGAAACCGCCCGTATGGCCAGAGAATGGGGGAAAAGGCTAACCATTCCGCTCCCGATTACCGAAGAGATATGCAGGGTCCTCTTCGATTGTCTCCCTCCGACCGAAGCCGCCCTGAATCTCATGACCCGGTCTTTGAAGGCCGAAGAGGAATGACCCGCCAATCTGGAGTCGTATCATGCGAGCTTTATTGATCAGGATCCTGGGGGTTTTCCTTCTTGCATTCGTTCTCGGGTTCATCTTCTGGGGAGTGATGAGGCTTCAGAACCAGCCCCCAGGGGTAGTTCCGCAACCTCCAGAGGCAGTCGCCCCCGGGGCAACCCCTTCCCTGCCGCCCCCGCAGGGGAGTGTTTCGGGAACCCAACCAGCCACTTCCGCGCAGGAGGCCGCCATGCCCAAACCAGGGGAGAGTTTCCAGACCCGGAACGTGGACCTCACATTCATCCATGAAAACCGGACCTTCGCCTTTCCCGCCCAACCCCTGTTGAAATTCCGCACCGTCCGCGATGGGATCGTGGAGTGCAAGGCCGATGTCGAGCTCGCCCGCAACCTCCTGAGCGGGATTCCTCTCCCTGACGCCAACCAGGCCACCCAGGCAGCTTCACCGCAGACAGACGGAAAGGGTCAGCTACTGAGGCTGAGCCGCGGAATTCCCCGGATGGTTCTCGATCCCGATGAAACGTTGAAAAACCTGGAAAAACAACTCCAAACGAACCCTGGGTCCCCGACGCTCAACCTTCCCCTCGTGATAAAACCGGCGGAAGACCCCGGAAGTTTCGATTCCGAAAGGAAGAAGTTCGGTTTCAACCTGATGTTGACCAGTTTCGAGACCCTCCATTCCGGGCATTCCGATGACGAGGGACGGAACACCAACCTCCGGATCGCCGCGGGGAAGATTGACGGGGTCGTCATCCAACCCGGCCAGGAGTTCAGCTTCAACAAGACCGTCGGAGAACGGAACCGGAAGAACGGCTTCCAGATGGCAGGCGTCATCAGCAACGGAAAGGTCATCCCGGGAATGGGGGGCGGGATCTGCCAGGTCAGCACCACCCTCTACCGGAACGCTCTCCTGGCCAACCTGAAGATCCTCGAACGATACAACCACTCCATCTATGACGGCATCCCCTACGCCCAACGGGGGCTGGATGCCGCCGTCGTCTGGGGGGCCAAGGATTTCCGGATCCGGAACACCCTCGGCTTTCCAATCCTGATTTCGGCTTCTTCGGGGAAGGGCTGGGTTCGGGTCGCCCTTTTCTGCGAAAAGAAACCTTTCGACAAGATCGAGGTGGTGACCCGCAACGAGGTGAAGCACCCCTTCGAGGTCCAGAAAAAGAAGAACCCGAAATTGAAGGGGAATGAGCGGAAAGTCGTGAAACCCGGTGTCACCGGATACACGATCGACGCTTACCGGATCGTCACCACGAACGGGGTTTCCCGCGAGGAGAAGCTGAGCCAGGATCGGTACCAGACCTTCGCCCAGATCGAGGAGGTCAACGATTGATTTCCCCCCAAAGGCCTCCGCTTCCTTCACTTCCCAATGCGATTGCGCCATGTTTCCCCCTGCAACCGATCGCGCGGAGGAAAGTTTTTGTTTTCGTCCTTGTGACGCTTCTTTCCAGCCTTTCCCCACTTTCCGCCCTCGAGTTCGCGAACTTTTCCACGGTGGGCTACGAGGGAAAGGGTGAATTGGAGTTCCTTTCCCCCGAAGACCTCGTCCTTGGTCCAGGCCAGGAGATAATCGTCGCCGACCAGAAAAACAACCGGATCCAGGTCCTGAAGCCTGACGGCACCTTTCTTCGGTTCATCTCTCTCCTTCCCTCCCCCACCCCGGCAAAAACCGCGAGCGGGACCGCGCCGGCCTCGGCGACCAAACCGATCGAGAAGGCAATCCCACCGGATGCCGCAGTAATGCCGGCAAACATCTTCGCCACCGGGTCCCCCCTTCTGGACAAACCCGCGGGTCTTGCGCTCGATGGAAAGAATCGGCTTTTTGTTACCACCTCGGGAAATCACCGTATCCTCGTTTTCGACTACCCTTCGGCGTCACTGATCGGTGTGCTGAGCGGTCCGGGGCGAATACAGGGGCTCCTCGACATTCCAGCGGACATCGACGTGAACGATGACGGCTGGATCGCGGTCGCCGACACGGGGAACAGGCGGGTCCAGATATTCGACTCCGAGGGAAGGTTCCAGCGGGAGATCCATTACAAGGAAGAGACCAAGAAGAAGGAGCTGAAATCGATCGCCCCGAAGGGGGTACTCTGGATCGGGCCGAAGGAGGTCCTCGTCTCCTACCCCACCTTCCATCAGGTCGCGTGCTGGAACGTCGATGGTCGACTTCTCTGGGGTTACGGCTCCCAGGGGAACCGGAAAGGGGAGTTGAACGAGCCCTCCTACATGACTCTTCTCCCCAACCGCGACATCCTCATCAGCGACAGCCGTAACCACAGGATCGTGGAGATCACGTCGAAAGGCATGTTCGTCAAGAATTTCCCGATCAGCCGGGGCTCCGGAATGGGAAAACTCTACTGGCCGAGGGGTCTTGCCCTCCGGAATGACGAGATCCTGGTGGTTTCCGAACAGGGGAACAACCGGGTTCATTTCCTGAAGCCCAGCCGGAGCGCGGTCCTTCTGCGCGAGGTCAGGGGGCTGGCGCAGAACGACAAGTGGGACGAAGCGCTTCCAAAGATCGAGGAGGTCTTGAATCTCCAGCCCAACGAGGCCGAGGCCCGTGGAATGATGGTCAATGCCCTGCATTTCTTCGGCGACCGCGCCTTTGCCAAGGGCGATTTCGAGAAGTCCGAGGAGTTCTTCCGGCGCGTCCTGATCTACAACCCCAATGATTCCAACGTCCAGCCGAAACTGAACAACATTTTCTGGGCGGAACACAAGGACTTGATTACGCAGCTGGTTTTTGGCATCATAGCCATCATCTTCGCACTGCTGGTTCTCTGGGTCGCCAAACACCTTTTCAACCGGCTGGTTTTCGGGCACTATTAGGAAACGCTTTGTCACAGAAGAACATACGGAATTTCTGCATCATCGCCCATATCGATCATGGGAAGTCGACCCTTGCCGACCGCCTGATGGAAACCACCGAGACTGTCAGCAAACGGGAGATGCGTGACCAGCTCCTCGATTCCATGGACCTGGAAAGGGAGCGGGGAATCACCATCAAGGCCCAGGCGGTAAGGATGATCTACCATACCCCGTCCGGGGAGGAGTATACCTACAACCTCATCGACACCCCGGGTCACGTGGACTTCTCATACGAGGTCTCCCGTTCGATCGCGGCCTGCGAAGGTGCGATCCTGGTTGTCGATGCAACCCAGGGGGTGGAAGCCCAGACGATGGCAAACGTCACTTTGGCGCTGGCCCATGACCTGGCGATCATTCCCGTGATCAACAAGATCGACCTTCCCTCCGCCGACGCCGAAAAGGTCAAGAAGGAAATCGAGACTCTCATAGGTCTCGACTGCTCGGACGCGATCGAGACCTCGGCCAAGGAAGGAAAAGGTGTCCCCGAACTCCTTGCCACAGTCATCCCAAGGGTCCCCCCTCCATCGGGTGACCCGAAAGCGCCGCTTAGGGCGCTGGTCTTCGATGCGAAGTACGATTCCTACAAGGGGGTCGTGGTCTACTGCCGCGTGGTCGACGGAACACTGAAACTGGGTGACAAGATCCGGTTCGTCTCCACCGGATCGGTCTTCGAAATCATCGAGGTGGGTGTTTTCACCCCCAAGCCTCTCGCAAAGAAAGAGATCGAAACGGGAAACGTCGGCTATATCTGCGCTACGATCAAGGAGATGGGCCACGTCAAGATTGGCGACACGATCACCCATGCCATCCAGGAGAAGGTCGAACCGATCCCGGGTTTCAAGGAAGCCAAGCAGATGGTCTTCTGCGGCCTTTACCCTGTCGAGGCGAACGATTTCGACGAGCTTCGGAACGCGCTCGAAAAACTCACCCTGAACGACTCGAGCCTGTCTTATGTCCCCGAGAACTCGCTCGCGCTCGGTTTCGGTTTCCGCTGCGGATTCCTCGGGCTTCTTCACATGGAAATCGTCCAGGAGCGGCTGGAGCGGGAGTATGACCTCGACCTGGTCACCACCGCCCCCAACGTCGTCTACCAGATCGAAAAGAGCGATGGAACAGTCGTCGAGATCGATTCCCCAGCGAAGATGCCTGACCTTACCGCCATCCAGGAGATCAGGGAACCTTTCGTCCACGCCATGATCTTCATGCCCAAAGAGTACATCGGAACGATCATGGAACTCTGCCAGGACCGCCGCGGTACCATGAAGCACATGGAGTTCATCTCCGAGATGCGGGTCTCCATCTCTTTCGATCTCCCGCTCGCGGAGATCATCGTGGACTTCTACGACAAGCTCAAGAGCCGCTCCCGGGGTTATGCCTCGCTGGATTACGAGCACATCGGCTACCGGGCTTCCGACATCACCAAGGTCGATATTCTCGTCAACACCGAACCGATGGACGCTCTCTCCTTCCTTTGCCACAAGGACCGCGCCGTCTACCGCGGCCGGAGCGTCGTAGAGAAGCTCCGGAAGCTCATTCCCCGCCACCAGTTCCAGATTCCCCTTCAGGCCGCGATCGGCTCGAAGATCATCGCCCGCGAGAACATCGCTCCCTACCGAAAGGACGTCATCGCGAAATGCTACGGCGGTGACATCACGCGCAAGCGGAAGCTCCTCGAAAGGCAGAAGGAAGGGAAACGTCGGATGAAGATGGTCGGAAACGTCGAAATCCCCCAGGAGGCCTTCATGGCCGTCCTGAAACGCGACGACGAGTGATCCCCCCGCGCTAGCCCCGTCAGGGCCCCGTCAGGGCACGATCAGGAACCGGCCCCCGGGCCTCCCGGTCCTCCCGGAGTTGGCTCCTTCTGCTTCTCGTTCAGGCATTCCTGCAGGATGCCCTTGGCAACCCGTCGGACATCGCGGGCAGGGTCCTTTTCCACGATCTGGTAAAGGATCGAGATCGCGAACGCGTTTCTCGGAAATGCCCCAAGGGCTTTGGCCAGGCTGTATCGCACTTCGTCCGAGGGATCGCCCACGAGAGGTTTCAACAGATCGAAGACCGCTTCGTTCCCGAGCTTCTTTGCCAGCTTCCCAAGAGCCGTGACCACGGTGGCCCTGACGAACTGGTCATCGTCCTTAAGCGCCGGGGTCAGGATTTCGAGAGCGACCGGAGTATCCCATTCACCGAGATTGTTGGCCGCCGAACCCCTGACGTTCGAGCTTGGGTCACGGAGGTTCTTGGCAAGGTTTTCCAGGGACTCCGAGGATGCCCCTCCCCGCCGTCCCCCGGCATCGTGGCCGGGCGTGCCCATGAAACCGGCCCCGCCCTTTGCCGCCCGGGCGACCGAGCCCTCGAGCTTTATTCCGGATTTTCCATGGACCTTCAACCATGCGAGGAGTTCGGTATCGTATCTCTGGGAAGCCTGGATCAGCTCGTCAAGGATCTCGAGATTTTCGTTCCCCATCAGGGCCATCGAAGCCCGGTAGCTGATTTCCACGTCAGAATCCTTCAGGGAGGTCCGCAGCAATCCCACTCCAGCTTCGCTCTTGCTCTGGCCCAGAACCTCAACCAGGGTAAGCTTTTCGTTCCGGCCGGCGGATTCCCATCTCTTCTGGACCTCGGGAATCACCGCTCCGCTGTCATAAGCGGAGACTGCTTTGGCGATGGAGAACCGGACGACCTCGTTCCCGTCTTTCATCGAATCGAAGAGGACTCCAAGGGCAACGGGACCGCCTACCTGCCCCAGGGAATAGGCGGCGGAGGATCTCACGAACTCATTCTCGTCCTGCATGGCTTTTACAAGCGCGTCCACCGCGGTCTTTCCGGAGAAGTTCCCGAGCGCCGCCGCGGCGGAATACCTGACGGCCACATTCGTATCCTTGAGTGCCTCTAGGAGTGCGCCCCCCACGGTCTCGTCACCCGATTCCCCCAGTGCTTCCGCCGCCAGAAAGCGGACGGATTCCACTTCGAAAGGATTCTTCAACGCTTCCATCAGCGGTTTGACGATCTCGGGATCTTTCATTCCGATCGCGGCCTTGGCCGCCATCTTCCGCAACTGCTGGTCGTTGTCCTTCAGCCCCTTCGCGACCAGTTCTTTTCTAGGGATCGGCGTTCCATCCTGCTGGAAGTATTCCTTCGGAAGAAGATCGATCTTGAAAACGGTGAGTTCCTTGTATTTGAAGGGATTCGCATCCTGGCCGGGATCTTCCGGAGCGGGGGGGTTCTCCCCGTCCTCGGGTGAGGGATGGAGGGCCCTGAGCTCTTGGGGTATCTCCTGCATCAACTTGAAATCGTTCCGCTTGGTGATTTCGAGCAGGGGCTCAATCCCCCTGGGATCTCCAATCGTTCCAAGACTTTCGGCGGCGGCGGCGGAAATGTTCGGGTCAGGCTCGTATAGGATGTCGATCAAGGCGGGAACCGCGGAGTTGAACTTCCCCATCCCCGCAGCCTTGATGGCTTCGATCCGTTGGGTGAAGGGTGCCGAGAAATCGGTCAGGGTCGCGATGATCCCCTCCTCGGACAGTTCGGCATCCCGCGGGAGGGGGCCCGAAACCCCGCCTTCCTCGCCGACCTTCCTGGATTCCCGGGGCTGGGCGAAAAACTCCGACCCCGGTTTTGGGGACTCCTCTGGAGCGCCCTCTTCTGGAATGTGGACAGGAGCGCTCGGAGCGGGGGGGGCTTCTTCGGCTTTCCGACCACTTTGACCCGCAAAGGATTTCACGGTCTCTTTGAGTGGGGGTGGCTCGTCCCGGCCCCGCTTTTCCTGGACCTCCAGGTCGGCTCCTCCCCCCGAGATGCGCTTCTGGAAGAATATCCGCGCCACCACGAGGAGGACCAATATCCCCGCGGTGACAAGAATGTAGTTATCTACTGTTCCCATCTGGAGAATTATCGACGGAGTTCGGGGTTTTCCCAACCCCGTTGAGAAATAAATCGGGAAAAGGAGGGAAAAGTCTTTTTTCGATTATAATACCTGAACCTGGCGGATTTCCATTTTCTGGGGAATCCTTCGAATGCGTGTTTCCCCAGCGATATTCGGTTCGCCGCAGGCTCCGGGAGGTGCAAGGGATGCGCATGATCGGGGATGTGATCATATCCGAGGAGGCATGGGGAACCAGGTTCTCCTGCGACCTGGGACGGTGCCGGGGTGAGTGTTGCCGGATCGGGGACCTCGGTTCACCCCTCGGAGACGACGAGGTAGAGCTCCTCAACAACCGGCTTTCGGCGATCCTCCCTCTGGTTCCGGAGAATCATGCGGAATTCCTTCGTGGAGGGTTTTGTGAGAAGTATGAGGGGAAATGGCATATCAGGGAAATCGGGACCAACCACCCGTGTCCATTTTCTTTCCGGAATGGGGTTGGGACGATCCTTTGCTCGGTTCATCGCCTCGCGGTGGATTTGGGGACGGGGCCCGAGAGCCTGAAACCCCTCTGGTGTTCACTGTTTCCACTTACGATCGACAAGACCCCGACCGGATGGCGGCTGAACCTCCGGCTTGCCCCCTTCTGCGTTTCATCCCCAGATCCGCCTCCGATCCTTTTGTCTTTCAAAGGAATTCTGAGCCACGTTTTCGGTAGGGAGTGGTTTTCCGAAGTGGAAGAGGAGTTGGACTCCCAATGAAACCCCTTTTGCGCCACCCGTGACACAGGTCTTTCCTTCCCGTGCTGAAAATCAGCATCAGGCGCGGCCAAGGGGAAATTCCTCGCGCAGGAAAATGACGACAGTTTTGGCGCACCCATTTTCCAGTGAACCTCGCCAAGAAGCCTGCCATCGGCATTTCTTCAACCCCAGGCCTTCTGGCAAGCAAATTGCGTTATCCAGTCTGAACGAATTTCAAATACAAGGAGGGTCCCCATGGGAATTTTCAAGAGAATATCGCTCATCATCCGGTCAAACCTCAACGCTTTGATCGAAAAAGCCGAGGATCCCGAAAAGATGCTCGACCAGATCATTGCCGACATGAACGAGAACATGCGCGAGATCAAGCTCCACATAGCCCGCGCGATCAAGGATGAAAAGTTCCTCGAACGGAAGGTGGAGGACAACGACAAACTCTGCACCGAATACGAGAGCAAAGCCCTTCTCGCCCTCGAAAAGAAGAGCGACGAACTGGCCCGGGAAGCCCTCCGCCGCAAGAAATCCTACCAGGGAATCGCCGACTCCCTCAAAAAGGAGCTGGAGGAACAGCGGAAAGCCGTCGATCTTTTGAAAACCAGCTTCAAAGCACTCGAGGTGAAGATCGAGGAAGCCAAGAACAAGCGCCAATTGATGATCACCCGGCAGAAGCGTGCTGAAACCAAGATCGACCTCTCCGACTCGGTGAACTCGATGAACGAGCAAGCCGATCTCTTCGACGCCTTCGAGAGAATGGCCGACAAGGTCGCGAAAACCGAAGCGATGGCGGGAGCCCTAACCGAACTCGAAAAAGCCTCGCTCGATGAAAAGTTCGAGCAGCTCGAATCCGACAAGTCGGTCGAAGACGACCTCAAGGCTCTCAAAGATAAAATCAAGAAATAGGATTTTCCGGAAGATCTATCCCCGGCCCCAGGCTCAAGGCGTCAGCCTCTGGAAGCCGGGGTATTTCTTTCTCCGGGGGTCCTTTCTCCCCGGGTCGACAAGGAGCAGGAGCTCGTCACACCTGGCGAAATAGTCCTCGGCGAGATCGACCTTTTCCATTTTCATCAGTATCTCGCCCGCCCAGGCATATACCTCGGGATCGCGCGGCTTCTTGTTCATGATCTCCCGGGTCAGCCGGAATGCTTCCTCGAAGTAGCCTTTTTCCACCAGGATCTGGCTCAGGAACCACTTCGCGTTGAGGTTCTCGGGGTCGATCCTCAAACATCGCCGGTACTCCTTGATCGCCTCGTCCTGCATTTGAAAACTGTAGTAAAGGTTGGCGATCTGCAGGGTATTCTCGGCATCCTGGGGCCTTTTGGCCCGAAGGTGTTTGAGTCGGTGGTAGAACCGCTCCCCATCCCGGACCTCGATTCCACCGACCCCGGGATCTCCAGCGAAGATCACGGCCGAAAACGAAGTGACCACTCCGAAGAGAAAGAGAAGAAAGATTTTCCGGTTCGACATCCTACCTTTTCCCGCCGATCTGGATCTTTGTCCTTTCCTCCTTTTCGGCTGATTCCGGAGAACCGTAAAGGCTGTACAGGTAGGAACATCCGATCAGGATGAGAAAAATGTGGCCGATGAACCGGAGATAAAGCACGAGCACTGCGGGGCTCATCATGGAACCGGAACTTGGAACAAGATTCAGAAAAATCGCGATCGCGCGGTCGAGCAGCCCGGGCTCGTACCAATCGAAAGCGATCAAGCCGAGCAGAAGGTAGAAGAGCCAGAACCTGAGGTTGGCGAACCATCCGCTTCTCGCTCCGGTCCTTTCGGGGGACTCCCCCTTCGGACGCTCAGGTTGCCCGGTCGAGACCGCCGCAGGCGGGGTTTTCTGCCCGGTAACGCATTTCCGGACTTTGTCGTATTGGAGGACGGCGGCGCAGCTCGGGCAGGAAAACTCGAACCGGTCCAGAACCCCGGATTCAACGTGAAAAGGCTTGTGGCATCCAGGACAGAGGAGTACCACGAGTTCCTCTTTCGCCTGTGGCTTTCGGTTGAGCTTTTCCAGGCAGAGGTTTTTCCACTCGTTGATCCCCTGACGATCGTCGTCGGTGGTGGTCAGGGGAAGGGCGTTGTCCCACAACTCGAGTGCGACTTCGTAGTTCCCGGCCTCGTAATTCTTGTGGGCTTCGTTGAACAAGTCCTCGAGGCGATTTCTCATTCGCTGCGACACTTCGAGCATCTCGGCGGCGGAATCGTTTTTGTTTCTTCCCCTGGTGGGGATCTGGCCCGGCAAGCCTGCGGGGCGGGAGGGTGGAGCGACCCGGGAGACCTGGGAACCTTCGGGGGAGTTGGGCGGGGAGGAAAGGAACTGGTTGATTTCCAGTATGATTTCCTCGCAGTTGTCCGGGCGCATCTCGGGGTTGATGTCCAGGAGGCGGAAGGTGAAGGAGTCCCAGAACGGATCGAGAGGTTTGTAGAAGGAAGGGGGCTGGAAAATCCCCATCGGAAGCATTCCCCCCGTCAGCATCTCGTAGACGACGACCCCGAACGAGTAGATGTCGGTTTTGTGGGAAACCGCCTTGGGGTTGATCTTCTGTTCGGGAGACATATAGTTCTCGGTTCCCATGAAGGCGTTTGTGGCGGTCAACGAGACGCCCCTATCGGAGGAACCGAACGAGACTTTTCGGGCGAGGCCGAAATCGGTGACCTTGACTATTCCGTTCTTGTCGAAAAGGATGTTCTCGGGCTTGATGTCCCGGTGGATGATCCCCATGGAGTGAGCATATCCCAGGGCTTTGAAGGTCTGAATCGCGATCTGGGCGATCTTCTCGGAGGAAATCGGTCCTTCGCGTATGAGATGGCGGAGGGTGGTTCCCTCAACCAGCTCCATTACGAAAAACTGGAAGGTGGAGGTTTCCCCACGATCGATGAGGTCGACGATGTTCTCATGGTGTAGTGAGCCCATTATGCTCATTTCCCGTGCAAACCGTTCCCTGAGCTCAGGGCTCTCAGCGCTGTCCTGGGCCATTACCTTCAAAGCGAGCATCCGGCCGCTCTTGTCGGAGGCGCGGTAGACCTGTCCCATTCCGCCCTGGCCGAGCATGTCGTGAAGGTGGTAGCCCCCGATCTCGACGATTTCCTTTCCCTTGTCGAAGTTCACCTCGGTGGCACAGTTGGGGCAGAAAACGGAACGGACATTCGGAAGGCTTACCGCCTCGAAATCCACTCCACAGGAATTGCAGACCACCTTTCTGATCATACCGGTCCAGTATAGGTGAAATTTTTCTCTCGGACAAGGGGGCCATAGTCACCAATTGCCCTTGCTCCTCGATCCGGCGGCGGCGACAGTTGGTGACAACAGGGCAATCGAACAGGATGCCTTTGATGCCTGGAAGGGAGGGCCCGACGGCCTGAGCTGGCCGAAAACCATCCGGCTCACCCGGCGGTCGAGCCAAACCATCCCCTTCTGCATCAGTTCTCAGTTTGAAGTGCGATTGCCCTGTCCGGCGACAGTCCGCGTCAACAAAGTGGTGCGGATCAGGCGTTTTTGCTACACTGGATCCGTCGAATATGTTTTTCGCGAACCGCGTGAACCTTGGATGCGATTCATGCGTCTGAACAGTGGAGGAAGACGATGAACTGTTCGGAATGCAAGGAATGCCTCGACTCCCTCGGAAGCAAGACCCTCCCGGCCGATGTCCGGGAGCACGCGGCTTCCTGTGCGGACTGCCGACGCGCAGTTTCGGTCCACGAGACCTTCAACCGGGGAATTGCGGTCCTGCAGAAGGTTCCCGTTCCCGACCTGGCTTCGCGGATCGTCCAGAAAGCTTCCCATCAGGCTCCTGAAACCGGAGAAAAGCCCTCTCTCCTCAGAAGGCTGGCGGACTTCCTTTCGCTTTCCAACCCCAGGCACGCAATGGTTTTCTACGGAGCAGCGGGTTTCCTGATCTTCATACTTTGCCAGGCCATCCTTTTGAGGGTCCCCAAACGCGTTCCAACTGCCGGGCCAGAGCAGCTCCAAGGCTGGACCTGCTCCCTCATCGGGGGGAACCCCGCCGATCTTCCGGGAGTATCGGCCGAACCTGGGAAACCCATCCAGATACCTGATGCCAAGCCGTTGAAGCTGAAAACCACCGGAACCTTCCGGCTTGCCAGGGGCGGGGTCACCGTCTCCACTTGCGAACTGGAGGGTTCCTTCCAGGAAGGTCGCCTCGATCTCGGGGCGGGACGTGCAGACGTCGAGGTCGAACCGCGCACCCCACCGATTTCCTTTCGGGTTACGGTACCGCGCGGGGAGGTTCTCGTCACGGGAACCGTCTTTTCCGTGGAGTTCCGGGCGGGAGTGCTCGAGGTCCGCGTCCTGCGGGGCGGAGTCCAGGTCACCTGGGAGGGAAGAATGCTGAAGCTGGTTCCGGGCGGGGTTTTCCGCTCCGACCAGCCGGTAACCCCTTCCGCAACCCCGGGTACCTCATCGACAACGGTCACCACGCCCGGTGATTCGTTCAACCGACCGGAGGGGCCCGATTAGGATGAATCCCCCGTTTCCGCGGTTTCCGAGCCCAGCATGACCGGCCCCGCACCAGAAGAAAGAAGCCTGATCGAGCGATCCCTGCGAGGGGATCTGAAAGCGTTCGAAACCCTTGTCCGGAAACACCAGGAGATGGTTTTCCGGTTTTTGCTGCATTTTGCGGGCAACGCTTCCGACGCGGAGGACTTGACCCAGGAAACCTTTCTGCTCGTCCATCGGAAGCTTTCCCAGCACAATCCCGCCCAATCCTTTTCCTCATGGATGATTTCCATCGCGAGGAACCTGGCCCTCTCGCACCATCGAAAAAGGATTCCCACCCCTCTCGATCCCACCGTCCTGGGCGCAGCCATCAAAACCTGCGTTCCCGGCCCGGAAAACGAAATCCTGATGAAGGAAGCGGGCTCCCAGGTCCATCTCGCCATCCAGCACCTGCCCGACCATCTGCGGGAAGTGGTGATCCTCCACTATATCCTGGATCGCCCACTGGAGGTTGTGGCGGAGCTTCTCAACATTCCCGAAGGGACCGCCAAGTCCAGGCTTTTCAAGGCCCGGGCCGAGATGAAGGAAGCCCTCGGGAAACTGCTGTTCCCCGAAACCGCCGCCGCTTCGGCATCCTGAGGCAATTCCCCAGGAGCCGCCGCCCTGTCCGAATCGAAACGTGGGTCCCACCGGGCGAAGGAGCGGGGACCACCCGAAGGTTTTGCGGAAAGCCCGACATGCATTGCTCGAGCTGGACGATTGCATTTGTGAAGGCTCTCAAGGATGTTGAAACAGCTTCATCGCAGGGAGCTGAAAAAAGCTTCGGCAGCCAGAGTCCAAAGCCTGCGCATCGAAAAAGAGGTACCACGTTCGTAATGCACCAGTCGCCAGGCATCGCGTTCGACGCGGCGGAGGGTCGCGGGACCGGGAAGCATTCTGGCAAAACGGTTCCGCCAGGCAGCATCCATTTCGCCAGTCGGCGGTCCAAGCCGGTCTCGGGAAACAGACGGCCCCTCGCTATCTGCGAATCGGTCGGCGGAGGAACCCGCATCCAATGCCCATCCGAGTCACGGCATATCTGCGACAGATACTTCGCCCGACGGGAGGCGAACTCTGACCGACGGTGCCGGGTGGCACCAGAATGCCGAGAGCGAATAAAACGAAGGCGAGCAGCGGATATGCGATCATCGGTGGCCTGAGACTCGGAACTGTCGTTTGCTCATCGTGATAACCCCTGCCGAATGGATCATGCTATCACGCATGGCGGTACTCCGTATCTCGATTTTTCTGGACGCGGTCCGATTCCCTTCCGGTGGTTTTTCGGATTGGGTCGCTTCCGTCACCATTGTCTGGAATCGCTGCTGATAAGGGTTCGTGACCTGTCGGAAACTCGGCCGTGCGTTCCGGACAGGTATCCAACTTTGGAATTCGCACTACCGGGCGTACAAAGGAAAAACCCCGGACTGGCCGGGGTTTTTCCGAAGGTTCGCTTTCGGGTTCTCTAGTCGGGGGTTGCGGGGGTTTCGACGGATTCGGTATCGGCACCCTCGTCGGTTTCGGTGGCGTCTTCCTCGCCGGAGTTGGCTTCGCTGCTGGTGGTTGCCTTGTCACCCTCGTTCTTGGCTGCCGCATCGGCTTCGGCCTTGTCGGCATCCTTTCCACCCTGTTCCCAGCCCTTCTTGCCGGCATCGACGACGCCCTTGAAGAGCTCGGAGAAGCTCTTGTCGGCATCGGCCGCGGTCTGACCGATCTTCTCGATCGCTTTTCCGATGTAATCCAGGACCGTTCCGACCTTGATGAGCACCTTGCCCACCGTCACGAGAGCTGCACCGATGGCAGCGGTATAGGGTATTGCCTTCAGGGCGGTTCCGACGGTGACCAGTACCTGGCCGACCGTTTTGAGGAGCTGGCCGATCTTTTGGAGAAGCTGGCCGATTTTTATCAGCGCTTTCTGGATCGCGGCGGCGGTCTTGGTGACCTTTTCGAAAGTGTTTCCATCACCGGTCGCGGCGTTGGAGACATCCTTGACCGAGTTGGCGGCATCCTGTGCCGAGGTCTTGACTTCGCCTACCTGTTGCTTGGAGGAATCGAGCTGCTTGTTGGCATCCTTGATCTTGTCCTTGGTCGATCCGTCCATGTACCACTTGGTCTTGACCTTCTTCGTGTCCTGGAGGGTGGTGTTCGCGTCGTTCACCTTGTTCGCCCCGTCCTGGGAATCCTGGGCGGCCTGGGCCGCTTCCCCCGAGGTGATCGTCGAAGATTCTTCCGCGTATACCGCGATTTCGAAAACGATCGGGTTGAAGATCATCAGGAAAGCCAGCAGGGTCGATATCGAACGCTTCATCTTGTTCATGGTCACCCTCCTCAATTTTTCCCTTTCGGGTTTTTCACTCTTTTGACGATACCACTTTTCCGCAGGTTCACGGAATTTTTCAATTTTCGTGGTAGGTTTCGAAATTCCAGTTCAGATTCTTCAGGCTTCCGGTGACGAACGAGCTGGTGATGCTCGTTGTCAGCTCCAGGGGGGTTCCGATGGAGGCCTTCCCGTAAAGATCCTCCCCTTCATGGATGACGAATTTCACCCAAAGGATGGGAATTGCCGGGTTGAGATCGTGGAAATACACCTTGAACTCCACCAGGTCGAAACCCTTGAAGGTGATCATCCGCGAAGGGGCCGACCTTGTGAGCGTATGGGCGCCCGGATCGAAGGAATACTGCACCAGCTCGACGGTCGGACTGGCCTTCGAGCTCGAGAAGATGAACCTGTGGAAAGCCAGTTTCGTGGGGCTCAACTCCATCAGGATGCAGGGGTTCGAGGAATCCCAGCCGGGGGGCTTCTGGAAGACCGCCCGCTGGGCATCCTGGATGAAGACGTAACTCTTGGCGGGTTTCGATGTGGAATAGACGAATCTGGGACAACTCGAGGAAAAATCCCGCCTGAGGTAGTTTACGGCCAATCTGGCATTCTGGAGGTTTTGAAGGTTGACCGTCCCATACATGAAATTGAACCGGGTCCCGGAAAGGAATTTGTAGATCAGGAAGAAAGCCATCATCGCCACACCCACGCTGACGATCATCTCGATCATGGTCAGCCCGGGTCGGGAAGAGACTGACCGTCGCATTCCCAACCTCTTGAAGCCGACCGCCGAAAGCAGTTTCATCATTCTAGTAATCCAGTTTCTTGTCGTTTCCGACAAGGGTGGAAAGGGTGATCTTCCTCATCCGTTTCGCATCAAAAAGCTGCTCGGGAACCTGCCCCTCGTTCCACAATACGGTAACCGTGACCTTCTTCAGGTGACCCGCGTCGATCCCGTTCCCGGCCCCGATCTCTTCCACGGCTACTTCCCGGAAGAAGAAAGCGTTCAGGTACTGCTCCGAATAGCGGATCTGGTCCGCGACAACCTCCTCAGTCACCCAGTCCTGGTTTTCGGGGGGTTTCAGGTTGACCTTCACGGGCGTGAAACCCGAGCCGCTCTGCTCCTGGAGTGAACCCTGGCCGTTCTGAAGCTTTTCGAGCTCCTCGAAGGAGGAAAGGCTCGCCCATTCGATCGCTTCGTTTGCCAACTCCAGGGCCCGAAGGTAGTTGATCGCCTTGCTGGTCTCCTTGCGGCTCGACATGGTCATGTAAACGATCGGGGCAGCGCACATGGCTGCGATGAGAACCGCGACGATGATCTCGGCGAAAGTGAATCCCCTTCTCATCGGCCCCCTCCCGGGAGTGAAGAGGAATCCTCGCAAATGGTTTTTCCGAAGGAACGGAAACATTCCTCGGTCATTTCCTCACTGGGCATGCTGAATGCACAGGGCGGAAGAGGGGAAAGCTGAACTCCGGAAAAATCGAATCCCTTTCCGGGGATGGATTCCTTGCGGGTCTTCTTGACCGGGTCGGGCATCCAGGTGGTCTGAACGACGGGCCCCGAATCGGTATTGGAAACGTTGGTTTCGGCCCCGGTCGGCCGGGGTGTGAATCTGTGGAGAACCGTCAAGGTGAAAAGCATGCAGATGATCACGGAGAACAGGATGTACCATCTGGCGGTATCCATCAGAATGATTTCTCCCCGGCGTTCATGCTGAAGAAGGTTTTCATCTCGCTGATGCTGATCCGGTAAGGGTCTTTGCCCTGGTCGGGGCTGGGGTTGTAGATGTTCGGATCGTGGACCACCTCCAGGAAACCGTCGTTGGGAACCCCGAAGGACCCGTTGTCGGTCTTGAGGTAGTCCACGACGAGATTTCCCAGGATGGTGACCTTGTTGCCGTTCGGGAAGAAGCTTCCCTGGTTGCGAAGCTCCTCGAAGTTGAGGGAGGCATTCTTGGCGATGAAGGTCGTGGCGACGAGCGAGGCATGGATTTCGACCTCGCCCGAACCGGCAGTGACGTTGAAGTTTCCATCCTGGAGGATAATGCGGACGGTGTCCTGGGAATCGTATCCGTCACGCTTCAGGAAATTCCCGAGCTTGCAATGGCCTTTCCCGATGAGGATGAGGCCCTTTCCCGCAAATTTCTCGACCCGTGAGAGATCCAGGTCGCCTTCCTTGATTACCATCATTCCATCGACGTAAAGGACGTTGTCCGTTTTCGACAGGCGTTGTTCCAGAAAGGCCTTGGGGGTGTTGTATTTGTGGCTGAAGACCTGGTAATCGGGCACCCGGAACATCCTCGGACCGGATTTCCGGGTTTCTCCCGGCTCGACCTTCTGTTGTGGATAGCTGATAACCCCCTTGAAGGGGTCGTAGTTTTGGAGGTTTCCCGTCGTATCCATTATTTTTGGGGGCTTTTCCAGGAGGGAATTGAGGGGAACCGTGTCGACCGAGCGGCTCATCAGGTAGTTCTCGAAGTGCTTTTTCAGCTCCGCGTTCGAAAGGGAGGGGGTCGGAACCGTCCCCTGCGGAAGTTCCTTGTTGAGAAACCGCTCGGGAGTCCTTTTGGGGCGATAGTAGACCAGGGGGACCGAAGGGACGTTCAGGGGAACCGGAGTGGGATTGCTGTAAATGGTGAACTGCGCGGTAAACTTGTCGAAGTAGGCGATCTTGAACAGGCGGAAGTAGGCCTCCCCTTCAACAAGAACCGGGATGTCGCTGGAAGCGCCATAGATCTGGGCCATCCTCCCGACGTGAACCCGTTCCTTGTTGAACATGGGGGATTCACCTATGTTCTCGAAGAAATAGGGGCCGATGTGGTCGGTTCCATCGGTGTTCGTCGCGATCCCGCTGAACCGGCTGTCGCCGCAGAACCCCGACATGTCGGGAAGCCTGTCGATGGCCGAGGTCTCCAGTTCCCAGATGTGGGCCGCGGTCGTGTACCCGTAATGATATTGCCAATAGTCGAAGCAGGTCGTAAGGATCTTGCGGAACATCTGGCATGCGCCGTATTGGTCGGCCTTTGCGCCCTGAACCTTCTGTATGAAATCGTCGGCGACCATGTACGCCGCCGAATTGGAGTTGGTGTTGGAGGAGTTCCGGGTATTGTTGCATTTGGTCTTCAACGTCGTGCCTGTGGCGATGTCGGTAGTTCCAAGGACCGCATTGCAGGCCTTGTTCACGAACTCCTCGTAGACCCTGCGGATCTCGGGAACTTCAAAAAAGTGGGAATACGAAAACTGGGCGGCAATGGTGGGCTTGAAAGCGACCTTGTTTACCCAGCAGAGGGCGTTGGGACTCCCATCGGGAAACTGCTGCAACCCGAAGCTCTTCCCAAGGCCGAGAAGGGGTCCGAGGAGGGCCTTGTGCTCCTCGAAATCGATGTCGAACCAGAGAGAATGGGAGGAAATCCCTGCCTCGCTCGGCCGGACATTGGGCTGGGCGGGAAACTCCGCACCTTCCGGATAGAACCGGTTTCCGAAATACGCAAGGGAAATCACCCCCTGGTCGGGCTTGCAAATCGAGGAAGGGAGGCCTGTCAGCCGAAGCCTCCGGTTCGGATTGTTGATGTCGGGACAGAAATTTTTCGTGAAGAACACGTACTTGTCGAAGAAGTGCCGGACATCCACGAGCTTGACGTCGTACCGTTCCTTGATTTCAACCATGTTTTCCGGATTGTCCTCGTGTGAGGCCCGGGAGGTGACCTCGATGTATCCCAGGAAGGCCGGGAACCCGGGTAGAGGCGATTTGTAATAGACAACCAGATCAGCATGGCACGCAAGGACGACTCTGTAAGCGATGTCCTGCGCGATCTTCTTGGTTTCCCCCGGGAACCAACCGGAAAAAAGGTTGGTTTTGATCGGGGTCCCCGGGAAGGCGGCAGCCCCGTAGGTCGCGAAAACGCCCCGGAAAAGGGAAGCCATCGCCGCCCCGTCCTCGTTCACCTGGCTTCTGATGAAGGCCAACGCTTCGGCATTCGCGGACTGGGCAAGTACCGCAAGCCGGTTCTGGTCGATCGTTTTGGCGAGCTGCTCGACCGCGCCGGACTTGAATTTCGACAGTGCGAAGGCCAGAATGGCGATGACCAGGATAACCGTGACCACCACGAAAAGGATGAACCCTTCTTTCCGTTTCCTCGGCATCATCACCAGTTTTGCTGGAATCCTCATCGGTAACGTTCCGTCTTCGGATCATTCTACCATAAAAAAGCCTGAAGCCATTCATTTTCGACCTCTGCTCCCCATCGTGGGAGGAGTATGGTATAGTAATCCACGAAATCCCATGGGAGGTCCATGTCAATGCTCAAAACCTTTTCGGGCTCGCTGAAGTCCGTCCGGCGGATTCTTCCGGTCCTGCTGCTTGGAATCTGTCTTCCGGCATTTTGCGCGGCAGGCGAACCTTCCGATCTTTTCGTCCAGTATGCTTTCCGGATCGAACGTCATTCCGGATTCCTTTCAGACTCCGAAAAGGAGCCCCTGGAGCTTTTCCGGCGGATCGGCAGGAGTATCCAACCCTACTGGCCGATGTTCGTCGACAATGTCCTGATGGGGGGAGGCTTCTTCCATCAGGCAGGCTGGGACACCGAGAGGCCCTTCGCCGATTGCGTCTTTGCGCGTGATTGGAAAGAGCCGCAAAAGAAAGCGGCGGAAAAGATGTTCGCGGACCGCGAACCACTCCTTTCCCGGATGTTGCAGGATGTCCCGATCCCTGATTCAGGGCTTTCCCTGAAGGCTCTCCTAGATCTCCGAGGCCTCTCGGATTTCACCGAAAAATACCTCCAGAACCCGGACAAGGCGAAGAAACTGACCCCCGGACAAATAGTCCGGATCCGCGACCGGATCCTTCCCCTCCTTCAGATCGCTGACGCTGTCGGGATCTGTGGAAGCCTTTCAAAAGCCGGACTGAAGATGCTCGTCAGGTTGGAGGGCGGAGACGCATACCTCAAAGCGCTTCCCGAAATCAAGGACCTCCCCATCGTTTCCACCCAGAAGTATGTAAAGGGAAACCCTCTTCTGACCTTCGCGCAGACGCATCTACCCCGAAACCCCGCCGATATCGCCGGATCCCTTCGCGAGTTTCCCCAGATGATGGCCATCGAAGCCTATCTGGCCTCCGCCGGTATCGACCTCGAAAAGGACCTGACCTCGATCTCGGGAAGCGAGACGCTTTTCACAGCCGATCTGACTCCGCAGGGTGAGGGCGGTCTTCCCAATCTCCACCTCCTGGTTTTCCTGAGAAATCCCGAAAAGGTCCTTTCCCTGCTTCCCAAGCTTCAGGCCTTGGCGACCAAGATCGGGATTTTCGTGATGCCCACGGTTGCGGATCCCCCCACGGTAAGGGTTTCCCATTTCCTCTTTCCGCAGTTCGGCCTCCATTTCGGCCTCTTCGGAAACCGCGGAATCATGAGCACTTCCAGGGATAACATCCTTTCCCTGAAACAGCACATGGACGCCGTCGACGCCGGGAAGGTCACCGGCTGGACGGAGATACCCCAGGTTCAGCGATACTGGCGCGTCGCTTTCTCGCAGCTGAACGAGCAGGTCCAGAAGTTCCTCCAGTCCCCCATTCTGTCGGGCCGCGGGATCCCTCCGGTTCAGAACATCACGGTCGCGGAGGAACTGGGAGATCTGGTTCTTTTCACGCGCCTCCTGAAAGACCGCATGGAAATCTCGGTGGACCTTCCCGTCCTGACCCCGAAACCCGAAAAGGGGTTAACACATTGAGCGTGTTATGTTATAAAGATCTGGTTCCAACCCATATTTCCCGAGGGAGATTATGAGACATCCAAGTTCGCTCGAAATCGGCTTTCTGATCCTTCTCCCGCTGATCGCCATCTCATTCGTTCCGGGATGCACCGGCTCCCAACCCCCGGCCCAACCTCCCCAGGGGCAGACTCCCGCGGGCAACGTGGCATCCGCCCCGACCGGATCGGCGATGAAGGATACGGTCCTGAAATTTGGCAGGATTCCGTTCGCCAACGCCACCGACATGGTTCCCAAGCATGAGGCGCTGATGAACTACCTCCGTGATGAGCTCGGGGTGAAGGAAACACGCCTGGTGCTCGATTCCTCCTATCACAACATCATGGCCCGCCTCGGTCGCGGGGAGATCGATATCGCCTGGTTGGGAACCTTTTCCTATGCGGAAGGCCGGGGGGAGTACAAGATGAAGCTCCTGGTCAAGCCCCGACGCTTCGGTTCGACATCCTACCGTGGAATCATCATCACACGGCAGGATAGCGGAATCAGAACCCTCCAGGACCTCAAGGGCAAGAAGTTCGCCTGGGTGGAAAAGGAATCCGCCTCGGGATATCTGTTCCCCAAAGCCCTGCTGTTCGAAAAGGGCGTGAACCCCGATCGGGACTTCACGGAATCCTCCTTCCTCGGAAAGCATGATTCGGTGGTCCTCGCTGTCCTTCTGGGGAAGTTCGACGCGGGGGCATGTTATGACGACGCCCGGAACACCCTCCGGGAAAAGTCCAAGATGAACGATCTCACGATCCTGGCTACGACCGAGAACATTTCCAACGAGCCGATCGTCGTCCGGTCCGACCTTCCCGAGGATCTCGTCGAGAAAATCCGGAAGGCGTTCCTGAAACTCGACGTCGACAACCCGCATTACAAGAAGGTCCTGGAGGAGTGCACCGACGTGCAGGGCTTCGTCCCAGCCCAGGACAGCGATTACGACTACATCGAAAAGGCATACAAGGTTCTTCAGAGCAAGCAGTGAAAAAGTCCGAGAAAATCCGGTTCAGCCTCAAGTTCAAGTTCATTCTCGGAATCGTTTCTCTCGTCGGACTGATCATCGCCCTCACCTCCGTCGAGACTTCGATCCGTGAGGTGACTCTGATAACCGAGAGCATGGACCGCTCGGGTCTTCTCCTCAGTTCGACCCTGGCGCTTGCCTGCCAGGATCCGATCGTTTCGAACGCTTTCGACGAGCTGATTCCGTACACCGAGCGGATCATCAGCGGCGATGAGGACGTCAAGGAGATCACCATCATCGACCGGGACGGGAAATGTGTCGGGCACAGGCTCCGGGGAGAGGGGGAAAGCCTATTCAACAAGGTCCTCCCCCCCGAGAAGACCAAAAAATACGAGAGCCTCGAGACCCGGACGAAATTTTCCGAGCCTGGGGGGAACACGGTCGAGTATGTCGCCCCCGTAAGGATCGGAGCCACCCCCTTCGGGACCGTCATCCTGCGCTACTCCCTCGACCGCCTCAATGCCACAGCCGCCGCAGCACGCAAGCGCGTTGCCCTGATCTCGCTTGTTGCGCTCCTGGCCGGGATTGTCCTTTCGGTGCTGCTCGCGCACTTCATCACCTCGGGCCTCGATACCCTCGTGAAAGGAACACAGAACATTTCGGCCGGGGACCTCACCTACCGGATCGCCATCCCCACCATGGACGAGATCGGGATGCTCGCTTCCCGGTTCAACGAGATGGTTTCCGCCCTGGAAGGAAACCGCCAGGACCTTGACCGCAAGATCTTCGAGATAGAGACCCTTTTCAAAGCCAGCCAGGCGATGAATTTCCAGAGCGACACCGAAAAACTGATCCGCCAGATCCTCGAGATGGCGAGCAAGGCGCTGAAATCGGAACGGGCTTCCATCATGATACTGACCGATCAGACCAACGAACTGGTCACGAAGATCGTCTTCGGAATCGATGAGAACGTCGGAGAACCGGTCAGCGTGGGGGTCACCCGGATCAAGATGGGGGAAGGGGTCGCCGGGATGGTCCTCAAGACCGGCCAGACCATCGTGGTCAACGAAGGATTCCAGGACCCCCTTTTCAAGAGCTTCGATTCCACGGCTTCATTCGAACAGAGCATCCGGAACCTCATCTCCGTCCCGCTCAAGATACGGGAGCGGGTGACCGGGGTGATCAACATCGTCAACAAGATCGGGGGAACGGGTTTCGATTCGAACGACCAGCGGCTGATCGAAGCGCTTGCCCAGCAGGCTGCCATGGCCGTGGAACACGCCCGTCTGTATGAACTGGCGATCACCGACGGTCTCACGAGGCTTTACATCCACCGGTATTTCCAGGCCAGACTCGAAGAAGAGATCCTCCGCGCCAAGCGTTACCACACGATGGTTTCCCTCATCCTGTTCGACATCGATCATTTCAAGAAGTTCAATGACACCTACGGACACCAGCAGGGAGACATGGTCCTGATGGAAGTCGCCAGGCTGATCAAGCAGACGGTTCGCGACACCGTCGACATCCCGGCCAGGTACGGCGGCGAGGAGTTCACCATCATCCTTCCCGAAACCGATGCTAAGGGCGCCCAGCTGGTGGCAGAGCGCCTCCGGAAGACCGTCGAGAGCCACGACTTTCCCGGCCAGGGCCAGACGCTTAAGGTGACCGTTTCGCTCGGAATCTCCTCATTCCCTGACCACGCCACGAGCAAGGCTTTGCTGATCAGGAAGGCCGATCTGGCCCTTTACACCTGCAAGAAAAAGGGACGCAACTGTTCCTCGGTCTACAACGAGACGATGCAGGAGATGTAGGCTGCGGCCCCAGGGCCCGGCCCCTTTCCGATGACTGATTCCCCCCTTCCTGAAAGCGTCATTTCCATCGGAATGGCGGATTTGCCGGCTTTTTTCGCCGTTCCGGAGGGTCTTCCGCCGGCACCCTCCATCGGGACGCTGTTTCCCTGCCACAAGGTCGGACCAGCCGCTTCCCCGCTCGTAACTGGGCTCCGGATTGGGGGGGTCACCATCCCGAACAACCTGATCCTCGCTCCGATGGCTGGTGTCACCGATGGCCCCTTCCGGATAATCTGCTCCACTCTCGGTGCGGGTTTGACCGTTTCCGAGCTGGTCAGCGCGAAAGCTCTCTGCATGGGCTCATCCCAAAGCCTCGACATGATCAGGATTCCGGGGCACCCACGACCGTACTCCGTCCAGATCTTCGGGAGCGAACCCGATTCGATGGCCCGGGCGGCCGCGATCGTGGAATCGCTAGGGATCTGCGACATGATAGACATCAACATGGGTTGCCCGGTTGCCAAGGTCATCAAGACCGGCGCGGGAGTGGCGTTGATGCGCAACCCGCAACTGGCGGAAAAGATTCTCAGGAGCGTGGTTTCCGCGGTTTCGGTGCCGGTGACCGTCAAGACCCGCCTGGGCTGGAGCCCCCGCACCATCACCGTGAGGGATTTCGTAAAACGTATGGTCGACGGGGGCGCAGCCGCGGTAACGGTCCATGCGAGAACGAAGGAGGACGGGTACGGAGGAAGCGCCCGTTGGGAGCATATGACGGGCCTTTCCGAGGTTACCGGCCCTGTGCCTTTGATCGCGAACGGCGATATCCACTGCATCGGGGATCTTTCGAGACTCGCGGAGGTTTCCGGCTGCCGGGGTTTCATGATCGGGCGCGGGGCGGTCGGAAAACCCTGGATATTCCAAGAGCTGCTTGGAAACCCCCTCCCGATCGAGCCGGCCTCCCGGTTCGCCATTTTCCGTCGACACCTTCTCGAGATGTTGATGGAACATGGCGCGAAAGGAACCCCCCTGTTCCGCGTGCACCTTTTCAACTACCTGCGGAACCACCCCTTCGCTTCACAGATGAGAGGCCGCCTGTGCAACGAGTATGATCCCAGGGTCGTCCTCGGGGTCGGACGGGAGTTTTTCCTGGGGGGCACCGACTCCCCCGGGGTACCTTCTCCTTTCCGTTCCGAATGAAGAGTTCGGGGCATCGTTGACACTCCTGTGGGGTGATGCTAGGATGATCGATCCAAGGTGTAAAAGCCTGGGAGGGGTTTCTATTCCGAAATCTTCTGGAGCACGAGACAATCCTGATGGCCCGGCCCAATGTCCGAGATTGACAAGATCCAGTTCCTTCGGCAGGTTCCGCTTTTCCGAAGCCTGAACGACAAGGCTCTGCTCGACCTCGCTTCGATCGCGGTCGAACAGACCTTCGCCGCCAAAACGACGGTGTTCAAGAAAGGCGATCCCGGAGATGCGCTCTACATAGTAAAATCAGGGAAGGTCAACATCCTGATTCCATCTCCGACCGGAGTCGATACCGTTATCGCCACCCTGGGCAAGGACATGGTCATCGGGGACATGGCCGTCATCGACGATCAGCCGCGTTCCGCCTCGGTCGCGACGGTGGCGGAAACGACCTTCTTCGTCATCACCAAGACCGACTTCAAGGCACTCCTCGGAAGCACACCCGAAATCGCGTTTCAGATCCTGAGAATGATCACCGAAAGGCTTCGGGCGACCAATGCCTCGCTCAAGGAACTCGAGGGCAGCGCGAAGCAGATGGAGGACGTCATCCGCGTCATCTCGAAGATCGCCCGCAAGAGCAATCTGCTATCCCTGAACGCTTCGATCGAGGCGGCGCGTGTCGGTGACGCCGGGCGGGCATTCATGGTCGTCGCCAACGAAATGAAAAAGCTCGCCGAAGACAGCGCTCAGGAAGCCCAGAAGATCGACAAACTGCTGCAGACGCTGCAGACAAAGACCCGCGCTCTCGCGATGATGAAGTAGACTCAGCGAGGGAAAAGCAAGGAGGATTCATGTCCCAGTACAAGTCCCAGATCCAGAACCTGTTCCTCTCCACTGTCCGCAAGAAGCATATCCCGGTCGAGGTGGTCATGAACACCGGCACCAGCCTCAGGGGAAAGGTTAAGGGGTACGACCAGTTTTCCATCACCCTTACCTTCAAGGGCAAGGTGGAGGTGGTGTACAAGTCCGCCATTCTCTTCATTTCCGCCCTCGCCAGGCCCCAATTCTCTCGCCCGCCCCGCGGTCCGGCCCGTTCCACCCGGGAACCGCCCCGCGACGCCGCCCGACCCCGCCCCCCGGTGAGAAGACGCCCGGACTCGGAACCGGAGCATGATCCTCCCCCGCCCCGGAAGATGATCATCAAATAGGTTCGCGCGGGCCCAAGACGATCGATCGAAAAGAATCCGGGGCGAACCCGGAAAAATCAAACGGAGGTTGTAGATGAAAAGATTTCTTCCCCTTGCTCTTGTGGTGACGTTCTGCCTGGTCCTCGCGGTTTCCTGCGAGGCTGGTGGATATTCCAAACAGAACCACACCATTTTCCTCGACGGAAAGGTCAAGGTCCGGTTCGACCAGATCGTGATCGGTTGGACAAGGTCCCATCAGATTCTCGACCGTATCCATTACAAAATGACCTGCCTGGCGGGAAAAGCCGTCCTCGTCAAGGTCGAATACCTCGACAAGGCGGAAGGAAAGGAAGCAGCGAGATGGGCGGATACTCCTGCCCAGGGTCTCGATTTTTCAGCGATAACCCATCACATGGACAAGCAGCACCGGGTCTCCATCTCCAAAACCCTTCATCCCCAGGTGACCCCGTTCGACATGGACTCGGCCAAGGTCTGTTTCCATATCGATGCGGCGGGACGGCATTACAAGGTTTTCTGGCTTCCCAAGAAGGGTGATGTCTACGCCATCTGGTAAACTCCACCCCAGATAGCATGGTCCGAAAGAGCCCCGGGAAATCCCGGGGTTCTTTTTTTCCGGTTTTTTTTCGACCTAATGCTAGGTGGGGGAATCAATGCCACCGAGGCACGGAGGCACAGAGACGAATAGGGGATTATGGGAATTGCTCCCAACCTTCCCCTTTCCATCTCCGTGTCTCGGTGACTCCGTGGCAAGCCTCATCAGTTATCTTGCGTCAGACTCAATCTTTTCGGGAATCCTTCTTTTCCGGACATTATCGATTTTCTTTTTCCTGCCGATAGGAATCGGGAAATTCCTTGGGAGGGCTCCTATGGCTGCGAAATGTCCGAAATGCCAGGCACCGATCGGTCCCGTTGTCGGGGAATGTCGGGCTTGCGGGTTTGTACGCCTCAACAACTGCCCGGTATGCGGAAAGGGAAACTTCCACCTCGCCCAGTATTGCGGAGGATGCGGAGCAGGCCTGACTTTCGGCGCTACCTTCCGGAAGAACTTCCGGCAGATTTTTACCGACGAGACCCGGGCCAGGCTCAAGAATGTGGCCGCGGGCCTGGCTTTTGGGGGTGTCCTTTCCTTCTTCGCCTTCGGAAACCTGGGGATGATGAGCACGCGGAATTCCCATTCCCAGCCGGAGGTCTTCACCTCCCAGGTCCCCCGGACGGCCCTGACCGTTCCGGGAAAGAATGCCTTGAGCCGTTTCGAGGCCTTTCTGGAAGGCGAGGACTTCGATCGGGATGCCGAAGCGCGGGATATCGTAAATTTCGGCACGATCGTGGCCGAATCCTTCGGCCCCTATCTCCCCGACAGTCTCGGATTCGGGAACTCCGGCACAGGTGACATTCCCGCCATGGTCCAGTCGCTCAACCCCTGCCGTGCCGCGCCCGATGATTCCAGGATCTCGCGGGCAGACCTGGCCCTGTTCCTGTTTCGGATCGCGAACGACATCTTCGGGGTAATGCCCCCCACTCATCCGACCTTCTCATTCCGGGACGTCCCCCGGTACCATTTTCTCAATATCCCCATCGAGACCCTGGAATCGCTTGGGCTGAAGATCTCGCGGGACCCACAATGTTTCGGGCCCGACGATAGGCTTTCCCTCGCGCTCACCGCGGACATCTCCCGCCGCTACATTCAGCTGCTGGAAGGCCGCCTGAAGAACCGCCTGTTCAAGTCGCTTTCCCCGAAAGGTTCTTCCTGAGGTCGTCTTCCTGAGGTCGCTTCCTCCGACATTCGGGGGGAAACTCGAACCCTCTCTTTCATTGTCATTGCCCTGAAGGCCCCACGCTCCAAAGTCATGGCAGGGGCAGGGGGAAACCTAACCAGGAATCCCGGGCCATCTGCGGTCGATTCTTCGGTGGAAACAAGGCAACGAAAGTCGGTTTCACGAAAGCTTGCCCCGCAGGCAGCTGGTGACATTTCAGGTCACATGTGACCTGCCAGGTCCATTGTGACCCGCGAGGTCGAAGGTTACCTTCGGTCGATGGGCAGGGAAACTACGCCCGGTCGCTTCAAGAACGCCCCTGACCGGTGGGACGGTCTGCCCAATCCGGGAAGAAGGGACTCACTGGAAACTGTCGCGGAAGTTGCCTTTGGGTTGGGTGACGACTCCGGGTTCATGGCCGGCGGGAAGGCTGTCCTCATCGACGGCTTCCGCATTTGCCCAGGATTCATCATCATCCTCTTCTTCGTCATCCTGAGCCCCACCCTGGGCGCTGGCTGCGCCGGCGGGTTTCCGGTAGTCGACCTGGAAGAAATCCGGGTCGGGGGCGAAATCGGAAGCGGGGGTATCCGCGCTCAGGCCGCCCGGAAACTCCTGCCCGTCATCTTCGCTCGAGGAATAGCCTCCGCCTCCGCCGGAATGGTAGGGGCATTCCCCCTGGGGGATGGCTTCCCAGGGATAGACCTGCTGTGAGACCATGTTTCCGGGGCAGGCTTTGCTGGCGGGTTTGCCGCTTCCTATGCAGAACCGGATCCGGCTTCCACCGTCGGGCACCGCGAAATCGCTCGGAGGAACGTCTTTCAGCACTTTTTCCATGAACTCGTGCCATACCGGACAACAGACGGTTCCACCGGCTTTTTTCGGACCGAGGGACTTGGGCATGTCGTAACCGAACTGGACGATCGTCACCAGCTCCGGCGTGAACCCGTTGAACCATGCATCGATGTAATCGTTCGTCGTTCCGGTTTTTCCCGCGACCGCCCGGCCGGGGATCTTGGCCCGGGTCCCGGTTCCACGTTCGACCGCGTTCCGAAGCATATCGACCAGCATGGCTGCGTGGACCGCTTTCATGACTTCCTTGGCGTGGGGAATGCTCTCCTCGAGAAGGTTGCCGTCCCGGTCCTCGATCTTGGTAATGGCGACCGGAGGGACATAGATGCCCTGGTTGGCGAAGACCGCGTAGGCGGAGCCCATTTCCAGGGGGGTGAAGTTCCCCGAACCCAGCGCCAATGAAAGATTGGGCTCCATTGGGGCTGTGATACCCAATTTCCGGGCGAAACGGATCACTTTCGCCGGACTCACCTTGTCGATCAGCCGGACCGCGGGAACGTTGTAGCTGTTCTGGATGGCTTTCACGAGAGTGATCGGACCATGGAACTTGAGATCATAGTTTTTTGGAGACCACACCTTGTGGGACCAGGGATTTGTGTAGCTGATGGGTTCGTCCACGATGAAATCTCCGGGCAACGCCCCGTTTTCGATCGCGGTTCCGTAGACGAAGGGCTTGAAAGAGGACCCTGGTTGCCGGTAAGCCTGTGAGACACGGTTGAACTGGGAACGCTCGAAATTCCGCCCTCCGTACATGGCCTTTATGTGGCCGGTTCTGACCTCGAGACATACGAGGGACCCGTTCATGTCGGGCTCCTTTTCGGGAGGCCGGGATTTCATGATATCGGCGTTTTCCATGGCCTGTTCGGCATACTTCTGCCATTCCAGGTCGAGGGACGTGTAGATTTTTAGACCACCGTTGTAAACAAGGTTCGGACCGTATTTCTCGAGCAGGATGTCCCTGACGTAG
Source organism: uncultured bacterium (assembly GCA_964428355.1). Lineage (GTDB taxonomy): Bacteria > Muiribacteriota > Ozemobacteria > Ozemobacterales > Ozemobacteraceae > CAYRYU01. The sequence goes on from CAYRYU010000002.1 coordinate 44,799, forward strand.
GTGACAAAGTAGGGGGCTTCCATGATCTCGGTCCGCTCGGTCGCCAACTTGAGGGTATCCTTCTTGGCATTCTCGTAATCCGCGGGTGAGATGAACCCCAGCTCCACCATTTTCGACAATACCAGATCCCGCCTTTGCCGGTTGCCTTCGGGGTTCTTGAATGGGGAAAAGGCCACGGGACTCTTGGGAATTCCTGCGAGAGTGGCACATTCGAGCAGGTTGAGCTCGTCCGCCTTTTTGTTGAAATAGATCTGGGCTGCGGCATCCAGACCGTAAGCGCCGTGGCCGAAGTAGATCTCGTTCAGATAGAGGGTGAGAATCTCCTCTTTCGAATACTTCCTTTCGAGCTGGAAAGCCATCATAGCCTCGATGGCCTTGCGTTTGAAGGACTTCTCGCTGCTGAGAAAGGCGTTCTTCACGAGTTGCTGGGTCAGAGTCGACGCGCCCTGGACGATCTTTCCGGCCTGGAAGTTCTTGACCATGGCACGGGCAATACCCACCACATCGATTCCGTAATGCTGGTAGAAACGTTCATCCTCGATGGCCACTACGGCCTGGCGCATCAACTTGGGGATCTCGTTCGCCGCCAGGATCCGAGTCCGGTTCTCTTCGGCATGCAGTTTGGCGAGCAACCGCCCCTTGCAATCGAAAACCTGGGAAGTCAGATTGGGTCGATAAGACCGGTCGGAAACGATAGGAATCTGCTCGGAGAATCCCTTCACTATTCCAACGATTGCTCCGGTCACCACAACAACGAGAATGACCGTGAGGGCAAATCCGACCTTGAAAAGGAACCACAGCCAGGTGATGATCCGTTGCGTGACGGTTACCTGTTCCTCTTCCTCCTGCTCACCGGCCTGTTCATCTTCGGCGACCTGGTCTTCAGGAATCTCCTGGTCATCGAAAAAAATCATATGCACACCTTCCTGAAAAACTAGAGTACATTATCCCATCGGCATTTTCAATGGCCTTCCAAAGCGCCAAAGAGCCCCGGGTGCTTCCCTTTGTAACCGAAATCTGCTATATTGGCGCCTTGTCGGAAACTGGACACGCAAGATGAACCTTCAAACCGCCCTTTCCTGGCTTACACGTCGGGACGTGTGCACCGGCCCGTTCGGACTCCATCGCATGGAATATCTCATGGACCGTCTTGGGGACCCCCAGAACGATGTTCCATGCGTCCTGATCGGGGGAACGAACGGGAAGGGGTCGGTCACGGCCATTCTGGAGGGGATACTTTCCGCCACGAATTTCTACAGGACGGGGTCGACAATTTCCCCCCACCTGGTCGAAGCAATAGAACGGATACGGATTTCGGGCACCCCGCCGGATGGAAACATCTGGGTAGAAGGGATTGAGGCACTCGAAGATCCCGTCAAGGTGATGGACGCCGAACCATCGATCGGTTCCCCGAGTTTTTTCGAACTCGTCACCGCCCTGGCTTTCTGGACTTTCAGGGAGCTCGAACTGGATATCGCTTTCGTGGAAGTCGGGCTGGGCGGACGTCTTGACGCCACCAACATCTCCACTCCGGAGATTTCGGTGATAACCAATATCGGAACCGACCATAAGGAGTTCCTGGGTCCGGACCGCCCAACGATCGCACGGGAGAAACTTGGGATCCTCCGGAAAAAGAGGGCACTTGTCACGGCGGAAAGGGATGAGGAGATCCTCGGGATCATGCGGGAGGAATGCGGGTCGAAGAAGTCGAAACTCGTCGAAGCACGGCCCGGCAACAGCTTCTCCCTCCTGGAAAGCAGGCCGGATGGGCATCTCCTTCGATTCGAGGGAACCGTTGAACCGGTCCATCTCCCGCTTCCCGGGGTGCACCAACTGGAAAACCTGGCAGTCGCTCTCGAGGTGGTGACACTCTTGCGGAACAACGGGTTCGAGATTCCCACTGAAGCGGTGGTTCGAGGAATTCCCGGGGTTTTTTGGCCGGCCCGCCTACAATGGTTCCCGGGGAAGCCCCCGATTCTCGTCGATGGCGCACATAACCATGAAGGATTGGGTTCCCTCGTGGAGTATCTCCGTCAATTCCCCCTGCCCCAGCCAAGCCTGGTCATCCTGGGTGCACTCCAGAAAAAGCCAGTTGAAGAAATGGCCAGGGAACTCGCCAAATTCGGATCGGACCTGGTTTTTGTCCCCCCGACCTGCAATCGGGCCATCAATGAGGAGGATTTCCGGGCTCTGGTACAGCCTACGGATTCACGCTGGACTTTCCGGCCTACGCTTTCCGAAGCCCTCGAGGGTGGAAAGAACTCCGCCTCGATCCTGATTGCCGGCTCACTGTACCTGGCCGCCGATTTCCTCAGGATCAGGGGCTAGGAATGTTCGAATTCGGTCACGAGGAGTTCCTCGATTCGCTCCCTTTCCAGAACAGGGATGGGAAGAAGCTCAGGGTGGGATTCGTCACCAACGATACGGGGCGGGACCGAAAAGGTCTTCACCTTCTCGAGCGGTTGGCTTCCAACCCCATGATCCGGCTTTCCGCAGTTTTCACCCCAGAGCATGGCTTCGGCTCAGACGCCCCTGATGGCGAACCAGTCGAGGGTTCCGTCCATCCCCGGCACAAGATCCCGATTTTCAGCCTCTACGGGAAGACCAAGGTCCCCCAACCCGAGCAACTGGCTTTGTGCGACCTGCTCGTGTACGACATTCAGGACGTCGGAGTCCGGTTCTACACTTACATCTCCACGCTCCGAAACGTCATTGAAGCCTCATCCCAGGCTGACCTCCCCATTCACGTCCTGGACCGTCCAGACATCCTCGGCGGAATCGAAGTCGAGGGCCCGATGCTGACTCCGGGTTTCGAATCATTCGTCGGCCACCTTCCAGTCCCACTTCGCTATGGGCTCACGCCAGGGGAACTCGCCACCTGGTGGAACTCAGGGCTCCGGAAGCCCGCCCGCCTGAAAGTCTGGAAGTGCCGTGACTATCGCAGGAAAGCGGCATTCGAGGACCTTTGCGTTCCCTGGACGAAGCCTTCTCCAAGCATGCTTTCCACCTCGACCGCCAGGTTCTACCCGGGAACGTGCCTTTTCGAGGGAACCAACATCTCCGAAGGTCGGGGAACCGAAGCCCCGTTCCAGATTCTCGGGGCTCCCTGGACCGATCCTTCGACCTGGCTGAAGGCCCTTGCCCCGATTCTTCCCTCCCAGGTCGTCGCTTCCGAGGTCGACTTCTCCCCGACGTTCTCGAAGTTTTCCGGGCAGATCTGTCGGGGAATCCGGCTGGACACGAACCTGAAACTCCTCGGAAAATCGGTTTCGCTGGGCATCAGGGTCCTTGCTGCGCTCATGAAGAGCCATCCGGGAAAGGTAGAATTCCCCGGCCGCCCGGGACTTCCCGCCCCCTTCTTCGACCACCTGGTCGGAAACTCCTGGGTGCGGGAGGGCCTCGAAAAGGGTTCCCCGGTGGAAGAGATCGAGACGCGGATGAACGCGGAAGCCGCAGTCTTTCTGCGGGACAGGAAAGCTTACCTTATCTATCCCGACTGACTGGCCCGGACACGGTCTTTCCCCGGAAGGATCAACCTTCGGGAGTCGCGAAGGTCCAGCGGTTGATCACCACTTCATCCCCCTCCTTCTCCAATACGAGGAGGTTGCCGGCGGGGTCCCAGGCGAGATCACGGGGACAAATCGGCGGGGGCGCGGAAATTTTCCAGAACATCCTGCCGTTTTGCCCGATGAGGGCGAGATCCCGGCCGTTTCCGGAGCAGAAGGAGATCAACAACTCCCCTTCAGGAGATACCGGCCCGAGGGTCACCCCCGAGGGATCGAACTCCCTTGCGAAACGGTAGACTTCCTTCATCCGGTTCCCCAGGCCGTCGACCAGTTCTGCGTGCCAGTTCCGGAAGGCGGCCCGCCGCCCGACGGTCCAGAAGAAGCCGTCCTTGACCGGGGCGAGAAATCGGAGGTCTGGAATTCTTCTGGAACCGGTGGCGTCCAATGCAAGTCTTTCCGCGAACCGGCCCCCGAGAAGAAGGATCTCCTTTCCATCCGACTCGATGGTGCAGGCTTCGAACGGCCCGCTGGGGAGCGTTGCGGGGAGATCACCCAGAATCGTTCCCTTGTCGGAAAGGACGATCGGCCCGGAACCCGAGATCGTGAAGTCGAGGACAGGCTGAGCGAAGTCTTTTTCCCCGAGGCTTCTTCCCCCGATGAGATCGAGGTTTTCGATGACCCCGTTCCTTTTCAGCAGGAAAGCCTTCCCCTGGAAAATTCTCAGCCCGACGAGAGTTTCGGGTTGGCATCCCTTCAGGACCATCACACGGGTCTTTTCGGGTTTGATTGCCTGGCAGAAGGAAAGAAGGGGGACCATCAGAAAAAAGGCGAGAAGTGAGCCCAAGAGTTGATGGAAAGGTCTTTTTCTCATCACAGATCACCTCCGTGCGGGAAAGGGGCGACCGTCAGTTGCCCGGATGGCGCGGAGTCGAAGTCGGCCTGGGCCTTGAAGATTTCCCCATCCGGGGTTGCTTCCAGGAATCGGTTCATACCTGAGGGCGGGCGGAGGGTGGCTTTCCCCTGGACCGCCCCGGAAGGGCCGAAGGTGACAAGCTGGAGGATACCCTTGAACCCGCCCGGGGGAACGAACGAGACACGAATCGAATCACCGGCACCGGTCGACCACAGGCGGGGGTTCTGGTGGAAACCGTGACCTAGATGGACCGATTTCAGCAGATTGCCGGAGTAGGAATACCGCTGGCAGAAATAACCGTGAGGCGATGAATAGGAAAGGGTCAGCAAATCGCCCGCCGGGGTCACGGCAAAGCCCGATCGCTCCCAGGGGAGCTCCCAGAGCAGTTTCCCGGTGGGATCGAACGCGGCGACGATTGACCGGCCGTAATCACCGACAAAGAGCCTTCCCTCGCGGCCGCTCTCGATCTGATGGATTTGCAGGAACCGGCCCGGAGTGTCGCCCTGTCCACCGAGACGGACGATCACTTTTCCGGAGGGGGAAATCTTTCGGACCGTCTGGTCAGCCCCGTCGGCCACCCAAAAGCCGGAGAGAGCGCCATTCCGGGAGAAATCGGGGAGGAAGTCCTCGATGAGGGAGTTGTCGGGCTTCGTGGGAACCGCAACGGAGCGCAAGAATTTACCGTCGGCTCCGAATTCCAGGATTCTTCCGGCGAGGGAATCCGCGACCCACAGATTTCCATTCCGGATTCGAAAAGCCATTGGCCCCAGACCGGAGGCTTCTTCCAGCCTGGGATTCACCTTCGAGTTCCAGAAGGATACCTGCCCGGGGCCCTTTCCGTAGGCGATCTCCCAGGGTGCGGGGGCCGTCGGGGATGCCCCGAGAAGCGCTTGGGAGGCGGAAAGCAGAAGAGCGAAAAGAATGAGGGGGAAGATCGGGGTTCGGGTCATACCTTCCTGAGAACGCGTGTGATCGGCCCGATCGCATACGGATCGGTGAGACGAGGGGTCCGAAGACGGGAGGAGTTGTTCATGGCGAGCATCGAATTCCCTTCCTTGACCATTATTCCAACGTGGGTATCCGGGTCTTTAACCCCGTCGCCCGTATAATCGTAGGTCTTCCAGGTGATCACGTCGCCTTCCTTGAAGGGGGGCACGGAAACTTCCTTCCAGCCCTTCGACTTGAGCTGGCTCACGACGGAGCGGACGTTCAGGACTACGCTGTCGATAGCCCCGGCCTTTTTCAGGGCTGTGGAAGCGACCTGGGCACAAGCAAGGTTTCCATAATCGACCTCGGGACCGCGAAACCTGGTGCTTCCAACGAGTTTCCGGGCTTCCGCGGCGACTTTCTGTTGCAAGGAACCGGTCGAAGGTGAGGAGTTGTCGGTCGACGAAGTGTTGTCGTTCGAGGAGATTTGATCCCTGGATTTGACGACATAGTCGGCATGGACGTACCGGGTCTTGCCATTGAAGTTGATCCGGTACCAGTCACCTATCTTCCCTGTGACCTGGACTGCGATCCCGTTGGGGAGCGTGTTGTCGATCGCGCCCCACGGGGCCGTCCGGACGTTGAGGCCTATCGAGGCGTTGACGTAACCGATGAAGTTCATCGGTTCGACTTCGTTTGAACCTGGCTTGGAGGGCTGGTCCGAATCGATGTATCGTTTCAGGACAAAAGCCTCGTTGTCCCCCCATTTGATCTTGTAGTAATCGCCGCTCTGCCCCAGGATCTCGACCGCCCTCTGGTCCTTCAGGGTTCCGATGACATCACCTCCGGGAACCCGGCGCACGTTGACCCCGGTGGAGGCGTTAACCCAACCCTGGGTAGGAAAGGGCTTCTGACCCTCCCCGGGACGCTTGACATAAGCGGAATGCACGTAGGCGGTCTTTCCGTCGTATTCGATCTTGTACCAGTCGCCAAGTTGGCCGATGATCTTGACCTTGGCCCCGGCAGTCAGGCTTCCGATGATGTCACCCCAGGGAAAGGCCCTGATATTGAGGGAGGATCCGACTTCGACGGTTCCTTCGACCGATTCCCCCGCCTTGATGGCAGGAAGGGCCGCACCCGAAGTCTGGGCGGTGCCCTGTTGCGTGATGGAAACCTCCTTCTCGGAGAAGGGGTTTTCCCCGGCGGCAAGGGTCGAAGCCGACAAGAGAATCGTCAGAGAGATGTACCCGAAGAATCGCGCGCAGCGTTTCATGACTCCCTCCCTATTTCTCTAATTCTACATGAAAAATGGCGAAAAGTTTCCGCTTTTTTCACATCCCCGCTGGTTTTTTTGGTATACTCCTCCCCTTAGAACACTTGGAGGAAGAAACCATGATAGATTTGAAAAGTTTCCCTCTCTTCAGCACCCTTCCGACCCGGGAGGTAGAAAAGCTCAAGAAATCCAGCCGGGTACAGCGCTACACATCCGGAACAAAAATACTCAACGAAGGTGAAGACCTCCGGGAGTTCCTTTTCATCACCGAGGGCGAGTTGGCAGTCGTCAAGACCCACAAGGAAAAGAAGAAGACCCTTCTTACGCTCAATCCCGGAGACACTTATGGCGAGGTCGAAATCCTCAACGGCACCCCGGTTCTGGCGAACCTTGTCGGTTACCAGGAAACCCAGCTGATCTTCCTCCCCAAGGAGGCGATTCTCCGTCTCGTCGGATTGTACCCCGGGTTCGCCAAGGAACTCCGGGACCTCTACTCCCAGCGGGCAAGCGTTCTCCTCGAGCAGGGTCTTTCCAAAGCCCCTTTCGGGGAAGTCCTCACCTTTTTCAACGTGAAGGGTGGAGCCGGAAAATCGGTCATTTCGGCCAACGTCGGAGCAATGCTTGCGAGGAAATGGAGGAAGAGGGTGGTTTTGATCGACGCCAACTTTTCCTTCGGAGACCAGGCGATCCTGCTCAATCTTCCCCAGGAGAAAAACATCTTCGAGCTGACCAAGGAGCGACCTCCGATCAAGATCGAAAAGATCGAGGCGCAACTAACCACCCACAGGTCGGGGCTGAAAGTCCTTCTTCCCCCCCCCATGCCGGAACAGGCTGAAAAGATCAAGATCGAAATGGTGGAGCACCTGATCGAAGCACTGAGGGCACATTACGATTTCGTCATCATCGACACGCAGAATCAGCTCACCGACCTAGAGAGGATGATCCTCGAGTTTTCCGACCTGATCTTCCTGGTCATGACCATGGAATTGACCTTCGTCAAAAACACCAAGGTGCTGATCGATCTTCTGCAGAGAAGCAAGATCCCGCGGGACAAGATCAAGGTCATCCTCAACCGGGCATTCAAATCCATGGGCCTGGAACCCGCCCGGGTCGAGACTTCCCTGCGGTATGCGATCAGCCACTTCCTGCCCAGCGAGGGCGAGGTGGTCATCCCCTCGATCAACAAGGGAGTCCCTTTCGTCCTCGAAAAGATCGAAGGTTCCCCGCTGATCTTCGCCATGGAAAAATTCTGCCAGAGGCTCGTGGGTGAAGAGCCCGATAAGGGCACATGGAACATGTTCTCCCTGATCATGGAGGTCTTCGGCCTTTAACCCCGGTTGAAAACCCCAGGGCTTGTAAGACCCTGACTTTTCCTCCTGATCGCCTGATCAGGGCCTTGCGGCCTAGCGTGGGAACAATGAAAATCAACCCGCGGAAATGAAGGTCCCGGGTTCCAACGGGAAAAACGAAGCCGGGGGGCCCGGGGGGGCTATTCCCAGGCGGGTGGTCACCAGCCGAGGATTTTCTTGAAAAAGCTCGTCTTTTTTGAAGTTACCTGGACGACTACAACGGAAACGTTATCCTTGCCGCCGGCTTCGAGCGCTTCCTTGATCAGAGCTTCCCCGGCTTCCTTCGGTTCCACTGTCTTTTCGAAAATCTGCTGCATTTTTTCGGCGGAAACCATGTCGGTCAAACCGTCGCTGCAAAGCAGGAAAATATCCCCGTTCCAGACCGGGCCCGAAGTGATGTCGACCTCGAGTTTCGTGGAACAACCGATGTAACGGATTATCTGGTTCTTGTAGGGGTGGTCACGTTTTTCCTCTTCGGAAATCAGGCCTCGGATGAAAAGCTCCTCGACGTAGGAGTGGTCACGGGTGACCTGTTTGAGCACATTCCTTCGGAAGAGGTAGATCCGGCTGTCGCCGACATGGGCGAGGTAGAACGCCTGCTCGCGCAGCATCAGAAGAACACATGTGCACCCCATCCCCTGGAAGTCGGCGGAGCTGGAGGCCTTTTCCCTGACCTTGTCGTTCGCTTCGAGAAAGGCATCACGGATAGCGGCTTCGATATTGCTGTTCCCCTGGTAGTCCATGAGCTTGGCGGAGATCATGTCTTTGGAAAGGGCCGAGGCTACCTCACCGGCCTTGTGGCCACCCATGCCGTCGGCTACGAGGAAAAGGCCGTTTTTGTCGGTCCAGAAGATGGAATCCTCGTTATTTGAGCGGACTTTCCCAATATCGCTGATTCCAAAGGCTTTATATTCCACGTTCACCGACCTCCCTAAAGCTCTTTCATTCTTTGGAGGATGTCTTGTTGGTTCGGATTCAGAAATAGGGAAAGGTTGAAGTAATCCTTTGCCCGCACCGGTTCCTTCTTGCTGAAATATTCCCCCAGACTGTTCAACAGCAGGATATCGTTGTTGTCCAGTTCCCAGGCTTTTGAAAAACATTCGAGCGCTCCATCGCTCTCCTCCTTGGCGACCTTGACCTTTCCCTGCATCGTCCAGTGAAGGGCCGAAGGAGATTTCTCGATGAGCTTCTTGTAAAGGTTGTCCGCAGGAGCAAGCAGGGATTCCTTTTTGCAGAAAGCAAGGAATTCCATGTGCACCTCTTCGTCGAGAGCCGGGTCTTCCATGAATCGGAGAACCTTTTGGAGGGCATCGGAAACGGCCTGCTGCCGAGTCTTGGGGGGAGCGGAGCCGGCGGCGGAATATCCTTCGAAAAGCTTCTTCAGCTGGGAGAGGGGTGCAGGATCGATCCTTCGAAGGGCCTGCTTGACCGTCCTGGTTTCACCCTTGGAGAGGACGACCTTGATCACCTTTTCCCGAAAACCCTTGTAGGCCAAGGCAACCTTGTAGGAAGCGGCGGGCAGCTTCAACGTGAAGGGGCTTGTACCGACCTGGTTTCCATCGACAAGGATCTCGGTTCCGGCGGGTTCAATGGCGAATGTGAGGGTCCCCAGGGACATCACGGTGTATGCCTTGAATGCGCCGAGGATAAGGATAAGGAACAGGCAGAAGAGGCCCACAACGGTGAAGACGACCCGCAAAGACCCGCTTGCCAGGCTCTGTTGGATCTGAGTGGTCCTGCGCGCGATCTCCGATGGGGATTCAGGTATCTTGATGCCGTCCTCGGGGAGCTCGCCGTGGGGAACCTTGCTCAGATCGACGGTTTCGCCCTCCGCTTCGACCGGTTTATCAGGTTCTGAAAGCGCTTTGAGGGCATCGATCATCTCCTGGCAGGATTGAAAGCGGTTTTCAGGCTTCTTCTCCATCGCCTTCAGGATCAGATCGTTCAATTTCTGGGGGACCGCCTCGTTTACCTCAACCGGAGCCTTGGGTTCCTCCTGGATATGCATCAAGGCAACGGAGTTGGGGTTGTCGGAAACGAAGGGGAGCTTCCCCGTAACCAGCTCGTAGAGGGTCACCCCGATCGAATAGATATCGGAACGGAAGTCCATGTCCCGTTTTCCGAGGGCCTGCTCGGGGGACATGTAGTCGGTGGATCCGAGGGTGAGCCCGTTCCCGGTTTTGCTGGTGTTGAGTTTCGCCTTCGCGATCCCGAAATCCGTCAGTTTGACTCCGGCGTCTTTCGTGAGGAGAATGTTGCTGGGTTTGATATCACGGTGGATGACACCGAGTTTGTGGCAATGGCCCAATGCGGAAAGGGCCGATTCCATGACGGAAAGAATGAATTCGAGAGTGAAGCCCTCGTCGGAATGGATCTTCTTTTCGAGGGATTCCCCATCGACGAATTCCATGATGAAGTAAGGGGGAAGCCCCTCGCGGTCACAGATCTCCTTGGTGGCGATGTCGATGATCCCGACAATGTTGGGGTGGTCCTTGAGTCTTTCCATCGTACGGGCTTCATCGAAGAACCTCGCCACGACATCGGGCTCGTTGACCCATTCTTCGAGCAGGAACTTGACGGCAGCCTTCTTTTCGAGGACCGAATGTTGCGCCAGGTAAACAGTAGCAAACCCTCCATCGCCCAGCTTCTGAACGATGGTATAGTTTCCAGCCCTCTTGCTAGCGTAACTCGGCGGCATCTAAGGGGCGGAGTCTCAGAAACCCAGGATCGAGCGAAGCTTGCTAAAGATTCCGCCCTGGACCTTCTGGGCCGACTCCTCACCGCGGATTGTCCTTGCAAGGTTCTGGATACCCTCGGTCAAGGGACTTCCCTCGCGCTCTTTGACATAGAGCTGCCCGGAATGCGAAGTCAGGATGGCATCCTCAGGGGCGTTGGGAAGGGTAAGGAAATCCCGTTTGAGGAAACCCTTGATTTCTTCGGCATTCAGGGTACCTGCGCGGCCTTCCTTGTTGATGAGAACCTTCACCTTGCTCTCCGGATACTTGAACTGGTTCATGATGTCGAGGACTTTCTTGAGAGCGAGCATGTGGCCGATCTCGGGGCTTCCCACGAGAAAAATGATGTTCGCAAGTTCCCAGGTGGTGATCGAAACGTCATCGATCTCGTTCTTGAGATCCACGAGAACATAATCATGGGCCGCTTCGAGGCTCCAGAGGATCTTCTTGACGTGATCAGGACGGACAAGTTCGGCATACTCGGTTTTCGGAGGAGCAGCAAGGTAATTGTATCCGGGCCCCTGGCGCAGGAACTTGTTGATGGATTCACCGGTGATTTCCTGCTCCTGGATCAGCTCATGGATCGACAGCCCTACTTTTCCGTTCGAGTAGGTAAGGAGGTCACCGAAGCGAAGGTTGAAGTCGGCGACCGCAACTTTCTTCTGGCTCATCTCCGAAAGGGTGTAGGCAAGGTTCAAGGCGATGCTGGAGAGGCCCGTGCCTCCCTTGGGGCTGTACAACGCGATCATCTGAGCGCCCTCGCGTGCGAGCGGCTTGAGGGTTTCCCAGAGATCGGCTCTTGCGGAATCGACGAAAATGAATTCGTAGATGTCAAATTTCAGGACATCCTTGTGGTTCAGCTGGTGAGGCTCCTTGGGGGTAAGGGCACAGTTGTTCAGGAAGGTCCCGTTCGAGCTCTCGTTGTCCTGGATGAAGAATTTGCCATCCTTGAGCAAAACCGACGCGTGGTGCCGTGAGACCATATCGCTCGGGATCTGGAGGTCCCGGCCTTCCTCGCGGCCGATGGAGAAGCTTTCCTTCGCCAACTCGAAAGGTTTTCCCAGGAAAGGAGGGGTATTGCCGACCAGGTATTTCTTCTTTTCTTCCTCGGTTACGACAACCTTCCGAAACACGGTTTTCTTGGATTCATCAGCCATTTTCATTCCTCCCAGAGAAAAGTCGACCGAGTATAGCATAGCGCGACAAATTTGTTCAACCAGAACTTTTTCCGATTCCCGGGTGTTTGAAACCGCTCTGCAACTGCGATGACATTCACCTGCCCCCATCCCAACCAATTTTTCGGGAAAAGCTCGACAGAGAACGAGGTTTTTGCTAGGTTTCTCCTGGGAAAATGCCGCTTTTGGAGGTCAACGCCATGAAGAGACCCGATAACGCCTTTCTGGTTCACATTCTGATGTTCATGCTCTGGATAAGTTTCCATGCCCCGCTCCCGGCATTTTGCGCACCGGGAGGAACCATAGGAAGGGGAGAATTCATTGACTCTGAAGGAAATGTCCGCGAAACCCCTGACATCAAGGCCAAGATCCTCCAGATCCCGCCAAAAGGAACCCGGGTGAGCGTACTTCGTCAGCAAGGGAAATGGTATCTGGTGGAGTTCGCCGACGGAAAAACGGGATGGACCAACCGGATCAACCTCAGGGTCGATACTGCCCCCGTTTCGGCTTTGGGTTCAACTCCGAAAAAAGAGGCTGGTGACGTGTCCGAGGGAACCACGGCTTCCCACACCTCCGAGTCATCGTCAAGGCCCGGAACCGTCCTGATGTTGGACCTGGACGGGGACGGCAACCCCGAGGAAGTCTCCCTGGTTTGTTGGAAGATGCGAAACGGAGATCCAGACAATGCGGATTACCATCTTCAGGTCAGAAGCGGTTCCCAATCCCGGGGGATTCTCTGGGAGGACAAAGCGCATTCCCTCCCATTCTACATTGGCCACGCGGGCGTTGAAGACATCCAGATCGGGGGCGACCTTGATGGTGACGGAAGAACCGAGATCCTGTCTCCGCGTGCCATTTCCGATGTCAGGCCTGTCCGGTTCAGGGTCCTCCGCTGGAATGACAGGGAAATGGTCGAGGTGGAAGGGGGTTACCTCTACGGCGATGGAGCACCCCCCAGGTCCTTTTTCTGGAGCCAGGGCGAGATAGAAGGAATGGCGGTCCTATGTTGGATAAGCAGGTTCCACGGCTGGAAAGAGGGAAAGATCGAGGCGGAGGTGACCCTGCTGCGGGACGGACGACATTCCTTCGGAAAGGCCCTTTTGAAAGTCGGAAAGAGCGGTTTCGATTTCGAAAAGTGGGCAAGGGAGCCGGTGGACACACCCTGACCTTTTCGATGAACCACTGCCGGAATTTCGGAGAAGATTGACGGAAATCGGGCAAGTGCGGTTCTTATCCGTGGAGGAAATCCCTGGGTCTGAGGCATGGGTTCCTCTTCTTCCCCATCGGTAAGGAAATGGCAAGGGTTTTGCTCTCAATTTCTGTAAGTGAATCCGGTTGTTCTTCTTAAGAGATCAGAATCTAGTGGGGAGAAGAATCCGATGAAGAATCCGGGCCGAAGTTCTTTTTTTGTTGCATTGTCCCTCGTTCTCGCTCTTTCCGGAAGCCTCCTGGCAGACAACCCCCAGGATTTTAGGCCTCTACTGGAAGGAATCAAGGATTCCGGCATCCGAACAACTCTCGAAAGGTCAATAAGTGCCGGCCTGATAAGCGATTGCAAGGATTTCGAAAATGCCCTCGACCTTGCCTGGAGCCGCCGGAATTCCGGGAAGGTCAACGGTGGCCAGGGCGAGCTTGCCCGAAAGATCCAGAAGCTTTGCGAGGGGCTGGCGGAAAAGGATGCCGATGCCATCCGGGGCGTCACGATCGATGGCCGGGACCGGCTCTTCACCAGACTGGATTGCCGCATCCCCCCGAGCTACCTTGCGACCGTGGAACTGGCAAAGAACTTCAACCCCAAAGTCGGGACTGCGGAACTTCCCCGTTTTGAAAAGCAGATCGACGAGTATTTCCGGTCCATCGCCAACGACCCGGTCATCAGGCATGCCCTTTCCATCACCGGAACCACCATAGACGACATGAAAATGAACTGGTTCGGATCCGGAGCGGGATTCGAACATGTGCTGTGCGGGGAGATGAAAAGCAGTTCCGTCAGCGGCTATCACTGGTGGTTCAAGTTCTACTCCGATGAACAGGACGGCAGGGCCCGGTACGAAAGAAGCGTCGACCACAAGGGCGATACCCACATCTTCACCGGACGCTTCACCTGGGACCCGGACGGCTCCGGCCCGCTTCCCAAGCTTTCGAAGAGCAAGGGCGGGTTCACGATCGGGAACTCCGCTCAGGTCATCCTCGCCATGGGCCATATCGCGATCGAAACCGCCAGAAGCGGTCATCAGGCCCCATCGGGGATCCAGTTCAAAGCCGACATCAACGGGCAGACATACGTTTGGCAGCTCTACACCATGAACGGGACCATCCGAAGCCTCTATCCCATCTGTGGAAGCGGAGACAGCCAAGGTGATCGAGACCCCTCCCCTGCGGGACCCGCAGGCGAGTGTTTCGGGGACCCCTCCTTTTCCATCCAGGAGTATTACGATCTCGAAGCAGAAACCCTCGGTGAGCTCCCCCACGAAGATACCTCCTCCTTGAACTGATACCTTGCAAAAAACACACCCCGTGAGCCTGAGCGGAGGTATCTTATGGGGTCCTTTTCCAGGCGCGGGGGTGTAATCCCCAAAAGCGAACCCAGGATCCTCCGGGAAACCGGAGGATTTTTTTTGACACCATTCCACAACATGGGTATGATATGCCCTAACCTGAAGTGAAAAGGGTTTCAGCGTGAACGAACGGACAATGGCGCTGGGCATTCTTCTATTGTGCCTGGCGGTTTTGAGTTTGGTGGGGATTCTTTTCATCGGAAACCCCACCGAGCCGATATCCAATTCGTTCCCGATCGTAGGGCCTCCCCCGATCACGGATGTACTTCCCCCCGGCTCGGGAACGGAGAGCATCCTGGAGGTCCTGCAGTTCCAGAAGGCCCACCACGAATTCCAACAGTCTTACCTGAACCTCATGCAGAAAATCGGCTCCGCCGTTCCAAAGCCGATCGATATCAAGGAGCAGCGACTTCTGTACAGCGAATATTCAAGGTCAGCCCGAAAGTATCGGGAGGTAATGAAAAAACTGGTCGATTACCAGAAGGATTCGAAGCTCAGATGTTTTGCCCAGATGAAATCGTTGATCCTGGGCATCCTTTACTACGACAAGAAGCACCAGAAGAAGATGTCAAAATTCGACCCACAAAAGCTCCTCGAGGAGGGGGCACTGAAGGAGATTCCCCGATGCCCGAACGGTGGGGAATACATGATCATCTTCAGGGATAACAGAAGGCATTTCCGCTGTTCACTTCACGGAAACCTTCGCCAGAACTGAAACTCCCGGTGGGTCAATCCCGGTCGGAGTTCAGGGGTTCCGAAGCCTCCTCGTTGTCGCCTGGGAAAAAGACTTCCAGAAGTTCAACGAGCGTCCGGACGAATAGAACCCCGACTCCTACGGAAAAGAGGATAGTCAGAGTCACGGCGAAGATGACTTCTTTCAGCATTCCCTACTCCCGAACGGTGTGATGCCTCTTAATATCGGCCAAAAAAGCCGGTTTCCTTAACACCGGCAGGAGCCGGAGCCTACATAAGCGGGGAAGAAGGTGAATGCGCAACAGAGCCGGTATCTTTTTCTGAAAAGAGGAAGGGGGGAGGCTGAGCCCGCACAGCTCTTTGCCCCCCCCCGATTTGGGGCGAAGACTACTTTCCGGATTTCTCCGGGATAACGAGGAACATTGGAGAACCATCTCTTAGAACGAGGAAGACCGAGCTCTTTTTCGCCGGGATTCCTTCGACAATGGCTTTCTCGAGCGAAGCCCGATCCTTAACGGGTTGCCCGTTTACCTGGGTGATCACGTCCTGGACTTCCAACCCACCCTCCTCGGCGGTGGAGCCCTCCTCGACTTCGGTCACGACCAGGCCCTCCTTGGATTCGAGCTTGAGGGACCTGGCGGTCTCGGAATCGAGCGGCTTGAAGGTGAATCCCAGATCACGGTTTTGGGGCCTGGAATCGCTTTCCTCGCCCCCGGACTTGTTCACGAGGTCTTCAGGATCCTTGAGCCCGTAGGTTTTCGGCATCCGTTCGAGCTTCACTGGAATGGAAACTTCTTTCCCGTTTCGCAGGATCTTGACTTCGATCGTGTCCCCCACTTTCTTCGAAAGAACGAACTTCTGGACGTCGTTGGTCGATTCCATGGTCTTGCCGTCGATCGACCGGATGATGTCCATCGGCTTTATTCCTGCCTTTCCGGCCGGGGTGTCGGGCCCGAGTTCCATGACCACCGCTCCCGACCGGTCCTCGAGGGAAAAGTGTTCGGCGAGTTCAGGAGTCAAGCCCTGCATGCTGATTCCCATGAAGGGGCGCTCGACCGAGCCGTTGTTCACGATCTGGTGCGCAACCCTGACGACCATGTTCGAGGGGATCGCGAACCCGATTCCTGAACCCGGGGCGGCGAAGATGAGAGTGTTGATCCCGATCACCTTTCCGTCAAGATCTACCAGCGGACCCCCTGAATTTCCGGGGTTGATGCTGGCATCGGTCTGGATGAAATCCTCGATCGGGGACGCCCCGATTCCGGACCGCCGAAGAGCGCTGACAACCCCGACGGTCACGGATTTTTCGAGGCCAAGGGGGTTGCCCACAGCGATACACCACTGTCCGACCTCAACCTGATCGGAATCAGCGAATCTGGCTGGCTGAAGCGGGGTTTTTGGCTCGACTTTGATGACGGCAAGGTCGCTCTGGGGATCCTGGCCGACAATCTTCGCCTTGAGTTCCTTCCCATCGGAGAATTTGACCAGGATACTCGTTGCTCCCTTCACCACATGATTGTTGGTAAGGATCGTCCCCTTCTCATCGTAAACGACACCGGAACCGGCGGCTTCGTTCTTGAAGGGGGAACGCCCCTTGGGAAGCCCCTTCTTGTTGGGCATCCGCTTGAAGAACTCCTTGAAAAGATCGTCGAAAGGGCTGCCCTCGGGGAACTGGTCGGAAGGGTCCATCCATTGGACTCCCGAGGAAGAGGACCTCTCGACGCGGATGTTCACAACGCTTGGCTGGAGGAGCTTCGCCACCTGGATGAAGGATGACTGGAGCTCCTTCGCGGCATTGGATGCCTGGGCCCAAACGGGAATGGAGGGGCCGAAAACCGAAACCGAGACCGCCAGCAAGACGATTGCTATGCGAGACGTTCCTGAAAACGTGTTCATCTGGATTCTCCTTTGCTTCGGTGAGATCCCGGGAATCGAAAATCCCTGAGTCGAAATGTTTGACCGATCTTTGGGGCAAAAGTTCCTTCGAAATTCCGAGGATTCATGATATGAGATTTCACCCGGATTTGCACTCCCACCAAGAACTGGCGCTCCACTCTGGATTTGCGCCCCTTGACCTTTTTCCCGCGAGGTGGTTCAATGCTCAACCATAAAACCAAGGAGAATCGTATGCGGATACTTGTTTCGGGCGGGGCGGGCTTCATCGGATCCCATCTCGTGGATCGCCTAGTTTCCGAGGGTCATTCCGTGATCGTAGTCGACAACTTCGTGACCGGATCCCGAGAGAACCTCTCCCATCATCTCGAGGGGGGGGCGGTAACCGTCGTCGAACACAACATCTCCCAACCATTTTTCCTCGACGGGAAGATCGACCGGATTTTCCATCTGGCTTCCCCCGCCAGCCCGGTGGATTACCTGAAAATACCAATTCAGACGTTGAAAGTCGGGGCACTGGGGACCCACAACATCCTTGGAATAGCGAAGAAACATGGAGCCAGGGTTCTCCTGGCATCGACCTCCGAAGTTTATGGCGACCCACTGGAGCACCCCCAAAGGGAAACCTACTGGGGAAACGTCAACCCCGTTGGCCCAAGGTCTTGTTACGATGAGGCAAAGAGGTTCGCTGAAGCCTTGATGGTTTCATACCATTCGATGCATTCCATCGACATCCGGATCTCCCGTATCTTCAACACTTATGGACCGAGGATGCGGCTCGACGACGGACGTGTGGTACCCTCGTTCATTTCCCAGGCCCTCAGGGGTGAAGATCTCACAGTTTTCGGAAAGGGAGACCAGACCCGGAGCTTCTGCTACGTTTCCGACCTTGTCGGAGGGCTCGTGGCCCTGATGGAGAAAGGTGACAACCGCCCCGTCAATCTCGGGAACCCCGAAGAGTTGACCATCCGGGAGTTCGCCGTCCGGATCAGGGACCTCGTCGACCCTTCGCTCAGGATCATCGAGAAACCCCTCCCGGTGGATGACCCCCGAAGAAGACGCCCCGACATAACGCGCGCGATGGAACTGCTCGGATGGTCCCCCAAAACTCCATTAACCGCCGGCCTCGAGAAAACGATAGCCTGGGCGAGAGAAAGGATTTCGAAATGACCGACCTCCATCCACAACTTGCCAAGGTCCTGATTTCGGAAGATCAGCTTCAAACGAGGATCCGCGAGTTGGGCGGGCAGATCACGCGTGATTACCAGGGTCAGGAGGTGTTGCTGGTCTGCATCCTGAAGGGGGCCTTCCTGTTCCTGGCGGACCTCTGCCGGTCCATCGACCTGCCGCAGAAGGTCGAGTTCATGGCAATAAGCAGCTACGGCCACGCAACGGAAAGCTCGGGGGTGGTCCGGATCATCAAGGACCTCAACGAAAGCATCGAGGACAAGCACGTGATCGTGGTCGAGGACATCTGCGACACCGGATTGACCCTGTCCTACCTGGCGGGAATCCTCCGCGGCCGAAACCCGAGATCGTTGAAGATCTGCGTCCTTTGCGACAAACCCCAATGCCACAAGAAAGATGTCCCCATAGATTACTGCGGCTTCGTCCTACCCAACGAGTTCGTGGTAGGTTACGGTCTCGATTTCAAGGACCTTCTCAGGAACCTTCCATACATCGGGGTCCTGAAACCCGAAATGTACCGGGGAAGCTGAGGGGCGCCACAGGAGGTCTTCCATGGAATCATTCGCCCTTGGCGGGCTCCTGATAGACCGCTTCGTGGTCGGCCCCTTCGGGGTCAATACATATCTCGTCCGCGACAGTGAGTCCCGCCAAGCTCTCCTTATAGATCCAGGAACCGCCGATCCGGAAATCGTCCGCATGCTCGAGCCTTTCAGCTCCGATGTCATAAGGGTTTATCTGACCCACTGCCATGCCGACCATATAATGGGAATTCCCGGCCTCCGGGCGAGATTTCCCATAAGGGTCGCCTGTTCACGGGGTGATTCCCCCATGCTTCGAGATCCAGATCTGAACCTTTCAAGCCTTCTGGGCTTCTCGGTCGATGTCGGACCGGCTGACGATCTACTTGAGGATGGGGATACCATCCCCCTTGCGAAGACCCCCGGCAAGGTTATAGCGATTCCAGGGCACAGCCCGGGGGGGCTGGCTTTCTGTTTCGATGAGGCGGTTTTTTCCGGAGATTCCCTATTTGCCGGATCAATAGGCAGATCGGATTTCCCCGGATGTGACGGAGAGCTTCTGGTTCGCACCATCAAGGATCGATTGCTCCGCCTTTCAGACCGGCCGGTTTTTCCCGGGCATGGAAGGGAAACCCGACTATCGATCGAAAAGTCGGACAATCCCTTCCTGATTCCCGAAGGGAACCGCTGACCCTCGCCCGAGGCCCCGTCCTACACTCACAACCTGTCAGGACCGGGAATTGACAGGTGGTCAATCGGATGCTACCATTCATTCGAATTTTCAAAACACGAGGACGAGGGTATGGAAGTATTCAACGAACTCAATCGCGGCCGGCACGAGAATCTCCTGTTTTTCCAGCACCTGGAGAGCGGCCTCAAAGGCGTCCTTGCGATTCATGACTCGAGCCTCGGCCCCGCTGTTGGGGGCGTCCGTTGCTGGAATTACGCATCCGAGGAGTTCCTCATCCAGGATGCCCTGAAACTCGCCGAAACCGACTCGCTGTCGGCTGCGCTGTCCGGGTGTGACGCGGGCGGGGGAAAAGCCATCATATGGGTCAAGCCCGAAGACAAAACGGAAACCCTTCTCCGGGCCTTCGGTATTTTCATCCACTCCCTCGGAGGAAGGTTCATCGCGTCCGCGGAGCTGGGTACCTCGTCCAATGACATGCAGGTAATCGGCAAGGAAACGCCCTTCGTCACCGGGTTGTACAAAGGCGACGGACCGGAATCGGATTACTGTTCGCTGACCGCACGCGGGGTCTATCTCGGGATGAAGGCCGCGGCAAAGGCGGTTTTCGGATCCGCTTCCCTCAAGGGCCGGAAGATTGCCGTCCAGGGCCTCGGCAAGGTGGGGACCGCGCTGATCGATTTCCTTGTTAAGGAGGGTGCGGAGATTTTCATCAGCGACCTCTTCTTCGAAAAGGTCAAAGCCGCCCGCGACCGGAACCCGGCCGCAGTCATGATTCCCCCGGACGAAATAGCGTTCCACCCCGTGGATATCCTTTCCCCGTGCGCGGTTGGGAGCGTCCTGGAAAGGGCTTCAGTCAAAAGACTCCGCTGCCGGATCATCGCCGGGGCGGCAAGCAACCAGCTCGCGGAAGACGGAGTAGCGGAGGATCTGGCCGCGGCAGGCATCCTCTTCCTCCCAGATTTCCTTCTCAACGGGGGAGACAAGGTCGTCGCAAACGCGGAAATATACGGCCTTCCTAGGTCGACATGCCTTCCCGCCATGGAAAAGGTGTACGGACTGGTCGAGTCCCTTTTGGCAGAAGCGGATTCGCAAAAGACCGCTCCGTTCCGGATAGCCCGAAGCTGGGCACTGGAGCGGATGAAGAAGACCCGAACGCTGAAAAAGCTTTTCAAACCGAAATCATAGGTGGGAGCGATGAACGATCACTTGAAAATCCTCGTCGTCAATCCGGGATCCACCACGACAAAAATGGGCCTGTTCGAGAACGAAACCCCGAAGGCGGTTCAGAAGGTCGACCATCCGGCCTCCGAACTGGAAAGATTCCCCCGCATCATGGACCAGTATGCACTACGGCGTCAGGCGATGCTGGACTTCCTGCGGAACAACTCAGTGGATCCACATGACCTGAGCGCGATCGTCAGCCGGGGAGGTCTCTTGAAGCCTCTCCCCAGCGGGACCTACGAAGTGAACACGCGCATGGTGGAGACCCTTATCAGCGGAGATTTCGGGGAACACGCGAGCAACATCGGGGCGATTCTCGCCTATGGTTTCCGGTGGGATTTCAAGGTTCCCGCCTACGTTGTGGATCCCCCGGTCGTCGATGAAATGATCGACATCGCACGCCTTTCCGGGTTGAAGGAGATTCCCCGGCGCAGCTTGTGGCACGCACTCAACATCCTCGCCGTTGCCAGGCAGGTTTGCGCCAAGGAAGGCTTCGACCTGAAAAAGGAGAATTTCGTCGTCGCCCACCTGGGTGGTGGAATTTCGGTCGCGGCCCTGGAAAAGGGAAAGGCGATCGATGTTAGCAACGGCCTTGAAGCCGGCCCCTACACACCGGAAAGGGCCGGGACCCTTCCGAGTTGCGAACTTGTCAAACTCTGTTTTTCGGGGAAGTTTTCGCAGGCCGAGGTCATGAAGCTGGTGGTAGGCCGCGGGGGCCTCGTGAACTACCTTGGGACCAGCAACCTGAAAGAAGTCCAGAAGCGGATCGAGCAGGGGGATGATTTCGCGCGGATGGTCTTCAACGGCATGTGTCACCAGATCGTCAAGGAGATCGGATCCTACGTCGCGGTCCTGAAAGGCGCCGTGAAAAGGATAATAATCACCGGAGGGGCCGCCAACAGCCATGCAATCGTCCTGAGGATCCGCGAATACGTCGAGGCGTTTGCCCCCGTCATCGTCGTGCCCGGCGAGGACGAACTCGCCGCCCTCGCTCAGGGGGGGCTGAGGGTCCTCCGAGGCGAGGAGTCCCCCCGGGAATATTCCTGACCCGGACAACTTCACAAGAGGAATACCAATGGATCTCGAACTGGACACCAAAGATCTTGCCCTTCAAAGCAACTGGCGCGCCTTTGCAGACGGGAAACTTGCCCCCTTCGCCGAGGAAGTTGACAGGACGGGGTCTATTCCCCAGGAGTTGATCGACAGCATAGCCGATTCCGACCTTCTCCAACCCTTTCTGCCAAAGAACCTTGGCGGTGAAGGCCTCGACCTGATGCACCTCGTCATTCTTCTCGAAGAGCTTGCCCGGCAGATCCCATCGGTCGCCTGGTTCGCCGCTAACCAGGTCGTCCTGGGAATCCGTGCCAACCAGAAGGCTTTCAACCTCCCCGAGAAGGATGGGCTCGCCCAGCGTGCGGCCAGGGGCGAGGCGGTTTTTGCCCTTGCCGCCAGCGAAATGGAGGCAGGGTGCGACCTAGCGGGAATCTCGACGGTCACCACGGCCCTTTCCGACGGGTCCCACGAGATATCGGGAGAGAAAAGCTTCGTCAACTGGGCGGGAAGAGCGACCTTTTTTCTTGTCCTGGCCAGAACGTCCGAGCCCGGGGGCACCGGGTCCACCATTTTCCTCGTCCCCTCGAGTTTGGAAGGCGTTTCCGTTGGAGCTCCGCATCTGTTGCACGGCCTTCAGGGCCTCGAAACCGCTCCGGTAAAGATTTCCCGGGCCGTGGTCCCCGCGGGCAATACCGCCGGCGTTGTTTCTTTTGGGCTCGACCTATACGATCGGTTCGTTAATGAGCTCCGGATCTGCCTTTCCGCAATCTGTACCGGAATCGCCCAGAGAGCATACACCGAGGCGTATGCCCATGCCCGGTCCCGAAAGCAGTTTGGAAAACCCGTGGGCAGTTTCCAGAGCATCCAATGGCGTTTCGCCGATGCCGCGCTTCAGGTCGAGGCATCCAGGCTCCACGTCTGGCAGGCGGTCGAGATGGCCCAGGACAAGACCTCCTGCTTTTCCCAGGCCGCGATGGCCAAGGTTTTTTCGGCTGAGTGCGCATCCTGGGTGACGGGTTTCGCGGTCCAGGTCCTCGGCGGAAGGGGTCTGGTCAAACCCCACCCCGTGGAAAGGATGTTCCGGGACGCCCGTTTCTTCCAGATCGGCCTCGGTACCATGGAAATCCTGCGCTCAAAGATAGCGGAACATCTCTGATCATCTCCTTGTCGAGGATATCATGAACATCATCGTTACCATCAAACAGGTTCCTGACACCAACGACGTCAAGATCGATCCGGCGACGGGAACCCTCATCCGGGAGGGAGTTCCCAGCATCGTGAACCCCGAGGACCGGAACGCCCTGGAAATGGCTGTCTCCTTGAAGGAGAAGGCGGGAACCGGAAAGGTGACCGTGATCACGATGGGCCCTCCCCAAGCCGAGATCGCGCTTCGGGAAATGCTCGCGATGGGGGCGGATGAAGCAGTCCTCCTTTCCGACCGGGCTTTCGCCGGGGCTGACACCCTTGCAACCGCCGCCGCCCTTTTCCACGCCATCGGAAAACTGGGGACGTACGACCTGATTATCTGCGGCCGGCAGGCCATTGACGGGGACACCGCCCAGGTCGGGCCACAGCTGGCCGAATTCCTTCGGATTCCCCAGGTCACTTACGTGAGAGCGGTGGAACAGGAAGGGAAGACTCTCCGGGTGGAAAGGATCGCTGATGGGGCGATCCAGATACTTTCTGTTCCGATGCCGGCGCTTCTTACCTGCCTGAAGGAAGCGAACCACCCGCGGATCCCTACCCTGAACGGTTGCATTGCCGCGTTCCGGGAAAAACCCTTCAAGGTCTGGAAATCCCATGACATTGATGCTCCGGCGCAGGTGATCGGGCTTAAGGGATCCCCAACCCAGGTCCGCCGGACCTTTACTCCACCACCGCGGGGCGCGGGAACGATACTTTCGGGGGAACCAGCCGTCTGCGTTCGCCAGGTGGTGGACGCGCTGAAAATCAAGGGAATCATCTGAGGAACACCCATGGCAATCAGAATCGATCCGAAACTCTGTGTCGGCTGCGGGGCTTGCCCCAAGGCCTGTCCCTACGAGGCCATCGATCTAGTGGACCGGAAGGCCATATTGAACGACAACTGCGTCCACTGCGGATCCTGCGTGGACAGCTGCAAATTCAAGGCGATCCTGGCCAGCGACACTCCCGCTCCCCCCAAGGATCTCTCGAAGTATTCGGGGGTCCTGGTCTTCATCGAGACGCGCGGAAGCTCCCTCGCCAAGGTCGGCCTGGAACTCCTGGGAAGGGGCCGCACCCTCGCCGATGTCCGCGGTTCCAGCCTTAACGCGGTAATCATCGGCTCGAAACTGGAGCCCCTGCTCCCCGAATTGTCTTCGTTCGGCCCAGACCAAATCTACGTTGTGGACGACCCGAAGCTGGCCGAGTATACAACCGGGCCGTTCTGCCGGGCTCTGACCTCGGTGATCAACCAGATCCATCCCGAGATCGTCCTTATCGGGGCCTCCATCCAGGGCCGCGATCTGGCCCCCAGGGTTGCGAATCGGCTCAAGACAGGCTTGACCGCCGATTGCACGGAGCTTTCCATCGAGAATGAATCGGGTCTGCTGCTCCAGACCCGTCCGGCCTTTGGCGGCAACGTGATGGCAACGATCGTCTGCCCCAACCACCGGCCCCAGATGGCCACGGTCCGCCCCGGGGTGATGAAACCCCTTTCCCCCGACCCCTCCCGGAAGGCCGAAATCAAACGGGTGAAGGTCACTTTCAAGGATTCCGACCTTACGGTGATCATGCGTGAAACCCTTCGCCTCGCCGGAAAAAAGGTCGACCTTTCCGAAGCTTCGGTAATCGTCAGCGGCGGCCGGGGAGTGGGCGGGGCAGCCCAGTTCGGTATCATCGGACAACTCGCGGAAGCTCTTGGAGGCCAGATCGGCGCTTCGAGAGCGGCCGTGGAAGCGGGCTGGGTGGATCATGACCACCAGGTGGGACAAACGGGGAAATCCGTCAGCCCGAAGTTGTATATCGCCTGCGGAATCAGTGGAGCGATCCAGCACCTGGCCGGGATCTCAGGTGCGGACTTCGTCATCGCCGTGAACCGGGACCCCCAGGCCCCCATCCTGAAGCGCGCCGACATCGGCATCGTGGGGGATCTCCATCAGGTGATTCCCGTAATGATCCAGGAGATCAAGCGCGTGAAACAGGAGGCCGGCTCGTGATCAACTTCCGTCTGACCCCGGAACAGGAGCTCATCCGAAAGACCGCGGCCGAGTTCGCCCGCACGGTTGTTGCCCCGATGGCGGCCGAACTCGACGAACGGCAGGAGTTCTCCCCGGAGCTCACCCGGGCCCTAGGCCGCCAGGGCTTCCTGGGGATAACGATCCCCCCTGAATACGGCGGCTCCGGTATGGACACCCTGACCTACTGCCTCATCATCGAAGAGATCTCGAAAGCGTGTGCCGCACAAAGCGTCACGATGTCCCTGACAAATTCTCTCGTCGCGACCCCACTGACGAACTTCGGTTCGGAAGACATCAAGCGGCGGTTCCTTCCGGGCCTTGCGACAGGGGAAAAGCTCGGCTGCTTTGCACTCACGGAACCCAATGCGGGTTCCGATTCCGCGAACCAGGAAACGACGGCCGTTGCGGACGGGGACTCCTACATCCTCAACGGGGCGAAGATATTCATCAGCAATGGCGGGGTGGCCGACTTCGCCCTCGTGATCGTATCGACGAACAGGGCGGCAAAGATCCGCGGGCTTTCGGCTTTCATCGTCGAAAAGGGTACCCCTGGATTCACCGTCGGGACCAAGGAGAACAAGTTGGGAATCCGGGCTTCCAACACATGTGAGCTCGTTTTCCAGAATTGCCGGGTACCCAAGGAAAACATGGTCAGCACGCCGGGCCGGGGGTTCCGTATCGCCATGGACACGCTCGACGGAGGCCGGATCGGGGTGGGTGCCCAGGCGTCCGGAATAGCCCGGGCAGCCTACGAGGCCGCCCTCAAGTATTCCCGTGAAAGACGCCAGTTCGGCTCCCCTCTCATCGATTTCCAGGGGATCGCCCACAAGCTTGCCGAAATGAAGCTTCGCATCGAGACCACCCGCCTCCTGACATGGAAAGCGGCCTGGCTGAAAGACCAGAAGAAGCGCTTCGGCAAGGACGCGGCGATGGCCAAGCTGTACGGCTCCGAGATGGCGACCTGGGTCTGCCATCAGGCGATCCAGATCCACGGAGGTTACGGCTTCATCAAGGATTATCCGGTGGAACGCTATTACCGTGATGCCCGGATCACTGAGCTTTACGAGGGCACGAGCGAGGTACAACGGATGGTGATCGCATCCTATGTCCTGGGAGTCTGACCCGAAGATGGAAAGAACGCTCCGACGGGAGGGAATATGATCGACAAGGGATTCTTCAGCAAACTTCACAAGAGCCTCGACCCGCAGCGGAAATGCCGGGTTTCGGTTCCCGTCGCCCAGGACGAGGCCTGCGCTTTCGCCATCTGCGAAGGAGTGAAGAAGGGCGTGGTGGGTGCAACCCTTTTCGGAAACCCGGATGAAATTCGGCAAATGTACGGGGAAGCAGCATCCCAACCCGGGGTTGAGATCGTTCCCGAGTCCGATGTGGCGGAGGCCTCCCGCAAGGCGGTCGCATGGGTCCGGGAAGGCAAGGCCGACATTCTCATGAAAGGCCTGGTTCCGACATCGGTATTCCTCAAGGCGGTACTCCATTCCAAGGACGGGCTGAAAAAGAATCCGCTCCTTTCCCATCTGACCTTTTTCGAAGCGGAAAAGATCCGGGGAATGAAAATCCTGACGGATGTGGCAATCAACATCTCACCCGATGCCGATGCGCTTGGAAAGATGGTCCTCAATGCGGTTGAGGCGTTCCGGTCTTTTTCCGACCGCACACCCCGCGTCGGGATCCTGGCGGCGAACGAGAAAGTCTCCGAAAAGATGCCCTCCACCACCCTTGCCAAGTCAGTCGCGGATCAGTTCAGGGATCGCACGGACGTCATCGTCGAAGGTCCCATCGCCCTGGACCTGGGGGTAAGCCCCGAATCCGCGAAGATCAAGAAATACGGCGGGAAGATCCAGGGAAACGCCGACATCCTCGTGGTTCCGCGGATCGAGACCGGAAATGTGATGTACAAATCGCTTCAGTATTACGTCCATGCCGACATGGGCGGAGTGGTTTTCGGCGCCCGATGCCCGATCGTCCTGACCTCCCGCGCGGACGACAACGAAACCAAGTTCAACTCCCTCCTGCTTGCGGTTGTACTCTGGCAAAAGGGGATCGACGCAAAGGAGGCACACAGATGAGCATTCTCGATGCGATGGTCCGGGAGGATTTTGAGGAGATCCTTTTCTGCCACGACGAGTTGGCGAAGTTGCGTGGGATCATAGGCATCCACAACACCACGCTGGGGCCGGCGATGGGAGGGCTCCGTGTTCGGCCATATGAATCGGAAGCAGCAGCGCTCGAAGATCTCCTGCGGATGGGGAAGTCGATGACCCTCAAAGCCTCCGCCGCCGGCCTCAACCTGGGGGGGGGATACGCGGTGATAATCTGCGACCCGCAGAAGGACAAGACCGAAGGCATGTTGAGAGCTTTCGGCCGGAATGTCGAGAGCCTCGGGGGCCGCTTCTACGTTGCCGAGGACGTCGGATCCACGGTCGAGGACATGGAAACGATCGCCCAGGAGACGTCATTCGTTGCCGGGATCGGGAAACCCCGTGGAGGAAGCGGCAACCCTGCTCTGAAAGCAAGTTTCGGAGTCTTGCGGGGAATTCAGGCTTGTCTAGGTGGGGTTTTTGGCGATCCAAACCTCCGGGGGCGAACCGTGGCCATCCAGGGAGTAGGTGCAGTCGGCGGGGAGCTTGCCCGCCTGCTGGTCGAGGAAGGGGCACGTGTGCTCGTCGCCGACCGGGATCCCAGGAAGATCGAGAAACTGAAAACCCTCTTCCACGTGGAGGAGGTTTCCTGCGAGAAGATTCACAGCGTCCCCTGTGATGTATTCTCACCCTGCGCCCTTGGAGGAACGCTGACGGAAAGCGTGGTTGATGAGCTCAAGGCCCGCATCGTTGCAGGCTCCGCCAACAACCAACTCGCGTCCGAACAGGTAGGCAACCATCTCTTCGCAAGGGGAATCATCTATGCCCCCGATTTCGTTGTCAATGCCGGTGGCTTGATCAACGTCGCGGAGGAGTTGAGCGGGTACGACGAATCGACCGCAAACCACCGAATCGGAAAACTCTTCCACTCCATCGACACGATTCTCCGGATCTCCCGGGAAAGAAAGATCCCCACTCACGTTGCCGCTCACGAGATGGCCCTGGAAAGGATCCGCCTGATTCGGGACGTCCGCCGGACTTTCCTCCCGTCGCAACATTAGAAAAAGGCATTTGGCCGGAATGAGGGAAAATGGCTCAGTCTAGACTCCCCAATGTGAACCAGACCGTCACCTTCGCCCAGGGACAGGTTCCCGATATAATTAAAAAGCTGGAGCAGTTCTTCAACGTCGCCCTGTCCCTTCGGTCGAACTCCGGCGAAGTGGTAGTCAAGACCGACTACTTCTACGGCCCTTGCTGCATCCTTCGAGGAACGGAGCGCGGCAGGGTGCGTTGCCGGAAAACCTACAAGAACATCGAGGACCGACTGCTGCGCCGAAAAGTCCCTTTCGTGAACATCTGCTACGCCGGGTTCCTCGTTTTCGCGGTTCCCCTCGATTTCCGTGGAGAGATGGTCGGCACCCTTCTCGGGTCCCAGATCCTTCCAATGCGGGTGAATTCGAAGTTCGAGCTCGAGGCATTCTTTGGACACACCCTAGCCGCCCTGGGAATCCAGGACGAAGACGCATTCTACCGCAGTTTCTCGAGGGTGAAGACCATGCAGCCCGATTTTCAGCGGCTTTCTTTCATGCAGTTCCTGCAGCAGATCGGAGACCACTTCACCAACATGGCCTACACCGGGAAAACCTGGGACGAGTTTTTCAAGGAAATGAAATCCCAGGCCCGCGGTTTCGGAAAGTTCTGATGGTAAAGGTTTTCCGAAACGGCCGGATCCTCGGTCCATCAGGTCAATTGAAGGAAGGGACTCTTATCGTCACGGGCGAAACGATCACGGGGTTGTTTCCTCCCGATCATGTGGTGTCCATTCCTGTCGACTTCGAGATCGACCTCCAGGGAAAGCTGGTCTTCCCCGGTTTGATCAATGGCCATGACCACCTCTACGACACCTTCTGGCCCCCCTTCGGAAACGGGCCTCACGACAGTTGGCATTCCTGGGAGGAAGGGTTCAAGGCAAGCGAATGGTATCCTCGGAAACAAGCGCTTTCCGTGACCGATCTCTATTCGCTTGGAATGTACCGGAACTGCGTTTCGGGAGTCACGATGGCGATCGACCACTTCCCCCGTGAAATATCGAACACCTTCGCCGGGAAATCCCTTGTTGGCCTACTTGAGAATTTTTTCCTTTCGCATTCCGCGTCGGGTTTCGCACCTCCTTGGGGCCAGGGAATCAGAGAAGAATTCCGCCAGTCCCGGGGTCTCGTTCCATTCATCATTCATGCCGGGGAGGGCAGGATCAAGGAGATTCAGGAAGAGATCGACCAACTGAACAAGCAGGGAGCGATAGCAGAAAACACGGTCCTGATCAACTGCTGCCACGTTTCCCCCGCCGATCTCGAGATCATCTCGAGCCGGAAGGCGTCGATCGTCTGGTGCCCCGAATCCTGCCAATTCACCTTCCATGCCCAACCCCCGATCGGAAAGATCCTGGATCTGGGAATCCCTCTCGCTCTTGGCACCGATAGTTCCCTCCGGGGGAGTATCAACCTCTTCGAAACCCTGCGGGCAGCCCGAAGATATGCAAACGAGGCTCTCCCGGGACGAATTTCCAATCTCGATCTGGTGAGCATGGTGACCACCTCCCCCGCAAGGATCTTCTCCCTAGGGAAAACCCACGGAGCCATAGAGGCGGGCAAGATCGCGGACCTCCTCATCTTCGAGGATTCCCGCCGCGATCCCTTCGAAAGCTTTCTGGAACTGACCCCGGGCGCGGTTTCGCTTCTTCTGCACAGAGGCCGCCCGGTCTATGGAGACGAGTCGTTCAAGCATCTCTGCGCGGCTGACCCGTCCCAGTTCTCCGAGGCTCTTCTCGCGGGCCACCCCAAGATTTTCCACGGGAATCCCCTTCACCTGCTCGATCGAATCCGCCAAAAAATGGGGACCGAACAGGAGTTCCCTTTCCTTCCCCTCTTCGAGGAATGATCCCGCTCCCGATCTTGAACCGAACGGCTTTGCCAAAACGAATTCCGGAGGACTCCATGAAAAGGTGGTTCTTTCTGATGATCAACGTCATTTTGCTTGCGGCTGGAACGGCCATGTCCCAGGATCTCCCGGACGAAGGAAACCCAGCCCCGCCCAAAGACCCGGAAACGGTTTCCCGCCCTCAGGTCGCCTTCTCCTGGGATCCCCTCGTCGTCGAGAAGCTCCCCAACGGGATTACCGTCGTGGTGAAGGAAGTCCACACAGCCCCCCTGGCGGTCACCGACATCTGGTTCCCGGTCGGGAGCCGGAATGAACCCCAGGCGACGAACGGGATGGCGCATTTTCTAGAGCACACACTTTTCAAGGGAACCCCCCGGCGCAAGACCGGGGAGATCGCGCGTGAAATCGAGTCTTTCGGAGGGAGGACCAACGCGGGAACCTCGCTCGATTTCACCCATTATTACATTTCCTGCGAGAGCCGCCACATAATGAAGGCGTTGGAAATCCACGCAGACGTGTTCCGGAACTCAACTCTTGCGACCGAAACGATCGATGCGGAGCGCCCGGTTATAATCGAGGAGATAAAGCGGGGGGAGGACAACCCCCAGAAGGTTCTTTGGGAAACCCTTCAAGAGACGATCTACTCGCAACATCCCTACCGCCGCCCGACCATCGGAACACGTGAGACCGTTGGATCGGCGATCACCCGCGACCACATGGCGAGGTTCTTCCACACCTGGTACGTTCCCGCGAACATGACGATCTTCGTCGTCGGTGATGTAAAGCCCGCCGAGATCGTAGCGAAAGTCAAAGAGTTGTACCAGGACGTTCCCGCCAAGGCTCCTCCGTCGCTGGAGCTTCCCCAGGAACCGGAACTCAAGGTTCCCAAGGTGGTTCGCAAGGAGATGGATGTCACCCGTGGTTACCTCAGGCTTGCCTACAGGACGGTTCCCCAATCTTCCGGGGATGACGCGATCGGCCTGGATCTCCTTGGGGTCGTCCTTGGCCAGGGTCGAACCAGCCGCCTTTCGATGGCTCTCAAGGAGAACCAGCCGCTTGTCACGCGGATCGCTGCGGGTCACATGGCTATGACCGACGACGGACTCTTCATGGTAACCGCCGAGTTTGATCCCGTCGACGAGGAGCGGGTAATCACCGGGATCAGGGAGGAGATCAAGAAGCTCGTCCGTGAGCCGATTCCCGCGGAGGAGCTCCAGAAGGCCAAGGATTTCCTGGAGAATCTGTACGTTCGGCTGGTTGAGACCAACGAAGGCAAGGCCGAAGCTCTCGGATCAGCCATCATCCACGGCGACATCGGGTATGAGCTCAACTACCTGGCGAAGATGAAGGGCATTTCCGCATCGAGTCTCCAGGTCCTCGCAAACAAGTTCCTTGCCCAGGACGGCAACGTCCTGGTGATTATCGGCCCGAGGCCAAAGATCGTCCGGTCCGAAACCTCGACGGACCCCAAGGATCCCGACATCAGGTCCTTCACGCTGGAAAACGGACTGCGGATCATCCACAAGCCCGTTTCCGGGACCGGTCTCGTGGGAGTTTCACTTGCAATCGACGCCGGAGCCCGACGCGAGCAAGCTGGAAAAATCGGAGTCAGCAACCTTGTCGGAGAGATGCTTTTCAAGGGGACACGTCGCCGGAACGCCCAGAAGATACTTTGGGACCTCGAATCCATTGGCGCGGAAATGGCGCCATCTTCGGAACCTGATCTTTTCCGCCTCAACCTCAGCAGTCCGGCGGGGAATTTCAGCCAGTCCATGGAGATTCTCGCCGATGTGATACAGAATCCTTCCTTCCCGCCGGAAGCCTTCGCGATGGAGCAGAAAAAAGTCCTCTCCCGTCTGAAGGCGGTCGAAGACGACATGTTCGAGAATACCTGGAAGGTTTTCCATGCCGACCTGTTCAAAGGCCATCCGTATGAACGGTATCCCCTTGGAAACCCCCAGGATGTCCAGAACCTGACCTGCGACGATCTTTTCGCCTTCCACATGAACTGGTTCGCCCCCCAGAACATGGTCCTGGCCGTGGTCGGAGATATCTCCGCGAGCGACACGATCAAGACCTGCTTCAATTTCCTCGGAGGGATTCCCCCCGTGAAAACCCCTCCGAAGGCTACTGAATCGAATGAGATACGCGCTCCCGGCTCCTTCAAACAGGTCAACGACCACCGGGAAAAGGCCCAGGCGATGATGTGTCTCGGGTGGCTCGGACCCAGGATTGGAAACCCCGACTACGCCCCGATGAAGGTGTTGAACGCGATCCTGGGCGGGGGAATGTCCGCCCGGTTCTTCATGAAGATCCGGAACAAATCTTCCCTTGCATATGCCGTGCAGGGTGTTTTCCCCTCGAGGATGGACGGAGGGGCCTTTTGCGCCGTAATCGGAACCGACCCGGGGAAAGTGGAGAAGGTCAAGGAGATCATCCTCGGGGAGATCTCGGATATTGCCGCAAACGGAATCCCCCCCGAGGAACTGGACCGGGCGGTCTCCTATGTATCGGGCCAGTTCGCCCTCGACCATGGAGCCTGCCTGAAGATCGCGAACTATCTCGCATGGTTCGAACGGATCGGGGTGGGATACGGATACGACCGGAAGTATCTCCAGGAGGTCAAGGCCGTAACAGTCGAGGATATCAAGAGGGTTGCCCGGCTATATCTCTCCCCGAAGAATGCCCTGCTTGCGGTGACCGGTCCGAAGATGCAGTAGGGTTTTCCGTGGGCTCACCCCCGCCTTTTTTCGTTCCCGGGAAGATCCTGGCACCATATCTTCAACGTGTCCGGGCAGAATACCTTGACGCTCGGTTCGATGCCCTGAAGGTTCTGGGGTGCCTTCACCGGATAGATGCGGTTTCGACGATTCTCGTGGCGGGTCATGGCTGGCTGGGAGCGACATTTTCCTGCATGGACATCCTGGCGAGCCTCTATCACCGGTACATTCCCGATCCCCTTCTGCCCGTGGAAAAAAGGAGCTCCCTCGTTCTTTCCAAGGGCCATGGGGTCGTCGCACAATATGCGGTCCTTTCGTCGTTGGGGGCCTTCCCGGGTGATCTCTTGAAGGAATACAAGAACCCGGTGGGACTTCCCGCACATTGTGACCGGCTCATCCCCGGGATCGATTCGGACAGCGGATCCCTTGGGCAAGGTCTTTCCAAGGGAATCGGCATGGCGATGAGGAACCGCGAGGAAGGCCTTGACTTCCTCTGTTTCGTCCTCCTTGGTGACGGAGAGCTTCAGGAAGGGCAGGTTTTCGAGTCGCTCCTTACACTGGCGAAATGGAATCCCCCGGGCCTCGTTCCGATCGTCGACCGGAACTTCCTCCAGTCGGACAGCCGCACCGGGGACATCAAGGATGCGAGGGACTGGACCCAGGTTTTCCAGGGAATCGGCCTTTCGGTGCACACGATCGACGGGCACTCTCCCCGCGCGATCATTGGCGCGGTCGAGGAGTGCAGGCTTTCTGGCAGGCCTTCGATCATCCTCGCAGACACGGAGAAGGGTTTCGGCGCGTCCGTCACCCGAATGCCGCAGGAAACCCCCCGACGGAAAGGAATCTGGCATGCCAAGGTCCCCAATCGGGATGAGTATCTCGCAATCGTCGGTGAACTCGTCGAATCATCCGGTGATCCTGGCGCGAAGGTGGCGTTCTCGGAATACCTGCGGTCCCTGGAATCGGCAGGATCAGAAATGGTCGAAGAGATATCCGGGGAACGGGCATCCCAAGCCGCTGTCCCCGTCATTGGCCCGGTTTTTGAGCCGGTTTCCGGCCTGTTCACTTCGCCACCTCTTTCCCCGGCCACGGGAGATGCGTTCGGCCGGTTTCTGGCATCCAAAGGTGACCGGTGGCCGGAGATCCGGGTCCTGAACGCGGATCTCGAGAAATCTTGCAGACTGGGGGCATTCGCGGCCCGATTCCCCGACCGGTTCCTCGAGGTTGGGATCAGCGAACAGGATATGGTCTCGATTGCGGGCGGAATCGCCTTGCGGGGGGGGATTCCCGTTGTCAACACCTACGCTTCTTTCCTGAAACGTGCTTTCGATCAGATTTTCTGCCTTTTCGCCGAGGGGCTTCCCGTGATCATCGCAGGACATTACGCCGGTCTCGACTACCATTCCGACGGAAAGACGCACCAGTCGCTGAACGACATCGGCTTCATGCGTACCGTTGGGGATATCGAGGTCTACGAGCCATTCGGGGAAGAGGACACCGCAGCGATCCTGGAGGAGGTCCTTGCAGGCTTGAGACGTGATTGGGCGGAAAAGCGGAAGAGCCGCCCT
Organism: uncultured bacterium; assembly: GCA_964428355.1. Lineage (GTDB taxonomy): Bacteria > Muiribacteriota > Ozemobacteria > Ozemobacterales > Ozemobacteraceae > CAYRYU01. The sequence goes on from CAYRYU010000002.1 coordinate 79,013, forward strand.
GCGTATATCCGCCTCCACCGCTCTCCCCCGGGGTTCGGGGTCCCCCCCTTGCCCACAGATTGGACGCCGGGGTTGCCGATCGTTTTTCCCGGCCCCTCGGAAAAGCGCAGGACAAGGCTCTACGTCGCATCGGGCCATTTTCTCGGATCCGCTCTCGCCATCCAAAAAAGGCTTGCAAGGCTTGGGAAATCGGTGGATATCGTCGGGATCGATTCGTTCCAGGATCCCCGCGGGGCCCTTCGGAAACTGCTCCAGGATGGGCAAACCGCAATCGTTCTTGAAAGTCACCAGAGGACTGGAGGTCTCCTGGCCTTCCTGACATCCCTGGTATCCCGGGAGTTTTCCTGGTTCGGTCCGGAAACCCTTTCCCCATGCACTCGCAGCTTCCCGGACCTCCTCGCCTTCCATGCCCTCGACGAAGAGACGCTTTTCCGGCGCACCGAAGAGGTGGTTTCCCGGAAACCCCGTGAGTCGTCGTGACGTTCGGGAAGGCAAAAACGGAACCCGCCATTGCATATTCCGTTGCCGCATGGTAACATGATGGGGATGGGCACTTGGCTCAGTGGAAGAGCATCGCCTTCACACGGCGGGGGTCACAGGTTCAAATCCTGTAGTGCCCATTCCTTTTTTCACCCGTTTTAAACCGATTGGGAGTTTCTGTGACAGAGGAAAAGATCATCCTGTTTTTCGACCTGTTCTGTCCCTATTCCTATCTTGCCTGGGAGATCTTCCAAAGAACCCTGGGAAGTCGGGAAATCCCTTTCCAGCTGACCGACATCGGACTCGATCCCCCGGGTAATCCCAGCATCCTCGGAAGGTCGCTCTGGTCCGACGTCCGGTGGAATGCCCTCCAAAAGCGGGGCAAGGATGTCGGGATCATCATCAGCAAGCCCACCTTTACGGAAATCACCCCGAATGTCCGGCGTGGACTTCTCTACTATTCGGGTACGAGTCTGAAGGAATATGTTTCGGGGGTTTTCAAGGGGGTTTTCCAGTCGGGAATTGATTTTTCCTCGAGAAAGGTCGCGGTCGATTATCTCCAATCCGAGGGAATCGATCCCAACCCCTTCCAAGAAGCCCTTGCGGACCCCACCACACTTGAAAAGGTCGAAGAGCAGTCCCTGCTATGGGGCCACGAGAGGATCCGCACGATACCGACCTTCCAGTTCAGGGACGAAAGGTATGGCGGAGTCATCGACCAGCGCGGAGTGGAGAATTTCCTGGGCCTCATAGTCACCTGACCAGATGGGTTACAACTACGATTTTCCCCGCCCGTCCGTAACGGTCGATTCGGCCGTTCTCAGGATAACGGCGGGAAAGGTCCAGATACTCCTGATCAAGCGTGGAAGGGAGCCTTTCAAGGGTCGTTTCGCGCTTCCGGGCGGCTTCCTGGAAATCGACGAGGAACCCCTGACAGGGGCGAAAAGGGAACTGGCCGAGGAAACGGGCCTCACGGGAATTCCCCTCCGGCCCCTTTTCACCTGCGGACAAACGGGCCGCGACCCGCGTGGTCGCTGCATCACGATGGTCTTTGGGGCGCTCGTTCGCGGCGAGAAGCTGAGCCCGAGGGGTGGTGACGATGCCGATCAGGCGGAATGGTTCGGCATTTCCGAGCTTCCGGGCCTGGCATTCGATCACGACCGCGTAATCAGGGAGATCAGCGAACACTTTTTCTGGCAGGCTTCGACAGCGGTCATCGGGCGGACGCTCCTAGAAGGGGGTTTCTCGGCGAAGGATCTCAACGACCTGCAGGGGTCAGTTCTCGATCTGAAGGCCTTTCCTTCGGCAGAGACCTTCTTTGAACGGGCGGAGCGTCTTCTGCTCATCTCCCACGGCCCGGAAAAAGGGAAGTTCCAATGGCGGGATGGTTCGGAAACGGGACTTCCCGACTGGGTCCCTCTGGTCTGGTGATTTCCCGACCATGAGCGTCATCGGCCTTCTGAAGCCCACCCTCAAGGGTTTCATCCGTTCGACACGCCAGAAATCCCCTACCACCATCGGCTTGCTGATCTTGGGCGCGATAATAATAATACTCGCGATCTTCGTGGGGTTGTACTTTTTCCTGGAGTATCTCTCGAGAGCCCCGATGCTGGGAAACCTGATGGGTCCTGTCGTAGGCCGGGTCCTTGTGGGAAAGCTCCTCGAGATGCTGTTCCTTGCACTGCTGACCATGTTGTTTTTCAGCAGCATCGTCGCCTGCTTTTCGGTATTCTACCTGGATGAGGAGCTGAAGCTCCTTTTTTCATCCCCGACCCGCCCTTCGACGGTTTTCTGGTCCCGCTTCGTGATGATGGTGGGCGAAAGTTCGTGGATGGCGGCGGCGTTCTTCCTGCCGGTTTTCCTGGCATTCGCAGCTGCTTTGAAGGCTCCGCTCTGGGCAATGCTCGTCTTCATGGTCTATCTGGGAATCTACCTCCTCCTTCCAAACCTGGGCGGGGGAATCCTCGCCCTTCTTCTCGCGGCCCTGTTTCCCATCCGTCAGATGAAGAAGGTTTTCCAGTTCCTTTCCATTACCGTGCTGGCAGGAATGATCATCTTCTTCCGGTTCATGGAGCCGGAAAAGCTACTCAATCCAGGCCAGTTCGAACGCCTGTCCAAGTACATCCTCGCGATCCAGAACCCGGTCTCGGAGTATTCCCCCAGCACCTGGATCCAAACCGCCTCCCTTTCTCTGTTCCAGGGAAATCTCCAGGAAAGCCTCGAGAAGATGGCCCCGATTTTCGCGATTTTCTTTCTCGGGCTGCTCATCCTCCATTTTCTGTCCACCAGATATTACTCCTCGAGCTGGCAGGCATCCCTGGAGGCCGTCGAGAACCAGGTCCTGGGTCTCGAGTGGCTTCGGAGCCTCCTGGTTTTCCCCTTCCGGTTTTTCCCCGCCGATTTTCGTGTCATCGCCTCGAAGGAGATTACCGTCTTCTTCCGGGACCCCGCGATTTTCTCGCAGATTTTCATGATGGGGGCGATCATTTTCGTCTACGGGTACAACCTCACGATCCTTCCTCTGAAGGACATTCCAACCCTCTACTCGGGCGAAGCGAACGATTCCATGGTCTATTTCAACGGCCCCTTCATCGGGTTCATTCTTGCCGCGCTTGCGATGCGATTCGTCTACCCATCGATCAGCATCGAGGGACGAGCCTTCTGGGCGGTGAAAGCCTCTCCTGTCAGCCCCGAACGACTGCTGAAGATAAAATTCCTTCTCTACCTGGTTCCGATGACGGCGGTGGGAATGATCCTCTGTTACATCTCGAACAACATTTTCGAAGTAACCACCTCATACCTCTACTGGCTGAGTTTTCTCAATGTCCTTTTGATGTCCACGGTCATCACGGCACTGGCGATAGGTTTGGGGGCATTGTATGCCCGTTTCGACATGGAGAATCCCCTCAAGATCGCCGGTTCTTTCGGCGGCTTCGTCTTCATGGTCGCTTGCGGCACCTACATTCTCAACCTCCTCATCCTGGAGGCCTATCCGCTCTTCCTCCTCTATTTTGCAAGGTTTTACCAGTTTCTTTCGCGGAAGGCGATGATCTTCACCGGCTTCTCCTTTTTCCTCCTTTTTCTTTGCAGTGTCGCTTGGGTTCTGATACCCTTCTGGAAAGGTCAGGAAGCCATACATCGCTATGAACCCGAATGAACCGATCCTTTCTTTGCGAAGCATTCGAAAGAATTACGGGGATTTCGCGGCCCTGAAAGGGATCGACCTCGAAGTGAAACGCGGGGAACTCTTCGGGTTCCTCGGTCCAAACGGGGCAGGAAAGACGACCCTTATCCGGATCATCACCGGAATCATCAAACAGACCTCGGGAACCGTTCTGATCGGGGGAAAGGACCTGGCGCAGCTTCCCGAAACCGCGAAATTCCTGGTGGGCTACATTCCCGATCGTCCCTATCTTTATGAGAAGCTGACCCCTCTCGAATACTTCGACTTCGTCGGAGGCCTTTATGGGGTTGGGGGGAAAGATGTCCTGGAGCGGGGTGAGCGGTTCCTCAAGATGTTCGATCTGTGGAGTTGGAAAAACGAACTCATCGAGAGTTTTTCCCATGGCATGAAACAAAAGGTCGCGATGAGCGCCTCCCTCCTGCATGATCCCGAAGTCCTGGTGGTGGATGAACCCATGGTGGGGCTCGACCCCCGATCCGTCAGGACGGTAAAGGATTTCTTCCTGAACCTTGTGAAAAGCGGGAAAACGATTTTCCTCACCACCCACACACTGTCCGTTGCCGAAAGCATGTGCCACAGGATCGGGATCATACACCACGGCGAGGTCGTAGCCCTCGGTTCCATGGAAGAGCTCCGGGGAATGGCCAGAACACCGGACTCGGATCTGGAGTCCGTTTTTCTCAAGATCACCGAGGAGGAAGGACAGAACGGCGGGGTTGCCCTCAATCCCGAAAACGGTCTTCCCACGACTGCGTCCGAACCTGCCCCGTACTCCGCCCCGGATTCCGCGAACCCTCCCGCCGCGTTCGAGGAGAACGCCCCGGTCGAGAAGAACGCCCCGGTCGAGAAGAACGCCCCCGTCGAGAAGAACGCCCCCGTCGAGAAGAGTCCCCCATCCGGGGGGGAGACCTGAACATGTGGTTTTCTCCGGCCTTTCTAGCCCTCTGCGCGATGAATTTCGTTTGGGGTGCCTCCTATGCAGTTTCGAAATGGGTTCTCCTTTTCGTGCCCCCCTGCCTGCTCGCGGCGACCAGGTTCGTGCTCGGTGGAGCCGTCCTTTTCCTTTTCGTTCCCCGGGGTTCCCCACCACTTGAACGTGATGACTGGCGCGACCTTCTCGTTGTGGGGACATTCGGGATTTCGGTCAATTTCGTGATCCATTATTGGGGCCTGAAACTTACGACGGCGACAAAGGCTTCGTTCCTGATCGCAACGGAGCCACTTGCCCTCATCGTCCTGGCAGCCTTGATGCTTAGGGAAAAAGCCTCTCGCAGCACCTTCGTCGCCCTTTCCATATCCATGGCCGGGACTTTTTCGCTTCTTGTCGGGGGAAAGAATCTCGACAGCCTCTGGGGGGAGATTTCCACGGGTGGAGAGCTCCTGGGCGATATCCTTACCCTAGGTTCAGTGCTTCTTGGAACCCTTTACACGATTTTCAGCAAACACGTTGCGCAAAGGATCGGTGCA
>CAYRYU010000002.1:84243-192158 GCA_964428355.1 uncultured bacterium
ATCCTGATCGGGGTTGCGGTTTTGCCCAAACCCGAAGAGACGACCTCCCCGCCCGGGATCCCCACGCCTCCACTGCTTCTCCAGGAAACGCCGGCCCCCACACCAGTTTCTTCGGAGGACAATTCCATCGCGTCCGGTCAAATGGAGGACAGGAAGACACAACCCGGGGGACCGGATCTTCGGGGGCGCGCCCCCCCGCCCGGATGCACATTTTCCCCTGACCTTCCCGGGAAATAAAGCTCCATTACCTGATGTACTGCCATGAGGCATTCCATTGCCCGCGGGAAGACTGTCCCGTAAAGCGCCTCAAGATTCGTCGGTGCTGGGTCCATTTCCAGGAGTTGGGCAGGGAAGCGACAGTCGAGGACTGCCCCTATGTTCCCTGCTCGAGCTGTCACTACCGGATGGGCTGGGAGATCGGCCTGATCGGGGAGAGCCTCTTTTCTGAGGAAGAGCTCGTTACTGAGGCTATTGGTCCGTTTCTCCCGGAAGGATTGGAGGAAGGGGAAAAGGAACCGCCGGCAGGTTCGACCCGGGAAAACATCCCCCCAGGACCAGTTGAAGAAGAACCGGAAAACTTCCCCATTCCCCGTCTGGCCCCTCCCGTTGAAAAAGGACCCCCGCCCCCTGCCCCGCCGGAAAAACCCCTTTCCCCAAAACCTCAGGCGGTTCCGCCTTCCACCGGGCAACCCGAGGTAAAAAGGTTCTGTTGGGAGCTCGTCCCCTGCCCCAACCCGAACTGCCCGGTTCGGGAGAGAAGAATCATACGATGCTTCAAGTTCTTCGAGCCAAAGGGACCGGATGAGAAACTCCGCATCACCTGTGGAGACAGGATTTGCGAAAGTTGCCACGTGAAACGCGGATGGGAAATCGGAATCATCAACGAGGAGATGTTCGAGGATATCCTCGCGGCCCGCCGAAGCCGGATGGCCAAGGATGACCGGATCCGGAAGCATGGGATCGTCGAGATTTACCTCAATGAACTTGCGAAGAAGCCCCTCTCGAGAGGGGAGGAAATGGAACTTGCCCGAAAGCTCGCGGGCGACAGGGACGCTGCGGAGGTTTTCCTTCTTGCCAACCTGAAGCTCGTGGTGCGGATCGCCGGAAGCTACTCGAACCGCGGGCTTTCCCTCATGGACCTGATCCAGGAAGGGAACATCGGGCTGATCAAGGCAATCGCAAAGTTCGATTACACGTTGGGCTACCGTTTTTCCACCTATGCGGCATATTGGATACGTTACTACATGCAAAAGGCTGTCAGCGAAACAGCGAGGGTGATCCGGATTCCCCACCACCTTCTTGCGACTGCCCACAAGGTCCGGAGACGCATCTCCGAGTTCCAGGCCCAGTTTCAGAGGGCCCCGTCATTGAGAGAACTGTCGGAGGTCCTGATGCTGGAGGAAGAAAAAATCCTTCAGGTGATCAGGGTCACCGAAGCCCCGATTTCGATCGAGGCGCGGTCCAGGGATGCCGGAGAGGAGGATGCCGGGCCTGAATATTTCCTCATGGACAAGGAGAGCCTTTCTCCGGAAGAGGTCGTGATCGAAAAGGCCAAGAACGAGGCATGCCAGAAGGCGCTCGGGATGCTCGAGCCGAGGCTCCGGGAGATCGTGGAATTCTTCTTCGGCTTCCGGGAGGAGGAACTCAGCCTGGCGGAAATCGGGCGCAGGCTCGGGATCAGCCGGGAACGTGCCCGGCAACTGCTCAGACAAGCGCTCGAGAAGCTGGGCGAGGAGGATTTCGTCCTCAATCTCAAGGACTTTCTCGGTAAATGATCGTACCCCACCCCAAAATTTGGCATTTTTGCCCCTTCATGGTAGGATTATCTCAGAGTAATCCGGACGAGTATCCCGGATAAGGAGTGGAATGGATGAAGATCATCGGAAGGCGTCTCCTGGTTTGTTGTGTGTTGACTCTGGCAGTCATTTTTCTGGCCGGGTCGCTTGGAGCCCAGGCCCTTACCCCCGACCAGTGCGACCGGATCAAGTTCGTCGACAACAACCACGTTCCCCTGAAGTTGCTTGTGGTTCATTCCTATTCGACGGGCAAATTCGTTAAGGATCTTTTCAACGCCGTAAAAGCCATCAACGAAGAAGAACGCCTTCCCGAGTCCGAGCGGTTCAAGCTCCACATCATTTCCTCCTCCGGAGATCCGACCTCCAGTCTCGGAATTTCCGCAGAAGACGCGAAGAAATATGTCGAGGTCAACACCAGGTTCCATTCCAGCGACCAATGGATCCAGGATTGCATGGAAATCTGCTCGGCCAAGGTCAAAGGCCAGGACAAGTATGTTCCGGCCATGTTCGACTCACAGCGGGGCCGCGGGCTGGGCGGGCTTCCCAAGACCCTGGCGGACATGTGGGGCCTCGTTTTCTACCAGAATCCCACCACACAGGCTTCCCACGGTGATTACGGCGGCAACCTCGAAGTCGCCCCTTTCGACGATGTTCTTGTCTGCGGAAACACGATCACGTCTCCCTGCAAGGCTTACCTGGAGAAGAACGGATACGCCGGCCGGATATTCACCCCCGACACCCGGTGGCTCTCGGTCGGCCATATCGACGAGTATCTGAACTACATTCCCACTCCCCACGTTCCGGGCGGGTACAGCATCGTCCGGGCTGATCCGAACTATGCTCTTGAACTCATCACGAACATCGATGAATCGGAACTCTCCGAGATCGACAGTTATGACCGGAGCTTCCTGCTCAAAGTCAAGGCAACCCTCCAGGCCCGGATGACCGACCCCGCTGCGGGCCGCGGAACCGATGCCGGCGACTTCATCGATCTGAACCGGGCAATCTCGGATATCATCGAAAAGAACGTCGGCGAGCTGAAGAACTTCATCCGCAAGGTGACCAACGACCCGGATCGCGATTTCGCCGAAGTCGCATGGCCCAGCCTGTATGAGGGCTACGGCGGCTCCAAACCTTCCTCCTGCCATGCGTTTCTCCCCGGGGTGGTGAACCTGACGGTGGTCCGAAACCACCTTCTGGTCCCGGCCTGTCACATCCCCTCCCTCGACCGGATCATCGAAGCAAGATTCCGGGCGCAGGGGAACAAGGTTCATTTCATCGACGACGAGCCATATCACGATTCCATGGGGGAAATCCATTGCGGAACCAACCTTCTTCGCGATGTAGAAAGGACCGTCGTCACTCCCGCCCAGGTTCGCGCCGTTTCAGCGGTGAGGGCGAAGTTCAAGGCCATCCACGGAGGCCACTGACCGCTCCCAGGCCTTCTAACCTTCCCAGGAGGTCTGATGAATCAACGGAAAAGAAAATCCCCCACCCCGCAATGGGGCCGGGGGATTTTTTTCTCCCGGGCGTCTCACGAGCCCCGGCAGGGAATGACTTTCGCGGAAGTGATGATCGCTTCCGTTGTCCTCCTGATCCTTTTCGCGGGGGTGTTCCGCCTCTTCCAGACGCTTTACGGGAAAAAGGCCGCGGGGATATCCCAACGGCTCGAGCTTCAGATGGAAGCGCGCAGAGCTCTGATCAACCTCTACGGAGAGATCCAGGAAGGAATCGAGCTTCTCAAACCCGAACCGGGAGTGACCCTTCCCTTCATGGCGATCCGGGATTCCGTCAACAACGTCCACTTCATTTTCCAGAAAAAGGATGCCGTGGCCTCCGAACGGCAGAAACGGGATATCTTCCGTCTGTACACCGTCGTCTACGACATTGAAAGGAATGTGGGATCGCAGCCGCGGGAGATAATGACCAATGTCGAAAGGCTGAACTTCACCGCCCACGGGTATGGGGGAGTGGTCGTCACCAGCGATCTCAAAGAGGGCGAAGCCTCCTTCTCTTTCGTGAACATGATCCGTTTGAAGAATGCCCTCGCGGAGGAGGGGTCATGAACCGCAAAAGAGGAATCGCGCTTGCAGTGATCATCACCCTTCTTGTGGTGGTTTTCGTTTCCGCTTTCGGGGTCTTCAAGCTCATGAGGGGCGTCGGAAGCCAGGTCGAATACTCCGACGCCCATATCCGGGCTCTGAACATCGCCGAATCCGGTTTCCAGGTGCTCGCCGCGCGATTCATGAGCCGCCCATACGAGGACCGCTGGTTCCGGGACCACTCCGACGCCAAGGCGGGATTGAAACTCGAGGGTGGCACATGGGACTATTACATCGAGGATACCCCCGGACAACCGATGAACGCGGATGCCTGGGTTCGCGGAGAGTACAAGAACACGAAGCGCCTTCTCTTCTACAGGTTCAGATACGAAGACCGGCTTTTCCGCGGATTGACCGCTCCAACCCAGAAATTCGCGGGTTCCACCGAGGATTCCGAACCTGTCAGCCTGGAACCCGGGAACGTGAGCGGCCTCACGAAGGCAATGAACGAGATGATCGCGAAGCGCGAAAGCAACCGGTCCAGAATGATGCAGAAGTGGGACGAGCTGGCCGAGAAGATGGACCCGGTCGAAATCCTTCGCACCCTCGGGGCGGAGGTCGGAGAGGGAGTTCCCGATGTGAGTGTTCCCGGGGAGGACCCCGACCCCACCACCCCCCCAACCCCTTCCAAGATCAAGCTTTCGGCTGGGGCGAGGCACACCCTCAAGAACATCGAGGACCCCGAGAAGCTACTCGGGTTTTTCGTGAAGGAAGCGGGATTCGGCCCCCGGTTCACGCAGGCTTTTCTGACTCCCCTGGTGGCCGAAACGGTAGGGTTGATCGAGGTTCTTTGCAGCTTTGAACAGTATGTCGCCGCCGAGAAGATCTACCTGGAATTCTTGAAATGCCTGTATTCGGTCAAGAGTACCATGAGCATTTATTCGATCTACTACGAACTGATCCTTTTCAAGATCCTGGCGAAACTGGTCATAGAGTACAAGGGGAAAAATTTCGACGATCTCAAGGCCCGGGCACGCCTGGAAAGGGCGCGAATACTGACCATCGCCCCCGCCGATGCTTCCGAATCCGCGATCCTTCTTCTCCCGCCCGAGTATCGCAATCTCCCTCCGGTTGACCGATGAGTGACAGGCCAAGTGGTTTTTCCCTCGTCGAGATCCTGATCGGTCTCGTACTCCTTGTACTCGCCACCGGAACCGTGGTGGTTGTTTTCCAGAGCGCGGGACGTGAAACTGCCTTCAGCTCGGAGCATTACACGGCGATGTTTCTTGCACAAAAGGTGTTCGAAGATATCAACTCCATGATCCGGGACAACCCGCACTCCTTCACGACGCTGGTCCAGGATGCCGAGGGCAGGGAAGAACCCGTCGTGAACGGAGGTTCCAAGTATTTCCGCCTTCTCGGGAATACCAGGAACTTCGGATACCTGAGCCCCGAGGACGACCATCCGATAACCAAAGGACCTCTCTTCGAGCAGTTGAAGGCGTTCACCGTCCAGGTTTCATCGAAAATCGAACCCCATCCCCTTACGGGAGAGGTGTTGAACAACTGCCTCAAGGTCGTGGTTTCCGTCCGTTGGACCACCAAAGAAGGAGCGAAAAGAGAGTATCAGGTTTCCCAGTTTGTCCATGGGGAATCGGATGACGTGTTCCAACAGCCTCTCGATCTTTCCCTTTCCCCGTCAAAGCAAGGTGACCTGGACAAAGGAGCCGCCCGGGTTCTCGCAGGACTGCTTGGAATCGACCCTGCCACGGTCGAATCCCCGGCGAACATCAACCCGAAGCTTCCGGGGTCTTCCCTGGACGCTGCCATGAACCTTGGACGGATCGTTTGGCTGACAAGGTCGGCGAAATCCATGGATGAATCTTTCCAGGACGAGATGAAAGCCCTCGAAAACGCCCGGGATGAATTCAAGAAGGGTCAGTCCCTCGAAGAGCGATTGCGTTTTTTCGATATTCAGAGAAAGATCGGTCAAATTCTCGAGCAGAAAGCCCTTCGCCAGATCGGTTTCCTGCTTTCGATGAAACACCCCATCGAAGACCTCGTCGAAGCCTTGAAAGCAAATCCGGTAAACCACACAAGCGGGGGAGCTTTGGGAATTGCACTCTATCCGGCCTGTTACCCCGCCATCGACAGGGCATTAACAGAGACCGACATCATATTCAAACTCGTTCCCGCATCGCTGGGAACTTCCGAAAAGGCCGTTTTCACACTCCTGGAACCACCCTATCTGGAGTTGATTCCTCCCAGGCAGGAGCCCTCGTTTTTCCGGAAGTCCATCGACATTCAGAAACTTGGAATCCTCCGCCAGGAAAACGATCCCGAGGCGCAGAGAATCCTGGACACACTGAACATGAACATTGACCTCTTCGCCAAAAAGTACCGGGGGAAGTTCCCTCATTTCGAGGAGTTCCTCCGGCAGGAAAAGACGATCAACAAGGATCTTTCCACTCTCCGATCCCACTATCGCACCATCCACGACGTCTTCATGACCCTTTCCCTCCTCGAGAAAGCCTTTTTCGGACTCCGGCAACTGATCCCAAAGCCCTGATACCGGGCTTGAAGAGCGGGCCACGGGGTCCGGATCATTGACAAACCCCGCCGGGCCTGCTAATCTGATGCTCCCAAGGGAACCGGAATCGTGTATCCGCCCCGTCGATGCAATGGTCTTTGAAACGCCTTCAGGGAAATGAGTAAGGGAGCAGAAATGAAAATCCTCGTTTTGAATTGTGGTTCCTCTTCCGTCAAGTATCAGCTTTTCGACATGAAGAGCAAGAGCGTCCTTGCCAAGGGGCTCGTCCACCGAGTGGGGGCCGCCGGGTCCAAGATCGATCACAAGCGGGGTGCCAAGGAAGAGAAGTTCACCATCGAAACCGAGATCAAGGATCACAAAGCTGCAATCCAGCATGTCCTGGACCTTTTGACAAGCAGGGACAAGGGCGTCATCTCCTCGCTCAAGGAGATCGAGGCGGTCGGGCATCGGGTTGTCCATGCCGGTGAGAAGTTCGCGGGAAGTGTCATGATAACTCCCGAGGTCATCGAAGCGGTAAAGGAATGCATCGTTTTCGCTCCCCTCCATAATCCACCCAACCTGAAGGGGATCGAAGCGATTTCCACGATCCTTCCCGAAGTCCGACAGACCGCGGTTTTCGACACAGCATTCCATCAGTCGATGGAGAAGAAGGCTTTCCTCTATGCCATCCCATACAAATACTACGAGAAGGACAGATTCCGCCGCTACGGTTTCCATGGAACCAGCCACCGTTATGTCGCACGGCGGGCCGCTTTCCTCCTTGAGAAGAAATACGAGTCGATGAAGATCATCACCGTTCACCTTGGGAACGGTTGTTCCATCGCCGCGATCAACAACGGGATCTCGATCGACACCTCGATGGGTCATACTCCTCTCGAAGGTCTCGTCATGGGCACCCGGAGCGGAGACATGGATCCCGCGGTTATCCTCCATCTGATGAACAAGTACAACTTTTCCGTCCAGGAGACCGACGACCTTCTCAACAAGAAGTCCGGGGTCCTTGGGATCAGCGGTGAATCCAACGACCTCAGGGACCTCGAGGAAGGGTGGCCCAACCGCAGCAAGATGGCCAACCTGGCTCTCGACATCTACGCCTACCGGATCAAAAAATACATCGGCTCCTATATCGCCGCTTTGAACGGATGCGATGCCCTGGTTTTCACCGCCGGTGTCGGCGAGAACAGCCCGATCGTCCGAAGCCTCGTCTGCAGCGAAATGGATTTCCTCGGGGTCGAAATCGACCAGGCATTGAACGAGAAGACGTGGAGGGGTGCGGAAGGCGATATCTCGAAACCCAAAGCCCGTGTCCGGACCCTTGTGATACCCACCAATGAGGAACTGGTAATCGCCGAGGATACCCTGGACATCGTCACCGGAAGGCTCGACCCCCGGACCGGCAAACCGGTCTGACCCGGGTTATTCGACAGGAACCACCGCTCCCGTCTCGATCAGCGAGGCGGGAGTTTTTTTGCCTCCGAAAAAGCCCTTCGAAGCCGGCCGAGATTGCGTAGATCCGGCCCGGGGTCTTCGGCACCGGCCTGGGGGGTTTCGAGAATCACCGGAAGGCCTTCGAACGAAGGAAACAACAGGAAATCCGCGAGGTTTTCTGCCCCGATCCTCCCCTGGCCAATGTCCTCATGGCGATCATGACGGCCTCCCAAGGGGTTCTTCGAGTCGTTGAGATGAACCAGCCTGATACCATCCGGGCCGAGGAGCGAGGTTGCACTGCCCACCACCGCAGCCCTTCCCTCCGGGGACGCCAGGTCGAATCCGGCCTGGAAGGCATGGCATGTGTCGAAACAAACACCGCTCGGGAACGGGAGCCGCTCCCGGACGCGGGCGATATCCTCCAGTCGTGAACCCAGGTCGTTTCGCTCCCCCGCCGTGTTCTCGAGAAGCAGCAGGGGTTTTTGCTTCGCGATCCCCCGGACTGCCGCCACCAGATTCTCCGCCATCAAATGCAACCCGCGGGTCCGCTCGGCATTGCTTCCCATGTGGAGGACGAAAAGATCCGCCCCGAGACGGGCGGCCTCGGAAAACTCCCACTCCAAGACTTCGCAGGAACGCCTGCGCACCTCCGGATTCACCGAGGTGAGGTTGATCAGATACCGGGAATGGACGACGAGTGGAGGATCGCCGGCATCCCGCCGGAGTTTCCGAAGCCCCTCCACGTTCTCCGCCTTCCAGGGGGTTGTTTTCCAGACTCTGGGGCTTCCCACGAAGATCTGGAATGCCCCGCATCCCCGTGCATGGAATCTCTCGAAAAGGACCTCCGGCCCTCCCGCTATCGACAGGTGGAATCCTATGCGAAGCCCGTTGGGCCACACTGGAGGCTTTCGTCCCGATCTGGCTCGAATGACCATTCCTTTGCCTTTTTCGCATCTCCCTGGTGATCTATGCTCCCACACTACCACGAAATTCCTTTGTCACGGATGGGGAAAAGGAATAGAATTCGGTTTGCCGGTTCGGACATCTTTAAGGGAAGGAATACGAAGGATATGTGTGGAGTCATAGGTCTTATCTACGAGAGCGAATCCCGAGGTCTGGGCGAAACCGCGGTCCGCCTTTTGAAGATGCTCGAGTATCGGGGATACGATTCCACCGGGGCGATCGTCCAGGATTGCGCCGGGAAAACCACCCTCCTCAAGGATGTTGGGGCGCCCAGCGAAGTGTCGTACACCCTCGGGATAGACAAGCTCGCGGGCAGGATCTTCTGCGGTCAGGTCCGTTGGGCGACCTTCGGGGTTGTCACCAGGGAAAATGCCCAGCCCCACGAGGTCCGATGCAAAACACACTTTTACGGGGCTCACAATGGCAACATCACCAACTGCAAGCGACTCAAGGACTGGCTGCTTACGGAAGGTCACGACGTCAAGAGCGACAACGACGGAGAGATGCTGGTACATACCATCGAGCATTTTTTCGCGGCCGAGCTTGCTTTCAAGGACCAGAACGATTTTGCCACCCGGGAAAAGGCTCTCAGAAGCGCGATCCTCCAGGCTGCGAAGAAGGTCACGGGGTCTTTCGCAGCGGTGGTGGTCGATCCCGTCACCGAACTAGTTGCCGCGATCAAAGCGGGGAGCAGTCTTTACCTCGGTCTCGGAACCGATCCCGAGCGGGGAGCGTTCACCATCGCTTCCTCTGATCTGGCCTCGGTTCTTCAATTGACAAGAATTCTTCTGGCGATCAAGGAACACGAGTTCGCGGTCTTTTCCCCCAAGGAGTTGTCGCTCTTCGACCTGAAGACCGGCAGGAAGATCAAACGGAATTCCCAGCGCAGCCTCCTGAAGGTGGAGGAAACCAAGCTTCAGCCCCCCTTCAAGTATTTCATGGAGCAGGAAATCTACAGTCAGGTCCAGGCTACCCGGAAAGTGATCGCCCTGTTCACGGGGGGAGACACGGTTACCCGCCTTCTCCGCGAAAAAGGGAAGAAACATGTCCTTACTTTCCAGCGGGTCAAGTCCGCGCTTCTCAAGCTTTCCGAAATCACCGACCAGGCAAGGTTCCAGGAAGAGTGCCTCAAATTCCTCCGGATGGCAGCATTTCGGGAGCTTCGCAAGTTTTCCGAGATCCTCGAAATCGGGGAGCAGGACCTCGAGCTCGGGTCTTCCCACGCCACACTTCTCGAGGAGATCCGGAACTGCGCTCCAATGCCGGATCCTGAGCTTTCCGCGGTCCTGAAATGCGTCGATTCCATTTTCGAGTGGGAAGATGTCGAGGAGCTCGAAAAACGTATCCGGAAGTTCGTCCAGATCCTCGGGGAAGCCCGCCGGAAGGGCCGGACCATCTACATCCTGGCCTGCGGAAGCTCCTTCCATGCAGCCAAGACCGCTCCCCTTTTCTTCAACGAGATTGCCGGAATGATGGTGGTTCCGCTTCTACCTGGCGAGTTTCGCGCACAGTGCACCAACTCCCTTTGTGACGGAGACGTCGTCATCGGTATCAGTCAAAGCGGAGAGACCAAGGACCTGATTGACGTGTTCAACCTCGCCCAGGGAACCGGCCGGAAGGTAGCCCGGATCTGCGTTTTGAACAACACGAACTCCACCCTCGCGCTCGAAAAATCGGACCTGTTCATTCCCCTCTTTTGCGGGCCCGAGATCGCTGTTCCGGCCACCAAAAGTTTCGTCAACCAGCTCCTGGTGATGCTCATCCTGGCAATCAAGGTCAGGGAGGGCTCCGCCGGGACGCCCGGAACGAAATCGTCCGGGAAGAAGCCCGCAAAGGGCGATTACGGCGACCTTCTTGGAAGAGTCCCCGATCTGATCGACAAGACCCTGAAAACCACACAGAAGGAAACCGACGAGGTCGCTGCCGAGCTATTCCTGAAACCCAGCATCCACATCCTGGCCACGAGGATCCTTGGAATCGCGAAGGAGGGGGCGCTCAAGATCAGGGAAATCGTTCTCAACCACACCGAGGGATTCGAGGGTTCGGAGTTCAAGCATGGCCCAAACACGATCCTGGGAGTCAACACGGTATTCGGCCTCGATGCCGTAGCGGGGCTTTCGAACGAGTTCTGCGCCGCAATCCGATCGATCCTGGAAAGGGAGTCATCCAGGCCGATCGAGGGGATTTCCCTTTACCGTCTTTTCAAATCCGTGGTGGATTTCGCCTTCCGGGACGAGCCTCCAACCTTCCTCAGCCCCGAAGAAACCGAGCTTTTCCACAGCGTTTTCGAGAACCACAACTTCTTCAGGAGCATGTATTCCAACTACCCTCTCGTTTTCATCTCGGGCCCCGACCAGCAGGACGTCAACCTCACCATTTCCCAGATCAACACGCACAAGATCCGGGGAGCGAATGTCTTCATGATCGCCGAGGACAACGAACACCTTCGGGAAGCAATTTCCATTCCCCCTGCGTCCAACTTCCCCTACCGGTTCGGTTACGTCACCCTTCCCCGGACGGGAAATCTGATCCTGTCGGTTTTTTCGATCGCGGTGGTTCTTCAGGTTCTGTCAATGAAGATGAGCCAGAGAAAGATGGAGTTCCTCGACCGGCTCGAGATCGAAAACCACGGGGTTCATCCCGATGTCCCCAAGAACGTCAGCAAATCGATCACGGTCGATTGATTTGGTGACCTGCAGGACCTATCGGACAACGAAAGACAGGGCATGCGGTTGGAACTTCCGGCCAAGATAGGAATTGGGGAAAAGATCCTGATTTCAGGGGCGGGCGGAGGATTCGACGTGTTTTGCGGCCTTCCCCTTTTTTTTACCCTCGAGCAGCTGGGAAAGAAGGCCTTCCTCGCCAACCTGTCCTTTTCGCAGCTGAAGAACGTCAAAGGGAGCCGACCGACCCCGACGACCTTGACCGTCACGGCCTACACCGAGAACTTCTCCGACTATTTCCCCGAAAAATATCTCTGCGAATGGTTCCGAAGTGAGGGGAGGCTCGGGGTCCAGATCCATTGTTTCGAGATTACAGGAGTCCAGCCGCTCCTGGCGGGGTATCGGAAGCTTGTGGAGGACCTCGGGATTGATACCCTGATCCTCGTCGACGGTGGCACCGACAGCCTCATGATCGGGAACGAAGACGGTCTTGGAACCCCTGAAGAGGACGTGGTGAGCATCTTGGCCGCCAACGAACTGGACGTCCCCAACAAGGTCCTTGGTTGTCTGGGTTTGGGAGTGGATCACTTCCACGGAGTTTCGAACTTCTTCACCCTCGGAGCGATCGCGGACCTCGTCAAGGCTGGAGCATTCCTTGGAGCCGCGCCTTTGATCAAAGGAACTCCTGCCGAATCCGGTTTTCGGAATGCCGCGCGGTTCGTTTTCGAAAGGATGCCCCGGAGCGAAAGCATTGTTCTGAGTTCGATTCTGTCCTCCGTCGACGGTGAGTACGGCGATTTCCACTCCACTCCGCGAACCCGGGGAAGCCGTCTTTGGATCAATCCCCTGATGTCGTTCTACTGGTTTTTCGACCTGGCCGGAGTCGCCCGGCGAATCCTTTACCCAAAGGAACTTGTCGGAACCGTGACCCGGGCCGAGGTGGTGAACATGATCGACAGCTTCCGGAAGCGAATCTCCCCGGACTTCCGGAAACGCCAACCGATTCCTGATTGAAGGAGCCTGATGAAGAAATGAAGAAGACAAGGTCAACACCTTCAAAGAAGACTGTTCCGGCACCCTGTTGCTCTGAAAAAGTCGAACCGGGAGCCATCCTTTCGGTCGATTTGTCCGCGGGGGAAGAGGTCCGGTGGATCTGGACCCATGGACCGGACGGCCGAAGCTTCGTTTCCGGATATGAGGTCCTCCCCAAACGGAATCCTTGAAATTCGGGGACACAGGAATCTTTATCTAAATCGGGGACATGAGATTCTTTTCCCCCTGTCTTCGATTACTGGAATGAACTTTCCGCAAATCCCGCATTTGGTGCTTGTTTCCAAGTTGTTACCCGCCACAGGGAGTTTCCGGCAACATGGAAACCCCAAGACATTCTTCTCTTTTTCCAAGCCGATCTGTGAGAAAAGGGCTTTTTGAGGGACTTCTCGCAAAATGAGGGACACAGGAATCTTTTCTAAAGATTCCTGTGTCCCCTTTTTAACTTTTTAGTTTCCCGGGGTGAGTTGTTCGGGGGGGAGGTCGGAAGCGCAACGGAATCCAACGGTAGTGCTGCGATAGGTCGGAGTCCGGTGAACATCCCGGGCGCTGATTCGGCAGCCCCGAGATTCATCGTCCCAGGATCCTCCCCGGATGATGGGT
This sequence comes from uncultured bacterium, assembly GCA_964428355.1. Classification (GTDB taxonomy): domain Bacteria; phylum Muiribacteriota; class Ozemobacteria; order Ozemobacterales; family Ozemobacteraceae; genus CAYRYU01. The sequence continues at coordinate 97,340 of CAYRYU010000002.1, forward strand.
TGCCCGAACCGACCATCGAAGTTTTTCCCATCACGGGCGTCGGTTTCATAAGCCGTGGCGGTCCATTCCCCAACGTTCCCCGCAAGATCCAGGATGCCCCAGGGAGATTTGCCCTCAGGGAAGGCTCCCACGCGAACGGGGTATTGGCCGACGTTGCAGTGATCGGTGTAGAAGGTGTTCCCCCAGGGGTACTCACGGCCATCGCCGCCGCCGGCGGAAATTTCCCATTCATCTTCGGAGGGGAGCCTTTTCCCTGCCCACTTGGCGAAAGCCCAGGCGTCGAACCAATCAACGAGAACGACGGGGTGGTTTTCCATCCCGGAGGGGGGCTTTCCGCCTACCCAGCTGAAGCGGAGCGCCCATGCGTATGTATGGAAGGGGGTATGGTCCTTGTTGGGAGCTTCCAGAGGGTGGCACCATTTGTGGCCACTCTTCCGGATTGCCTCGAGGAAAGCCTGATACTGGGAGCAGGTGACTTCGACGCGGTCGATCCAGAAATCCGTTACCTTGACCTTTCGCAAGGGGCGTTCATCGGGGTTTCCGCGCTCGTTTCCAAGCATGTAGAATCCGCCCTTGATCTGAACCATTTCAGGTTGCTGCACCCGGGAATCCGGAGAGGTAGCCGCATTCGCATTTCCGGGTGAAGAACCGGCCTGGAGTTCGAGAGTCAGTATCAGTTCCTGGGTATCAGAGAGTGAGAAAGTCATCTTCTGTTTTCCGTAACCTTCAGCCAGGGCTTCGAGACGGTGTTGCCCGGGAGGGAGTTCAAGGGAAAGCGAGGGACCGGTTCCCCTTGGAAGCCCGTCGATGAGGATCCGTGCCTTGGGGGGATCGACATTGATCTTGACCTTTCCCTTCTGACCTTCTTCAACGGCCTTGAGAGAACTGCCATCGAAGGGGCAGAAATTCACTCCATCATCGAAGGTTTTCCGGCACTGGGGACATTCCTTCATGCCGAAGGCGGGCAAGGAAGGGGAAACCCAAAACCCAATGGCTGCACAAATGAGAATCAGAGACCCGAGAGAACGTCGCCGTGTCATGAATAGGCCCTCCATCCGCCTGCCCAGCAGCTTCGGGTGGAAACCTCCAAACCCCGGGGAGCGGCTGGGAAAAGTCCGGGCAAATTATACACCCTCCCTTGGGAAATTTGAACCCCAGACCAAGAGCGCTTTGACACCCCTCAGACCTGAGGGTAGAATGGTGCCGGAACGGGGAGGTGGCATCTTTATCAGGGCCATGAAGAGGCCCCCGGGGGGTGCCCACCGAGCGGCCCCGGAGCAAGACCTTTTCCCGGAGAGGAGCGGAACCCGATGTCCAGGCCGACGATCTTCGGAAGCTGGGTGCTCTTCGTTCTGCTTCCGATCATCCTTTGCGGATGGTGCATCGTCCGAGGAGCCGAGTTTCTTCAGGCATCCGAAGAGAAGTCCAGTTCCTTTCTCCTGGCCCAGGAGACCCGGGAAATGATCTCCGAATCCTCCCCTTCCCGATATGTAATGAGGGTTTTCCGGGGAAAAATGCGGCCCGGAGATCCCCCGCCAAAGATGCTCCTCAGGGTTTTCCCGGAATCCGGGTCAGGAAAAGACTCCTCTTCCGGGGGAAAACGGGGCTCAAGCGCTCCCGACAGAGAGCCCGGGGGAGGCGACAAGGCAGCTTTCGTTCCCCCCGAGCTGCTCGCCCTTAGGAAATACCTGACCGACGGACGTCAGCTTGCCGAGGGAGAGCTGAAAAAAATCCAGAATCTCCTTGGATGGGGATTCCAGCCCCACGTTGCACGGGGGAAGCCCCTCGTCCCGCATTCCGTCAGATGGGGAAAGGGGTCGGCGTGGCTGGTTTGGAAGAAAGCACCCCAGGGGGCCGAACTGGCAATCATCCATTCTCCCCAGCCGTTCAGCCTTATGGCAAGCGAACTTGCGGTTCACATTTTTCCAAGGACCGGGGGAGGAGCGGTTCTGGATCTGACCGCCCGAAGGTGGGCCAAGACGCCGGGAATCCGGGTCAGGGATATCCTTTCCGGCGGGAAAGTCGGAGTCAGGCAGGGGATAGTGAACTCCCGACTCTTTTCGAAGGCAACAAGGTTCGAGATCCTTCAGGGGGGTCTTGGAATCTATCTCGAACTGAGACTTTCGGGGACCCCAATCGAGGAGATCCGGAAAAGGGTTTTCTTCTTTTCTCTACTGATGCTGGTCTTTTCCACATTCGCCTTCTCGAGGTTGATCAGGATCGCCTCGGATTGGTCGCTTTCGGGGAAGGTACTGGGGATCTTCTCCTACGTTGTGGTGCTTCCCCTTTTCTCGGTGGGGATCTTATCCATCGGCATCCTGGAAGATCGCAAACAGATCCGGGAGCAGGAGCTCCTCCAGGGCGCACGGGAGGAGCTCCTCGAGTTGGATGCCGGGTTTCTCCTCGAGGAACGCGCTTCCCAGAGTTTTTTCAAGGAAGCCCGGACAGACCCGGACCTCAATTCCGGCCGGTTCACGGACTTCTCCCGGAAAGCCCGTGCCTGGGCTGGTGCGGACCGCCTCGACTTCCTGACCGTTTTCGACTGGACGGGGAAACGGCGGGTTTATGAGTCGAAGAATTTCGACGACCCGGGTTTCAACAAGATTGCGGAAATGGTAGCAAGGCATGCGATCCTGGAAGCCGAGGAACGCCCGTTGAGCGAGGGGTTCTCCCGGTCCGAGCAGGTCTTGTGGGGCCTCCTGAGTTCCGCCGAACTCGGTTATCTCGATTTCATAAGGCAGCCGAACATCCTTCACCGGTTCCAGATGGGAAGCAACATTTTCTACGCTTCCTGGCAATTGTGTCCCCGTTCTTCATCCTCGGGGCCCACGGTCATGGTCTTCTCCCGATCACAACGCCAGGCGGTGTTCAGCTTCCTCAGGAAAAACCTCATCAGGAACAGACAGTACAAGGTATTCGCCAAGGACAATCTGACCGGGATCTGGTATCCACCCGGACCCGAGAGAGTCCCGGCTTTCGAAGCCCTTTCCATGGGAATCTCCCAGTCGGGCAAGGACCAGATTGGAAGGTTCGTCTTCGACGGCCATCCGTATCTAGCCATCGGAATCCGGGGTTTGAAGATGGACCGGTTCGATCTCGTAGCTCTCGTTCCCGAGGAACGGCTGGCGTGGGATACTCACGAAATGCGCCGTTTCATCTCGATAGGAGTGGGATTGGCCCTCATTATCAGCCTTGCCTGCGCCCTTTTCCTGACCAATGGGCTCCTTTTGCCCATTTCCGATATCTCGACGGGTCTATCCCATTTGAAACGGGGGGATACCGGTCACCGGATCCCAGTCAGGAATCCCGACGAAATGGGGAAAATGGCCAACGCATTCAACCATCTTCTCCAGACGGCGGGAGAGTTGGACATGGCCAAGACGGTCCAGGAGAGCCTGATCCCGTCCATTCCGACCCGGTTGGGAGTGTTCAGGATCGAAGCCCGATGCCGGATGTCCACGTCGGTCGGAGGGGATTACCTCGACCATTACCGGCTTCCGGGGAACCGCTCCGCAATCCTCGTAGGAGATGTGACCGGCCACGGGATCAGTTCCGCACTCGTTATGTCCATGGCCAAAACCGCGGCTTTCCTCCATTTCCGGGAAGGCGGCGGGGAAAAGGGCCTTCTGGAGGCGATCAACCAGACCTTGTTCGAGCTGACCACCCATGAACAGGTGATGACCTTCTGTGCCGCCATTCTGGACGAGACGACGGGGATGGTCGAAATCCTCTTCGCGGGCTGTCCCTTCCCATTCCTGTTCAAAGCCGGGAAGAGGTCCTCCGCACAATTCGGAAAACCGAGCTGTCCAATCGGGGGAAGGGCCTCCCGCACCTTTCCTTCGCTTTCGATCGAAATGTCCGAAGGGGATCTGCTCTTCCTTTTCACAGACGGTGTATACGAAGCCCCCGACCGGGACGGGATCCCACTGGGGTTCGTCAGACTGCAGGAGCTTGTCGACATTCACGGACACAAGGACCCCGAAAGATTCCTGGCCCACGTGGAAGAAGCCTTGATGCAGGGAATCCCCTCCCGAAACCTTCCCGACGACGTCACACTTATCGCCATCAAACGGGAGGTTTCAACGTGAAACCGGTGGCAGATCGTCGGCGATTCCTCTCGCTCATGGGTTTTCTCCTGGTGATGATCCTTCCGGTGATCGTCCCCGTTTGGTTCCTGGACCGTCTGTTGCAGGAATCGGAGGTCCAGGAGGCACGGCGGCAGGAATCGGAGCTCGACATGGCCATCCGGACACCCCTGTTCCAGGCTGACCCGAGGGAGATCTTCTGCCGGACGTTCAATTCCCTCTTCGAGCGCCTCGAGAGGTCCGGTTTCTCGGAAAACTCGATTTCCCTTCTTCCCAACGTCTTTCCCGAGTTCCTGAAGGTCCAGGTCTGCCCATTCACAAAAGACGGGATCCTGACCCCGCCCCCCTGGGTCGAGCCATTCAGCCGGTATTCCTACCAGAAGCTCTGGAAGGACCTCCTCGGGAACGGAACCGATGGGTCAAGGATCAAGATCTACCAGAAACTCTTCGGAGGGCAGTTTCTTCTGGACGACGCGTGTTTTTCCGAAGGCACCCTGTACGAAGTGGCCCCCGGAAGCACCAACGGAGGTTTCATCTGGCGAAGATCGACCGACAACTCGGGCCTTCTATTCTTCATTCCGGAGTTTCCAACCACATTCCGGAGTCTCGTCTCGAGATCGGAAGTCCAGACCCGCCGGGGAATCCCCCTGTGCCTCTTCGATCCCCTGAGCGACGAACACGTTACTTTCGATCCGTCGTGGGAGGGGTCGGAAAAAGCCATAAAGGCAGCGGCATTCAAGGGAGGAGGGACTTATCTCGAGGAAGACCTTCTCTGCCGGGTGATCCAACATCCCGAGGGCTTCTGGGCGATGGCCTGGAAACCGATCGAACCCGGTTGGGAGTGGAAGGCCCGGCTCGGCGTCTGGTGCCTGTGCCTTGGAGCGACCATTCTCCTTTCCTTCTGGTGGCTCCGGTTCGGGATTTCCCCCATCGAGCAGTTGAGAATCTCCCCGAGGATCCTTGCGCTTTTCATAGTCGCTGTCGTTGTCCCGGCGACACTCCTGGCAGGCCTGGGCGTCAGCTCCTTTCGGGGACATTCCTCGGTCCTCGAGCGGGAGATCTTCGAAACCGCCGCGGAAAAGCTCCATGCCCTGGACAATGCATTCCGAAAGAGGCAGGAAAGCCTTCTTGAATTCTTCCGACGGATCAGGGACCACCCTCACGCGCGGTCCGGGAACCGTGCCGGATTCGAAGGAATCAGCCGGGTGTTGCGAGCCCGGAAACTGATCGACCGCGGGGAAACCCGGGACGTCGATGGAAAGGTTATCGGAAGCCTCGACCGGGGAACAACGCTGATCGAAAACATGGGGTTCTTCGCGAGGAACGTTCTTAGAAGATACATTTTCCGGGAGGTTCCCCGGCCGACAGACCCGATAGAACGGCTGGCCATCGAGATTCTGATGAGCCCCCGGATCGGGTTCTTCCGTATCTTCGACAGCCCCGATGCCATCCTCAACATCCAGATGGGGAAAAAAACCCAGCTCCTGTTCTGGGATGTCTTTCCACCTGTTGAAAGACAACCGGTCGCTTTCATCGGGGTGACCCAGCGGGTCCTCTGGAACCTGGACAGGTTCCTTCAGACCCACCTTCCCCCCGACGTCCTTGCGTTCACTCAGGAAAACCGTTCCTGGACGAGATCGGAACCCCGAAAACCGGAGCTGAAAGCGCTCGTCGCGCAGAGTATTCTCGCCCGAAGAACCGTCCGGAGGGTTTACCAAGACGGGAACTCGACCTTGATGGCGACCGCCTACCCCTCGACGGTCCTTGAGGGCCTTTGCTTTTTGACCACCTCCGATCTTTCCCCGGTCTTCAAAAAAGTGGACAGGCTCAGGACGTTTTTCGCACTTGCAGCATTCCTTACCCTTCTCATGGCCGTTTTCTTCTCCCGAATTCTCGCTCATTCCATCATCAGCCCGATCAGGGAGCTCGAGAAAGGGATTGAGGCGCTGGACAACCAGAGACTGGGATTCCGGATCCCGGACCTTGGGAACGACGAACTGGGGAGGCTGGGAACCGCCTTCAACGAGCTCCTCGCGGAGCTGAGGGAGCTTTACCTGGCCCGGAGGATCCAGAAAAACCTGCTGCCCCAAACCCCTCCCGAGATACCGGATTACGAGTTCGCCTTGCACAGCCAATCCGTATCGGATCTGAGGGGAGATTTCGTCGATGCGATGAAGATGAAGGATGGGCGGATCACCCTCGTCATGGGGGACGTGGCGGGCAGAGGAATCAGTTCCTCCCTGTTGACCTCGATGGCCAAGGTCGTGTGCCACTTCAACGCTGCGCGTTGTGGAGGTGTCGAGGACCTTTTTCAAAGGTTCACGATGATCATGGAAGGAGCTCTCCAAAAGAGAAAATCGATGTCTCTCGTTGTGGGGATCCTGGATTCCGCGAAAAACTCCCTGGAATGGTCGAGCGCGGGGGCGCCTTTCCCTCTCCACCGCTTCCCTGACGGAACGGTAAGTTTCATGGAAATGAGAAGGTACCCTCTCGGGACCCGGAAGCGGGATCCCCTGAAGGTGGAGCGGATCCGCCTCGAGCCCGGGGAATCGGTGCTTTTTTACACCAACGGCCTGGTCGAGGCCCTCGATCACGCTGGGAACCCCTTTGGTTTCGACCGGCTCAGGCAGAGCTTCGAACGTTTCGGTTCGCGCCCCGCCGCCGAGGCGAGCGCAAGAATCCTCACGGAATTCCAGGGCCATGTATCGGAAGGGATGTTCACCGACGACGTTTCTTTCCTGATCCTGCGAAGAAAGCCTTCGACCCGCACCGGAAACGATGGAGGAGAGGAAAGATGAAAACGCGGTCATCCCTTCCTTTTCTCTGGGTCCTGTTCGTGCTTCTACCCGGGGCGCTCCTGACCGTCGGTTTGAAGACCGGAGCAAATCTCTACCGCCTTGACTGCATCCGTTCCACGACGCAGGAAGTCTCGAGAGAGGCCAGAACGATTCTCTCCGGAGCGCTGGAACGGACCTACATCCAGGACAGGTTCCGGAATCCGGAAAACGGTGCCCCTCCCCCACGCGAGGAGATCGTTTTCCGGCCCGACCTTTCTCCCGCTTCGGCCGCGGTTTTTCAGCCTCTGATCGAGTTCCTCCGAAACGGAAGGGAGCCTTCGCAGGAGGAGTTCTCCGACCTGAGGGACATACTCGGATGGCAGTTCGACCTTTTCCGTACAAGGGAAAAACCGTCGGTACCCATCCCGGTCATGTGGGGAAGCCGGAAAGCTTTCCTGATCTGGGCGAACGAGCCGTCGAAGGGAAGCGTGCAGAGCGGAATCCATCTGAGACTGGTGTTTCCTCCCACCTCCTGGAACCTTCTTCGGAAGTCATTCCAGGCATCCGTCGGGCGGATCCACAAGGGGGGGGTTGTTGACCTCTCGTCGAAGCGGTGGGAAAAGGCCAAAGGGACCTCGATGAAGGACCTCAGGGATGCGCTCTTTCTCCTCGAAAAGCGTAACCAGAACACATCGATCAAACCGGGATCGGTTGTCTGGGCCGCGAATTTCGGACCCTCGATGTCCCTGTTCCTGGAAAGGGCCCTTCCCATTCCTGCCCGGGCCATCGGCCCGATGACGCTTGCCTGCGTCCTGCTTCTCAGTCTCGGGCTTGGAACGATCGGCTTCCTCTCCTTGAGGTCCCGCGTCCCCGATTGGCCTCTCAGGGCCAAGATAGCAGGCCTTTTCGCCTTCATTTTCCTGGTTCCCGGCAGCGCGATCTCGATTCTCTTCTTCGGCCTCCTTTCGGACCGCGAACAGGTACTTGAGCAGGAAGCCATGAGAAGGGCGGGGGAAAATCTCCTCGCCTTCGACGAGGATTTCCTCGAGGAGGAGCGGCTCTGCGACAGGGTTTTCAACTCGCTCCTGGAGCATCCCACCCTGAAGGCGGGGGACTTCGAGGCATTCCGGAATCACGTTCGAAAGCTGATGGCAGGAGACCTGGTGGAGTATGTTGAGATCCGGGACTGGGAAAGCAGTTTTCTCTTCCAGGAAGGGATCATCCGGAAGGATACCGCGATGGAACGTCTCAACAGGATGATCTCGGACCGCGGAATCTCCCACCACCTGAACAAGCCCCCGTCCGAATCGATTTCGCCAAAGGACGCCGTCGCATGGACCATCCTGGAGAACCCGGAGATGGGGTATCTCGACTTTTTGAAAAAACCGGGAACCGCCCAGCGTTTTCAGTTCGGGAACAACCGGTTCTACCAGTTCTGGAAGGTCCTTCCCCAGAAGCCTGAAAGCAGGGTCGCGTTCGGGTTCGTTTCGCGGCTCCATGAACAGGCTGCCATCCACTACCTGAAAGGAACCCTGGTCCGGAACCGTGAGACCAGGATCTTCGCGCGCGAAAGGATCTCGGGCAAATGGTTCCCCCATCCTCCCTCATCCAGGAGAGCGCTGGACGAACTTTGCGAGGGAATTTCAAATTCGGGCCAGGACCAGAACACGACCATCCTTTTCAAGGGCTCCCCCCATCTGGTGGTTGGAATCCCCGCCTTGCGGCTGTTCGGTTTCGATCTCCTGGCGCTCGTCCCAAGGGATTCCTTCATGCGCGATCTGGGCGAACTCCGCCGTCTGGTCTGGATCGCCTTTCTGGCCGCGTTCTCCGTGGGAGTGGCGGCAACCCTTTATCTCGCCAGGGGAATCCTTCGACCGATCTCGGACCTGATGGCAGGCATCTCCCGCTTCGGAAAGGGCCTCTACTCCGATCCGATCGAAATCCGGGGCCAGGACGAGCTCGCGAGGCTGGCTGGGGCTTTCAACCATCTGCTCGAGGCGACCCAGGAGCTCAACCTGGCCCGCGAAGTCCAGGATACGCTTCTCCCGAAGATCTTCTCCCCCCCACCGGGTTACGAAATCCGCTTTCTGAGCCGGATGTCGGAGATCGTCGGCGGGGACTACCTGGATTGCTTCCCCGCAGGCCCCGATGGAATCGCGATGATGGTCGGAGACGTTTCCGGACACGGGATCAGTTCGGCCCTGGTCATGGCGATGGCCAAAACGGTGGTATCCGAGCACTTCCGGGCTAAGGATAGGCCGGAGAAGCTCCTGGACACGATGAACCGCACCCTGTATGACCTCACCCTGGAAAGGCAGATGATGGCTTTTTCCTTTTGCTGGATCGATTGCACGACACACACCGGAAGGGTGACGTTGGGTGGGGCTCCGCAGGCAATCCTCTTCGAAGCAGCCACGGGTGGAATCACGCAGGTTGGTATTCCCCACTATCCACTTGGGATCACCCTCAAGCAGCAGTATCGGATTTCGGAGGTTCCGGTCCGCCTTGGAGACATTCTCCTGATCTACACCGACGGACTTGTGGGGGCGCTCGATCCCCAGGACCGGAGTTTCGGCTACGATACCTTCTTCGAAACGGTCCGAAAGAACGGCCATCTTCCCCTAAACGAGTTCACCCGGGTCATCGAAGAGGCGGTCCTGAACCATACCAGGGGTCGGCCACTCCCCGACGATTTTTCCCTCATCGCGGTGAAGAGGTCGTCCGATCCTCCACCGGCGCAACCGCCGCAGGAGGAGGTGGAAGAGGCATGACCGAAACCGCCCGGAACCGTTTTTCCGCGCTCGTCGGCTTCCTTGTCGTCCTGGTGCTGCCTGTCGTGGTCCCATTATGGCTCCTGGGGAGACTCATCCAGGAAACCGAAACCGGAGCGCTGAAACGTCTGGAAAGTTCAATGGACCGACAAATTCGGAACCTGATCTTCCGAACCGACCCCAGGGAGGTGTTCACCTCCGCCAGTCTGGATGCAGTCGAACTCCTCAGGAAGGAGGGTTGTTCCCCCTCCACGGTAGCCAGGGCCAGGGATCTGTTTCCCCGTGGAATGGCCTGCGCGATCTACGGTTTCGGGTCCGACGGACGGCCGGTTTTTCCCGCCGACTCCCCGCCCCCAAACCATTACATCGTTCAGAAGCTCTGGGCCGATCTCCTTTCGGATGCCGAGGATCCGAAGCGGAACAAGCTGTTCAGGGGACTGCTTGGCCCTTCTTTCCTTGTTGGCGACACGCGTGAGTTCAATGGACTTCCCCTCGACATCATCTGCGGTACCCAGGATGGCCTCATGCTCTGGGAAAAGCTTTCCGGGAAAGGGGGTGCGCTCTTCCTTCTTCCCAAGCGTCCGACCGCGTTCGAACTGCTCGGTGAACTGGGCGGCCCCGACCCCGCGGGGGGAAACTGGACCGCCTTTTCCCCGGAAACCCAGCAATTCTGGCTTGCAGGCCCTCCAGGAACCGCGGGGAGGTATTCCCCCCCCGACCCCGACTGGAAAAACGTCTTGCAGAAGATGGCGCTTTCCGGGGGTGGCACCTTCACCCGGGGCAACCAGATTTCCAGGGTCGTCCGACATCCGGAAGGGTTCTGGATCCAGAGAACCCGCTCCCTGGACGAGGTCAGGAACCCCTCGAAACGGGGTTTTCTCATCTTCGCCGGAATCCTGCTCCTTGCCTTGGGTCTGCGCTGGTGGCTGTCCGGGAAGGGAACCCCCCTCGAATCCATGAGGATCCGTCCCCGGATGGCTTTCCTGTTCGCCCTCGCTATCGTGATCCCGGGATTGCTTCTCGTATTCCTGGGAATAGCCTCCTTCCAGGAGATGGAAATCACGTTGCGTCAGGAACTGCATGAGTCGGACCTCGGCCAGCTCGGAGAGCTCGACGCGACCTACCGGCGGGGAAAAGCCGTCCTCCTCCGCTTTTTCCGGGCGCTTCGCGACCATCCGGTGATCCAGGGCCCCGACGGCGAAAAGATCACGATGCTGAGCATTCCCCTGCGCCGGAAACGTATCATATCGCTCCTCGAAACTCGGGGAATCGACGGGAAGACGATCGGGTCGACCATGGTTAAGCCCGAGTTCAAGAAAATGGTCGATCTTTTCTCGAAGGAATGCCTCCGGCGGTATCTCGGTGCCCCTATCCCAAGGTCCAAAGAATCGATCGAAACCTTCGCATCGGAGGTACTTCTGAGTTCCAGATTGGGAACCGCCTGGATCTTCGACAACCCCGACACCCTCATCAATCTGGCTCTGTGTGGAAAAGACCTCGACTGGTACTGGGATGTCCGGGAACCCACTCCCGGGCGCCCCATGGCTTTCTTTTCCATCCACGAACTGGCACGGTGGAACCTGGACAGGTTCCTGCAGAATGTGCCCAAAGACGTCCTTGCCTATGACCAGCAGGGACGGACCTGGAAACCCAACCCGCCCCCCGATCCGGAGCTTAAATCCCTCGTCACCCACGCCCTTCTCAGCCGGGGTTCCAAGTGGGAAGTCTTCGCGGACGGGGGGAAGGAGTTCCTTGCCACGGCCTACCCGAGCCTTGCGATCCCGGGTTTCTGCTTCCTGAAATGGTCCGACCTGGGACCGATTTCGTCAACGATCCAGAGCCGCCGAAGCTACCTTTTCGGGGCGGGGTCTTTTTCCCTTCTCCTCGCGATCCTCTTTTCCCTCTTGCTCTCCAGATCGTTGCTGCGACCGATCGGAAGGCTCTCGGAAGGCCTCGAAGCCCTCGAGCACGGTCGGTTCGACGTCCGTGTTCCGGACACGGGGAACGACGAGATCGGCAGACTGGGTGCCGCTTTCAACGCCATGGCCGACGAAATGAAGGAACTGAACTACGCCCGTCAGGTCCAGAAGAGTCTGGTTCCGGTTTCGCCGCCCGTTCTCGACGGGTACGAGATCGGGCTTTTCTACAGCCCGGCAACGGATCTGAGCGGTGATTACCTGGATGCCCTTCTGATGCCCGACGGAAGGGTCCTGCTGCTGGTGGGTGACGTCACCGGCCATGGAATCGGCTCGGCTCTCCTGACCGCGATGACGAAGACGATCGTCTATCTCAACGCCATGGAGAAACGTGGCCTGCCGGAACTCCTGGACCGGCTGAACCGCCTTCTCAACGAGATCGTGCAGAGGAAGCGGCTTATGACGCTGGTCGCCGCGATCCTCGACGAGGAACGGCACAAGATCGAATGGGTCTGCGTCGGCCATCCATACCCGATGGTCAGGCGGCGGGACGGGTCGGTCCAGAGCCTCAAGATGCCGCAGTATCCGCTTGGCGTGAAAGTGAAGGGGAGGTGGAAGATCGAATCCCTTTGCCTCGAACCGGGGGAAACCCTCCTGTTCTTCACGGACGGTCTTGTGGAGACGGCAAACCCGCAGAACCAGGTCTATGGATTCGATCGGCTTTCGGCCGATTTCGCCAGGCACGGCGACGCTTCAGTCCAGACGACCCTTTCCATACTCGATTCGAAGCGCCAGGAGCATGGCCAGGGAGTTCCCCAGGCTGACGACGTCACCCTTCTGGCCTTGAGACGCAGAAAGGAAACCGGATCATGAAAGCCGTTCATCTTCTTCTCTCGGTCATCCTACTCTTCCATGCACCCATCGCAGCGCAGGAGCTGAAAACCGTGACCATCCTGGGAACGGCCGACCTCCACGGGGAGATCATGCCCTTCCGGTACCTCTCGAACAAACCCTCGGAGCAGGGGTTGGCGCTGATCTCGACCATGGTAGGGAAAATCAGGTCCGAGAATCCCGCCACTCTTCTCCTGGACGCAGGAGACGCACTCCAGGGGAACCCCCTGGTTTTCCTGAATTCCAGATCCGGAGCCGGTTCTCCGAATCCCATGGTGACCGCGATGAACGGAGCGGGTTATGACGCATTCGTGGTTGGAAACCACGAGTTCAACTACGGCCCGGGGTATCTCGAAAAAGCCCGCAGGGAGGCCCGCTTTCCTTTTCTGGGCGGCAACATTCTCGACGCCTCGGGCCCGCACTACCTCCCCTGGATCATCAAGGACCTCGACGGGATCAAGGTCGGAGTGGTCGGGTTGACCGTTCCCGCCATTCCCAAGTGGGAGGATCCGGAAAACCGCGAGGGACTGGACTTCGGGAACCCCCTCGAAGCTGCCCGGAAGTATGTCCCCGAGGTTCGTGCCCGGGGGGCGGATCTGGTGATACTTGCATGCCACTTCGGGCTGACGGCGGATCCGGTGACCGGGGTCGGGCGCGCGGACTACGAGGCGGAAGGAAACCTGGGCGAAACGATCGCCAGGGATGTTCCGGGGATCGATGGAATCCTGCTGGCGCACAACCACGAACTGGTGGCGACGAGCGTGAACGGCATCCCCCTTCTGGAGCCCAAAGCCCTCGGAACGCATCTTGCCAGGTTCGACTTCCTGGTGGGCCGCGAGGTGAAGGACACCGGCTCGTGGACGGTAAAAAGCCGCCAGGGAAGCCTGATCGAGGTGACCGCCGGCGGGGAGCCCGACCCCAGGATCATCGACTCAATCGCCGAAGACCACCAAAAGACCCTCGCCTACCTCGACGGCATCGTGGGAACGGCATCCCGGGCGCTCGAGACCGGGCGTGCAGCTTTCGAGGACAACCCGCTTTCAGACCTCATCCTGGATGCAATGATCGAGGAAACCGGCGCGGACATCTCCTTTACCGGCCTTCCCCCGGAGGCGGTAAGGATTTCCACGGGCACGATCCGGATCCGGGACATCTTCAACCTGTATGCATTCGACAACCGCCTGCGGCTGGTCGATCTCTCCGGAAACGCGATCCGGGAGATTCTCGAACACTCCTGCGGGTACTACCTCGAGCCCGGGGGTAGGAAAACCCTCCGGGAGCTGATCAACCCGGGTTTCCGGTTTTACGACTGCGACCTCGCACAGGGGATCTCCTACGACGTCGATCTTTCAAAGCCTCTTGGGAAGCGGATCACGAAGCTCTGGATCCGCGGTGTCCCCGTGAACCCGCTGGCGTCCTACACCGTCGCGGTAAGCAACTTCAGGCTCAACGGGGGCGGAGACTACGCGGCATACCGGAATGCCACGAGAAAGCCATGCCCGGAAAGGAACATCCGGGACATGGTCATCGATTCCGTCAAACGTCGAGGCCGGATTCCGGAAAAACCCGATTCCAACTGGCGGCTCCTCCCGGAGGCACTGCAAACCCTTCCCTTGCGCTGATACTGTTTCCGGGTCAGGCGGGCTTCGATTCGGCGAGACGCTTGGCAACTACCTCAAGGGCGACTTTCAGCATCCGTCGCAGATCGAGGGTGGTGCGGTTCACCGGGGTCTCCAGCAGTGAACTGAAGATTCCCAGGAAAGCCGGGCAGGCGCGCTCGGAATTTCCCGCAAGATACTCGCTGAAGGCCAGGATGAACTCCGAGGTCGGTTCGAGCTTCCCCAGCTCCGCGGCGGCTTTGGCGATGGGAATCGACTCCCCAACCCTTCCGGCAAGAAATGCCACCTTCGCGAACTTCTGCATGACCTGGGAGTTCTTGGGAATCAGCGCTTGAAGGCGTTTGTAGGTCACCATGGAATCGACATACTGGTGTTCCCACTCCTGGGAATCCGCCAGCAGAAGGTAGGCCTGGGGAATCTTCGGGTAGAGGCGGATCACGGTCTTCAGGGATTCGATCGTCCGTTTCCAGAGCTTTCTCCCGTGGTAGATCTGGCCGAGGGCAAAATGTGCCTTGACCAGGTTGGGATCTATAGCGAGAGCTTGCAGGAAACTGCTTTCAGCCTCGTCGAAGCTCTTTTCGCGAACCTGGATTTCCCCGAGCAGAACCAGGGCATGTTGCTGCTTTGGAGCGATCGAGAGCAGGACCTTCAGGTGTTCCTTGGCCTTCTCGAGCTGGTTTTCCTTGATGGCCTGGAGGGAGGAATCGAAAAGTTCCTTGATCCGGCCCTGGACAGCGGTGCTCGACTCCTGGGCCATTTCCTGACGTCGTCGCGCAACCGCCGCCTCGAGCATCTTTTCGAACTGCCCCCTCTTTTCGCCGTCTTCGGCCGAGGAGAGGTGGAAGATCTCCCCAAGGCACTGGAGGCCGGCCTTCTTCTGGGACTTGTCGGGGACCTGCAAGAACTCGAGAATGCTTTCGAGAACCTCTTCGCAACCCCAGTTCCAGAGGACTCTTATCGACTCCGCCTTGACCTTCGGATTCTCCGATTTCAGGAATCGCCTGATGGTCAGGACCATCCCCGCCGAAGGTGAGGATGCCTTCAACTTCCCGATCGCCTCGATCGCAGCCGAGACGACCCCCTGGTCACGGTCTTCCAGGCCGATAGCAAGTTGTTCCGCCTGGGATTCCCCCCCGAACTTTCCGATCTGGGAGACGATGGTTGCCCGGACGAAGGGAACCTCCTCCCGGCCGAAATGCTCCAGCAGGTGCGGCATCCAGTTCTCCCGCCCCAATTCGGCGATCGCCAGGACCACCTGGACGCGCACCTCAACAACCGGGTCGGACAGGAGGGGCAACAGGACGGGAAGATTCTCGGATTTCCCGTATTTCCTGAGGGCGACGACCGAATTCCGCCTTACATCGGGGTCGGGGTCTTTGAGGAAGTTGAGGAGATTCCGGTGAAAGGTCTCTATCCGGACCTCGCCAAGGGCGTAGATCCCGGAGATTTTCTGGCGTTTCTCCTCGTGGCCGAGCATTTCCCTGATCACGGAGGTGACCTCGAAATCCCCGAACTTCCAGATCGCCTTCGCGGCATTCGCCCGGACCCTCTGGTGCGAATCATAGAGATAAGGCTGGAGGAGGCCGACAACCTTCCTGTCGTCGAGGAGCGCTAGCGCTTCGATCGCGTTCGCCCTGACCCGGGGATCGACGTCCTTGAGAAGCGTGGAAAAGAACGAAAGCATGCTGTCGTTTATCCACGGCCCGAGAGCGGCAACAGCGGAAGCCCGGATGCGATGGTTGCGGTCCCGGAGCAGGATCTTCCTGAGAAGTGAAACGCACATCGGATCGCCGATTCCGCCCAGCGCACGGATTGCGCATTGAAGGGCGTCTTCGGAGAGGAGTTCGGCACTCTTGGCGTTGTCCTTGCCCGCGTTGAGGTACCGCTCCACCGCATCGGTCAGGGCGTTCTTGCAGACATCGGATTTCTCGTGACTAAGGGCTTCGGCAGCCCTTACCCTGGCTTCGATGTGGGAATCGTTCAACGCGGCGACGAGCACGTGCGAGTATTTTTCCGGGCTCAGCTTGGCGATCGCGGCCGTCAGGAAGTCATCGAGGTTGTTCAGCTGGTAGCGCTCGAAGATGATCTCCGCCGCCATCTGCCCCCGGAGCTTGCTGAGGGCGACAAGTGCCTCCCGCCGGAGATCGTAATCGTCCCCGGTCAGACACCCCAGAAGGTTGGAAAAAAGCTCGTCCAGAACGTTCTTCATCGATTCCGCTTTCACGGGGAAGAAATTGTCACGACATCCCCGCGGAAATTATACCATACCCGCGTGGCGAATCTCGTCCGCCGAAAATGGCCAGGATCCTCAAGGGGATTTCGAGTTTCCCAGCGCCAAAGCGCCCTTCGCAGGGTGTCCCGCGGAAACTCTAGAACTCGAAACTTCCGTACAACCCGAGCCGGCGTTCGCGATAGAAGTCCTTGATCGAGTTGGCATACTCCACGAACATGCGCCCCGTCTGGAAACGATACCCCGCCGTACACCCCATCCCCCAGCCCCGCTCGAACTGGGTGGTCGGGTTCGAGTCGCGAAATGAATTCGAAATCAGGCTTCCCGAGAGGCCCCAAGACCAGTTTGCCCCGATCGTCCTCTCCATCGCCGTTGTAAGCTGTGCGCTCCTGAAATCGGTCGGGGTCCAGTAGGCATACCCCGCACCCGATGAATCCGTGAGGTTCTCGAAGTTCGCCTGCGAGATCTTCAGCTCCACCGAGAAGAAGGGAACTCCCTTCCGGTAGACGTAGTGGAGGAAATCAGTCTCGAACCTTCGCCGCGCATTCCCGTCCGAAAGGTCCCCCGCGGAGAAGGTCTGGAGAATCCGGGACCTCTCGTTGATCTCCCCGGCGAGCGAGAGGGTTCCGAAATCCTCGTAGTAACCATTCCTTATCGTGAAAAGGTTTTCGTGGAACGAATTCCTTCCAGCGGCGGCGATCACCCGGAAGCTTTTCGTGCCCGTGATTCCCTTCAGTTCGTAGCAATCGACGTTGCTCCGGCCCGCGGTGATGGTTTCCGGGGCATATGCGAAAGAAACCTGGGAGCGATGGTCAAGAAGGTATTCGAAAACCGATGAAAGAACCCGGCCGTTCAACTTTCCGGTCGAGTCCTGGAAGTTCCAGGCTTCGAAACGGTATCTCGCGGAAAGCTTGGGATAGGTGAATGATGGGAAATATGCCTCCACCATGGACATCATTTCCTTCAACCCCCGGGAGTCCTCGAAGACGACCAGCCCGATCTCGGCAAGGTTGAGGAGTTTGGCCCGAACCTTCTCGAGGTCTTGCCGCAAGGCGTCCGAAAGCGGGTACATTTCCGAGAGGCGTTCGAAGATTTCCCGGGTTTTCGAGAAGTTCCCCTGCTGGTAATAGGTCATCGCAAGGCCCTTGCTCGCGAAGAAGTGGTTCGGCCGGATTTTCAGGGCCATTTCGAAGAACCTCTCGGCCTCCTCGAGTTTTCCCTGGGTCAGCCTGAGGTTTCCGAGTTCGACCAACGCGTCGAGCTTGGTTGGACCGTATTGGAGCTTCTCGATCGCGATATCGCGTTCGATCGCCTGGAGGGACCGGAGTTCGTTGCTCAAAGGGCTCTCGAGGCTCTCCTCCGGGACGATGAAATCTATCGGCTGGCCCAGGGTACGTCCCCCGGAGGCCAGGACAAAAATCAACGACAGGAAATATGCGATGACTCGCCTCATCCCCCCCCATATCGGCGGGAAGACGTGAATTCACAACGAAGGAAATGAAAAAGGACCCCTTTCGGGGTCCTTTTCTTTTTCGACCTGTCTGGAAAAACGCTTCTATTTGGTTCCGGGAGCGGGAGCCGGGGTCTGTCCGGGCATTCCGCCGCCGCTCTTGATGCGCTCTTCGATCTTCTTGCGAACCTCGTCGAGTTTCTCCTTGGAAACGTTCAGGGAGACCTTGGCGGTGGTATCGGCGCACTCGATCTTGACCATGTTGAGGATCTCACCCGCTTCGGGGGTGTTTCCGGCGAACATCTTGATCATGGCCAGGAAACCCTGGAGAGAGGTCTCGAGGGGAGCCATGTTCTCTTTCTTGTCGATCTCGCCGCAGAAGTTGAAGGTGATGTTGTTGTCGTAATTGAAGGAGAAGAACAGGGCGTTGACCGCGGCAAGGGGGGCAGCCTGCGGGTTGGCCTTGGCCTGGTCCTTGAGGTTCTGGGGAATGAGGCCTACGCCCCAAAGGCTGGAGTTGGTGTCGACCTTCTTTAGAAGGGCGCCAACGGCGGCATTGGCGGACAGATTCTTGGCGTTGGCGGATTTCACTCCGACCACGGCTTCGAGAGCGGGGTTGGTCCCGATGAGGGCGGTCTTGTTGTCGAGGAAAACGCCCATCCCGTCGGATTCCTTCTTGCCCTTGATCGCGTCGAAACCCTTGAACTTGATGATCTCGACGTCAGCGGCGGCCTTCTCGTCCTTCTTGATGGCTTCGATGATCTTCGCGGGATCGAAATTCCCGTCGACCAGGACGCCGGCTTCCTGCTTTTCGCTCTTGGGATCGATCTTCCCGGCCACGAAAACCACGATCTGGGTGAGATCCTTGAGGGGATCGACGCCGGTCTTGGCGATGAACTCGTCGTAAGCTTTCTTCTGCTCGGGAGTCTGCTTGGCCATTCCGTCGGTGATCTGCTTCTTCACCATTTCGGTGGAGATGATCTTGCCCAGGTTGATGTTGAAAACGAAAGAGGTATCCTCGGGCACGAGTTGGAGCAAATCCCCGGCAAAAGCCGAGCCGGTGGCCATAGCGCTAACCAGGATTGCGACCAGGATGAACTTCTTAAACATCGGATCCTTTCTCCTACGTGGTTTTCGAATTTGCCGGAGGAACCCCCCGGGATTCGAGTGAATGATATCGAATCGTTTCGGGGAAAGTCAAGAAAATTCGGAACTCCAGCGGACTTCAAGGTTCCTTGGAAGGTCCTCCCGGATTTCGAGGCGGCAGATTCCGGATCAGGGGCTTTTTATCAGGAGAATCCCTTCGGTCTGCCCGACCATTCTCGACCCGGCGATGGAGGGGGAGAAAGACGCCGCCCCCAGATTCAGGGCAAGGATGGCGGCTTCCGCCGTACCGTCGAACGAGTGCCTGACGAAGACGAACTCCTGCGGGAAGGAAGGCGCAGGGGAACCGGTCGAAGGCGCGTCGGGGGAGGAAGGCCCGAAAACCCGCATGATTGGACGGGGTGGAAGGTAAAAACTCATCCCCAGGCGGCCTTCCTCGGTTGCGGAAACGATCGGAAGGGATCCGGTTCTTCCCTTTTCCATCCCCTTGACCCAATCCGCGATCGGGCGGAACGACGGCCTCGAAAGGTATGGGGACGAGCTGGAAACGGCCACGCCCGCCGCGAGCAGGACCAACCCGCTCCAGCCGAGCCATTTCCGGGGAATGAGGTTGGCAAGAGCCGTTCCGATCCCAAGCGAGAAGATGGGAAGCGAGCCGATGAGATTCCGGGGTTGCCCCAGGGGAAGAAAGAAACTCGCAATCCATACCATCAGGATGTGTGCCAGTGGCATCCCGAGAATCACGGGGCTGGTTCTGAGGGCCAGCAGGAACAAGCCGACGGTTGCAAGTCCGAGAAGGTCTCCCGCCAAACCTGCGAAGAAGTCGCCGGCCGGATCCAGGCTGAAGTGCATCCCTGCCACGAAGGGGGAAACCGGCTGGGAAAGGTGCTGGATCATCCACCGGGGGGAATGGAAGGCCTGTTCGTGGAGGAATGGGCTCCACGCGAGGAAGAAGATGGCTATGATCCCCAATGTGGCAAGTTGACGGCGGAACGGGGGACCGGCTTTCGAAAAAAGGAGGCAGAGCTCCTTTGCCAGCAGGAATACTCCGCCCGAATAATGGACGAAGGGAAGAGCAACGTTCGAAACCATCCAGAAGGCCATTCCCCGACGATTCCGAGGGTTCCGGTCCGGCCAGGAAAAGTCGGAAAGCACCGCCAGGACCACAATCGCCATCAGGGCTGAATACGGCCGGGCTTCCAGCGAGTATCGCAGGCACATCGGCGAAACGGCAAGGTACGTTCCTCCCAGGAGCCCAGCTTCGGGATTGCCCAGGATCCTTCCGAGCTCGCAAACCCCTTTGACCGCCACCAGGGAAAAAACGACCGAAAGCGCCCTCGTGGCCGATTCCGACCAGCCGAACACCCCGCCCCAGAGTTTCAGGACCGCGAAATAGAGCGGAGGATGGACCTCCTCGCCGACAAGGGTATGCCAGAATCCTTCCCATGGCTGATTCGAAAGGGTGACAGAACGGATTTCATCGTACCAGAAGCCTTCCGAATCCAGGAGGGAAAGCCGGACCACCCCCGCGACCGCGATGATCAACCACCCCATCCAGGCCGGAGGAAGCGCCATGTTCGGTGCCGTTTGCCCATCGTGAAAGTTGTTTTCCATCGACTGCGGTAATCAGGCTATTCCAAAACCCCGAAAAATGGAAGTTTCGAAGAAGTGACGACCCGGTCACTGGTTTTCCCTTCAATTTTTTCCAGTTTGCACGCACAGCCCATCCGGTAATAGTGGCCCCGGAAGAATTCTTCAGGTTCTCCGAAAGTCCCAGGAAGTATCTGGATGAAGTTTGAGGCTTCGGGGCTACTCCGAGGTTCAGCCCCGGGTGCGCTCACGTGGCCTTCAAGCGGTGACCGGATGGCCGCGTCACCGAAAAACTGGTCGAGTGTCCCCCTTCTTGTGGGAGGCACGGAATTGTGGTAGCATCTTTTCCACTCTTGGAACCCCCAGGACCGAGGGGGATTTCCAGGGACTTTTCGGGAAGGTGGAACCCGCAACCGGATATGGATGACATCAACGTCGGACAGCTCCAAAGATTACTTACCGCTCTCGACCAGGAGGGTTTCCAGTCACTGGATCTCTCATTTCCCCAACAAGGAATCCGCGTGAAAGTCGTTGTCCCGCAGAGAGCCCGGGACCTGCCTTCCGACCGCCCAGGCCCCGCGACCCACGTTCCTTCC
The DNA here is from genome assembly GCA_964428355.1 of uncultured bacterium. GTDB lineage: Bacteria > Muiribacteriota > Ozemobacteria > Ozemobacterales > Ozemobacteraceae > CAYRYU01. The sequence continues at coordinate 118,369 of CAYRYU010000002.1, forward strand.
ACTGAGTCAGGATCGGCCTCCGTTGCCGAGAATCTTTTTGTCAAGGTCCTTTCCGAGCGGGTAGGAATCTTTTCCGGCGGCAAGACCCCCATCGCCCCCGGGTCAAAAATCGCAAGAAATGCCCCGCTGGGGGCGATAAAGGGAATCAGCTTCCAGGACACCGTCAGATCGCCGGTGGATGGGAAACTGGCGGAAATCCACGTCCGGGACGGAGAGATCGTGGAATTCGGGAAACTCCTTTTCACTATCGAACGACTCCCCGGCTGACCCTTTAACCGGGATCCCGAACAGGATCCCAAAGGAGCATCGATGTTCAAGAAAGTATTGATCGCCAACCGCGGAGAGATCGCCGTTCGCGTCATAAGAACGCTCAGACGGCTCGGGGTTTCGACCGTGGCGATGTTTTCAGAGGCCGACCGCGAGGCTCTCCATGTCAAGCTGGCCGATGAAGCCTACTGCATCGGTCCCGCCCGACCGGACATGTCCTATCTGAACATCCCCAACATACTGTCGGTCGCCCAGGCGACGAAGTGCGACGCAATCCACCCCGGCTACGGGTTCCTTTCCGAAAACCCCAGTTTCGCCGAGATCACGCAGAAATGCGGGTTCGTCTTCATCGGTCCGAACCACCGGGCCATCGAGCGGATGGGACAGAAATCGGTCGCCCGGGACCTGATGCAGCGCACCGGCGTTCCCATCATGCCCGGTTCTCCAGGGAGCATCGAGGATTCCCAGGAAGGGCTGAAGATCGCCCAGGAGATCGGCTTTCCGGTCCTGATCAAGGCCACCGCCGGTGGCGGGGGGCGGGGAATGAGGCTTGCCGAAGACGAATCCCGCTTCAAGACACTTTTCGAGACCGCCCGCGGGGAAGCGCAATCCGCTTTCGGCGACGGGCGTGTCTACATCGAGAAGTATCTCCGGAATCCCCGGCACATCGAGATCCAGATCATGGCGGACAACCACGGGAACGTGATCGCCCTGGGCGAACGGGAATGTTCGATCCAGCGCAGGCACCAGAAGCTGATCGAGGAATCCCCGTCTCCCGCCGTCGATGCGGCTCTCCGCGCAAGGATGATCGAGACCGCGATCAGGGCGGCGCAGGCGATCGAGTATCGGAACGCCGGAACCATCGAATTCCTGCTGGACGAGAAGGGTGCGTTCTACTTCATGGAGATGAACACCCGCCTCCAGGTCGAGCATCCGGTCACGGAGTTCGTCTGCGACCAGGATCTGGTCGAACTCCAGCTGCTCGCGGCAACAGGCGAAAAGCTTCCGATAACGCAGGACAAGGTCACGCAGCGGGGCTGGTCGATCGAGTGCCGGGTCAATGCGGAGGATGTCCAACAGGGCTTCAGCCCCTGCCCTGGAAGGATCACCCAGTACATCCCTCCCGGTGGCCCCTGGGTCAGGGTGGATTCGGCGGCCTACCCGGGGTATCTGGTCAGCCCCAGCTACGATTCGATGGTCGCCAAGCTCGCGGTTTGGGGTCCCACCAGGCTCGATGCGATCGAACGGATGAAGGTCGCCCTCGGGGAGTTCACGATCGAGGGCATCAAGACCACCATCCCCTTCCACAGTTTCGTGATGTCGCACCCGGAGTTCCGGGCGGGAAACATCTCCACCCGCTTCGTCGACACCCATTTCGAGGCGTTCAGGTCATCCCTTTCCAAAGCGGTCTCGGGGGGGGGGAACGTCCTGAGCGCAGGCTCCTGAGAAGCAACGGAAGGGGTAGATGGAAGGTTCGATGACGACGGAGGGCCACGATCAGGCTCTTTCGGTCTTCGAGCTGACCCTGCGTGTCAAGAGGCTTCTCCAGGAAGACGAAGTTCTGAGCGGGGTCTGGGTCAAAGGGGAGATCTCGAACCTCACCCGGGCGGCTTCGGGCCACACCTACTTCACGCTCAAGGACGACCGGGCCGTTCTCAAAGCCACTCTCTGGGCGGGAAACCGAAAACGGATCAAGACCGATTTCAAGAGCGGGGACCTCGTCTCGGCATTCGGAAGCATTTCGGTATACGAACCTCGCGGAGAGTACCAGCTGATCGTCTCCGATCTCAAGCCCGCGGGCATCGGATCCCTTTTCGAGGCTTTCGAGAAACTGAAAAGGAAGCTCGAGGCGGAGGGTCTTTTCGCCCCTGAGCGAAAGGTCCCCCTTCCCTTTCTCCCCCGGGGTGTCGGAGTGGTCACCTCCCCGAAGGGTGCGGTGATCCAGGACATCTTCCGGGTTATCCGGAGAAGGTTTCCCAACATGCCGATCTTCCTGGTTCCCGCGAAAGTGCAGGGGGAAGGTTCCGCGGAAGAGGTGGCCGAAGGCCTCCGCCGGCTTGACGCGGATCCCCGGATCGACGTCATAATCGTTGCCCGGGGCGGTGGAAGCATCGAGGATCTCTGGACCTTCAACGAGGAGTCCGTCGCCCGCGCGATCGCGGCCGCGGTCAAGCCCGTCATTTCTGCCGTCGGCCACGAAACCGATTTCACTATCGCCGATTTCGTGGCGGACAAGAGAGCCGCGACCCCGTCGGTCGCCGGCGAGCTCGTCGTCCCTGTGAAGGAGGATCTGATCAGGGCAGTGACGGAACGATGCCTGAGGATCGGCCGTTCGCTGCGCGGAATGATCTCAATCTCACGACAGATACTCCGGAAAGCCCTGGCGTGCCGATTCCTCCGGCAGCCCCAGCTCCTGGTCGCGGAGCGGAAGCTGCTTGCGGCCAACCTCCTTCGCGACCTCGAAACACGCTTCCGACGGGTTGTCGAGCAGGCACGGAACCGCTTTTCCGTGGGCAGCTCCCGCTTGACGGCGTTGAATCCTCTTGCGGTCCTGAAGCGTGGTTTTTCCATAGCCTCCGACGAAAACGGAGCGGTCCTGACGAGCGCGAGGGACCTCGTCAAGGGCCAGGCCCTGTCACTCCAGTTCCACGACGGCCGTGCCGGAACGCGGATAGAGTCGGTGGAGCGAAACCGAAAGGAACCGAAAAATGACGAAGAAAGTTGCCCCCCCCGATGACCTGAAACGCCTTCTCACGCTACGTCCTGAATCGATCGCGGAGATGACCTTCGAAACCGCGATGGAAAACCTCGAAAGGATAGTTGAAGCCCTCGAAACCGAGGGAACCCCGCTCGACGTGGGGTTGAAACTTTACGAAGTGGGAAACGAGCTGGGAAAGAAATGCACGCAGGCACTCGACGCGACCGAAGCCAGGATGGTGCAGTTGATGGGCGCGGGAGACCAGGAGTCCGAAGTCCCCTTCGACCCCGAGAAAGACGGTCGCTGAAGGTGAATCGGTCGGTCACTCCCGATATCGGGTCCTGGCTCGAGTCCTGCCGGGTCCGAGTCGATGAGGCTCTCGAGCGCTGGCTTCCGGCCGCAGCCGGGGATGGCGGCAAACTCCATGAGGCGATGCGGTACAGCGTTTTCGCGGGCGGGAAAAGGATTCGCCCCGTCCTTTGCCTGGCGGTTGCGGAGGGGCTTGGCGGCCACCGCGAGGCGTTCCTGCGCGCGGCTTCCGCCATCGAACTCCTACATACCTATTCGCTGATCCATGACGATCTTCCCGCCCTCGACAACGATTCTCTCCGGCGGGGAAAGCCGACCAGCCACAAGGTGTTCGGGGAGGGGATGGCAATTCTCGCCGGGGATGCCCTTTTGACGCTCGCGTTCGAATGGATGGGGACCGCGGGGCGCAGCTTCGATCCCTCCAGAGGATTGGAGGCGGTGGAGCTCTTCGCCAGGGTTTCCGGACCCGCGGGAATGGTGGGCGGCCAGGTCCTCGACGTCGAGTCCGAACATCTCCAGGTTACTCCGGAAAGGTTACGGACCATCCATCGGCTGAAGACCGGGGCCCTGATTCGAGGTTCGGTCGAGATCGGGGCGATCCTTGGGGGTGCCTCCCCCGATGAAAGGGAGCGCTTCCGTACATTCGGGGAGGAAATCGGCGTCCTCTTCCAGATCGTGGATGACATCCTCGACGTCGAGGGTGACGTCTCAGTGCTGGGAAAGACCCCGGGCAGCGACGTCAGGAAGGGGAAAGCGACTTTCCCATCCATCCTTGGAATCCAGGTTGCCAAAGACCTCGCGGACAAGGCAGAGCGCCAGGCAATCGACGCCCTGGGCAACCTGGGGAAAACCATTCCGGTGCTCGTGGAACTCGCCCGCTTCATCAGAAGGAGGTCCAATTGAGCCGCCGTGTTTCGCCCAAGCCGTTGAAAACCCCGCTCCATGCCCTTGTCGTGGCCGGAGGAATGGGGAAACGGATGGGCGGGAAGATTCCGAAGCAATTCCTGGTACTCGCGGGGAAGATCGTGCTCAGCTGGAGTCTCGAGTGCTTCGATTCCTGCCCCTCGGTCACCTCACTCACCCTCGTCCTTCCGGCGGAATGGATCGACGAAGGGAGGATGAGGCTGGCCGACTGGAAGCCCCGGCTCCCCCTCCGGATCGTTCCCGGCGGAGAGGAACGCCAGGACTCCGTTTTCAACGGTCTTTCCGCCCTTCCCGACGAGGATGGGTGGGTGGCGGTACATGATGGTGCCAGGCCCGCGATCAAGGCAGAGATGGTCGAAGACGCTTTCCGTTTCGCGGTTGGCCGCGGAAATGCCGTCTGCGCCGTTCCGGCTTCCGACACGCTGGTTCTGGGCGAGAGCGGGCGGATCACGGGCGATCTGGACCGCTCGAAGGTGCATGCGATCCAGACACCCCAGATCTTTCCGGTCTCCGTCCTAAAAAAGGCCATCCTTTCGGCCCGTGAAACCGGGTTCACCGGAACCGACGACTCCGGGCTGGTCCGCCGCCTCGGCTGCGAAGTGTTCCTTTTTCCGGGCTCGCGCAAGAACCTCAAGCTCACCCTGCCCGAGGACATCCCCTTATTGGAGGCCGCCCTTGGCTGATTTTTTGCAATCTTTTCCCCAGATCTGAGGGGCAATGGAGTTTCTTTGCATGGCATTCGCACTTCCTTTTCCGGTTTCGATTTCCCTTTTTTTCGTGCGTGAGTAACAATGGAGGCAAAAAGAACCTTGGCTTCACCACAAAGACACAACGATCACCAAGGTCACAAAGATGATCAGCGAAGGGCTTCCTTTTCTTTGAGTTCTTCGTGTTCTTCGGGCCTTTGTGGTAACCCCGGGGCCGGCTTGGCGGCCTTTGTCAAACACGATTTTTGGCCCAGTTCGGAGGTTTTTCAATGGATATGACCGGGATCATTGTTTTCGGACTCTTCATCGGGTTCTTCATTCTCATTGCGATCTATACCTATTACCAGGCCCGGGTCAGGCGGGAAGCCTGGCAAAAGGTTGCCGGAGAACTCGGGTTCAAGTTCATGGAAACGGGAAACGTTCATGACCGGTTCCCGCAGTTCAAGATCTTCACCCTGGGCCACTCCCATTACTCGCTGAACCAGCTGTCAGGAGACAACGGGACCGATGAAGTCTTGACCGTCGATTACCAATATTCCACCGGTGGGGGAAAGCACAAGCACACGCACTTGCAGACCCTGTGCATCATCCGTTCGAAAACCCTTTCCCTGCCCCACTTCTTCCTCCGGAGGGAAAGCCGGATCTGGGACTATTTCGGAAAACTGTTCGGCGGCCAGGACATCAACTTCGACGAAGACCCTGCCTTTTCAAAGGCGTTTGTCCTGCAGGGGGAGAACGAGGCGAGCGTCCGGAACTTTTTCCAGGCCCCAGTCCGGAAGTTTTTCCTGGGCTACGAGGGAACGGATTTCCAGATCGAAGGGCGGGACGATGTCCTCCTCCTCAACCCGGGCACCCGTATCGAACCCACGGATGCCAAACCCTTCATCGCAAGGACACTCAGTCTCAAGTCCTCCCTCGCACGCTCCCAGGAATCCTAGCCCGCGTTGGTCCGGACCTTGTTTCCCCGGGAGCGTTTCCCTCCGGGTTAAGACACCCGGCCTGCAAGAGATACATTCAACCCGCGAAGAACTGAACCGGAATCCGTGGAGTAATCCGGACGAACGTCCGGGGGAAAGGATGGAGGAATGGAAGAGCGCGAGCTGGTCCTGATTGTTGTCCTGGTCTTGATGTTCGTGATCTGGCCGCTTTATTCGATGTACCTCGGGAAGGTCAGGAGGGAAGCCATGATGAAAGTCGCTTCCGAACTGAGGTTCTCGTTTCAGGAAACCGGGAGCGCGGACGAGAAGTTCGCGATGTTCAAAATCTTCTCACTCGGCCGGGATCCGGACGCATCGAATGAGATGTTCGGAAACAACGGGACTGACGAGATCTGGACCTTCGACTACAAGTACAAGACCGGTTCGGGGAAAAGCACCACGGTCCACACCCAGACCCTGTGCATCATCCGTTCGAAAGCCCTCTCCCTCCCCCATTTCTTTCTCCGCAGGGAGAGCAGGATCTGGGACTTCTTCGGAAAACTCTTCGGGGGACAGGACATCAATATCGATGACGATCAACCCTTCTCGAGCGCTTTTGTGCTCCAAGGCGAGAACGAAAGCGATGTCCGTTCGTTTTTCGGCGCCGGGGTCAGGCGGGTATTCATGGATTTCCAGGACACCGACTTCCAGATCGAGGGCCGGAAAGACGCGATTCTTGTCAACCCATGCGTTCAGATCGAACCCGACAAGATCAAGGCGTTCATGTCAAGGGCCATCGCCCTCAAAAAATCCATCGAAGTCACTTCACTCCCCCGGACGACCACCTGAAAGGCTTGGCCCGAAACCCGGACGCAAGGGTATGTTGACTTGGTCCGGTTTTCGCTGCTATCCTGAAAACTCCGGTGGGGACTCCGCCACCCGCGCTACCTGAAAGGACGATTATGAAAAGAACCCTCATTGTACCGGCTTTCGCGAAGATCAATGTCGGACTCTGGGTCAAGGAAAAGCGCCCCGACGGGTACCACGAGATTTCCAGCCTGATGCAGTCGATCTCCCTCTGTGACACGCTTACGATCAAGGAAACGCGCGAAGAAGGGATTCGGATCGATTGCGCCGACCCGCGCGTCCCGGTCGGAAAGGAAAACCTTGTCCACAAAGCCGCAACGCTTCTTTGCCAGGAACTGGGCTTACCTCCCTCCCTCACGATCCGGATCGAGAAGCGGATCCCGATAGCGGCGGGTCTCGCGGGGGGAAGTGCGGACGCCGCGGCTGTGATGACAGGCCTGGTCCGGATGTACGAGAAGACGATCCCTCTTCCCGAACTGATGAAGCTTTCCCAGAAGATCGGGTCCGATGTCCCCTTCGTTATGCACGGCGGGCTTGCCCTCGCGACCGGGCGCGGGGAGAACCTCGAGTTCCACGAACCCCCCAGGCCGGGATTTTTCGTGGTCATCGCCATACCAAAAGGCATCGAGGTTTCGACAAGGTGGGCATACGAGAATTTCCAGCCGGGGAACAACGCCAAGAAACAGGAAGCCTCCGCCACGATCGTTCCGCTGTACCGTGCCCAAGACCTTCAGTCCCTCAGGCGTGTCCTTTTCAACGACCTGGAATCGGTGACTTTCCACCGTCACCCCGAGGTCGCAACCGCGAAGGAACTTCTCAACTCGACCCTCGAGGGCGCGGCAGTGATGTCAGGAAGCGGGCCTTCGGTCTTCGGACTTTTCCACGACCGGAAGGCCGCAGCCAAAGCCGCCGCCCTGCTCGATCCGGCCAGATTCGACGTGCTCCTGGAACACACGCACAAACCCGCCCAGTACTGACGATGCGCAACATCATCCTTCTGGGTTCGACCGGCTCGATCGGGTTGAGCACCCTGGACGTGATTCGGGCGCACCGTGACCGCCTGTCCATTGTGGCCCTCGCGGCCAGGGCAAACTGGAAGAAACTCGCCGAACAGATTCGCGAGTTCCGGCCCCGCCTTGCGGTTCTCTTCGACGGCGCAGGGGCGGACCAGCTTCGGGAAGCCGCGAAAGGGACCGATGTCTCGATCCTCACGGGAATGGATGGCCTCCGCGAGGCGGTCCGGCTCACCCCAGGCGACACGTTGGTATCGGCACTGGTGGGAAGCGTTGGCCTCGTTCCCGTGGTGGAGGCTATCGAAGCGGGCAAGACGATCTGCCTCGCGAACAAGGAGACTCTGGTGGTCGGAGGCCGGATCGTTAGGGAATCAGCGGCCCGGCGCGGGGTCGACATCATCCCCATCGATTCGGAGCACTCGGCGATCTTCCAATGTCTTGGAGACATCGACCGGACGCAGGTTCGACGCCTTATCCTTACCGCCTCGGGCGGACCCTTCAGGCGTCACGACAGGGAAGCCCTTTCCAGGGTGACTCCGAAGGAAGCGTTGAAGCACCCCAACTGGGAGATGGGTGGAAAGATCACCATCGATTCAGCCACCCTTATGAACAAGGGCCTGGAAGTCATCGAAGCACGCTGGCTCTTCGGGATCGGCTTCGACCGGATCGAGGTCGTGGTTCATCCGCAATCGATCATCCATTCGATGGTGGAGTTCGTCGACGGGTCGATCATGGCCCAGATGGGGGCACCTGACATGAGGCTTCCGATCCAGTATGCCCTGAGCCACCCCCACCGTTGGGAGGCATCGGGAACCCGAATCGATTTGATGAAAACCTGCTCCCTGACCTTCGAGCAGCCGAGGTTCGACGACTTCCCATGTCTGAACTTCGCGTTCGAAGCCGGCAGGAAAGGTGGAACCCTCCCCTGCGTCATGAACGCGGCAAATGAAATCGCGGTGGAAGCGTTCCTGAGGGGAGTGATCCCCTTCCCTGGAATTCCCGGCACGATCCGCCACTGCATGGATTCGATGCCCTTTTCCTCCGACCCCGACCTGAGGAACCTCCTCGAATGTGATGCCGCGACCAGGACCATGGCCCTGGCCCAGGTTGGGGGAAAGTGAGATGGCGGAAACCGGATTCAGGATCGGCCTTGGCCACGACATTCACGCGTTCGACCCAAGCCGCGAGCTATGGCTGGGCGGGGTCAGGATTCCACATGATAGCGGTCTGCGGGGCCATTCGGATGCCGACGCCCTCGTTCACGCCGTGATGGACGCCCTTCTCGGGGCACTCGCCCTCGGAGACATCGGACAGCTCTTTCCCGACACCGACGAACGGTACCGCGGAGCCGATTCGATGAAACTCCTCGAGGAAGTGGTGCGTCAGATCCGGGACCGGGGATACCGTGTCGTTAACCTTGACTGCATCATCCACTGCGAGAAGCCCCGGATCGCGCCTCACCGGCAGCCCATGCGCGCCTCGCTGGCAAAAGCCCTGGGAGTGGAAATCGGCGAGGTTTCGATCAAGGCCGGCACGAACGAAGGGTTCGACGCGGTCGGGCGTGGTGAAGCCCTCGCCTGCCAGGCCGTGGTTCTTCTGGGGAAGGGGTGACCGGTGGAAATCGTCATCGCCCAACATTCCGGTTTCTGCTACGGGGTCGAACGTGCCGTGGAGATGGTACGGACTCTTGTCAAGGAGGGGAAGGGACCGATCCACGTTCTGGGCAACCTCATCCACAACCCCACCGTCGTGAGTGAACTGGCACAGGCCGGCGTCAGGCAGGTCTCTTCGGTATCGGAAATCGGATCAGGAATCCTCGTCATCCGGTCCCACGGAATCGCGAATGAAATCCAACAGGAAGCCCGGGAACGGAACCTCGAGATCGTGGATACAACCTGTCCGAACGTGAAAAAGGCGCAGATTCTCACCCGGCAGCTCCAGGAAAAGGGTTACCAGATCGTTATCGTCGGAGACAACGGACACGCCGAAGTCGAGGGGATATTGAGTTACACCGACCGCACGGGGATAGTGGTAAAGAAGGGGATTGACCTGGGGGCACACGAAGGGAATCTTCGCGGGAGGATTGGCGTGGTCTGCCAGACTACGATCGAACTTTCGGATCTCCGGGAGGTCATCGACCGTCTGGTCGGAAGAACGCGTGAACTGGTCATCCACAACACGATCTGCGACGTCACGACCCGTCGCCAGGCATCGACCAGGGACCTTGCCAAAAACGTGGATGTTATGGTAATCGTCGGAGGTATGAACTCCGCGAACACCACCCGGCTCGCCCAGATCAGTACCGCGACGGGAGCGAGAACCTACCAGGTCGAAACCGCCCAAGACATGAACCCCGCCTGGTTCCGGAAAGGAATGAAGGTGGGGCTGAGCGCGGGAGCCAGCACTCCATCGGAGATCACGATCTCCCTGAAGGAGACGCTCCAGAAATGGGAGGAGGAGGGCAGGATTGGGTAAGACGGAAGGCATTTCGAAGATCATCCTCGGATTGGGGTATACCCTTGCCGCCCTGATCATCCTTTTCAATTTCCTGGGCCAGAAACCCGAGCCCAAGCCCAAACCGGGCGCGATCGAAATCCAGTTTCCCACCGATTACGAAAGCCTCAAAAGCCAGCTGGAGGAAAAACGCCGCGAGAACGGGCGGCTCAAGGAGATGCTCGAGGAGCTCCAGAAGGGTTTCGAGGGAAAACAACCCGTGCGGAACAATTTCGACATCTCCAGCGTTCCGGAAGTCGATCCGGAGAAGCTCCTGAACCAGCCCATCCCGACAGTCCGGCCCGAGGTTTTCCGGCCACAATCGGCCAGGAATCCCTTCCAACCGGGCAAGAACCCGTATCTCCCATTTTACGACGTTACGGAACTCGCATCCTCGTCCTTGCCCTCCCCGGCCCGGACCGCTTTCCCCTTCCGGACCGACTCGCGGATTCCCTTCCTCCTTCGCGGAAGCCTCGTGCCGACGAAGGTCCGGGAGATGCCCACCTCCCGCTAGCGCTTTTCCCCGGGTTTCATTTCATTTCCAGCCCGCTCGGCCGAGGAGCGCCTGCCGCTGGAAAGCCGTTTGTCGATCCGGTTCCCAAACCCGGATCCCGGGTTTCTCGGGAAGGTCTAATCTCGGTTTCGCAACCTGCCGATAGTTCTTACGGATACGAAAAGAACGCTCTTCCTAAGGAGACCTGTCTTATGAGGCAAACGGTTCCGATCTTCCTATTGCTTGCGCTCTTGCTTTCCCCCTGGATGCCATCGTCGGCCGAGGTGATCGTTTCGGGCTTCCTTCCCGATTCCCAGAAAGGTCCGCTGACGGCCATCAAGGCCCCGCCAAAGGGAAAGGGGCTGGTTCTGGCCCATGTTTTCAACGGCGCGGAAAAAGCGATGCAGGGCGGGAGCTACCAGTTGGGAATAGAAATCACCGGCTCCTCCAACAAAAGGGTTTTCCTGTTCAACCCCAGGACGGATATCCAGCCTGGCGGGATAAAGACTTTCCCGCTCATGGTTCCAATGACCTCCAATGAGCGGAAAGGAGTGTTCCGTGTCTTCTCGAAAGCCGAGGGGCTGACGAGCTACTCGGACAGTTTCTCCCTTTCCCGCGAAAGCCTTCCAACCTCCGGCGGGGAATCCATGACTCTTTTCACCGAAGCCCCTCCGGAAGGGCAGGAAATCACCCCCCCCGCGGAAGTCCCCTTCGAAGGCGAATCTCCCGTCTCCGTGGGAAACACCGTCAAGGGCGCAAAGAAACCTTCCTCAGCCGCTTTGAAGGGCGGGAAGACGCCGCACCCGGCCAATCACGGAACGGCAGCCGCCCCGACCAGGCCGGCTCCGAAGCCGGAGCCCTCGGCAACCCGGACCATCGACCCCTCCGAGTTCAAGACCCTCAGGACGATCGATGAGGAGCTCGTGATTTACGTTTTCAAGAAGGGGGATACCCTGAAGTCGGTTGCGGACCGTTATTACGGTGACAAGACCAAGGAACAGACCATCGCCGACCTGAACTTCATCGAGAACACTTCCTCCATCAGGGTTGGAGAAGAGATCATCGTGGACGTCAAGCCTCTGGGAAAGGCGAAGAAGATCGGCGACAACAGGAAAACTGAAGCGAAGAACGCCGATCAGAAGAAACAGGATACGAAGAAGCAGGAAGCCGGCACCGGAAAACCGCAGGTCCAGGATTCCAAAAAGAAGGGCACCGGGACATCCACCGGAAAGAACGAATCGGTTTCCACCGTCCAGACGGTCGAAGCGCGGGAAGGTTCATTCACCTACGTCGTGCAGCCTGGGGACACGCTCGGGAAAATCGCGAAAAAGTTTTTGGGGAAAACCTCCCACGCGAACAAACTCCTGAAAGCAAACCCCGCCCTGAACCCCAAGAACCTGAAGGTCGGGACCGCGATCACGATTCCCGCTTTCCCCGAAAAAGCCTGATAATCCGGACGAAGAAAGAAGAGGTTCAAAGTGAAATCGCCGTTGATCCAAGTTTCGAACGTTTCAGAAGCCGGATTCACCTTCCAGGTCAAGGGAAAGGCATTCCAGGAGGGGTATCTCTTCCTCGCACCCGAAATGGCCCCCCTGTTCCCGTTCAAGGAAGACCTCAGTTCGATCACCTTCGTCGATGAGGATGACGTGACCCACTCCGCGATCTTTCACCGGACGCGCGGATACATGGTGTGCCTGACATTCGGTGAATGGTGGGACCGCCACGCACTGAAGGAAGGCGACCTTCTCGGAATAGACGCGATCGACATCGCCCACCGCCAGTATCGCCTCAAGGCGCTGGGGGAGCGGAAAACCGCGCTCAACTCTTCCGAGGAGGACCTGAACCTTTTCATGCGTTCCGCCGGGGAGCCGCTCATCGCCTACCACCCATCCAACCTCGAGGTGCTCCGAAAGCTCCTCCTGGGCCAGTTTTCCCCATACAACGACACCAGGCTCCTCCTCAAAGGGGAGGAAATGAACTCCCAGAACGACCCCCAGGAGCTACTGGCTCTCAAGACCTGTTTCGGTGTCCAGACCTATGAGCACCAGATCCAGACCGTCAGGAACGTGATCGAGGATTTCAACGGACGCGCCCTCCTGGCGGACGAGGTCGGTCTCGGAAAGACGATCGAGGCCGGCTTGATCCTGAAGGAGTACCTGCTGCGCGGAATGGTAAAGAAGGTCCTGATCCTGACTCCGGCATCGCTCATCACGCAGTGGCAGCAGGAACTGAAGACGAAGTTCGACCTCAGCTTCAAGAACCACCTCGAGGCCTCGGACTGGGTTAACGGTGATCTGATCATCGCTTCCCTCGATACGGCGAAGAGCCAGAAGAACCAGAAAGCCGTCCAGAGGATCCATTACGATCTTCTGATCATCGACGAAGCCCACAAGCTGAAGAACAAGAAAACCCTCAACTGGAAGTTCGTCAACTCGATCAAGACGAAATACCTTCTGATGCTGACCGCGACCCCGATCCAAAACGACCTTCTGGAACTGTTCAACCTGATCGCCATCCTCAAACCCGGCCATCTCTCGACGATGCAGAAGTTCAAGACCGAGTTCCTGACCGAGCGCGACAAACGGGTTCCCAAGAACTCGACCAAGCTCCGGTCGATGCTTTCCGAGATCATGATCCGGCACAGGCGCTCCGATACACTGATCAAGTTCCCCCAGAGGTTCGTCCACACTGAGAGTATCGCGCTGAACGACGATGAATACAGGCTCTACGCGGAGCTGACGGATTTCATCCGAAGCAGGTATTTCACACTTCCCACACACAACAACCCGCGTGGGATCAACCGGCTCACGCTGATTCTCCTCCAAAAATTGATGGGAAGTTCCACCCAGGCTCTCGAGCGGGCACTCTCCAAGATGATCGCAAGCAACTTCTACAAGGACGACTTCGACGACTCGCTCAAAAGGCTCCTCGAGATGGCCCGGTCGGTGGGAATGTCCAAGAAGACCCAGATCCTGATGGAGCTGCTCGGAAGTCTCAACGAAAAGGTGATCATCTTCACCCAGTTCCGCGGCACGCAGGATTATCTGAGCGCACTGCTCCGGAAGAGCAAATACACGGTCTCGGTTTTCAACGGCCAGCTTTCACAGTCCGAGAAAGATGCCTGCATCGAGAGTTTCAGGCACAAGAACCAGGTCCTGATCTCCACGGAGTCAGGCGGTGAAGGCCGCAACCTCCAGTTCTGCAAGGTCCTGATCAACTACGACCTTCCCTGGAACCCGATGAGGGTGGAACAGAGAATCGGTCGTATCCACCGGTTGGGTCAGACGGAGGATGTCCATATCATCAATCTCAGCGCAAGGGACACCATCGAATCCTATGTCCTGGAGCTTTTGGACAAGAAGATCAACCTCTTCCGCCTCATCATCGGGGAACTCGAGATGATCCTTGGCAACCTCCACTCGAAAAAGACCCTGGAGCAGATCATCATCGATATCGTGACCATGTCCCCCAACCAGGAATCGATGAAACGGAAGTTCCACACGCTCGGCCGGAAGCTCGAAAAGGCTCTCGCCAACCATCAGGACATCACCGCCGCTCAGGAGGACATTTTCAATGGAGGAAAATAAGATCAAGGAACTCGTCTTCTCCTTCATGGACCGGCTCTCCATAACCCCTGTACCCGAAGGCGACGGAACCTGGCGGGTCCAGATTCCCGAAAAGGAGAAGAGCTTCTTCAACGGCAACGAGGAGCTGCTTTTCACGTTCGACCGCGCCATTGCGGAAAACCACCGCGATCTGGAACTGATCTGCGATGGGTCCTATCTGCTCAGGAAGATCATCGAACGGTTGCTCGAGACCCCCAAGGTAAGCCGGGTTTTCGCCCTGACCCCTCCTTCCCTTCCGCCGATCGACAAGCAGAAGGGTACGGAGCTCCGTGTGGTGACCGCGGGCAAGGTCTACTACCGTCAACAGGTGATTTTCAACTTCAAGGTCAGGATCAAATCGGATTCGTGCAAGGAAATGCTGTTTTCGGCCCTTGCCGATGCGGCAAAACATGAAATATACTTGAAGAAGGGGTTGTCCTGGATCGGTCCCGAGGAGTATTCGGAAACCCCCGACCCCGACATTCCGGTCGAGGAATCCGGGGAAGAGATTCTTCGTTTGTATCTCCAGGCATGTCGGAAGCTGGAGGAAACCATGGCTTCCGAAATCGAGGAGTTGAAGGAGGGATTGTCCGAGGAGTTCCGTGAGGAGCTCGACAAGTTCAGGGAATACCTGAACGAGCAGAAACGCGAACTCCAGAAGAAACGTGAAAACGTCTGCTTCCACCTCTACTTCTTCCAGAAGGAAGAGGAAATCGACCGGATGATCCGGGACCTGGAAGCGGAACAGGAACGGAAGATCGAAGAACTGAAGGAGAAATACGCACTCAAGGTGGAGATCAACCTGGTCGGAGCGATCATGGTGTGCATTCCCACGATCGGGGTCCCGGCGAGCCAGCTCGCGAGAAAGCGGAAGGAAGCGACGACGATCCCGATGGGCGGAGGCAACCTGGAGGCCCGGCCCGCAGTCTGAGGGTAAGGAGGCGCTGCCATGTTTTTCAAACAGATCCTGATTCTCTTCGTCATCATGGGGGTCCTCGGTTTCATTTATGGAGACCGGGTCCTGAATTTCCAGGCGAACCTGATGCTGAACTGGCAGTACGATTTCCCCGCCTATGAAGCCTACGAGCGGATCATCCGGTATTACCCCTCCAGCATCTACCGAATGGAAGCGCAGAAGATGATGGAAATACTGGTGAAACGCAACCACGACCTCCGAAAATATCTCGAGATCCGCGACAAGGATATCCGGAAGCTGGAAAAGGAACGCGCGAAGCAGGAGGCCAACCGCTAGTTTTCCCCACGTTGGCCTTTCCCTGGTCCCGAATTCAGGATCGCCGGAAGCAGTTTTTTCGAAGCCGCTTCCGGCGATTCTGGTTTTCACGGGCCTGGGTTTCCCGGGCACGCTCCCGAAGAGGTCTTGTACTGCCTTCCGAAATGAGGGCGGGGGGGGGAGGCCATGGAAAAGCGCGACGGAATGAATATCGAAAGGGATTTTCAGGCTGGCCTTTTTCGCCTCAAGTTGTACTGGAGGGAATATCTTGTTTGGATGACAGGGATCCTGTATGATTCCACGGGAACCGAGATCGAGGCGGGCCGCAAGAGGAAGCAGAGCTTTCGGAAGCCGGCCTCTGAAGGAGTTATCATGACCCAGAACCGGAGGTTCTTCGTTCTTCTTCTCGTAGCCGCCGTGGGGTGTTCCCTGGGCTGCCGTCTGATCGGCGGATATGGGAATGACCCCGAGGTGAATGTTGGGGGCGGCGAGGCTACCGTCTTGACTGGTTCCGTTGCGTTGACCGGCGACGTCGAGCAAGGTCTGCTGGCGGGAGTCCGGGGTGGTCTTGCCTCGGGAACGAGCATTGGAAAGCAGATTCCATTTTCCGGTTTGAAGGCACAGCTGTTCTCGTATGAAGCCGGGGCCACCGTCACTCTTACCTTGCCGGTGGACGTTTCGGCCAGCGGGACGTTTTCCCTGGCTGGAAACGGTTTTCCGAAGAATCTTTTCGTCCGGGTGTTCAATTCCTCTGGGACTCTGGTATTGCTCGCGGTTGTCAACTCCCCGGTTTCGGGGACCACGATCACTGTCTCCGAGCGCTCCACCGCCATCGGCCTGGTGATCGTCGCAGCAGCGGGAAGCAAGAAGCTCCTTCTGGCCAGCGATGTCGAAGCCCAGGTTTCCCAGAATGTCCTGTCGGCGATCACAACCCTGATCGCAGCCGGATTGCGGGACCCCGTCGCCGGCACCGGCGGGTTGCAGAACTCGGCGCTTGTCACGACGGCAGCGGACCAGACAAAACCGATGTCCACCGGCGGAGGGACCGCCAGCCCCACGGGTCCCACCTGGCCGGCGAACGTCCTTGCGGGCACCGCTTTGAACTCGCCGGTTCTTGCGGCTCTCGCCGGGCAGTATGGCCAGACGGCCCGCGCCGCGCTCGCCAGCCTGTCCGCCTCGGATCTCGACCAGGCCGTCCGGGCCGCGGTCGCGGTGGGCATCGATCTCTCCGCGATGACTCCCGCGGAAGCAGCAGCCAATCCGCTGATCCAGATGGCCCTTCGGGTGGGAACCCCGATCGTTTTCGAGAATCTGGGGGCGTTGACCCAGCTTCCGATCCCGGGCGGGACCGGAGACAGCGTGGCCGCCATGGCCGCTGCGCTGGGCATGGGCATTCGGGCACAGATCGCCCTGGCGGTTCCGTCGAACTACGCGGGCCAGACGGAACTGTACTGCTTTGGGGGGGATGGCACGCTGCCGGTTCTTCCCCTAGGTGTCGTGACGGGGGTGGCAACCCCCTCCGGCCTTCCCATCGTTTCCACCGACACCACGAAATTGCCCGGGATCTCGACGTGGAGTTTTCCCCTTCCCTCCGCCAGCCAGATGGCCGGAACGATCAAGACCCTTCTCGGGTCGAGCCTGCGCCAGCAAAGAATCCCCAATGGCTCGATCCGGGGATCGGTCAGCGCCCCTCCCCTGCCGCTCCCGCAGGCGAGTGTTTCGGGGACCCCTCCCACCGGTGTCACCAAGAAGGAATTCGTGATCAAATGGGGCGAGTTCGTCTGGTATCCGCGCGACCGGGGCCAGGATTTCGTCATCCAATGCTCGCTCCGAGTACAGATGTTCCAGGGCCAGGGTGGGGAGAAGAAGTGGGTCCGGTTCATCGTCGACGACGCAGGATCCACAGCCGGATTCCTGAATCGGGGAGCACTTTATTTCCGGAGCGATCACGACAAGGGCTATTTCATCGGGGGAGCGCAGGTAAAGCTGACCACTCCCGACTCATGGGTCACGCTTGAACAGAGTCATCCGGCCCATGTCAATGCGGGCATCCCACCTGACGGTCCCAACAATATTCCCGCCTCGGAGTATCACCCGGCTCCGACCACGAGCGTGACCGCCTTCGATGTGGACTATCTCGAAAACGGTGTCCGCAAGACGTGGCGGAGCGAGGAGTCCCGCCAGTTCCAGATGGACGAGTTCGAACTCAACCCCGGAACGGGGGCGGAATGGAACTGGCGCCTCTTCCTGTGTTACGCGCCCGACCACGGGGACAACAACGAGACCAAGAGGATCCGAAAGCTCGGATATCTTTCGGACCGGCCCGGCTCTCGCGGGCAGGTTTACTGGGATTGGGGTTACATGGCGGAAGACGTGGGGGACAACACCTCATTTGCGTTCGAGCATGATCAGACTATCGGCTGGCCAATGCGCATGTCCCGTGGGACCGACCAGACGGCTTTCCACCCCCAGGTGCAGGCCTGTTATTCCGTAACGGGAAACGAGACGAGGTCGACCCAGTTCACCCTCCGCCTGGTTCAGGAGGTCTGGAACGTGTGGTCGGATGACCATGACCACGATTACCGGGCGGTCTACTCCGCGCAGCTCGACCGGGGCGTCTCGGTCGATTTCCAACGGATGAAGGGTTCTTCCCCGATCTGGGCGACCAACACATCCGGCAATCCCGGTGCAAGGAAGGTCATGCAGAGCGACGGCAACCTCGTGATCTACAGCCAGGACGGAAGGGCACTCTGGGCATCCAACACGGGCGGAAGCAACGGGGCAAAGGGGGCCGTTCTCGAGATGCAGAGCGACGGCAATCTCGTGATCTACAGCCGGAAGGCTCTTTGGGCGACCAACACCAGCGGCAATCCGGGGGCGTACAAGAGGTTCCAGAGCGACGGCAACCTCGTCATCTACAGCAGCGACGGCCGGCCGCTCTGGGCTTCCGGCACTTCGGGAAACCCCGGAGCCACGTGCACGATGCAGGGCGACGGCAACCTGGTGATCAAAGCCCAGGACGGCAGGGTCCTGTGGGCCGCCGGGACCGGAGGTAACAACGGGGCAAAGGACATCATGCAGGACGACGGCAACTACGTGATTTACGACAACCGTCCCGTCTGGGCATCGAACACCAGCGGAAATCCTGGAGCCTACGACGTGATGCAGAATGACGGCAACTACGTGATCTACGCAGGCAACTGAGCCACCCGCCACGTTCTTTTGCGATGCGGCCCGGGTTTCCCGGGCTGCATCGCCGGTTTCTCCAAAGGGAAAGTCGGCTTTGTTCGAACTATCGAGGCTTCGCAGCCTGTTCTTTTCAACCGGTTTAAAGGCGGTCCTATGCCCGGAAATCGAAACGGATTCCCAACAGAAATGACGATCAAAACAGTGAACTTTGAGCATTGCATCCCCATTCCGCCCGGGTGCCGGGAAAACCGATTCGGACCGGGCGGGCCCCGTCGGGGCGGAATCCTGTGGCTTATGTTCCTCATGATCCTTGCCGGTGCGGGGGCCTTCATCTATTTCGAACGTTACGGGAGAACCGGGCTTGTAGACCGGAGTACCCTGCGGAAGATGGTCAATTGCGAACTGGTAGGTTCTCACAGCGGGTCTGCAATGATCCCGTCCAACGGATCCGATTACCCCTGTTCGGTGCGGCTCGAGATAGATACCGACCTCCGGGTGACCAAAGCCGAATGGACGCACATGAATATCAAAGGCGTCCGACAGACCGCGAAATGGGGATTCCCATCCTTCAGCTCATTTTCGGAGGACAAACCGGGAAAAGGCCATTACGACATCACCCGGGACGGGGCCATTTTCCGGTTGAAATATGAGGGAACGAGGAACGAGGCTGTGGTGGCGGCATCCTTCGATTTTCCCTGCGATTCGTACAGGAAGATAACCAGAGAGGTCTGCGACGGGCTTCTGAACCCCGATCCCGAAGTCGACGGGCTCTCGGCGATCATCACGGCGATGATCCCGAACTTCGACCAGGCCACCGTCACCCGGGATCTGGGCAGTCTGACCCTGAGCGATTTCCTTCTTCTCCAGAAGGCCGCCGAAATCGCGAAGCCAGATCCCCGCTTCCAGGCGATGGCTGCGACGGCCAGGGCGGGTTTCGGCTCCCCGAACGACTACGCGCTTGCTGGAGCGATCCTCAGGAACATCCAGATCCCGGGCAATGTTTCCGTCGATTACCGGAAGGTCGAGATCAACGCATACAACAAGACCTGCAACCCGCGCAGCGACACCACTTTCGGCCTCAAGAAGGTCGAGCCCTCCAGTTGGCGGGCGAAGGTGGTCTTTCTCAAATCCGGCGGGAAATACCTCGAGATCATGGACCGGAAGCTCGAGGAAACAGTTCCTGGGCGGGTCCCGGGGAAGAGCCGGCGGGAGTTCCACCCCATCCGGTATCCGCTTTCCGAGTTCACGAAGAAGTAGGGAAACCGTTCCGCTTTCAGCGGCGGAACTCTTTCGATTCCTCCTCCAGGGCTTCGCGGGAGGCTGTCCAATCGACCAGCCCGAGGTCTTTCACGAAAAGGGCGTAGAGAACGGGAACGAGCAGCAACGTCACGAGCGTGGCAACAGTCAACCCTCCGATCTGGGCGTAGCAGAGCGGCTCCCAGAGAGGACCACCGTGGGCGGTAAGGGGAAGAAGCGCGATAAGGGTCGTCCCAACCGTGATCATGACGGGACGAAGGCGTATGATTCCAGCGTCCAGGAGTGCGTCTTCCAGCGTTTCGCCCCGTTCCCGGGCTTCCTCGATGAAGTCGAACAGGACCACGATATGGCTGATGATGACCCCGACGAGGCTCGCAACCCCAAGGAACGCCATGAACCCGAATGGGGAATCGAGGATGAAGAGGGCGAGGACGGCTCCCATCATGCCGAATGGGATGGCACAGAAAACGATGACCGGTTTCACAGCATGGGAGAACTGGAACACGAGGGCAAGATATATCAGCAAGACGGAAACCAGGAGGACGACGGACAGCTCCCGGAACCCCTTCTCCTGCTTTTCCTGCTCTCCCGCGATCTCGAGGCTGTATCCGAGCGGAAGGGCGGCCTTGAACTCAGCCAGGGCGGGCTCGAGGTTTTCCAGGACCTGGGACGGGAGGAAACCCCGGCACGGAAAGCAGGAAACCGTGATCGCACGGAACTGGTTCCGCCGGCAGATCTTCTCGGGTTTCAGCCTCAGCTCGAGATCCGCCACCTGCCCGAGCGGCTGTCTATGGTCGGATGACAGCGAGAACACGTAGAAATTCCGAAGATCGGAGAGGTGCGAGGTGCTGTCCATCGAGGACCTTGCCAGGATTGGAATCTCCCGGTCCCCTTCCCGTAGCTTGCCGAGCGGAAAACCGTTCAGGGCGATCGCCGCCGCGGAAGTGACGTCCAGGTGAGTGATCCCGGAGAGGTTGGCGCGATCGTCGAGGGTTTTCAGGGACAGCGTGAGGTTGGGGGTTCCCCAGTCGTCACGGACCCGGTCCGAAATCGGACAGGCCTTGAAGATGCTTTTCAAGCGCGCAGACAACCGCCTCAGTTCGCCCAGGTCGGTCCCATAGATCCTGACGGAGACAGGGTTTCCGACCGGTTCCCCCGTTTCCAGCTGACGAACGTCGAAGACGGCTCCCGGAACCTTCCGGGAGAGCGCATCCTGAATCAGCGGAACCAGCCGGGCGGTATGCCTCTTGTCCTCGACCTCGATCAGGATCTGTGCGTAGTTCAGCTGGCTGAGCTCCGGCTCGACGGAGAACCAGAACCGGGGCCCTCCTCCGCCAACGAAAGTGGTCAGATTGGCCAGGACCCCGCGAGAGTGGGACTGGGCACCGGCATCGTGCCTTCCTTCAGGGCCTTCCGCCGGAAGAGAAGTCCTTCCCCATTCCTCGGCGGTCTCCCTGATCACGAGCTCGGCCTTCCTGGCGATCGCATTGGTGGTGCTCAGGGGGGAATCGTCGGGAAGCCAGACATCGACATAGCTGAGGTACGAGAGGTCCTTCGGAAAGAACTGGTTCCGAAGTCCGCGAAAAGCCAGAAAGCCCGGGATCATGAGCAGGAAGCCCAGGGACAGGACAAGCTTCCGCCACCGAACGGCAATCCCCATGACCGCCCCGTAGAACCGGTAGAACCCGGTTTTCCGCATCTCCTCGATCGAAGGCTCGTGGAAGGGACGAAGCAGGTAGTAGCTGATCAGCGGGACAAAGGTCAGCGAGACCAGGTTCGCCGAGATCAGCGAGCAGGTGATCACCACGGGAAGGCTGTAGAGGAAGCGGCCGACGTTTCCGCTCAGGAGAAGGAACGGAAGGTACGCCACTATGTTCGTCAGGGTCGCGAAGAACATCGCCGAATTGAGGCGGGTCGGTCCGAGCCATGAGGCCTTTATCGGGGGGACTCCCCGCCCCAGCAGGCGGTTGATCGAGTCGCCCGCGACCACGGGAACGTCGACCAGGATCCCGAGGGCGATGATGAGCGAGACGATCGAGACCTGCTGCAGGTCGATCTTCAGCACGAGCATCATCCCGAAAGTCATCGCCAGCGTCAGGGGGATCGAAACAGCCACAAGGACCGCGGTTCGCCAGTCCCAGAACCCGATCCAGGCGGTGAGGACGACGAGTATGATTGCCTCCAGCAGGCTGTCCATGAAAAGCGAGATGCTTTCGCGCACCTGCTGGGGTTGATCGGAAGTCCGCTCCAGGATGAGTCCGGGTGGGAGCTGGCGACGCAGGGTCGCGAGAGCCTCGTCGACGGCGGCGCCGAAGTTGCCGATCTTTTCGCCGGGCCGCATCTGGACCGAAATGGTGATTGCCGGCAGGGTCCGCCAGGTCCCCTTGGGGTCGGGCTTGCAGAGGTGGTTCAGGAACCTCGGGGGGTCCTGGTACCCCCGGAACTGCTCGAAAACGTCCCGCGAGTAAAGCGGGGTTCCGGAGCTTCCCACGCCGATGATGAGGTTTTCGATCTCGTCCGCCGTGCGGAAGGCACCGGTTCCCTCGATCAGGATGTTCCGGTCGTCCGCGTTCAACATTCCGCCCGCCTGAAGCCGGTTTCTTGCCTCGAAGATGCGGGGGAGGTCGGCGGGCTTGATCCCCTGAGCGGCAAGCCGCTCCTGTTTGAAGATCAGGTAGATCTCCTCCTGAAGCACCCCGACCCGGTTCACCTTGGAAACCTGGGGAAGGGTTTTCAGGGATTTCTCGATGAACTCCGTCATCCGGTCGAGCTGCCGATAGGAATACTTCGGGCCCGCGACGGACGCGAGTTTCTGCCGCGTGGTGGCCGGGTCACGGATGATTACCGGGTCCCAGGCCTCGAGAGAGATCTCCGGCAGGCGGAGTTCGTCCCGGAGAAAGCTCCGGACTATCTCGTGGATTTTTTCATCGGAAATCCCGACCGGGAAATCCGCCCCGACCATGCCCGCGATCTCGAAAAGGCGCACGTCTTCGATGCCGCCCTCCCGCCGGAGGAAGTCGGAAAACATGCTGAGCGGCCTGTCAACGAACTTCCGGACGGGAAAATGCGGGAAGCAGAGGACGGCGGTGGCGCGCGTTCCAGAGGCGGTCCCCGATCTCCGGGCAAGGATCTCCTTGCGGAGCAGCATCGAACGCACCCCGATCTCGTTCTGGTCAACGAGTGGGGAAGCGACCGTCAGCATCAGGGCGGAGGTGTCGCCGAAATCCTTGATGAACCTGATGGGACCCGCCCCCGCCGGAAGATCGACCGAGTTCAGCTTCAGTGCGATGTCGTCGAACTCCTTGGCGGTCTCCCCAAGGCGTGGATCCATCTGCACGAAAACCACCGAAAGGTGGGTCCGCGAAATGGACCTGACGGTTTCCACCCAGGAGTTCTCGGCGACCCGCGTCTCAATCCTCTTGGTGACGAGCTGTTCGATCTTCTCCGCGGACGCCCCCGGCCAGGTGGTTACCGCCACCGCCGTCCGGACAGGGATGTCAGGGTCCTTTCGCTGCGCCATGCCGTTGTATCCGAAGACACCCCAGATCATGACCGTTACGAGAAGCACCCAGGCGACGTGACGGGACCGCACGAAGAATCTCGGCAGGATCGATGCCGGGGACGAAATCTCCTGCTCCGAGGTCCGATGGGTTTCAGCATTCATGGGCAAACCTCAAAACGAGTCTTTCACGATATGGATCGGATCCCCATCCTGGAGGAAAGCGGCACCGGAAAGGACGACCCTCTCTCCCGGGGAAATGCCGGATTCCACGCTGATCGTGTTCCCGACAGGCTTTCCGAGCTTGATTTCGCGACGCCTCGCGACGGTCTTCCCTTCCCGGCCCTCGGCAAGGAACACCGCGAACCCTTCCCCTCCCTCTCCTTCTCCATCGCCCGACTGGACTATCGCCTCCAACGGGATCAGGCACTTCCCTCCTTCCGGATCGTCGTCCAGATCGATCCGGCCGACCATTCCGGGCTTCAGTTCGCCTTCGGGGTTGGGGATGGTCAGTTCGACATCGAACAGCCGGGTTTTCGGGTCGGCGGCAAGAGCGACCTTGGAAACAGTTCCCGCGAAACTCCTGCCGGGCCGGAAATCGAGGGAGGCTGCCAGCCTGGCCCCGGGCGGGGCTTTGGGAAGGAAGCGGTCCGGGAGCGAGAAACGCAGCTTGACCGGATCCAGCCTGGCCACGACGAAAGCCACTGTCCCGGGCCCCACGAGGCCGCCCGGCTCGATCATCCTCGCGACGACGAAACCGTCGAGGGGTGCCCGGACGGCGGTGTCTCCGGTCACCGAGCTGATTTCCCGGACGATCCCCTCCGCCCCGCGGATCCTCGCCTCGATACCCCGCGCCATCGCCCTGGCAGCCGCGAGTGCCTCGTCCGCGTTACGGCTGCGTGTACGGGCAGTGTCGTACTCGACGCGGGTGATGCTCTCGGATGCGAAAAGCCGCTTTGCCCGTTCGAACTCGTCCCGGGCCTGCTCGGCGGAGTTTTTCGCCGCGCTCACCTGTGCCTCGCTGGAAAGGAGCCCGGAACGGGCTTCCTGCACACCTGCCATCGCCCGTCCGACCTGGGACCGGTATTCCCGGTCCTCGACCTGGGCAAGGACGGTTCCGGAAGCGACCCGGTCGCCGGCCTGGACGAAACGGTCAGTTCCGTCGTTACCCCTGATCCGGAGGATGTCCTTGACGTAGCCCCCGGTCCGGAATGCCACGAAGACCGTTGCTCCGGGTTCGATCGTCCCCATGTATCTCAAGGCCGTGGCCTCCTTCCTGTCGGAGACCTCGCCGATCGTCACCGGGAGCGGGTACCTTTCCGGAACCGGAGGGGTTCCGCCGCAACCCGGCAGAAGGGAAAGTGAAAGGCAGAATGCGAGCATGATCCGGTGGAGCTTGATCGGGTGGAGCTTGATCTGGTGGGGCATTTTCGCGTTCTTCATTCTTCGACTCCGGCGGCTTTCTCGAACTCGGCCCGTGCGATCCATACATCGAGACAGGCCTGGCTCATCTGGAAATCCGCCTCCGCGAGCTGAGCCTCGACTTCAAGGAGGTCCTTGGGAAGAACCGTTCTTTCCTGGAGGCGGTTCCTGAAAACCCGCGCCTGCTCGCTCGCCCAAGAACATTTTTCCCGGGCAGCCTTCAGCGCGGACAGCGTTTCACGACAGCGACGCCCGGCGGCACGAACGGCTTCGTGCAGGGTTCTTTCCACCTCGTCGGAGGCGATCCTGGCTTGTTCCCTGGCCAGTCTCGCGGATTCCAGATCATGCTTCCGCCTTCCCCAATCGAAGGGGTACCAGGAAACGAGAAGCTCGGCGGAGGAAAGGCTTTTCGGAATGTAGTCCGCGGCCTTGTGCGCCTGGAGACGGTTCACGGAAAATATGATCTGGGGCTTGAACTCGCTCCTCTTCAATTTCTCATCGAAACGGGCAAGATTTTCCTGGAGCTCGCTCCTCCTGAAGACAGGGTGGTCCCTCGGGTCGAACTCCGGGGAGGTTTCCCCGGAACCGGGTTCCGTCAATGGCTCGGGAAGGGAAGCCAACAAAACAGGTGCCTCGGGCGGGTTCCCGCACACCCGGTTGAGCGTCTCCCCCAGGGAGATCCGTTTCAGGCGGAGCGCCTCTTCCCTGGCTTCGGTCTGGGCAAGTCTCGCTTCAACGTTCAACAGATCGGCCTTCTGGGCATATCCCTCCCCGACCAGCCTCTCGAGGTTTTTCGAAAGTTCGCGGAAAAGAACGGTTGCGGCGGAGTTGGCCCTTCTGGCGTTCTCGACCGCAAGAATCGAGCAGAAGAGCTTCTTGGTCTCGCAAAGAACATCGAGCAGCACCTGGCGCTCCGTCTGGACCGTGATCTCTCTTGCCGTTTCCGCCATCCGGACCCCGGTGCGGATATCGGACAGCTGGGTTATCGGTTGGACGATGTTTACCAGGGAGTAGACCGAATCGCGCTTTTCCCCGACCAGAGTCATCGGGGCGGGAGGAAAAACGCCCAGCATCGGAAGCCGGCCCAGGAGCCCCTTTTCGATATGGACCTTGGGATCCTCGAGTTGGTGGGCTCCGAGAAGGTAGGTCCCGACCCTGGGGTTCAGCCTGGTCCGGGCCGAGGAGACCTGCTCGCCCGCCCGCAGTGCCTGGAGATGCACCTGTTTGAGGGAGCTGCAGTTCCTTCGCGCCAATTCCATTACTTCAGCAAGATCCGTTGGTTGCGGAACCGGGGGCTCATCGCGCGTCTGGCATCCCGATGGGCGGGAAACCGACAGGAACACGGCCATGACGAGGAAGGCCGACCGGAGGGAAGCGCACCTCCTCATTACCGGCACCTCCGTCGGGCAAGGGGTTTCTTAGCTTCCGGCGGGAAGGAGAGAGTCTGGGAAACGATCCTCAACATGCCCTCCAGACCGGGGTCGTAACACGTCCCGAAGATACCCGATTCGAGGGACTTGAAGAAGATCGAGAAGACCGCCAGAGCCAGATCGCCGGCAGGAAAACCCGGGATTTCGCCCTGGGCGACCCCATCCCTGATGAGGTCTTCGAGCGTGGCGATGAACCGTCCTATCACCACCTCCACTCTGCCGATCACGTCGAGCTGAACGGGAGACGCGTATCCCAGGCTGAACAACAGCCGCGTCAGGACCGGATCCTGGACCGAAGCGAGGTATCCCTGCCTCACGAGCTCGATGAGCTGCATTTTCGCAGAAACCCGCGCCGGAACGGCCTGCTGGAGGACCCGCGCATAGCGGGCCAGGGACTTGTCGACGAGAGCGAGGAACAGTGCCTCCTTGTTCTCGAAATAGTAGTAAAGGACGGGTTGGGTGGCCCCCGCCGCCTTCACTATCTCGCTGACACTGGTCTCCGAATATCCCTTCCGGGAGAAGAGCTCGAGCGCGCAATCCAGAAGGAGATCCTTCATGGGGGGAACATCGGGCGAAACCTGATCGCTCCCTCCATCGCCACTTTTCCTCCTGTGCTTGTTGGCCTGCTTCGATTCACCCCTTGCGGATCTCGTGTCCATATCGCCTCCATGACCTACCTATCGGTAAATAGCTTACTTACCAGTAAGTATATTTGTTTGGCCGTTCTTTGTCAACTTGGCAGAACGTGGGAAAAGATTTAAGATGGGAGCCGGAACGACTTCAACCACGGAGGAACACGAGAATGGCTCCCGCAAAGACGCCGAAAAGTTTCGACGAACTGGTCAGGGCGCGCCGAAGCATCCGCAGGTTCAAAGGTGACCCTGTCGATCCCGAAGCCGTTCGTGAGGTGATGGACACAGCTAGGTTCTCCCCTTCCCCCACTAACAGGCAGTGCGTCAGGTTTGTCGGGGTTTCGGACAAGATACTTCTCCAGGCCGTCCGGCAGGAGGTTCTGAAAAAGAGCGACGAGATAGCCCGCAACCTGGAGGGTGAGGCTGCGAACGCATTCCATGAGTATTCCAGGTGGTTCGCCTTTTTCGACCAGGCCCCCTTGACCGTTTTCGGCCAATACCGGGTTTTCGCCTCACGCCTTCCCGGGGAGAAGAAGACCGCCGGGCGGCTGGAAGGCCTTGCCGAGGTCCAGGCTTTCGGAGGTGCGGTCCATGCCCTTCTCCTCGCTTTCTTCGAACGCGGGCTGGCCTCCTGTTGGATGAGCGGACCTCTCATCGCCCAGGAATCGATCGAGAACCTTCTCCGGATTGAGCGCCCGTGGCGGCTTGGAGCGGTCATCCCGATCGGATTTCCCGAACAGACCCCGCCCGTCCCGAGGAAACCCGATCTCGAATCATACTTTTCCTGGTTTCCTGGTTGAACGGCGGAGGATTCCCGCAGATCGGCCCCCGAAGCAGGGAGCGGATTCGCGCATTCCTTTCCCTGGTGATCATCCTTTCGGCGGCGGCCTTTTCCTTTCCCACTAAGAATCCCCCCACCCCGCTTCATACAGAAACCCCTGGAGCCATTCCTTCAGTCGTTTCGGAACTCGCCCCCGGCGGACTCCGCGTAACTCCGGCAAGCCATGGGGCATGCCTTTTCGAAGGCCGAAACGGAGAAGGAAAACTCCTCTGGCATGCACTATTCAGCGACCGTTTGTCTTCCCAGCCCACGGGTTATGCCGGTCCGATTCGGATCGTGGTCGGCGCGGACGATTCCGGAAAAGTGACGGGCCTGAAGGTCCTTTCCCATGTCGAAACCCCAACCTTCGTCCAGGGAATAGACCAAAGCTGGTTCCTCGATCAGTTCCGCGGGAAATCGGTTTCGGATCCCCTTCGGCAGGGAGAGGACATCGACGGTCTCACCCATGCCACGGTGTCCGTGGACGCCATCGGGAACACCGTCCGGGCCTGCCTAGCAACGCTGGAAGCACCCGTCCAGGCAGGAACGCCCGCCCCGGTTTCCGTCCCGCATTCTCTTCCCCGTCCGTTCCCGACAGACCTTCTTTTCCTGGCAATGGCCTTGGTAACCCTCCTCTTCCGGAAGCGCATCCCGTTTCTTCTCGAGTCGGGGTTGATGGTCCTTTTTCTCGGGGTCATCTCAAGGCAGTTCCTCTCGCTGGCCCATCTCCAGATGCTGGTCAGAATTCGTTTTTCCCCCGTCTCCGCGGGGATTCCGCTGATCGGGTTCGCCGCTGCGGCGGCGATCCTGGTCTTCTTCCTCCGAAGGGGATATTGCGTTTTCCTTTGCCCCATGGGAAGGCTCCAGGACCTCCTCCGAACCCTTGGAGCACGCCTTTTTCGGGGCTGGACGGCGGCGAAGGATGTCGGGCAGGTACCGGAAGGGGCTGGAAGAACGCTGCTCTGGGCCTGTATTGTCGCCACCATTTTCGTTCCCCGCTTTCCCGGAGAGCGCCTGGAAGCTTTTTCCGCATTGTTCATCCGGAACATGGGAGCGTTCGGCTTCCTCCTCGTGGTTCCGGCCCTCCTTGGATCATTGATCGCAGGAAGGTTCTATTGCCGGGCACTCTGCCCCCTGAATCCCCTTTTCGCCGATATCGAGGCGTTGAAGCCCAAACCAGGAGGAGCGCGTTCAGATGGATCGCCGCCGGTTCATCCTTGATTCCCTGACCCTCCTGGGCACCGCGGGAATCTGTGGGATGCTTCTGGATGGGCCGCGCGAGGGATCATCCTCCCCATCACCCGCGGTCATGGGTGGCGGGGAGCGCACCGCAAGGCCCCCTTCGCATCGCCCCTGGGAAGAAGCGGAGGCCCGCGGAAAGCTCGCACAGCTCGAGAAAGCCGGGCTGGCTCCCCGCGACGCCATGTACTGGGAGAAGACTCCTTCGGGCCTGATCAGGTGCACCCTCTGCCCGAAGTATTGCGAGCTACGACCCTTCGAGCGGGGAAACTGCCGGGTCCGGATCAGTCTTGAAAACCGGCTCGGAACCTTGGTGTATGGGAAACCCTGCTCGGTCGCGATCGATCCGATCGAAAAAAAGCCCGTCTTCCACCTGCTTCCGGGAAGCACCGCGTTCTCGATCGCGACCGCGGGTTGCCTTCTCGGGTGCCGGTACTGCCAGAACTGGCAGATTTCCCAGGCGAACCCCGAGGATGTCGAGTGCAGGGACTTCCCTCCCGAAGCCGTCGTGGCGGCGGCCCGTGCCGAGGGTTGCCGGAGCATCGCCTACACCTATACCGAGCCCACGGTCTTCTACGAGTACATGTTCGACACTGCGACCCTGGCGAAGAAAGAGGGAATCCATAACGTCGTCGTCTCGTGCGGTTACATCAACCCCGAACCCCTCGCCCAGCTCGCCCCGCTTCTCACCGTGATGAAAGTCGATCTGAAAGGCTTCACCGAAAGGTTCTACCAGTCGATCTGCGGAGGAACCCTTGCGCCGGTGCTGGCAACGCTTTCCAACCTCGCCAAGAGCAAGGTCCTGATCGATATCGTCACCCTCGTAGTCCCAACCTTGAATGACGACCTCGAGACCAACACGAGGATGTTCACATGGATCAGGGACACGCTCGGACCGCACGCCAGCTTGTTCCTTTCGAGGTTCTACCCCACCTACCGGCTCCGCAACCTACCGCCCACCCCGCCCGAGCTGATGGTCCAGCTCAGGGAGAAGGCGATGGAGATCGGGTTGAAATACGTCTATCTCGGCAACGTCCCCGGAAGCGAGGGCGAGAACACCTACTGCCACTCATGCGGCAAGCTGGTCGTGGGGCGTATCGGTTACCAGGTCACGGAAACGCACATCGAAAAGGGCGCCTGCGGTTACTGCAAAACGGTCATCCCCGGCGTCTGGACCGATTGAGAAAACCGCCTCGCGAGACTGCCACGGAGCCACCGAGGCACGGAGAGCATGGGAAAAACTCAACAGGCGGAGGAAGGGATCCGGAACGAAGGATTATCGCCACGGATAAACAGGGACCAACACGGATTTTCCCAAAATCCAATCCGTGCCCATCAGGGAAAATCCGTGGCAAAACCGATCTTTCGCGTTTTTCCCGGCCTCGGAGTCACCGGGAGAAGCCCCGGATCGAGCACCCGCTCGACTCCGGGCCTTTTCGTCTCCGTGCCTCCGTGGCTGGCTCGGCGGCTCCGTGGCTCTGTGGCTTCCTGGTCCTTGCGTCCTACTCGAGGTTCTTTGCGAAATGGCGGAGCAGGCCGGCGGTGGATGAGTCATGACCGGCCAGGTCGGGAGATTTCCCAGCCACTAGTTGTTGCTCTTCCCCCAGGATGGTCTTTGCAAGCACCTTCCCGAGCTCGACTCCCCACTGGTCGAAACTGTTCACCCTCCAGACCACCCCCTGGACGAATATCTTCATCTCGTACATCGCGATCAGGGCACCCAGCGAGCGGGGAGTAAGCGTCGAGATGAGGATCGAGTTGGTCGGGCGATTTCCCTCGAAAACCTTGTGGGGCAACAGCTTTTCGAGCTCCGCGGCGGGAACCTTTTCCTTGACGAGATCCGCCCTTGCCTCCTCGGCAGTCTTCCCTTTCATAAGGGCTTCCGTCTGGGCGAAATAGTTGGCCATAAGCTTGAGGTGATGATCTCCCACCTTGTGGTGGGAATTGACGAATCCGATGAAATCGCAGGGGATCAGCTTCGTCCCCTGGTGGATCAGCTGGTAGAAGGCGTGTTGGCCGTTGGTTCCGGGCTCGCCCCAGATGATCGGACCGGTCTGGTAATCGACCCCACGGCCCTCGCGGTCGACGTACTTCCCGTTGCTTTCCATGTCCCCCTGCTGGAAGTAGGCGGCGAAACGATGGAGATACTGGTCGTAGGGCAGGATCGCATGCGCCTGGGCGCCGAAGAAGTTGTTGTACCAGATGCCCAGAAGTGCCAGGATCACGGGAATGTTCTTTTCCAGAGGGGTTTCCAGGAAGTGCCGGTCCATCGCGTGGGCTCCATCGAGGAGCTCCACGAAACGGTCGAACCCGATCGCGCATGCTATGGGAAGCCCGATCGCGGACCACGAGGAGTATCTTCCGCCGACCCAGTCCCAGAACTCGAACATGTTGGCGGGATCGATCCCGAACTTCTCGACCAGGGCGCGGTTCGTGGAAAGCGCGACGAAATGGTTCCTCACCGCCCGGTCATCCTTGAGCCCGGCCAGAAGCCAGGAGCGCGCGGTCTCGGCATTCGTCATCGTTTCCTGGGTGGTGAAGGTTTTCGAGGCGACGATGAACAGGGTCTCGGCGGGGTCCAGGCCCAGCGTCTTCTCGACGAAATCCGTGGCATCGACATTCGAGAGGAACTTCACGGCGGGCCCTCCCCGGCCGAACACCTTGAGGGCTTCGGTGATCATGACCGGTCCGAGATCCGAACCCCCGATTCCGATGTTCACGATGGTCCGGACTGGTTTTCCCGTGAAGCCCTTCCATTCCCCCGACCGGACCCGTCGGGAGAAATCCTCCATCTTGCGCAGGACCGCTTCGACTCCAGGCATCACGTCGGTCCCGTCGACCAGGACCGGTTTCTTGGACCTGTTCCGGAGCGCGACGTGCAGGACTGCGCGGTTCTCCGTCCAGTTGATCTTCTCCCCGGAGAACATCTCCTTTGCGGCCTCCGGCACGCCGGATGCGCGGGCGAGCCTTACGAGGAGATCCAGGGTTTCGGAAGTGATGCGGTTTTTGGAAACGTCAACGAGCATCTCCTCGAACTGGAAGCTGAACCGGGTGAAGCGATCGGGGTCCTTGGCGAAAAGATCGCGCATGTGGGTCCTGGCGAGAGCTTCCTGGTGGGCTTTCAGTGAGCGCCACTCCCTCGACTCGGTGAGGCGGTTCCCCTTCCGGACGGATTCATCGATCGGAGATGTGAACATTTCGGAATTCCCCCTTGTCTCGTTTTCTTCGATTCCGTATTATAATTGACCTCGTCAATCCCCACAAGAAAGGAACCGTTGCCATGGCCGGCTTTCAAAAATCCAGTTTCGGAGCACCTGAGGGTGAAGTCTTCTACGGATTCATCGAGACGATCGTGGAAAAGAATGAGCCTTACGTCAAGAGGCTGATGGCTTCGATCCGTGAAACCCGGCCCGACCTGGGGGAAGCCGATATCGCCAACGAGATCATCTTCTCGGGCGACCTGGCCACCCCGCTGCGCGAAATCCCGGATTTCAGCGCGGAGGATGTCAAACGGCGGTGTCCCCTGCTGACTGCGGGAACGCTCAACAAGGACCTCTGCGACCTGGTGGTCTCCCAGATCACGTTGGTCCAGATGATGGCCAACCTTTTCCCCCGGCACCTCCAGGGGCTCCCGGTCGCGCAGGGTGCCCTCGTGCTGCTTCTTGCCAGCCATCTCCCCCCCCGTGACCAGACCTATGCGTTCTCCTCGATCGATGACGTCAAGGCGATCATCAAAGCCCACGGCAACTCCGGTCTCGGCAAGGAGGCTCTATTCCACCTCCGCAACCGGCAGCTATGGAAGAAGGATTTCAAACATGGCGAGGCTGGGACGCAGCAACAGCTCGTCGGAGCGACCAAGTTCCTGTTCCTTCGAGACATCGCCCTTACCGCGAAGTATCTTTTCCGGGCGGGCTCGATCTCGGACGCCGATCGACGCAACTACCGCAAAATCGGGGACGATATCCTGTCCGTCATGCTGAAGGCCATGATCGCCGCCGGGATCATGGACGGTGAGATCGAACCGGAAAAGAAGGACATCATCCAGAATTTCTGCGAGCATTTCGGCCTTCAGATGCCCACCCTCCAGTTCCAGACGTTCGACCCCTCGATCCTCGACCAGGTGAAGAAGCTTTCCCTCAACCAGGAGCAGAAGCTTTTCTTCTTCCACTGCCTGTGGGACATGGTCCGGTCGCACGGTTCGGTTTACGAGGTGGAAACCAGTTTCCTGGGAATGGCCGCCGAAGCGCTCGGCCAGGAAATCCCCAAGATCGCCCCGAAGGCTTGAGGGAAGCCTCTCCCCTCATTACCGGGCGAGAAGATCCGTCTTTTGGCCAGTTTCTTTCCTGAAGACACTCCAGCAACCGGACAAGTGAGATTTCTCCGCAGATTCCGGAGTTGGCCGCGGATGGAAAAAGCCCGACCGAATCTGCGCCCATCCTAATCATC
Organism: uncultured bacterium; assembly: GCA_964428355.1. Taxonomy (GTDB): domain Bacteria; phylum Muiribacteriota; class Ozemobacteria; order Ozemobacterales; family Ozemobacteraceae; genus CAYRYU01. The sequence goes on from CAYRYU010000002.1 coordinate 151,827, forward strand.
TGTGGATGGGCCAGGGGTCATTTTTTCAGGCTCTTTTCGATATCCTCGACGGAACCGTGGAAATCGCATTTGAGTCGTTTCATGAACCCTCCTGATCGGATCACCCTATTTTTCGAGTTTTCGGGCCGCCTGGAGGCGCTTGAGGGAAGTCCCGAGCCGTTCCGCCAGATCGGAGTCCTTGTCTTCGCGGGCCCGGGCGAGTGCCTTGGAAACCTCTCCGGCCATCTTCTCGAGAGCCGCGTCGACCTTCTTCATCGTTCCATCCCAGTCGGAGAAGGGGCCGAGAAACGCATCGGATGTGACCGTCCCCGAGGCGATGGAACCCGGGGGAACGAAACCCGGCGGGGGAAAGTCCTTCCAAAACTCGAGAGAAGCCTTGAAGGCGCTCTGATACTGGTTGTACATCCCCTTGTCGGCTTCCGTCAGGATATTGGTTGCATGATACGCCGCCACTTCCGCGGGGGAAAGGCCCGCAACGGACAGGATGGTGAACGCGTTGATTCGACGCCCCGATTCTTCCTGGGAAACGAGGGCTCTCCTCAGGAGACCATCGAGGGGTTTGCCCAGAAGCTTCGCCGCGATTGTGACGAGCGGGGAATCTTGTGCCAGAGAGTCCCCGTCGATCAGGGGAAAACTTGCGATCTCCGCCGGGATCTCCTTGAGCTGCTCCGGGGTGGGCCCGGACGCGATGGCGGAGGCGAGAAACGCGATCGATTCCCCCAGCGCCCTGGATGACAGATATTCAGTCGGGTACAAGACGCAGAAGAGGTTGAACTTGAACGGATTCACCGGCAGGCCCTTCGCCTGCATCATTTTGAAGGCATTCCACCTGAGCCCCCATACTTCTCTGGCGGAGTATTGCTTCGCTGGATTCTCCCGACCCGGGAAGTACAGGGCTTCATCGAGAAGCGGTTTGAACCGGTCGAAGCAGTTTTTCGTCAAAAAATCCCTCTGCTCGTCCCATCCGTCTTCGGGGGGATACCACTTCAAGAAATACTCCAGGTTCTTGAGGATCTCGGGGTCCCCGAGGTACCTTCCCGGATCGGCCTGAGCAAGGGCGAAACAGTACCAGAGGGTGCGGTCCATCTTCCGGGTGAAGGTGTTGTAGAAACCGAAGGCGATGCGGGTCAGTTCGAGGTTCTTGGGTTCCTTGGCGATGCGTTCCTCGATGTTGCGGGCCGCGGAATCGAAGTCGCCGCTCTTCGCCGTTGCCTCCAGCTCCCTGGCCAGGACCCTGTAGTGGAGCTGGTCTCCGATGGGGAGCGCGGGGAACTGTTCCCTGAACCGGTCGACGAGTTCCCGGGATTTCCCGATCTCGCCCTTCTCCTCGAAGAAGGCGGTTCCATCCGCGACGGCTTTCTGTGCAAGATCGGTCGCCTCAGGATCCTTGGGGTTCTCCTTCAAAAACTCCCGAGCCTGGGAGATAGCCTCCGCGAACCTCTTTTCCTCGTAGGGGATCCGGTATTTCCGTCGGAGGGCTTCGACGCGGGAATTCTGCATGAAAAGGAGGCCCACGATGGCGAGAATGACGGCAACCCCGATTCCCACGGGAAGGAACTTGCCGACGGCCCCTTCCGGCGCTTCCTTTTTCTGGCGGTCGAGGGTATCGCGGCCCGCGAGATATTCCTGCTGGTTGGCGAGAACCCGCCGGAAGGCTTCCGATGCGCTGTCCTGTATGACGCGGTAGACCTTCAAAGCCTCCGGAACCCCTTTCAGACGAAACTCCCCGACGAGGGAGTTGGGGACTTCCTGCTTGTTCATGGCGAGATAGGTGGACTCGGTGAACCAGATCTCGTTGGCCTCGGTGATCCCTTCCACACGGGACGCCACGTTGACAGGTTCCCCGAAAACGTCGTTGTCGACCTCGTTCACTTCGCCGGTGTTGATCGCGATCCGGATCTCGATCTTTTCCTCCTGCGGAAGGTTCTTGTTGAAGTTCCTGAGGGACTCCTGCATCATCAGTGCGCACAGGACGGCATTGGTGGGACTGGCAAAGGTCAACAGGAAGGCATCGCCGATCGTCTTGACCACGGTCCCGTCGTATTTCCCGACGATCGGCCGGAGAAGGTCGTTGTGCTTCGAAAGGAGCTTGAGCATCGATTCCCGATCGCTTTTGGCGGTTCTCTCGGTGAATCCTTTGATGTCTGTGAACACCACGGTCATTACGCGAGACGGCATGTATTCCTCCCTCGATAACTATCTTCGAACATTGTCCGATCATTCCCGCCCAATATCAAGCATGTTGTTTCCAACCGGGAAAGGGGGTCACCTGTTGCCGGTCCGGGGGATTTCGCGGACACTCCGGATCAGTTCACCCACCATCCCCAATTCCATTACTACCGGGAAAAGGAACCCGACCTGGGCCAATCGTTCCTGTTCCCCCACGAACTCCTCGAGCTGTTCGAGCGACGAATCCACTTTCGAAAGCATGTCCTGAGCCCCCGTGAACCGGATCGGGGATGTACCCGGGAGGCGGTTCCGTCGGCCGGGCCACCAGAGAAGGTTCCCGCGGGGAGATCCTTGACCGACCCGAGTAGCAGAAATCCCTCCCAGAATTCGATCGAGGGAATGATCCTTTCCACGGCATTCCACGTCGGTCTCTCAGCTACGGCCGCGATACCCCGCGCGTGGATCAGAGCCCTTTCAGGATATGAGGGGCATCTTCCCTCAAGGGTGATCGCCGCGTTGATCCTTCGTGAGGGAACGTCATCCGATGTCAGGGCGGGCCTCAGGATGGGGGCAAGCTGCTTTGCGAGGAGTCCGGAAGCGACCCGGACGAACGGGGTACCTGGCTCGAAAATCCACATGTCCACAAGCGGAAATGATGCGATCTCCTCCGGAACCTGGGCCAGCTGTCCGGGAGTGGGTCCGGAAGCGACGGCATCTCCGAGAAAACGGATCGACTCAACAAGCCCGCGGCGGATCTTCACTTCGGGTAGACGGGGGGGCGGGTAGAGAACGCTCAGAAGGTGAAACCTGAAGAGATCGATGGGGATTCCCCGGCCACCCAGGATTTGGAGGGCATTCCGTCTCAGGCACCAGACGGCAAACGGGTTCCGGTACTCGGATTCGTTTTCCCTTCCGGGAAAGTAGAGGTACTTCTCGAGCTCGGGCCTGACCTGATCGAAGAGATGCCTGGTGATGAGCTCCCGGTGATTTTCGTCTCCATCCTCAGGCGCGCAGGTGGCCAGGAATGCCGAGACCCTGAAAAGGACCTCCTGGTCGGCCTTTGTCCCCAGGGGATCCACCTCGATAAGCCTGAAGCAGTATTCATCGGTGGCAGCTCTCGAAATCCCGTTTTTACAATGGAAGTGGAGCGCTTCCTTGAGAAGCGCGGGGTTCCTCGGGTCGGTTGCGACCCTGTCCGCAATCTTCTTGAGGGCTTCTTCGGTTTTTCCTGCCTGGACCATCCCATCCAGCTCCCGGAGGAAAACCTTCATCTCCGCGAGGCTCACCCGGGAAAGGCCGGGGCTTTGCTTGTCGAGCCACTGGACAAACTCCCTGGCTTCACCGGTCTTGCCCTGCCCAAGGAGGACATCCACCTGCTTTTCGGCAGCCACCTCGAGCGTAAAGATCGCCTCGTCATCCCGTGGGTATTGTTCGAGGAACTCCAGTGCCTGCTTTGAACTTTCGAGGAATCTTCCCTTCTCGAAAAGATTCAGATACCTGGAACGGCGGACTTCCTGGATGAGCCAGCGAACAGTCGGAACCGCCAGGCACAGGAAAAGAGCGAACGCAAGGATCCAGAACGCTTTTCTGATGGGGCTCCCAGCGGAAGGGGGTTTTTCGGGGGGGACGTTTACAGGATCACGGCTCCCGAATTCCTGGATTCCGCGCGTCGGTTCCATGTTGACATTTTCGGACCAAACGGCCCCGTTGTCAAAGCATATCCCGGGAGTCAGGGCACCACCTTGAAATTCCACTTGACAAACATCCGGAAAATGATATTTTGAAATTGTCTTCACGACGCAACATTTCGAAAGGAGGCGTGGATATGGCGCTTGTGAGAATCGCGGAAACGTCACGCCTCGGGAGCGTCTGACCGACATTCGTCGCAATCGGTGAAGGCCGCCCTGAGGGGCGGCCTTCTTGTTTTCCCCGCGGCGTGGCGTAGGAACGGCTCCGGACCCTTTCCCCAACCGGCGCATGAGCGTGCCGAAAGGTGATTCCGGCATCCCGTGAAGAACCCCCACGCGCCCGGGCCGAACTCCCGGGCAGTCATGAAAACGCAGCGAGGAAAACGTTGAAAGAACACGAACGTATCGAACTGGAATCACATCTCCAGAAAATCTCGGGTACCGAAAAAAGGTCATTGTACAAACAAGCGGCTTTTCTGAGGCAGAAGATGTCCGCATCGCTGAGGATGAAGCCGCGGAAATCCCGGTGGAAGGATGACGGCGACGGAGACTTCACGGTCGAGAAGATCCACAGGAATTCCGTTCCCCATCTGGAGGAATTCGTCCTCGACCTTGTCCGCAACCGGAAAACCGGGAAACCCTACGGACCGGTCAACATTCCGGAACCCGGTTCCACGGCCCAACCGGCTTCCCCGGAGGCCGAACCCATCGAAGACTTCACGGAAAGCAACTCAAAGCCCCCGGAGGGAAAAGCCGCTGCCAGGCAACCTGAAGAAACGTCCGCCCTTGTGGAAAATCCGAGGGGGCCGAAGGAGGGAATCGTCATCCAGGTTGGGCAGGGGATAGCCGCCGTAAAGGCCGGCTCCGTGACCGCCATCCACCCGCTCCACCCCGACATCATCAGGCAGCAGAAGACCTCGATCGCAGTCGGAGACATGGTTGTACTTTCCGAAAAGGGTGATATCGTCGAAAGAGTCCTTCCCAGGCGGACCTTCCTGGCACGTCCCGACCCGCATGTCCCCGACCGCGGCCGCGTGATCGTCGCGAATGTCGACGTAGCCGTAATCGTGGTTTCGGCCGACGAACCTCCGCTCAAACCCGCCTTGATCGACAGGTTCCTCGTGGCGATCGGAAACGGAGGCGCGAAACCACTCATCTGCTTGAACAAGGCCGATCTCATCGCCGCGCCGGAAGAGCTCTCGAGGGTCCGGGCGCGCCTGGCCCCCTACGATTCAATGGGAATCCCCGTCATGGTCGTTTCAGCCACCCAGGGCAGCGGTTTCCGGGAGTTGCACGGGAAGCTCATCGGAAAGACCGTGGTGTTCCTCGGCCACAGCGGGGTCGGGAAAACCAGTATCCTGAAGGGCCTTGCGCCGGGGCTCGATGTTCGAACCGGCCGCGTCAGGGCTTCGGACGGGAAGGGGCGCCACACGACCACGGCCGCCCTTCTGCATTCCCTTCCGGATGGAATCACCGTGATCGACACTCCGGGAATCAGGCAGTTCGGCATCGCCGGGGTCGGCCGGAACGACCTGCGCCGGTTCTTCCCCGAATTCACCCAACCCGCCTCGTCATGCAGATTCACGGATTGTTCCCACGTTCACGAACCGGGTTGTGGGGTTAAGGCCGCGGTCAAGGAGGGACTTGTCTCGCCGGCCCGGTTTTCCAGTTACCTCAGGCTGATGGGCGGCAGCGGAGACGATGCCGGCCACGACGAGGAGGAAACGGAACCTCCGCCGGGGGCGGGGTTCATCTGCAAGAACTGCTCGAACCCGGTCGGTCTATCCGCCCCCGGCTCCGAGCACCGGAACCACTGCCCTCGCTGCCTCTGGAGCCTCCATCTGGACTCCCGACCAGGAGACCGGCGCGCCGCGTGCGGGGGAAAGATGGAGCCGATTTCCGTCTGGGTTCGGAAGAACGGGGAATGGGCGATCATCCATCGTTGCTCGGAGTGCGGGGCCATCCATTCCAACCGGGTTGCCGGGGATGACAACGAGATAAAGCTGATTTCCCTTGCAGTCCGGCCGCTTTCCCGGCCGCCCTTTCCACTCGAAAACCTCGCCCCCGGCTCCCGGGACGGCAACGAGACCTGAACCGTCCCGGAGCCGGAAGCGGAAAGCGGAAAAGGGCTTCGGAGAAACCGGGATTTTTGGGGTTCGGGGGCACTTGCAGGGAAGGAGGATTTGTGGTATAAATGTTTCGGCAGTGATGCCTGGGCATCATGCCCTCGGGGCGTAGCGCAGTTGGTAGCGTACTTGAATGGGGTTCAAGTGGTCGCTGGTTCGAGTCCAGTCGCCCCGACCGGAACGGCGGAACCTTCGGGTTCCGCCGTTTTCCTTTGTCCGGAGCCCGGCCGGGGATTGTTCCCGGGAGCGGTTTTTCTGGACATTCCCGGGAGGCCCTAATAGAATGTTCCGCAAAAGTCCTCAACAAGGAAGGAGATTTGACGTGAAAAAGGGAACCGTCGTCGGACCCGACACCACCTGCATCCATGCCGGCCAGGAGCCGGACAAGCTGTTCGGCGGAGTCAGCATTCCGATCTACCAGTCCTCCACCTTCGCCTTCGAAAGTGCGGCCCAGGGCGCGGCCAGATTCAGCGGAGCGGAGGACGGGTACAAGTATACCCGTCTGGGGAACCCGACCACGGCGGCACTCGAGGAGTGCGTTGCAGCCCTCGAACACGGGGAAAAGGCTCTTGCAACGGCATCGGGAATGGCCGCGATCTCCACTGTCTTCATGGCTTTCCTGGGAGCGGGCCAGCACATCGTCTCGACCGATTCCGTCTACGGTCCCACCCGCACCCTCCTGGAGCGGGAATTCTCGAGGTTCAACGTCGAATCGACCTTCGTCGACTCATCGGATGCGTCGAACATCAAGAAAGCCGTCAAACCCAACACGAAGCTGGTTTACCTCGAGACACCCGCCAACCCGACCCTGGCGATCTCCGACATCGCGGCGGCCGCCAAGATCGCGCACGCAGCCGGAGCCCTCCTGGTTGTCGACAACACGTTCTGCAGCCCGATCCTCCAGCGACCCCTCGATCTGGGAGCCGACATCGTCCTCCACAGCATGACAAAGTTCCTCAACGGCCACAGCGACGTGGTTGCGGGAATCCTTGTCACGAGGAAGCCGGAAATCTTCGCCCAGTTGAAGGGAATTCTCGTGCAGATGGGGGGAACGATCGATCCCCACCAGGCGTGGCTGGTCCTCAGGGGCATCAAGACTCTGGCGATGCGTGTCCGCGTGGCCCAGGAAAGCGCGATGAAGCTCGCGGTCGACCTGGGGAAGCATCCCGCGGTAGCCTGGGTAAAGTATCCCGGACTCCCCTCCCATCCGCAGCACGAGCTCGCCAGGAAGCAGATGACCGGATTCGGGGCAATGATCTCTTTCGAACTGAAGGACGGGGTGGAGGCGGGCCGGATCCTCATGGATTCAGTGAAGCTCTGCGTCCTTGCCGTTTCGCTTGGAGGCGTGGAAACCCTCATCCAGCACCCGGCGAGCATGACCCACGCCAGCATGGGGCCAAAGAACCGCCGACAGGCCGGGATCACGGACGGCCTTGTTCGATTCTCGGTCGGTTGCGAATCCTACGAGGACATCCGGGACGATCTCCTTCAGGCCCTGGACAAGGTGATCGAAAACCGCCCTGCAAGCAACACCGCCGGCGTAACCGGCGTGTAAGGCAGGTTGGAGCGGCCCGAGAGGGGCCGAGGTCGCAAAAAAACCTCACCGGGTCCGGTGAGGTTTTTCTTTGTTGGAAGTGGAAGGACGGACTTCAGGGGAACATCGCGAGGCACTTCTTGAGCCAGCCCCTCTGGCGCTCGAGCTGCTTGAGGACGAACTGGGCGTCGCTCGAGTTTTCGTTCATCAGGTCCTTCAACTGGCCGGTTTCGAGGGCGATCCTCTTCTCCAGGGGTTTCGTGAACTCGGGAATTGCGGCAAGCCATTTCTGGAGCTTCCCGATCTCGAGCTGGAGAAGGGATATCTCGATCTCGGCCTTCGCGGTCATGTGGCGCAGGGCTTTCCGGAACGGCTCCTTCGCCCACTCTTCAATGTTCTTGGAATCGAGCTTCGTCTGGATGTCCTTTCCCGTCACGCCGGCCATGCCCAAGCCGAGAGGAACGCCGTAGGTGTTGTCCTCGAGGGCTTTCTTGATTCCCTCGATCGCCGCCTGCGCCTTCCCGATGTTGTCCTCGAGGATCTTTGCCGAAACGTAGCCCATGGTTCCGAGCCGGACGCTGAAACTCTTGTCCTCCAGGGACTTCTGGAGCTTCCCGGTTTCCGCGGCTTTCTTCCCCAGCGCGGCATTGAGTTCGGCGAGGCCGCTCCAACCAACCTGCGGACGATGGAACCGGACAGATTCACGACCTGCATCGCTGGAAACGCTGGCGATCTGTGCTTCGAGCTTGTTCAACCGGGCTTCGACCTCTTTCTTCGTCGCCCATCCGATATGCGGGATGTTGAGGGAGTACTCGCCCTTCTCGATCTTTTCGAGGGTCTGGGCGATCTTCTTCTCGTGATCGGCAATCCTCTTTTCGAGGCCCTGCCTGGTCGTGAAACCGACTCCGGGGAAGTTGATGGTGAATGACCCGCATTCTATCGAAGCCTGAAGCTTGGCGAGCTCCCTGTCGAATGACTCGGCTTTCTTGTCCAGGTCTTTGGCGGACATGAACCCGATGCTGAAGAGGTTGAATGCCATCTCTCCAGCCTTGAACTTCTCCTCGTCACCCGCCCGGATCTTTTCCAGACCGGCCTGGAATGTTGCAATCCCGTCGGGAGTGGTCCAACCCAGGACCGGAAGGTGGCAGGTTCCCTTCGCATCAACCGCGAGTCTGGAGGCACTGGTCGCCAGGAGTTCTCCAATTGCCTTCTTCTGGGCATGCTCTTCCGACAGGCGGTTGTAGAAGGCGTCCAGGTCATTCTTCAGCCCCTTGAAAAAGTCGCGGGTTTCCTCGAACTGTTTCTTCCGTTGGGCGGCCTGCCGATCGAGCTCCCCGATCGCTTCTTTACACAGGGCGATATCGTTGTTGAAAGGCTCGAGGATCTGGTCCTTGTCGAAACCCTCGACCGGGGCGGAAAAGCCGGTCATCACCAGGACTGCCGCGAGCAATGCGGCTGAAAGGCGGACAAAATGCAGGGTCTGCTTCCTCATTTTTCTCTCCGATTCTGATGGATTTGCCGGTTCGATCAGGGCTTGATCAACCGAGGTAGGAGCAACAATAGTCGGTTACCGATTTGATCTTGAGCTTGAAACTGGACTTGGGGGGGACCTCGAAACTCTCCCCTCCGCGCACGGTTTTCCATTTCTTCTCGCCCGGAAGAAGGATTTCGAGATCACCAGCGAGGATCTCCATGAGCTCCTTCTTGGCGGTGTCGAACTCGTAGTCACCCGGGAGCATGATCCCCAGGGTCTTTTTCTCACCTCCGGGAAAAAGCACGGTTCGGCTGGTGACTTTCCCGTCGAAGTAGACATTGGCCTTCTTCACCACGGTAACGTTCTTGAATTCGGACATCCTTCTCTCCTTCCAGGTTCGGTTGGATTTTCCCGCCAAAGTCTAGCCCGGATGAACCGCGGGTGCAACTTTTTTCCTGGGCCATGGAAACAGGCGAAGGAAGCCGGCCAAAAGAAGGTCGGGGCGCTTGCGCGCCCCGACCTTTCAGCCTGATAGGGAGTTCCCCGGATGGGGAATCGCGGGTTCAGCCTTCTGCGGCGTTGACCAGTTTGAGCATGGGCATGAACACGGCGAGAACGATTCCGCCGATGACGATACCCATGAAGACGATGACGATCGGTTCGATGACCGAGGTCAAGCCCTTGACCGCGTTGTCGACCTCGGTGTCGTAGAAGTCCGCGATCTTGGAAAGCATCTTGTCGAGTTCACCGGTTTCCTCTCCGACGGCGATCATCTGGACGACCATCGGAGGAAACACGTTCGAGTTCTTGAGCGGTTCGGCGATCGATTCACCTTCCCGGATCGACACGCGGGTCTTGTCGACGGCTTCCGCAATGACCACGTTTCCGGCGGTCTGGGCGGTGACTTCCAGTGCCTGAAGGATCGGAACGCCTGAGGCGATGAGGGTTCCCAGGGTCCGGGTGAATTTGGCGACGGCGACCTTACGCATCATCATCCCGATGGCGGGCATCTTCAGGATGTTGGTGTCGAAAATCCGGGCTCCGGCCTTGGTTTTGAAGAAGTTGAGGATCAGGAACGGGACTCCGAGGAGGACGGGCAGGACGACGAACCACCAGCTGACCATGAAGTCGGAAAGGCCAAGGAGGAGCTGGGTGGCAAGAGGCAGTTCGACCTTCATGCCCATGAAGATTTCCTTGAACTGCGGCAAGACGAACATGACCAGGGCTACGACGACGAGACCTGCGATCGCGAAGACGACGACCGGGTATGTCAGTGCGCCCTTGACCTTCGATTTGAGGTTCTCCGAACTTTCGAGGTAGTCGGCGAGACGGTTGAGGATCTGGTCGAGAATACCACCGACTTCACCGGCTTTCACAAGGCTCACGAAAAGGTCGGAGAAAACCTTGGGGTGCTTTTCGAGCGCTTTGGAGAACGTGGAGCCGCCTTCGACGTCGGTTCGGATCTGCGTGATGACCCTCTTGAAGGTCGGGTTCTCGGACTGCTGCTGAAGAATGGTCAGACATCGGACCAGCGGGACTCCTGATCCGATCATGGTGGCGAACTGGCGGGCGAAGATACAGACTTCCTGCGACGTGATCGACCGCTCGAACAGGTTCATGCTGAACCCGCCCCCACCCTTCTTTTCGGTGATGCTCGTGACGAAGTATCCTTTTTCGCGGAGCTTCGCGATACATACTTCCTTGCTTTCACCGTCCATTTCGGATGAAACGATCTTGCCGTCCCAGTTTCGGGCTTTGTATGTAAAAGTCGGCATTGGCTACCCCCTTTCGGCGACAATCATCCACTCCACTATATGCAGGAACCGTACCACCCCGCAAGAGGGAATTTTCATCGCTCTCCCGTCGCCGCGACCCCGCCTCCGTTTCAAAGGCGGCTGAAAGATAAGCCACCGAGGCGCAGAGGCACAGAGGCGAAAAGAGTTTTTTTGGGAGGAGATCCGTCCTTCGCACTTGCTTGCTCAGTGCCTCGGGGCCTCCGTGGCAAATCTCGTCTGACATTTGCTACAGACTCCGCCCTGCCGGAAAAACGTTTGCACTGTGCGGGGTGTGCGAAAATCCGCACACTTTGCACACCGTCCCCGGAGCGTGCACAAAACAAATTCCCCCTTTCGCCCAAAGCCAATGGTGTTATACTTTGGAAAAATGAAGACCGTGGTCTTTGCCGAAAAGCCTTCCGTGGGCAGGGATATCGCTCGCATCCTTGGAGCCCGGCAACAGGGCAGGGGTTTTCTCGAGGGACCCGAGTTCATCGTGACCTGGGGAATCGGCCACCTTGTCTCCCTCGCCGAGCCGAAAGTCCAAAACCCCGCCTGGACAAGGTGGAGCCTCCAGGACCTCCCGATGCTGCCCTCCAACTGGGCGCTCAACGTCCTCCCCGCAACCCAGGACCAGTTCGAAACGGTCAAGAGCCTCTTCCTACGAAAGGACGTCGGGCAGGTCATCAATGCCGCGGACGCAGGGCGTGAAGGGGAGCTGATCTTCAGGCTCGTGTACCGGGTGACCACGTGCGACAAACCGGTGCAACGGCTCTGGATATCCAGCATGACGGACGAGGCGATCCGTGAGGGGTTCGAGAAGCTCCGTCCGGGAAAGGACCTCGATGACCTGGCCTGTGCCGCCGATTGCAGATCCAAGGCCGACTGGCTCGTGGGAATGAACTTCTCCCGTTGTTACTCCAAGAAGTTCGACGTGATGCTGACGGTTGGAAGGGTCCAGACCCCGACCCTGGCAATGGTCGTGAAAAGGCATCTCGAGATCCGGAACTTCAAGCCCTCCGACTACTGGGAGATCCAGGCCGACCTGGGGTCCTTCAGCGCAATGTGGTTCGACCCGGCGGAAAAGGATCACCCGACACGCATCTCCGACAAGTCCCTGGCCGAAAAGATCGCGGGGGAGCTGAAAACCTCCACCGCGGTCATCAAGAGCGTCACCAAGACCAAGAAGAAGCTTCCCCCGCCGTTGCTCTACGATCTCACCACCCTCCAACGTGAAGCGAACTCCCGTTTCGGGCTAACCGCCGCCCAGACGCTTTCAATCGCACAGACCTTGTACGAACAGAAAAAAGTGATAACATACCCGCGCACCGACAGCCGGCACCTTTCCGACGACATTTTCCCCACCGTAAAAAGGCGGATGGGGGCGCTTCCCCCCGATTTTCACCAGATACTCACGCCGCTCACCCAGCGGGAGATCCCCAAACCGAAAAGGGTGTTCGATTCGTCCAAGGTGAGCGATCACCACGCCATCATCCCAACCGAACAGAAACCTCATGGCTTCGACTCCTGGCGGAAAGAGGAGCGCAACATCTACGACATGGTGGTCCGCAGGTTTTTGGCGGCATTCTACCCCGACCACGAATACCTCTCCACCTCGGTCACCGCTCTGGCGGGAGGACATAACCTGAAGGCGTCCGGAAGGGTTCCACTCGTTATCGGCTGGAAATCGGCCTACGAGCGCGGAGAAGCCTCCGACAAGCCCGCAGATTCCAGTGAGGAGGGCGAGGAGGACCAGTCCCTTCCCGAATTGAAGAATGGCGATTCCTTCCCGGTGGAAGAGTCCAAGCTCCTGACCAAGCAGACCAAGCCCCCGCCCCACTTCACCGAAGCTGCTCTGCTGCAGGCGATGGAAACCGCGGGAAAACTCGTCGAGGACGAAGAGCTCCGCTCGGCCATGAGCGACTGCGGTTTGGGAACACCGGCAACCAGGGCCGAGATCATCGAGAAGCTCATCCGGGTGGAGTATATGGTCCGCGACAAGAAACGTCTCACCCCGACCGACAAGGGAATCCGCCTGATTTCACTTGCTGCCCCTGGAATCACGAGCCCGGAACTGACGGGCTCCTGGGAGAAGCGGCTGGCCGACATCGCCCGTGGAAAGGCCGAGGGCCCACAATTCATGACCGACATCGCCGCTTTCGTTTCCCGGATCGTCTCCGAGGTCAAGGCCCTTTCGGGTGGAACCGTTTCCTTCCCCCAGCCGTCCGATCAGGGGCGACAACCTCCAGTGGGGAGAAAGCCTGGACCTCGGCCTGCCGCCAGTTCCCAAGCCCACTCCGAACCCGCCCGCAAGGGGCCGGCCCGGGCGCAAAAAACTGCACCGAAAGGAACGGCAACGGCCCCCACTCCGCCGGATGCCGCCGGCAAAGGGCCTGCCCCGACCGGGTCCCCCACTTCCCCACCGGTTCCGATCGCCCAACGCCCCTCCTTCGGAGTCTGTCCCGCCTGTGGCAAGGGACGGATCATCGAAGGGAACCGCGGATTCGGCTGCGACCGTTTCCGGGAGGGCTGTTCATACGTGGTCTGGAAGGAGTTCATGGGGAAAGCGCTTTCCGAAACCGCCATCAAGCAGCTCATCGGAGGCAGGCCGACACGCGAGATGAAAGGGTTCCGCCGGGAAGACGGAACGGTGGTCTCCGGTAAGATCAGGATGCGCGCGGACCGGAAGGGAATCGAGCTCGAGGAATCAGGGAGCGAAAAGGTGACCGCGGCCGGAAAATCCCCCGGGAAGGAATGACAATTCGTCGATCCCGGCCTCGTAGGGCATCAGGGAAAAATCCCAGAGCGGGTTGAGCCAGCTCAGCACCTGGCTCTTCAGCTCCGGGGTCATGGGTTGGCCGTTAACCTGGGCGTCGAGGATGTCGATCATCAGCTTTTCCGCTTCCATCCTCAAGGCCACGTGGGACGAAAACGGGCTCAGGTCCTGGGGGATGAAGGCGAAAGGATTCCCGGGAACCCGCGTCAGATCAGCTTCCCCGGAGACCGCAACCGAACCGCTCCCGAAGGAGACGACTATCTTCCTGAAGACCGGCTTCGCCGACTTCTGGCGGGCAAGCTCACGGTCGATGAGTGCCTGGATGTCTTTTTCCCTGAACCGGGCTTCGACCCTGACCCCCTTGACCGCCTTGAACTCATCGAATCCGGCGCACCCGAGGGTGAGGTTCTGCATGAGATCCGTGGAAAGTCCATCGAACTCGACCACGGCGCTCTCGACATTGGTTTCCCGGACAACCTGGTTCCGGAGGCGGAAAGTCACGGTATCACCGACGGTTTCGTGGGGAAGAGAGAACAGCTCCCTCAGAACCCTCACCGCCTCACGTTCGAAATGGGCGACCTCGCGGGGCCCCATCGGAAGTGCCGACGCAGCCTGGCTTCCAAAAGCCGCACAAAGTAGAACCACGAAAACGTCCCTCAAGATCTTCATCTTCATCTTCCCATCCTCCAAGTTTTTCGGCCGGTGGTTTTCAAGAGAAGACCCGGTTACAGTGTTGATTGTAATCCCGGCATGGTCAGGGAATCAAGAACAAGGGAACCGGCGGGCGGACTTTACAGGAAAGGGGCGGTGGGGTAAGCTTTGCACGATATGGACCAAGCCTACCACCTGATCATGTACATCCTGATCGCCAACGTCGGATACATGATTTTCTTCCTGTTCCGGAAAGGGACCGGCCCCTACGGGGGTTACATCGCCCAGTTGTTCACTTTCCTCTGCTTCATGGTACTGATCGTGGTCAGGCAGTGGGAAGGCCTGGGAACCGTCCTTCTTTCCATCTTCGGAATGTTCGCCTTCCTCGGCGCCCCGGCTATCCTTCAGAGAAGGATCGACTCGCTGATGGCCCAGCAGAGGTTCGGCGAGATCGAGTCGCCGGCGCAATGGAAGGCATGGCTTGCCTGGAGCGAGTTGAACCAGCACCTTCTGGAGCTTTCAAGGATCGGGTCCAAACTCCCGGAAGCCTACGAGGAAACGGTCACCGCGCTCCACGCCATGCTGGGAAAGGGCGATCCGTATGATGAGATGACGCGGCTGTTCCTCGCCATGATCCATTTCCACGCCCGGAAGTTCGACCGCCTCCTGACGCACCTGCTTTCCCCGACGAGAACCTTCGCCGACTACACCTTCGAGGAGCTGCTCTACATCGTCCGGTCCCTGCTCGAGACGGGCCGGTTCGACGAGGCCCTTTCCGCCCAGATGGAAATGGAGAGGAAAATCGCCGACGAGGGGGAACTGAACCCGGGGCAGGCTCAGAACCTTCTCATCAGCCGGCTCCTGTTTTTCGCGTTCATGGGCTGGCAACAGGATTTCGACGAGCTGGCCGCCTCGAACGCGAAAGGGCTCGAGGAGCTCCCTCCCCCGCTCCGCGCCTATTGGAGCGGAGTAGCGGCATTCCATTCCGGTTCCTTCGACAAGGGACAGGAGCTCATGCAAAGCGCCCTTACCCAGGAATGGCCGGATATCCCCGACCTCTGGCTCCAATGGATGAAACAGCGGCTCCAGGATCTCACCGAGAACAGGGAGTTCTTCCTGGAAACGGTGCGGCCCCGGCTCGAAACGCTCCGGACAGTCCACAGGGAGGCGTTCCAGGCGATCCTCCGGAAATCGGCCGAATCGGCCGTCCCGATCGAGATCCGGGATTCCGCGACCCGTTACCTGTTCTGGGCGAACCTCATCGTCTTTTCCCTGCTTTACGCCACCGGCAACCTGTTCGACCTCGTGGGCCTCATCAACTGCGGAGCGAACTTCGGGGTCCTCGTCAGGCAGGGCGAATGGTTCCGCCTCGTTACCCACCAGTTCCTTCACATGGGATGGCTCCACCTGACGATGAACCTGCTCGCGTTGAAGTATCTCGGCCCTCCCATCGAAACCTACACGGGTTGGCCGATGTTCTTCGGAATCTACCTCTTCTCCGGAATCTGCGGCGGTCTTGCCACCGCCCTCGGCGGCGACCGCGTATCGGTGGGAGCTTCCGGTGCGATCCTGGGGCTTCTTGCCGCGGCGATCGTCCTCGAGATTTCCGGAGTCGGGCCCCGGAAGAGCTTCGACCGCAAAGGTTACCTGTCCTCGCTCTTCTTCATCGTCGTTGCCAACCTCGTCATCGGCTTCCTCGAAAAGGGAATCGACAACAACGCGCATATCGGCGGCATGGTTGGAGGGGCGATCGCGGGCCTCGCGGCGGTCATCTGCCTCAGGAGCCCCTTTCTCAAGAGCCTCGCCTCGATCCTGGCCCTGGTGTTCACCATCGGTGTTTTCGGGGGCTCGGCAGCCCGGTTCCAGGAGTTCCGCCGGAACTTCCGGTATCCCGCGAAACGCGGTCCACTTCTGGAAGCCACCCAGAAAGACTGGCCCTTCGTGATCTCGGTGCCCGAAGGGTGGGCACCCGATTCGAATCGGCTCGAAACGCAGTTCGTCTACCTGTTCAACGGGCCCATCGGGGAGCGGCTTCTGATACAGCTCCGTCCCGAGATGGCTTCGGCGACGGAGTTCCTGCAGAACCACGCGGATGAGTTCACCCGGGAAATCGTCGACGATTCCGACCTGAAATTCATCAAGCGGCGGGGTCCGACGGAACATCTCCTCGACGGCAGGAAAGCCTTCCAGCTCCGTTTCTGGTTCTCCCAGGACGGGATTCCGCAAACCGAGCGCCATTTCTTCCTGTTCGGGGACGATTTCACGATCTTCGTCCGTTTTTCCCTCCCGACCGCCCACGAAGAAGCTTACGACGAAATCATCAATTCCATGATCGGATCCATCCGCATCAAAGGAGAAAGCCGCCAATGACCGACAACATTCCCACCACAAACCCAGAATCACCGCAATCTCCAGGAGCGGTCCCTGCTTCTCCCCGCGCCGAACCGGCCAGATCGACCGGACGCCGGGATTCCACGCCGGCCCCCCGGCCAGGGATCCAACGGGTCGCCCTGGACAAGCTGAAGCGCGAGATCGGCAAGGTCATCATCGGGAATGACCAGGTCGTGGAACAGGTCCTGGTCGCTATTTTCGCGGGCGGCCACGTTCTCCTGGAAGGGGTTCCGGGATTGGGAAAGACCCTGTTGGTCCGGACCATCGCCTCGATCCTGAGGGCCAGCTTCAAGAGGATCCAGTTCACTCCCGATCTCATGCCCGCCGACATCATCGGGACCAAGCTGATCCAGGAGGACGAAGCCGGCCGGAAATCGTTCGCCTTCCAGCCCGGACCCCTTTTCGCGAACATGATCCTGTCCGACGAGATCAACCGCGCCACCGCAAAGACCCAGTCAGCCCTTCTCGAGGCCATGGCGGAGGGAACGGTGACCTCGGGGGGAGACACCCACGTCCTCAGCCAGCCGTTCTTCGTCCTCGCAACCCAGAACCCGATCGAAATGGAGGGAACGTACCCTCTTCCCGAAGCCCAGGTCGATCGGTTCATGTTCAAGGTCCTTCTCGAGATCCCCTCGAAGGACATGCTGGAGGGAATCCTCGAACGGACCACGGGCAACGAGGCAACCCAACTCGATCCCCTCATGAACTCCGAGGAAATCCTCGCCACCCAGAAGCTCGTCCGTGACGTCCCGATCGCAAAGCACCTGAGGGATGCCATCGCCGGGATAGTCTCCTCGACCCAGCCGAAAGCCCCCAACGCACATCCGCTTGTGAAGCGCTACATCGCTTACGGCAGCTCCCCGCGCGGGCTCCAGTCCCTCGCGCTCGCGGCCAAATCGCTAGCTTTCCTCAAGGGCCAGAACCACGTTTCCTTCGAAGAGATCAAGGCCGTGGCAAAGCCTTCCCTCAGGCACCGCCTGATCCTCAACTTCGAAGGTGAGGCCGAGGGGGTGGTCCCCGACGAGGTGATCGACAAGATCCTCATCCAGACGGAGTCTTCGGCCACGATCGGAAAGGGTTCCTGAGAGAATGGGCCCCGGATGGGAACTCAGGAAGCCTCCCGCAGAGTTGCCACGGAGGCACGGAGACACCGAGATGGCGCTTGGTTGGATTTGCCAGGAGTGAGAGAGTCGTTTTTTTCTTTCTCTTTTTTTGGAGAGCCCCTGAAAAAGCCACTTGCGGAAGCTCCGTGCCTCGGTGTCTCCGTGGCAACCGTCCCCCTTGGATCGCACCATCTTGACGGGGGCCGGTTCATGAGGTTGCCCCGGTCGGGACTCCGGCTTCAAAGACGATGACCAACGCCGGGACTTCCCCCGGCCTTCCGACCCGTCGGGAAATCCGCCCCCCGATCTGGATCGGAAGCTGGTTTTTCCTTGTCGCGATCCCTTTGCTGTTCGTTCTTTCCGCGGTGGAAAGAACGGTCGGCTACCTGGATTTCCTTCGGGAGAACGAAGTCCGGGAGATCCTTTTCAAGGAAATGACGGCATTCAAGGAACGTTGCCTCGTCGAGAACTTCATCAGGGAAAAGACCCTGGCCTTGCTCTCGAAGATGGGAGTCCCCGGCCCCTCAGACCGGAAGGGGAATCCCGGAATCCCCTGCGCCCCCGATCCGATCGACGCTTCTTTCCTGCGCGAGCTGAAAGCGGGGTTGTGGAAGGAACTCGGGGTCCCCCCACTTCTTCTTGTCGGAACGAACGCCGATTCGAGGGACCTTTTCCTGGAGTTCGATTCCCGGATCATCTCGCCCGCCCGGATCTCGCGCCGTGCGCTCCAGGTGGTCCTTCTGGCGCTGACGCGGCAGCTGGATCGTTCGCCTTTTCTCCGGGATGGGCATCTCGAACGGCTGAAAAAAGCCTGGGAGGGCCGAAGGGAATCCCTGGACGGGGCGGCGGCGGGATTCGCGAAAGGCCTGTTCGGGGAATACTCCGTCCCACCTTATCCCCAATTTGTGGTCGATGCGAGGTTCGGGAATCTTTTCGGAGGGGGGAAGGTTTTCTTCTACTGGCACCCCATTCCGGTCGGCCCCGAACCGGACTCCCCTCTTCGGGGCGCAATTCTGGCCGTCTTCCACCCCCGCTGCGTCCGGCTCTCGAAGCTTCTGAAATTCGCCCTTGCCAACCGGCGTCACGAGGTGGGAAGGAAACGGTTGATGGGCTCCCGGTCCCGGGTCATCCAATCGTTCGTTCCGAGGTTCGTCGAACGAGACGGACGGTTCGTTTTCCAGGATCCCCTGCCCGGCGACATCACTGCGCAACGCTTCGCGGGGGGGTTCCAGATGTTCGAGAAATTCGACCGGCCCCCGCTGGCTTCGGGAGTGTACCGCACCCCCCTGGCGCAGGTTTCGGTCCCCCGCCGCTTCGCGAAACACCCCGTGGGCAGGCTACTTCCCGGCCTCCGGATTGGAATCTCGCTCGCACTGATGGTTTCAGGGATGCTCCTGGTCCGGTTCCTTCTGGCCGGCCTCACCCTTCCGCTCAGGGTCAGGCCGAAGCTCCTGCTTGCGGCAATATTGCCGCTGATCATCCCCCTGACAGGCTTGTGGTTGGGCCTGGTTGCCTCCGTCCATTTCGACCACCGGTTCGAGGACCGGAAGCTCCTGACGGGCCTTTCGGACCGGCTTGCCGGGATCGAGAACGACCTTCTTGGCAGTGAGAACGCCCTCCAGAGCTCGATGTGGAATTGGCAGGGAACCCTCTCCCCGCTCGTTTCCGACGAAGGGCGGGTCGCCGGCTTCCTCGACGATATCACCCGTAGAGGACTTGTACAAGGAACCCTTTTCCTGCGATATGACGGTTTCACCTTCGGAACCGGAGTCCTTTCCGGACTCGCAAAAAGCGAAAAGCTCCCCACGCAACGGGCCCAAGGCCGCAGGGGGGAGGTTTTTTCGGATGATGCGATAACCCTCCTGAGCTCGATGGCAATCATCCAGCTGGTCTACTCCCGCAACTACGATCTTTCGTGGGCTGAAAACGTCAGGGAGGCGGAGGCATTTTTCGCCCGCCTCGGGAGCCGCAGGAAGTGGTCCCCAGTTCTGCGGTCCCTGGCCGATTTCAGCGACATTCGGACCCTGGAACGCGCCCGGGATCTGCTGACTATGGAGGGCAGACTCAGCACCAACCGGCTTCCGATGTTGGGAGCGTTCCGGATCGGGTATCTGACGCTGCGGGATCCCAACCGCACCGGGCAGGACGGAATGGGAGTCCTGGCGGTGCTTTTCCCGCACGAGTTGCTTGCAGAAGACCGCCTGCTAAGCCTGTACCGGTCTGGGACAAGGCCTGGCCTTTCCGGAGAGCCTCTCGACAGGCACGATGTCAGTGTCTCGGTTTTCCGGATCGATCCCGAAAACGCCGTTCTGCTTCCATTCGCCCCGTTCACGGCAACGGAACCCGAACTGGTCGACCTCGCCCGTCAAGCGGTCACCACGCGGCGGGATGGGACCGCCATCCGGACCATCGGGAGTTCCCGTCATCATCAGGCATGGAGAAGGATCTCGGGTCTCCCTCTCCTTGCCGTGGCGGTTGCCAGGCCGGCGGCAGGAAGCGCAGGAGACGCGTTCTCGAGGGCGTCATTCCCGATCCTCGTGGGGTATTCTCTCCTGATACTCGTCCTGCTCGCAGAAACCCTCGCGGCATTTTTCCTGAACCCGATTTCCAGCCTTCAGCAGGGTTTCGCCCTTGTCGGCGCGGGCGATTTCAAGGCCAGGGTCTCGATCCCTTCCGGAGACGAATTCGGCGAACTCGGGGAGGCTTTCAACGATATGTCCCGCGGCCTGCTCGAAAAGGAAAGGATGGAACGTTTCGTCCCCAGCGACCTTCTCGCCGAGGTCAGGACATCTGCAGGGGGCGATTCAATCAGCGTCCGGAAGGGGGAGGCGGTCGTCCTGTTTTCCGACATCCGGTCCTTCACCACATTGTCAGAGGCCCACCCAGCTCCCGATATCGTGACCCTTCTGAACGATTACTTCACGGAGATGGAACCCTGCATCGAAGCTAATGGAGGGGTGATCAACAAGTTCATCGGAGACGCCATCCTCGCAATCTTCCAGCCGGTTCCGGACACCCCGCACCCGGTTCTCAGGGCCGGCAGGGCGGCTTTGGCAATGAGGGAGCGCCTCCTGAGGTTCAACCGGAAGCGCGAGGAGACGGGGAGCTTCACGATCGAAACCGGGATCGGGATTTCCTGGGGAACGGTCATTTCGGGCGGAGTGGGCTCGGCCAATGGTAGACTCGACTTTACGGCGGTTGGCGATCCGGTCCAGGAGGCCTCCTTGTTGGAAGCCGCCTCGAAAAGGGGAATCCACACGCGCATCATTCTCTCCGCTCAGGCAGCCGGGATCGCGGAGACCGAGTTCGTCACGGTTCCTCTCGAGCGAAGCCCCAGGAAATCCTCTCTCGCGGAAACCCCTCCCCTGCGGACTCCGCAGGCGAGTGTTTCGGGGGACCCCTTCGAGATCGTCAGGGGGAAGATCCATGACTGACCCACGGGAAGCATCCGGAGTTTCCCCGAACCGGGGAAACGAGAACCCCGTTCAGGAAAGACTCCGGAGGCTGCTGCTCATCACCTGGGTCGTTCTTGTCCTGATTCCGATCGGAGGCGGATTCTCGATTCTCGACCGGATACTGACCCACGAGGAAAAGGAACGGCGGGATAAAAAGATGGCGCTCATGCAGGAGGAGATGCGGTCCTTCCGCAAGGACCTCGAACTCGAGCAGTATTTCGCCCGGACCTTCGACCGGTTGAGCAGGAAATACGGGTTCGAGGAATCCGAAAAGGGATTCGATGCTCCTGTCTTCCAGGGAATCGGCCGGCGATTGGTCAATAACCTTCTCCGCGATATCCGGCGGGCATTCCGGACGCGGGTCCACGCCCTTTTCGTAACGCGCGCGGACGGAGGAGGGAACTTCGTCTACCTCGATCCCCGCCATTTTCCCAAACCCCGCCTTTCCCGCCAGGAGGTCAGGGACTTCATGACCGCGGAGTTCGTACTCTACGATAAGGTTCCCGTTGGCGACGGGACATGGCTTGCCAGTGCCCATGAGCGTTGGAAACAACCGGGAAATCCGGCGGTGGAAGGGCAGGATTCCCTCGTCCGAAAGCTCTTCGGACAGTTCGTGAAACCGGATCTGCGAGACCGGTGGTGCGACGATTTCTTCTCCCCGCTGTTCGGAGGAACCCGCCTTTTGATCTACAAGGACGACCGGGTCCTCCCGGTGATGCATGCCCAGACGCAATTTTACGGAGGGTTCATCGCGGTCCTGCTCGAGGAGGAGCTCGATCCGATCGTCAGGTTGCGTTGGAGCAAGGGGAATTCCTTTCATCCGGGCTTCAAGAGGTCTTTCGTCAGGGGAGGGAGCTTCAGCCGCCCCCGCACGATCGAAAGGAGCGGACGTGTGCTCCAGCTTGCTCCCTTTCCGCAGGAAGCGACTCCCTCCAAATGGCGGAAGCAGATCGGAAGGTCAGGCGGAGCAAGGGATCTCCCCGTCCTCGTCGTTTCCTTCCCGGTTTCCGATTTGAAACACCCGTTCCGGAAATTCATGCCCCTTCTGAAGCTTCTCGCCGCGGGGCTGCTCCTTTCGACTTTGTACCTGGCTCACCGCGGTTTCCGGGAGATCAGCCCCCGAAACGCTCACCTGCGGGATCCGCAGGAGAGGGGCGGGACAGGTTTCCCCCTCGAGCGGAAGATCATCCTGGCGGTCGCCTCCGGAACAGTGGTTCCGCTGGTCGGGTTCCTGCTTTCGGGAACGTGGGGGGTCGTTTTGAAAAGCCGGATCAACCCGCAGGAGGTGATGAACCACCTGGAGTTCCGCCTTTCCTGTTTCAACCAGGGTTGTTCCGGGTTCGAGACTTTCTGGGTCCAGACCCTCCACCGTTTGAGGTTGTCGCTCCAAAAGCGCGTTGACGAGCCTTTCCGGCGTTTTCTCGAAGCCAGGAATGGCTGGATCGCGGGGTTGCGCCACCCGAGGTTCCGAAACCAACTGAGGATAGCCCCCATCGAACATACGCTCCTGAGGTATTCCGGGGGCGGTCTGGAGGAGGACGCCAAGGTCGATTCGGGCGGGGAGAAGGAATCGATCCGCAAAGCGGCAAACAGATCGCTTCCGCTCGAGTGGCTGTTCCTGACCGGAGGCCTCCAGGGTCTCCGCAGCGGCGAGCTCCGGAAGGCATCGTTGGGGATCGAGGCCTTCCACATTCTGACGGAGCAGATTTTTGGAATGAGTACCATGGGGAAACTCTTGATGCACGATATGGCGCTTTTCGTCCACCCCGTGAAGGGGGATTTCCGGAAAACCGCCATCGTACCGATTTTCGGAAATCCCCGGCAACCGCCCCGTGGAGTCTTTTTCACCACGCTCGAGGATGGCCAGATAACCGGGGCATTCCTGCGAGGCCAGATTTTCTCGAAGGGCCCCCTCAGGGAAGAGTTCGGCGGCTACCGGATCGACTACGCTTTCTTCCAGATGAGAACCAGCGCGGGACTCGGCAACGAAACCCTTGCGGATCCGTTGAATCCGAAAGGGATCATCCACCAGTTGGCCCAGACCTCGTGCCGGACCGAGTCCCAGATAAGGCAGTTCGGAGACGAGGTTGATTCCGACGCTCTGACCGCGACCAGGTTCCTCCTGCCCTCGAACTTCCTGGGAATCGCCCGGGCAACGCCGATCCGCGGTACCGAGCTGAATCTGGCGGCAATCCTCTGGACCCTCGGCGCCTACACGGGATTCATGGTCGTCTTCATATCCTGGCTCCTGGCGCGGGTTCTTACCGGGCCGGTGAACGACCTCACGATGGGGGTGAGGGCGATCGGCACCGGGAATCTGGACGTGAGAATCGTCCCATCGTCTTCCGACGAACTTGGGGATCTGGGGGCGGCATTCAACGGGATGATCCAGGGCCTCGCGGAGCGAAAGAGGATGGCCCGGTTCGTTTCGAGGGAAGTCCTGGAGGCGGTTTCCGGAAAAGATGAAAGCCGTTTGCAGCCAGGCGGGGAGACCGTGGAGGTCACTGTCCTCTTTTCCCATATCCGGGGCTTCGGCGCTCTCGCCCGCGAACACTCCGGCGAACGGATCGTGAGCCTCCTGAACGAGTTCTTCACCGCCATGGAGCCGGCAATAACCGGGGCTGGAGGAAGCATCGACAAGTTCATCGGAGACGCCGTGATGGCAGTCTTCCGGGAGGGAGGCCGTGGGGAGGCCCATTCTGTGATGGCTTGCAGGGCCGCGCTCGCGATGAAGGAAGCCCTCGGAGCCATGAACGAGCGGCGAAGGGCGGCGGGGGATTTCCCCGTCGAAATCGGGATCGGAATCGCCGGAGGACCGGTGATTTCCGGCCGGATCGGTTCCCGGAAGGGGCGGCTCGATTACACCGTGATCGGGAACGCGGTCAACCTCGCCGCCCGGTTGGAATCGGAGTCGCACCGCGCCGGCGAGACCGGCATTCTGGTGAGTCCCGGAACGATCCGTTTCCTGAAGGGTGCCGCGGTCGTCGGGTTCGTGGACCGGATCGCCATCAAGGGCCGCACCAACCGCACGTTTCCCCTCTACCAGCTCCTGTCGATGCGCGAAAGAACCTGATCACTCCTGGAGCTGGGATCGCCACAGAGGCACGGAGCCACAGAGACACAAACCCAGAAGTCAGGGGGAATCATTTTTGTTTGTTTCTCGTGAGGTTTTTCCCCTGGAAACGAGTCCCAGAAACGTTCTCGGTGTCTCAGAGGCTCGGAGGCAACCTCGGTCCCCCCCCCAAATGATTCGTGGAGTAGTTCACTCCTGGAGCTTGATGGCCCAGAGGTCCGTTCCGGCGTAGCCTTTCGAGATGTCGCCATACCCGAACGGGGATGCCTCTCCGACGAGGATGAAGGTGTTGGTCGCGGTCGTTTCCCTGATGTCGTGGCCAACATCCAGATTCCGCCCTCCAAGGCAGGTCTGCCAGGAGATGTTGCCGTAGGCGTCGAGTTTAACGACCCAATAATCGATGTTTCCGTGGTTCCCGACGACGTCTCCGTTGTAGGAATCCGTCTCTCCGAGGACGATGTAGCCGCCGTCCAGGGTGGGACGCACGGAATACGCGATGTCGTCCCCGGCACCGCCCATGACCCGGTCCCATTCGAGGCCGCCGGAGGAGTCGAGCTTGATGATCCAGGCATCCCGCAACCCATGATATTGGGACACCTGCCCGCCAATGTGGCCGTTGCACCCCGCGATGACGTAACCACTGTCCGCCGTCTGACGGGCGCAGTACCCGATATCCTCGTGGGTCGCGCCGTAGTCGGTCAGCCAGAGTTTCTTTCCATCGCCGTCCAAACGCAGGATCAGCACGTTCCCGAGCCCGAAACTCCCGGAATTGAGGTTGTAATCGATATCGATCTTTCCGGTCACGATGAAACCGCCGTCCCCGCACTGGTGGATGCTATAGGCGATGTCGTCCCCGACAGTTCCGTAGGTCTTTTCCCATGCCAGGTTTCCCAGGGAATCGAGCTTCACGATCCAGGCATCGCAGTTCCCCGTTATCGTCGCGACGTCCCCGTTGAGGGAGTTGGTGTAACCCGCGAAAACGAATCCGTTGTCAAGCGTCTGCTGGATGCAGAGTGCCCCGTCCTCACCGTTTCCGCCGAAGGTCTTTTGCCACTGGATCGCGCCCGAAGAGCTGAGCTTGACCACCCAGGCATCGTTCGAACCCTTGTAGCCCGAGACGTCCCCGTCCCAGGATTCGGTCGTTCCCGCCACGATGTAGCCGCCGTCCTTGGTGAGGGCGATCGAGTAGGCAATCTCGTCTTCCCGCCCCCCGTAACATTTCCTCCACTGGACGGTTCCGGAAGCAAGAAACTTCGTGACGAGGAACTCCTTGCCGCCGTGGTTCGCACCGATGTCGCCATCCTGCGAGCGGGTGAAACCCGCGGTCACGAAACCTCCGTCCGAGGTCATCTGCATCGAGTGTGCCCCGTCGTCGAAGTTGCCTCCGACCGTTTTTTCCCAAACGATCGCGGGCTGCGCGAAAGCGGGAAATGCCGAAAGCGCGGCCGAAATGAGCGCGACCGCAATCACTGCCTTTGTCCGTCCGGGCATTGAACCTTCACCCCCTCGAGGAAGTGCGAACTTCCGGCGAACTATCGGCAGACACCGAAGTTTTCCTGAGGGACAAGCGCGAGCCAGGAACAGAAAAAGGAAAGCCACCGAGTCACCGAGCCGCGGAGATTGCCTGGAAATCAACAGAAGCAATCTCCCCCGTCGGCTCGGAACGTGTGAAAGAATCAACAGACGGAGGAGGGGATCGAAAACGAAGAATTTTCGCCACGGATGAACACGGATCGACACTGATTTTCCCTAACTCCTTTGCGGGGCATCCGTGAAAATCCGTGGCAAAAGGAATTTTGCGCGATTTTTTCACAGCTTCTCGGTTGCTCCGTGTCTCCGTGGCAACCCTTGAAAGGTGCCATTGCGAGAAGGTCATCGAAACATTGTTCTCTCGCTGGCTCCGTGTCTCCGTGGCAACCCCGGTCAAATCCTCTTTTCTACTTGGTTTCGGCGAGCGGCTCGGTCTTCTGATGGACGAACTTTCCCTGGTCGAACTTGAAGATGTAGCTGCTCGGAGCGGGAGGTTGCGATCCGTCTTCCGAATAGACGAGCCCGAGAATCTTCACGGTTCCGTCGTCCTGGAAGATCATGTCGCTTCCGTCTTTCTGACGGACATCCGAAACCAGCTGATCCGCGGTCTGGTCTTGCTTGGGAAAGAAGGCGGGAATCACTTTGAAGGTCTTCTCGTCCTTTGAGTAGGAAAAGACATACAGGCCGCTTGCCTTGGGACCGTAGAAGGCAGCCGTAACGATATCGGGAACCTTGTCGCCCGTGACGTCCTCGATGACCAGGCTCTTGTCCTCCCCGCGGATCCTGAAGAGTTTCTCCTCGGTTCCGAGAGGCTTGCTCTCGAAAACCTTCGCCCCGTCCTTGCCGGAAACCACGATGTAGATCCCGTCTTCCCGGTTCACCTTGTCCACCTTGAATTCATCGGGCGCGAGGAATGCTCCTGACCCGGACGCCAGGATGGTTTCCGCCCCGTAGGAGAGGCCTGGAACCGACGCCATGATCAGAACGAGGGGGACGAGCACCTTCAGTGATTTCATCGGAAGTTTCCTCCTTTGTTGTTGGACCGGATCATTTTACATCATACTGGTAGAGATTGTATTTTTTCATGATGCTGATCAGCTTGCTGGCATAACTCGGGTCGGTGGCGTAACCGGCCTTCTGGAGCTCCCGTGCGAACTGGTCGGGGTTGTTCTTGTTGGCCATGCAGGTCTTGTAACGGGAAGCCGTCGTCAGGAGTCTGGCATGGTCGTCGATCGATTCCCGCCAGGTGTTGTACTTCCGGAAGTTGTCATAGATGGTGACGTACCTGCCGTTCTCGTATTCCTGGGTCTTGACCTTGATCGAGCCGGCGGGACCGGTTCCCTTGATCCCGAAAAGGTTCTTGGCATCTGCGATCGTGGACGCACCCCAACCGGTCTCGAGGGCGGCCTGGGCAAGGGTGACGGAGGCGGGGACCCCGGTCTTCTTCTGGGATTCCCTTGCGACCGGCCCGAGAAGCGCGACGAACTTTTCGGGGGAGAGTTTCCCGCCCTTCCAGGCGTTGAGTTCCTTGGACTCCCCGGTCGATGCCGAAGTAGATGTGGACGTCGAGGTCGAAGTCTTGGTGGAAGTCGAAGTCTTGGTCGAGGTAGACGTTGAAGTCTTGTTCTTGTCGTCCGAGAAGATCTTCCCGAAGAGTTTTTCGACGATTCCCGTTATCCTCTCGAGAAGTTTCGTAATCCGGTCCATGATTTTCTGAAGCCAGGCATCGATGTCCGTCCCGGTCGGGGCGGTCGCAGAGGTGGCCGTTGAGGCGGTGGTGGCCGTGTCCGTCGTTGTCACGTTCGTATCGGTGGATGTGTTACTGGGCACCGTGACGTCGTGGTTGTCGAGGGTTTCCTGGAGGCCTTCTCCGTAGACAACGAGGGTCGCGCAAAGAAAGAGTCCGATCATCCCAATCTTCTTCCCCATTCTAAACATTTGCCCCCTCCTTTTTCGGTTTCTAAAAGATTTTACCCCCCCCTTCCCGAAAGTTACACCTCCGAAATGGGGAAGCCACGGAGACGCAGAGGCACTGAGACGGCTGGTGTTGAGGAAAACCCCTCGGTGGCTCGGTGAGCTCTGTGGCAGTCCCTGAATGAGTTACAGGGGTTTGCGGAGGACGATCTTGCCCGAGACCTCCGCAAGAGGCAAAAGATCACCCGTGTAGGTCTTGACAATCCGGTTCAGGTTTCCGAATGTCTGTTGCAACAGCGCGGGATCGTCGGCGAGTTTCCTTTCGCGCGCAAGAAGGCGTTCCCAGGCGGGACTGCGCCCCTGGTAACGCTGAATGAGGCTCTGCACGAAAGCGCGATATGGAACACGGTTGGTTCCATCCAGCGCGGTGGAAAGGCGCCAGCCTTCGAGCGCTTTGATATTCACCTGCTCGTTCCGCCTTGCCGACCGGACCGGCAGGAGGGCTTCCCCCATCAACCATTCGTATTCTCTCCGGGACTGGACGACCCAGGGCAGGATCGCCTTCGTCACCGCCTCGAACCCCGCAAGACCCTTCACCGCTGTGTCATAGGAAAGGCTTCCCAACTTTTCGCGCTTGAAGGACTTCTCGATCTCGCGCATGGTGGGAACCAGTTCCTGGAGGACGACGAACATCAGGGCCGCGACACCTTCGCAGGAAGCCGCGATCCGTCCCTGCAGGTTCACCAGTTCAACGCTCGGCTTTTTCGACGTGAGCGTCGAACGGGTGTTCCGCAAAGTGTTGATCTCGGCTGCTGCCGAAGCGACCGTGGCAAGGAGATTTGTCGTCGCAACGTGGCATCTTCCCAGCGCCTTTACCAGCGCGGGATCGGCACCTTTCGACTGGGCGGCGACCGCAAGCGAACCTCCGGCCTTGTCGGGGAAGAATGCCTTGACGATCTCGGCTTCGAGCGTGTTCTCGTCCACCATCGTCAACCGTTCCATGATCTTCGGGCCCACCGGGCTGGGAAGGAGCGCGTCCAGAGCGTATTCCCGACTCTGTCCGTCCTTCTCCTTCCATCCGACCCTGGCCACAACCTCCGCGAGGTGCTTCCCGGGATCGTTCCCGGAAGCGGACTTTCGCCGTTCCGCGGCAACTTCCACCTCGAACGGCTTCAGTTGCGGATAGAGATCCCCGTCGGGGGTTCCGATCTTCCCGTCCTGCGCTGGGTCCATGGTTCCCCAGGGGGCCTGGGAGTCGTGGAAGTGTCTGAAGAAGGGGGAGTTTCCGTCGATAACGGCATTTTTGGTCTTGAGCTCGTCATGGAAATCCATCACCGAAAGTAGATCGCCGTTGAGGCGGATGTCCTCCTGAAGATCGTTTACCACTTTCATCCCGACCCGGTTCGCGGTAAGCGTGTTGCCCGACATCTGTGCCCGGCTGCTGCTGGAGCGGAGAAGCTGGTAGAAGCCCAGAACCGCGAAAGAGATGATGAAAAGGGCGAGCAGAAGTTCGAGAAGACTGAACCCCGCCCCACCTCGTGCGCGCGCGATGATCGGGCTACTCATCGGGGGAGCTCCCGATGTTCTTCAGCGCGGCCTCGACGAAGAAGGAAAGGTCTTTCTTCTGGGTCGGATCGTAAAGCGTGATCTGGGCGATCACCATACCCGCTCCGAGAGCGGTGAAGGCCCCGGTTTTGACATTGTCGAAAAGGACCTTGCGGCCGTCGGGGTCGTGAGCACCCTTGAACGAGTCGGTGTATTCCACGAGCTGGTACAGCACCGGTTCCCCGCTGCCCGTCCGCTCGAAGTAAAGGACCTTGATCTCGTTGGTCAGGTCTTTCACGATGGCGTAGGGCAGAGTGAACCCCTCGATGGGCTTGACGACTTCGGTTCCGGTCAGCAACGCCTCGCGGATCGCCTGGCTGGCTTTTCGGGCCTCCATCGCGAAGGTCAGGGTTTCGGTGATCTTGGTGGTGGTGCCCTGTGATTGCCTGAAGAACGAGATCCCCAGTGCCATCAGGATCATCATGATCGCGGCCACGACCGTGATCTCGATCAGGGTGAAGGCAGCCCGGCGGTCAATCATAGGGGCTCGAGGTGGGGAGGGTGATCCTCGCCGATCGTCTTCGTCGGGCATTCGGGACAGCGAAGACCGTAAAGTGCCTTGGGTCGCTTCCCCAGGAGATATTCGAATGTGAACCGGCTGATCGGCTCCTCGAGCTCCCCACCCTCCCAATCCGGGGAGGGAAACGCAAGGGAATATGGTTCCAAATCATGATTACCATCACCGTCGCTATCAAGGCCCATTTCGGCGAATGGAACGTACTCGCTTTCGGCATCATCTGGTTCCGAAGGATCCCGGGGAAGCTTCACCCGTGCATAGAACCAGTAGGTATCGCTCATCCCAGCGGGGACCTTCTTGAACCTGCACTTTATGGCAATTTGGTCCCAATCCTTGTTCCCGTCAGGTGAAATCGCTTGGGGAACGGTCCATCTCTTTCCCGGGTAACCCTCTGCCGGTTGGGTAAAGTGGGCGAAAAAGTCCGAGGCTTTGAGCACCGAAGGAGGTGAAGCCGGGGTAGTGGTCGGATTGGGGACCGTCGTGGGGATCTCGGAAGGGACCTCCGGCGGAGCGGCGGGCAGGTCGAGCACGTCGGGGTTCTGACCGGGGGGAAAGGCTTTGGAATCGGCCAGGATATTCTTCAGGGAAGGATCCTTCAGCGCCTGGAACCCCTTTTCCTGAGCTTTGGCTTCGTTTTCGCGGCGCTTGGTGATTATGTCCTTGATCATTCCTGAAAATGGAGAACCGCTTGGAGTGGGAAACCTCCCCGGATCGAGAACCGTGAAGACGATCGGAATCACGCGCCCGGCGGCGTCGAGCAGCGAATCCTCGTAGCGGATCCTCCAGAAGTAGAGGCGCTTTGCTTTTCCGAATGTTGCCCGGATGTAGATGTCGGCCTGATTGACCGCGGGTGGAAGGGCATTCTCGACAAAGAGGTCGAACTTCCCCCCCAAAAGCTTTTGGTCGTATTCCTCCAGCGGTTTGGATGCGAAAACACGCTGGGAGTAGGGTTTCTCGCGCAACTCGGCAAGCAGCATCGACAGGCGCGACTCGGCCACCATCAAGGTTCGGCTTCCCTCATCGACATGCTGCACCTGCTGCGAGTAGCTGGTCCCCAGGAAGTTGAGGGAAAACGCCAGGAACAGCATCGAAAGCACGCCCAGAATAACGAGGGGGAAGAAGAACCCCCTCCGGCTGCCCCCTCGATCCGGAAACCGTCGGCACTGATCCCGCGGAATCCGTTTTATCCAGTCCCCGAGGAACCGCTCGTAGTCGCAGGCTTCAGACTGCGCCCACGACGATTCGTCTCTGTCTGTGTTGTTGCGCCCGAAATTCACGGGTTTGCTTTGACTCATGCGGTTCCCCTTAAGGAGTTTACACAATTCTTCCCTTTACCGGAAGGGGGGCAAACCAACAAAGGGAAAACCAGCAGGAAAAGTCTTTTTCCGTCCTTACTTTCCGCTCATTCGTAACCGATGCGCTCGATCGACAATGCGAAATAATTCCCGGACCGGCGGTCCAGACCGCTTCGCTTGGGGACCCGAACCACTGTTCCCTCGACGATCACGGGACGTCCCTCGCGGAAGCCTCCGGGATCGCCGATCAGGGGACAACCGTACATCTCCCCGAACGAGTTGGTTTCGCCTTTCTGGTAAAGGTAGTATCCCAGGTCCACGAGGGTCCCTGAGGGCATCCGGCCGAGGATTCCGTGGATTCGGACCCGGCGGCCCAGGAAATACCGGGCATTCCGGTAGAATTCGCCGAGAGAAACGCTCTGGTAGGTGATTCGGGGGGGAGTGACATCGATCGGCGGAGGCACGCTCCCGCGGCAGGGGGGCGGAGCGATCACTCCACGACAAGGGGGCTCCGCGATTTTCCCGCGACAAGGCCGGAGTTCATCGCTTTCATTCGTCTTCGTGGAGGGCCGGATCCCGGGGTTGGCATCGGTTCCGGCCGCCAGGGAGGCGAACTCGGAGCCGATCAAAACCAGTATCACTGCCGCGGTCAGCTTCACTCCCCCGCGGACGAAACTCGCGAGGCTCATCACCAGTTTGGATTTCCTGGACTCGACAGGGTAACCGGGGGTTTTTCCGGATACGGGTTTCAGTTCCATGTTCCCTCCTCCGAAATTCTTTCTCTCCCCATTCTATCATTTCCCCCTGGGTCCTGACCCCCAGCCCCTAACTCCTAGTCCCTGTTTTTTTCACCCATGAATATCCGACGACCGAACCCAGGATTATCAACCCTCCGACCAGGGCGGAGGGGGAGGGAATCTCCCCCACCCCGACCGCAGTCCAGAGCGGGTTCAGGACAGCCTCGAGAAGGCCGATGACCATTCCTTCGAAGGCCGGGACCGTCCGCATACCGACCGCGAAAAGAACGTAGGGGATTCCCAGCTGCAAAACCCCCATCGCGGCAAGAACCCCGAATTTGAAGGGGCTCATTTCAGGCAACGCCCCCACGCACCAAGGCAGGCATACCATCATCGTCATGGCATTTCCAAGAATGAGATACGGCAGGGAGGCCTCCAGGCCAGGCTGGGATCTCCCCTGCCCTTCCGGATCGGCCGGCCCAGTGCCAGACCTTGCCGCTCTCGAGCGGGCCCCTCTCGAGTGGGCCGCTCTCGAGTGGGCCCCTCTCGAGCGGGCCGCTCTCGAGTGGGCCGCCCGCGAACCCGCCGCACGCGGGCGGGCCGCCATCCGCAGGAAAATCGCGTTCATCCCGCAAGCCACGCCCGAAAGCGCCCCGAGAATGTTCCCCAGCAAACCCGTCCCGGAGAGTTTTTCCCAGAAGAAGAAGCCCATCCCGAAAACGCACCCCGCGATCGTGGCCCACTCGCGAAACCGGATGGGCTCCCCGAGAAGGGGAACCGAAAAGAGCGCGATGTACATCGGGGCGGTGTATTGCAGGAGAATCGCATTGGCGGTGGTGGTATACGCCGTCGCCGAGATGAACAGTGTCAGCATCAGCATGTAGCACGCCGCGGCGATCCAGGTGACGGGCCGGCGAAGGCTTTCGCGCAAGGCGCGGAAGGTGGCCTCCCAACCCGCCGAGCCCGCCAGTGCAACCACGAGGACCGGCAACGTGAAGAGGCTCCGGAATCCGGTTATGGCGAGCGGATCGAGCCCTCGGAGGTTCCTGACCGCGATCCCGGAAAAACTCCACAGGACCGCTGCAGCGACAATGAGCAACCGCCCCGAAATCGGGCGCTTTTCGGATTCGGCCATGGCTCGCATGATAGCCGTCCCGGCCCCGGAACGCAATCCGCGCTTGTTTTCCCCGACCCGCGATCGAGCGGGCCGGGCTCCCTCGTCCGGTGTGAGAACCCCTGTCGGAGCCTATCTCTGGTCGGCGAAGGGATCGTGGATTGCGGTGACCCTGGGAACATACCCGTATTTCTTGTCACCATACTCCCGGGAATTCGACCAACCCTTCATGTTGGCGTAAACCTGGTCCGCTGTTTGAAGGCGGTTCTGGTGGGTGTTGTCCGCGAACATGGGGACCCCGGAGCTGTTCTTGCCCATGTAGACGAACCAGTGGTGTGCGTCATTCGCGACATGGTAGGCGGGGTCCCGGTCGTAGTGGATCTTCACGTGGATCAGCATCCCGGGTTTGAGCAAGCCCGCTTCGACAGCCTTGGGCAGGTCGTTGATCTGGGCGCCGCGCAACCGGGTGTCAGCGGGGTAGGCCGACTGGGGCTGATAGTAGACCGCCTTGCCCGGCTTCGCTCCGGCCTTGGCCGCAACCGTTCCCGAAAACTGCAGGCACTTCCCGGACCGGTTCCATTCCGATCGTTTCGCCAGTTCGAGGCCTTTCTTCAGGGCCTCGGGGATTTCCGGCCCGTTGATTCCTCCGGTTTTGCCGGGAGGCACCGGATCGAAGCCCGGGGTCGGCGTGGGTGGAACAGGTGTCGAACCGGGCGGATCGTACGGGGAGGGGTTGGGCCCGTCATACGCGGGGACTCCCGGAGCATCGACGAGCGAGACATGGACATACGCGAACCCGGATTTGTAACGGATGCGGTACCATTTCCCCTCGCGAGCCACGATCTGGACTTTGGTTCCCGGTGGGAAGCCGTCGATGATCTTTCCCCAAGGTCCGTTCCGGACATTCAGCCGGATATGGCAGTTGACGTTTCCCTCGCACGGGTAGGTGACATCGCTCCCCGCGGTTTCCTGGCCCTGGACGGCCTGCGCGGCCTGCGTGGTCTGAGCAGCAGCGGTGCTTTCCGAGGGATCGTGGGAGTCGAGCACCTTCTGAAGGTCGGTTTCGGAAAACGCGACCCCGGCGATCAGAACCGTGAAGAAAAGCGCAACCCAACCACCGAAGAATACCTTTCTACCAAACGCCATTTTGAGCCTCCTTGAAGCAGGCCTTTTCAATATTTTCCCTAATCCGATGAAAATGTTACACCTTTTGCCTCGGATTTTTGAAATATCTCCCCCGGACGAGTTGGAATGGGAAACTTTGAAGCCCGTCCTGTCGTGGGTTGCGCAAGGTGGGTGGAATTGATATCTTTCAATTCGGAGGTGTTTTCCCATGAAGAACCGTTTCCATGCAATCCTCGAGCGTGATGGCGAATGGTTTGTCGCCTGGTGTCCGGAAATCCCAGGTGCGAATGGCCAGGGGGAATCGAAGTCCGAATGCCTCCGGAATCTGGAACAGGCGGTTCAGACGCTGCTCAACGACCGGCTGGAGGATGCCCTCCGCGGTCTGCCTGAAGATGCCCTCCAGGAGACGATTTTGGTCGGATGAAGAGATCGGTGCTCCTTCGCCATCTGCGAGTCCATGGGTGCCATCTCAAACGTGAAAGCGGCGCCCACTCCCTTTGGACCAACCCCCAAACCGGCCATATCGAAGCCATCCCACGCCATCAGGAAATCCCGGATCTCCTCGCCAGGAAAATCTGCCGATGCCTTTCGGTTCCCGATCTCCACATTCGGTGAATCACGTGATCTGGGTGACGGGTCGTGCCGGAATGCTCGGACGGGAGCTCCTGGACACTTTCGCAAGCGCGGGCGTGGCAGCGACAGGGACCGGCCGCGAGGTCGACATCGCGAATCCTGAAGCCGTGGCCGCCCTCGCCCGGCAACACCTTTCCCCCGCAACCGACCGCTGGATAATCAACTGCGCCGGCTTCACCGCCGTCGACGAGGCCGAGTCGAAGCCCGAGGAAGCCTTCCGTTCGAACGCCGTCGGACCGGGCGTCCTGGGGGAAGCAGCAGCCGCCCTCGGAGCGAACCTCGTCCATTTTTCGACCGACTACGTCTTCGACGGGAAGCTTCCCAGGCCCTACCGGGAGGACGACCCACCCGGACCCCTTTCGGTTTATGGGAAAACCAAGCTCGAGGGCGAGGTCCGTGTTCGGGCAGCTTGTCCGCGGCATTTCATCTTCCGCCTCAGCTGGCTCTACGGACACCATGGCCGGAATTTCGTGAAAACCATTGTCCGGTTGATGAACGAGCGGGAGGAAGTCCGCGTGGTGAGCGACCAGATCGGCGCTCCGACCTATTGCCGGGCGCTGGCCCGGAACATTCTCGGGCTTGTCAGCCAAGGCAGCACCGAGTTCGGAACCTACCATTACTCCGACGAAGCCGAGATCTCGTGGTATGACTTCGCGGTCACCATAGGTAGCGAGGCGCACGATTGCGGCCTGGTGAAAAAGATCCCCCGTGTGGTCCCGATCACGTCGGCCGAGTTCCCGACGCCTGCGCAGCGGCCGGAGAATTCGCGCTTCGACCTGTGCAGGGTCCGGGGAATCCTCGGTTTCCACTGCCCCGAGTGGCGGGCCTCCCTGTCGGATTTCTTCTCCACCTGGCCCCACCGGTTGTAGGCCCGGTAACCGCACGGGGCGGTCGTTCCCCGACGAAAATCCTCTTCCGTTGCGATGACAATTCTTGTTCCCCGGCAGTTTCTTGCGGCAATCGGACGCGGATGATAGACTTTTGGGTGGGGGAAAATAGAATGACGCAACCCAGGGAAAAATCAGGGTCCGACTACACATACGCCGATTACCTGACCTGGCCCGAGGACGAGCGCTGGGAGCTGATCGATGGCGAGGCATTCGACATGACTCCCGCCCCGACGACGCGGCATCAGGAAGTCCTTTTGGAAATCGCTTCCCAATTGAAGATTTCCCTTCACGGGAAGCCGTGCAGGGTTTTTCCTGCACCCGTCGATGTCGTTTTTCCTTCGGCTGCCAGGTCCGAGGATTCCGCGAAAAATGTCGTCCAACCTGACGTGATCGTGGTTTGCGACCCCGCCAAGATAAGGGACACAGGAATTTTCGGAGCTCCCGACCTGGTGGTGGAAATCCTTTCCCCGTCGACATCCTCGAAAGACCACATCCGGAAGAAAGCGCTCTACGAGCGGAACGGAGTGAAGGAATACTGGCTGGTCCACCCCGTCGAAAGGGTGGTTGTGGCGTATCGCCAGGCCCCACCGGCCTCCGGGGCGAAGCCATCGTTCGGGCCCGCGATTATCCAGGCGGGTTCCGATTTCAAACTGGACGTGGCCTCCATTCCCGGTTTGTCCGTCGACTTTTCCCCCATTTTCCCCGAGGAAAAGAGGGTCGTGAAGGAAAGCCCCGCGGGCTACCGTGCGCGAAAGCGCGAGGAAAAAGAGTGACCCCCTCTTTTTCCCACCCCAGGACCCGTGATTCCGAAGGGTGAGATGAGCGGTAACCCTTCTTTCCGGAACGTCCTCGTAACTGGCGGCTGCGGTTTCATCGGAGCGAACTTCATCCATTTCCTCTTTCGCGAGGCGGGCTTCCCCGGGCGTGTGGTGAACGTCGACAAGCTGACGTATGCAGGAAACCCCGATAACCTTTCCACGGTGGCGCGCGATTTCGGGGAGCGTTATGTTTTCGAGCGCTGCGACATTTTGGAGACCTCCCTGATGTCATGTTTTCTGGAAAGGTACAATATAGATCTCGTCGTTCATTTCGCGGCCGAGACCCATGTCGACAGGTCGATTCTTGGGCCGGGTGAGTTCGTCCGGACGAACATCGAGGGGACCTTCTCGCTTCTGGAGGCGGTCAGGAGGCAGCATGCGGCGGGCCGGAAGATCCGCCTGCACCACATCGGGACCGACGAAGTCTTCGGTTCCATTCCCGCCGGGGAAAAGGCCGTCGAGAGCTCGCCCTACGCGCCGCGGAGTCCGTATGCGGCATCCAAGGCGGCCGCGGACCACCTGGTGAGGGCGTTTTTCCACACCTACGGGCTTGACGTTACCATTTCGACGTGCTCGAACAATTACGGGCCGTACCAGTTCCCCGAAAAGCTGGTTCCCCTGATGATATGCAACATGCTGGAGGGAACGGAGCTTCCGGTCTATGGCGATGGGAAGCACGAGCGCGACTGGTTGTATGTCCGCGACCATTGCTCCGCGGTCTGGTCGGCTGCGAACGGGGGCGGGACCGGGGAGACCTTCAACATCGCGGCCGGAAACGGGTTGTCAAATCTCGAACTGGTGAACATGATCTGCGAAGTGGTTGCGCCATTGGCGGGAGGGGGCGCGGACCGCTACAGGAGCCTGATCCGGATGGTTCCCGATCGCCCGGGCCATGACCGCCGGTATGCCCTGGATTGCGGCAAGATCGCCCGGGAGCTTGGCTGGAAACCCTCTGTCGACCTGCGGACCGGCCTCGGGAAGACGGTCTCGTGGTATCTCGAAAACCCCGGCTGGCTCCGGGCCGTGAAATCCGGCGAATACCGCACCTGGCTCGAGAGGAACTACGCGCAGCGAGCCTGATCCTGGTTTCTTGCGGCCTGGCGAAGACCGTGATATTTTCGTGGGAAATCAGTTCCATTGTCGATTTCCCCATCGGGAGGAACCTGAAGCAACTGTGAAGGGAATCATCCTCGCGGGCGGGTCGGGAACCCGTCTACATCCTTTGACCAGGCTTGTCTGCAAAGCTCTTCTCCCGCTCTACGACAAGCCCATGATCTACTACCCTCTTTCCACGCTGATGCTTGCAGGGATCCGGGAGGTCCTGGTCATTTCGACTCCGCGCGACACGCCGCGATTGAGGGAGCTTCTGGGCGACGGTGACCACTGGGGCATCTCCATTGAGTATGCCGTCCAGTCCGAACCTGGCGGGATCGCCCAGGCATTTGTCATCGGAAGGGGATTTCTTGGCGGCGGGCCGTCCTGTTTGGTTCTGGGGGACAACCTCTTTCATGGGGCGGGCTTGACCGGGCTTCTGCAGAATGCCGCCCGTCTGCAGCACGGTGGGCTGATCTTCGGGTATAGGGTGAAGGATCCCGGCCGGTATGGGGTCGTCGAGTTCGACGGGGCGGGAAGGGCTGTGAGCATCGAGGAGAAGCCCGAGAAGCCCCGATCGTGTTTTGCGGTTCCGGGCTTGTATTTCTACGACGGTCAGGCGGCGGAAATCGCGACGGGGTTGCGGCCTTCCAAGCGGGGTGAGTTGGAGATTACCGATCTCAACAGGGCTTACCTGGAACGCGGGCAACTCGAGGTCGCGAAGCTTGCCCGCGGGATCGCCTGGCTCGATACGGGAACGCACGAATCGCTGCTCGATGCCGCCCAGTATATCCAGACGATAGAGCGCCGCCAGGGCTTGAAGGTCGGATGCCCCGAGGAGGTCGCTTTCCGCATGGGCCTGATCGACGCCTCCCGACTGGAACGACTTGCGAATGGGCTGGGGAGGAATGATTACTCAGCCTATCTGCTGTCCCTGTTGGAGCAATGAGATGCCTCGTTCTCTGAATTTTGGCACCCCTCAACCGGGTTTCCCCTTCCTGGCTTCTCTCAGCCGACAACGAACCGGCTTCGGGCTTCTGCTCGGGACGCTCAGGAGAAGGGAAAGGGACTCCAGGTGATCTTCAGGAAAACTCCATTCGAAGGTTTGCTTCTGATCGAGCCCAAGGTTTTCGCCGACGAGCGGGGTTTTCTGATGGAAACCCACAACCAGCGTGATTTTACGGCTGCAGGCCTCCAGGTGACTTTCGTCCAGCAGAACCACGTCCGGTCGGTCAGGAACACCTTGCGCGGGCTCCATTTCCAGGACCCGAACCCTCAGGGGAAGCTGGTCCGCTGCCTTTCGGGCGAAATCTTCGATGTCGCGGTGGATATCCGGCCCGGGTCCAGGACTTTCGGCAAGTGGTTTTCCCAGACCCTCACCGGCGACAACCGGCTCCAGATATACATTCCCCCCGGTTTCGCCCACGGCTTCTGCGTCCTGTCAGATTTCGCCGACGTCCTCTACTCGTGTACCGTTTGCTACTCCCCCGAATCCGAACACGGCATCCGCTGGGACGACCCAGATCTCGCCATCCCATGGCCCGTCCGGAACCCGATTCTCTCCGCGAAAGACCGGGCCAACCCAGCTTGGCAGGAGTTCCTCCGCGATTCCTGAATGTTGGCCCCAACAAGCCAGCAATGACGACATTCCTTTCAGGCCCGGTTTCCTCCTGCGGGGACCTGGCCGCTTCAGGGGCTTCCACCACCATGGGATACTCCCCCGAACTCGATTCACGGGGAAAATTCTTGCGTCCCCGGAACCCCTGGCATACCATGGGTTGGGGCGTTGCCGGTCAGGGAGGCACGAGTATGCTGGAAGGCTTTCGGGAAAGGTATGTCAACCCGTTTACCGATTACGGGTTCAAGCGACTGTTCGGGGAGGAATACAACAAGGAACTTCTCCTCGATTTCCTCAATGAGTTGTTGAAAGACCGCCATGGCCGCATCAAGCGGATACGGTATCTGAAGAACGAAAACCTGGGCAGCGGAGAGCCCGATCGTCGCGCGATTTTCGACCTCTATTGCGAGGCGGAGGGTGGGGAAAAGTTCATCGTCGAGATCCAGAAAACCAAGCAGAAATTCTTCAAGGGCCGAACGGTGTATTATTCGACCTTCCCGATTCGGGAGCAGGTCCGGCAGGGCGAATGGGACTACGATCTCAAAGCGGTGTATACCGTGGCAATCCTCGATTTCGTCTTTGAAGAAGACCAGGCTGACCCCGGGAAATTCCGCTACGATGTGAAACTCGCGGATATCGAGACCCACAAGGTGTTCTACGACAAGCTCACCTTCATCTATCTCGAGATGCCGAAATTCCAGAAACCCGCGGAGGAGTGCCACACCCGCTTCGAAAGATGGTTGTTCGTCCTGCGCAACCTGCACCGCCTCGAAAGGATCCCTGACCGTTTTCGTGAGCGGATCTTCAAGAAGCTGTTCGCTGCCGCCGAGATCGCCCGTTTCACCCCCGAGGAAGCCCGGCAATACGAAGACAGTCTGAAATTCTATCGCGATTTGAAAAACTCCCTTGATACCGCCAGAGAGGAAGGCAAGATTGAAGGCAAGATCGAAGGCAAGGCGGAAGCCCGCGTGGATTTTGCCCGCCGCTTGCTGGCTGCAGGGGACCCCATCGCCCGGATCGTCGAGTTGTCAGGGCTTTCCCTCGCGGCAGTGGAAGCCTTGAAATCACGCCCTGATTCGGTGGAAGAATCCGAAGCTCCCTTTGGCAAACGCCCTCGCAGGAAGGGAAAACCGGCCCCAACAGGGATTTCGAAATGATTCCTTACCCGGTCAGGGGGTTTTGGAGGGGGCCGTCGGGGAAGTCAGGGCCTTTGTCACCTCGGTTGGGGA
>CAYRYU010000003.1:0-70365 GCA_964428355.1 uncultured bacterium
CCCCACCCGGAATCCGAATCCTTGACCGAAGGGAGCGAAGAGTGGAAGACGAGACAAAGGAACCGACTCCCCAACCACCCCAGAGGGACGAAACATCCCAGGCCTCCAACCCCGATGGATCTGAAGCCATTTCCAGGAATTGGGAGCCACCCGCAGAACAACCGAAGGAGCCCCCCGCTTCAAAGCCGTCGGGGATCGGCCGGTTCGTTTTTCTCTCCGGTGTCTTCGCGATCGCCTTCCTGCTCCTTGCATTCCTTGCGGCGAAAAGGATCCCGATGAGGATTCCCAATCCCTCGCTGGAAAAGGTCAGTTTCACCAAGTCCCGGCTGGCGAACCTTAAGACTGCCCTCATCTGCTTCAATTGCGATACCGGGAAGTACCCGTTCATCGGAAAGACCCAGAGCCCGGAAACGACCGATGGTGCAGACCTTGCCTGCCTGGGAACCGCGAGGGATGAAAACGTGCTGATGCAGACCGAGGTGAGGTTTCCATTCGAGCGGCTGGGGCTCGAAGCTGCGAAATATTCGAAGCGCTGGAAAGGCCCCTACATGGATTCCGAACCTGGGGTTTTCATGCGGGACGCCTGGGGAAACAAGATAAGATATGAATATCACCAGAAGGCGATTTATCTCCATTCGATGGGGGCAGACGGCAAAGCAGATTCCCTGTCCGATGCAATCGACAACGGTTACAGCGGAGACGACCTTTTGATCATGGTCTCCAAGGTGAAGTTCTGACGAGTCAATCGTCGGAAGCGTGGATAAGGTGCGTCGGTTCGCTGGCACGCCCGATGGGAACCGCCTGCCCCGACGCCGGGGAGAGATTCCCCACCGTCGCGGAAGCGGTAACCCCTTCCGAGATCTTGACCGGATCAAGCGGGGGCAAGGGAACCCCCGGGTGGGAGAACCGGGCGGCGAAATAGGCTCCGGCGGCGATTGTTCCGGCGATCGAGATCGAGATCAGCAACTTGTATATTCCGGAAATTCCCTTGGCGACCGCCACCTTCTTGGGAAGCGCGGCGGCGCAGGCTGCGATGACCTTCGAGTGGAGCGAAGACAAAGGAGTCTCGGGGTAGATCGACGGTTTGGCGCGCATCTCCCCTACCATGGAGAAGATCGAGGCGCATTCGGGGCATTCCTTCAGGTGTCTGGCGAGCTCCGGAGACGGGGTCCCCGGCTTGAGAAGCTGGTCAAGGAGTTCCTGACATCGGACTTCACTGCTCATGGTGCAATTCCTTTCCCGCCCGTTCCCGAAGGATCTTCAAAAGGCGATGGAACTTTACCCGTACTCCGATCTCCGATTCCTCCAGGGTTTCGGCGATCTCGGAAAACGGGAGCTGCTTGTAGATCCGTAGCTCCAGAAGGAGCTTGGCATCCTCAGGAAGTGTCGCAAGCACCGTTTCGAGGGTCTGCCTCGTCACGATCTGGTTTTCGGGGCTTTCCGTGGCGACTGGGGAGGTGTCCCCTTCCATGTTCTTCTTTTCGCGGGCATTCTTCCGGAAATGGTCGATGCATGTGTGCTTTCCGATCGTCAAAAGCCAGGTGGAGAAGGGTTTCTTACGGTCGAAGGAAGTGAGCTTCCGGAGGGCTTTGAGGAACGTTTCCTGAACCATGTCGTCGAGGATTTCCGGCTTCACGTGAAGGTAACGGAAGAAGCCCACGAGAGAGCCGAGGTGCCTTCGGACGAGCTCATCGAACCTGGAGGCTTCCCCCTCCAGAATCTGCCCGACCAGATCGGCATCCGTCAGCACTTTTTCCCGGGACTCGGCATTCATCACCGTCGGCCTCGCGATCTTTCGGAAAGCTGCCCGGTCGGCGCCTTTCCTTCTACATGCACGATCATACTGCGGAACACTTTCCCATCGGGCTTACGTCCGCGGAACCAGGTTCGTTACACTTCCGCGACAATTTTCGGGTTTTCAGTGTACACCACCCCCCGGACTTCCGGGGGACGTCAGGTATTTCACATCGAGCAGTCGTCCCGTGATGCTTCCGTCTCTCTCCAACCTGACCGGGAG
The DNA here is from genome assembly GCA_964428355.1 of uncultured bacterium. Classification (GTDB taxonomy): domain Bacteria; phylum Muiribacteriota; class Ozemobacteria; order Ozemobacterales; family Ozemobacteraceae; genus CAYRYU01. The sequence continues at coordinate 2,018 of CAYRYU010000003.1, forward strand.
ATAGCGGAAAACGATCCTGTCCCCGACGCGGAGGCTGGGAACCGAATCGGAAACAGGATCGAGATGCACCAATTCCCCGCTTTCAAGGCTTACCGTCCAATGGGGGTCTCCGTCACCTCCGGCGGACGAGACCATTCCCAGGCATTCCGTTTCCCGCGGGAGTACCCCGCCTGCCTTCACCCCCGGGGAGCTTCGGTAAGGCTCGAAAAAGGCGATCGCCTCGAACCCGATTGTGACGATGATCAGGAGGAAAAGCGCTATGGCTGCAACGTTCTGCAAGGGAGACGAGGGGAGCTCCGGGAGAATGCCCCTGATACCATCACCAGTGGGCTTTTCCCTGGTTTCCTTCAGCGCCCCGATCGTGAAGGGGGAATCGACCGAAGGGCAGCGGCTTTTCCCGTTCCATGCGGCTTCCAATGCCAGCTCTCCCCAGTCGGGGTCATCGGGGGACAGGGCACCCATCTCCACAAGGGTCCTCCGGAGGATCAGTCGGGCTTCACGCGCCCGGCCCGCTCCTTCCCCGCTCTGCCTCTTTTCGATCTCCAGAAGCAGTGCAAGGTTCTCCCTTTCGGGATTCGCGAGGAAGAGCGAGAGCCCTTGCCGGAGGATCTCGGGGGAGGTGGTTTCCCCCAGTTGTTTTCCCAACAGATTCCGGATAAGGGGGAACGGGAAAAAGACCATGCACCCGACTGCCTGGCTCTGGCTGGCATGATCGACCGATCCGATCAGGGCTTTCAGCACTCCCATCGCGCGGAAATGGTCGAAGCGCTGGAAGATCGAAAGCGAAGTCATCTTGACCCGTTTCCCGGGATGATTCAGAAAGCGTCCCAGGAGAGGGAAAACCCTTTCCGGATCTATCTCGCCCAGGTAATCCAGTGATGCGGAAACGAGGCAATCATCCTTCGACGCGAGGCATCTCTCGGCATCCGCGACGAATTCATCCCATTGTTCGCGGAATGCAATGCGGAGCACGGCACCCTTCACCGCAGGAGAAGACCACGGTTCCCGGAGAAGGCAGGAAACGGCACCCCGGACTTTTTCCCGGTCGGTGGAAATCGCGCCCTGGAGGCGGGAAAGGATGTCCCCGTCCGAAAGGTTCCGGAAACCGGCGGGGTCGGCAGGGAAGGGGTCGGGCTTGGAAGGCCGGGCGGGGGGAAGGTCGAGGCTTTCCAATAGTGACCGCCCCTCGGGGGATAGATCCCACTCCTTCGCCTTGCGAAGTGCCCAGGCCAGTTCCGGCTGGGGGGGATTCCTGAAGAAGGCCAGATCGGCTTCCTGGGGTTTCTCCTCCCCGCCTCCGAACCTTTCGATGAAATACCGGACCTGCCGCAGGGCCACGGTCTCCCGCATCCGCTTCTGGAGATCTTCCCGGAACCGCTCGAAAGCTTCCGGGGAAAAGCCCCGGGAGTTCCGGATCGCCGCGAGGGACCCGTCGAAAACCTTCCTAAGGTGCCTCCTCTTTTCCCCCGAAGCGGTTTCGGCCAGGTCAAGAAGCCGATGGGGAATCTGCGGATCGGGATTGGCCTGTAGAACAGCTCCAGCTTGGGAAAGCAGCGAAGCGGACGATTCGGCTCCAAGGAATCGCAAAAGGGGCTCCCGGACATGCTCGAAGGGCAGGAACAGGCAGACCCGGAGCCCGCATCCGCGCGTCCAGGGGTCATCGCTCGCGAGCATGTCCTCGACGTGCTCGAGCGCCGCGGGAAGATCGATTCCGGACAAACCTCGGATGGCGAGCCCTCGCAATCGGGGATCGGTTGAAAGCAGGAGCCTTGGAAGGTGGGAGGCGAGATCCCCCGGGGCCTGGTGGATCAGCGCCTGGAGGGCGGCGATCCTGACCCCCAGGAAGGTTGACCCCAGAAGGGTTTCGAAAACCGGGATCCGCTCCGGGGGCCAAAACCGTTGGAAGACCCTGATCGCGGCGGAAACCACGATCGGGTCTTCCCTGTCGAGGGAGAGCTTGGTGAATTCCGGGGCAAGCTCCCGGGTCAGGACTGGCGTCAGGCTTTCGAGAAGCTGGAGTTTCCGTCCCGGAAGGGAGGTGGAGAAGCCGTCCAGCCACGTCTTCGGAGTATCGACCGCGACCTGTTCCGCCTTGCTCGAGGGATCGATCCTGAACCGGACCGCGGCGATCGCGTGGGCAAGGAGAAGGCGGCATTCCTCGTCGGTCTCGACTTCGGCACGCGAAGCCAGCAGACGGACACATTCGGGAGTATCCCCCTCGCGCAGCGCGGTCTCCATCGCGAAGAGACGGATGGATTTGACAGGCGCGAACAGTTCCCGCTGGAATTCATCGAAATCGGATTTCACTGGACCCATCTTAAATTCCAAAAAGCCCTGGGTCAACGCAAATTAAGGTGATATCATGTCCTGTAGCAGGAAAAGGGGGAGATCATGAGACTCCGGGATAGACGGTTTTTTCTGGGGGTTTTGGTGGGAATCCTGCTGTGGACTTCCTGTCCGGAGCTTTGGGGGTGGTCGTTCCACACCCACCGGAAGTTGTGTTCCGACGCCATTTCGAGGATGCCCGCAGAGTTCCAGGGCCGGTTTTCGAGATACAAGGACGTGATGATGAAGGGATCCACCGACCCCGATACGCTGATCAAGGATTTCCACTGCCACGTCTTCCACGTCAAGGGTAGACTCCGCGATTCCGAGGAACGCGTCCAGGACCTTTTCGACAAGGCGGTCAGCCAGCTGAAACGTGGCGATCCCGACGAGGACACCGCCTACACCATGGGACTGCTTTCGCATTACGTCGGCGATCTGAACCAGCCGCTCCACACAGCGGGTTCGGAAAGAGACGACACGGAAGACGAGTATCATGCCAAGTTCGAGAAGGATGTCCAGGGGGGCCTTTCACGGATCACCATCCGTCAGGTCCGATATCTTCCCGTCGCCGACCCTGTTTCGCGCCTGAGAGAGATGGCGGAGCAGGCATTTCGCGGTTACGACCGTATCGGGGCTGCCTATCGGGGCGGGAACAAGATCTTCGACCTCCAGGATCTGGTCGAGGACCAGTACAACGCCGCGCTCGGAAACATCATCGATTACTGGCTCGGAATCCTTCAGCAGGCGGGCTTGAAACCCGACATTTCGGCGTCTCCTGCCGTATCCATGTCAGTCCAAAACGCGGACGAAGGTCCCCTCACCCGCCCCCGCGCGGGGAACTCCGGCTCGACCCGCGGATGGAGCGATCCGGTCGGCCATGGCCGCAATTCGACGGTGGGCAGCATCGTCGGAGGGGGCAAGGTAGACCTCAACACCGCTTCGGAAGACCAGCTGATGGCGATTCCCGGAATAGGCGAGAAGCGTGCGAGGGCGATCATTGCCGCCCGCCCCTTCAAGAGCATCTACGACCTCTCGAAGCTGAAGGGGTTCGGAGTCAAGTTCATCGAGAGGATTTCCGGTTACATTTCCATCGGAAATTGAGCGCCCCGGAAACCTTTGGGGGAAAGAGATGAAACTTATCAGGAAAAGGCATGACGATCATGCCCTATTGCTCGATCTTGGGATGAAGCTTCACTGGCTTGGTGATTACCGGCGGTTCCGGCATTCGGTCGTCTCGAACCTGCCGTGTTTGAAAGGGGTCCGTGTTCTCGATTTCGGATGCGGAAGCGGCCAGATGTGCGAATATCTCCGGCGCTCGACGCCTTTCGAAGGGTCGTACGTCGGATCCGATCCCGGATTCCAGCTCCTCAGAATCGCCCGGCGGAAGTGGGGGGGAGACCCCGGGAACGTCTTCGTAAGGATTCCCGAAACTCCGGCTCTCCCATTCCATGACGGAAGCTTCGATGCCGTGATCTGCAGCCTTGTCACACATCAAATCTCCACCGACAACAAACTCCGGTTGTTCCGGGAAATGTTCCGGGTCCTGCGGCCCGGTGGAGTGGCTTCGCTCGCCGAGTTCGGAGAGCCTTCGACGTTGTTCGCCAGGATCCAGACTTCGCTATCCAACCTCATCTGGGGTTGCATAATCTCTTCCATCAGGGGCAACACGCTCGGGAACTTCCAGGGCATCGTTCCGCCGCTTCTCCGCGAGGCGGGCTTCTCTCCGGTTACCATCACCCGACAATGGAAGGGGATGGTCGACGTGATCAAGGCCGAGAAAACCTGAAACCGGGGAACCGGAGATCCGAAATCTCCTGGCCAGGAAGACGCCTCCCTTTGCGGCTTTCCGGTTTTCCTCCCCACGGTGGTTTAAATGGTTTGGGAACGGATGCCGATGTATGACTTGGAAAATCATTTTTTGAAGGGGGGAACCCATGCCCCAGAATCCGATCTCCGAAACGATTCTCGATCGGCTTGCCGCCGGTGCTTCGATCAGCCAGGTAAAACGTGAGTTGAACCTCTCGAAGGAGGACATCATCACCGCGGCGCTGTACGGAGTCGCGCAGTTGCGGGAAGAATACATCCGCCTTCTGCTGCGCCGCCGGTTTCAGCGTTGATCCTCCCCAATCGGCGTGAACAAAGGAGGGCACATGGAAAAAAGCGGCGATTTCCAGGCACGAATCCTCAAACAGATCGAATTCGCGCTCGAGGATCCGAATCCGAACATCCGTTTCATCGGCCTCGAGACACTTCAGCTCTTCCCGGAAACCACACAGGGGAGAATGGTTCTTCCCCTGGTGGAGGATTCCGACCGATTCGTCAGATGGAAGGCCGTTCAGGTCCTGGGGCTGCTGGGAGTCAAGGTCGCTGAATCGGTTCTCGCCCTCCTGCTCGACTCACCGGATATCAACACCCGTTTCCATGTGGTCAGCTCATTGTGCAAACTGGGAGCGGTGAAGTATCTTCCGCAACTGCTCCAGGTTGTTGAGAAAGAAACCTCTCCCCGGGTCCGGCAAGTTTTCATCAAGAGCCTCACTTTTTTCCCCAAGCAGGAAATCCCCTGGGATTTCCTGGGCCGGTCGGCACTCGATACAGACCTCGGGGTCCGGCTCGACATCTCCGTTCTCCTCGGGAAGCTTGCCCCGGACAAACAGGCCTCCGATATACTGGTCAACCTTCTCGAAAGGGAGTCAAACAACCATGTTTTCGCGACGGCCCTGATCTCGCTGGGCCGGTTCCGAAATCCGATGCTTCTGGGATATTTCCAGCACAGCCTCCTCCACAAGGAGAGCCGGATCAGGGCCAATGCGATCGAGGCAATGGGGGAGTTCCCCTTCGAGGAGGTGGAGCCCGTTATCTCCCCCTACCTCAGGGATCCCTCCAACCGCGTAAAAGCAAACGTGCTGGCGATCTACTACCGTGGAGGCGAGGGCGGGAGGGTCGAAGCCGAGGTGAGGAAGCTCCTAGCTTCTCCCAACCCGTGGGAGCGCGCAAGCGCGGCCTGGCTTGCCGGGCAGTTCCGTCTGGGGAACTTCCAAACCGAACTTCTGGGACTCCTCGAAGACGAGGAGGCGGTGGTATCCGATCGTGCCGCCTGGGCGTTCATCCGGAACCCGCTTCCCGGGACATTCGACCAACTTCACAAGGCGTATAGCCGGGCAAACCAGTGGGGATTGTCGAACCTGCTCAAGGCGATGGCGGGGGTTGCCGAAGAGAAGGACCTCCCCAAGATCATCGCGCTTCTCCAGAAGGAGAGGAACCCCCAAAGCAAGGCACAGATGATCGATCTTCTGGCGAAGATCGGCGCGGCATCGGCGAGGCCGATGATACTTCCCCTTCGCAAGGATCCGGATTTCCGGATCCGCTCCAGCGCGTTCAACTTCCTGGCTCAGATCCAGGGGCTGGATTCCTGTCCGATCCTCAACGAAGGCCTCTCGGACTCCCAGGTCAAGGTGCGTGCGCTTTGCGCCGAATGGATGATGAAACTGGGGGATTTCCGGGCGTTGAAAACGCTTTCTGCGCTCCTGAACGACGCCGACAAGATGCAGCGGATCCAGGCGGCATACACGCTCAAGGAAGTGGCGACGATAGAAGCCGGCTCGTCACAACGAAAACATTCCCAGAACGAAAGAATTCCGGGGTGAAGGACGGTGGATTCCTTTTTCGGAAGCTCGGACCTTGCCGTTACCAAGAGAACCCGGGAGGGTTACTCCGAGAGGTATCCGTACACGTATCCGGCGAACGCGGCAATGCTGACCAGGATCGCCCACCAGATGAACTTGAATATGGACATGAACTCCTCCAGTGAAGTTGGATTTTCCGCACTGATGATAACATACCCCCGTGATGTCGACAAGCATGCACGTGTCCTCAAAATCGGTTTAGAAAGGGAGGTTTCCGGTTCCTCAGCCTGACTTGCGGGGACCGGACTACCGGAGCAAGGAGAACAGACATGGGATTGCATAGGAACTTTCCTGCCGTCGGGCAGGCGAAAAGCGGTCCGCGTTGGCCCCTTCCAACGGCGAGGGAATCCTACCCGCCCGCTTCCGCGGCGGCAGTTTTGCTCCTCGCCTTTGTTTCGTTCGTGGTGATCCCGGGAGCCTTGGCGGAGTATGACGACACCAACCTCCTCGTGGAGGAGGCCGTCAACCACATCTATCAGCAAAGGTTCCAGGCCGCCCACCAGAACCTGAAAAGGGCTTACGAGCTTTCTCCGAGGCATCCGGGGGTCCATTTCAACCTGGGACGGCTTTTCGAGCTCACCGGGAACCCCCAGGAAGCCTTGAAGGAATACCAGCTCGCGGCCGTCCTGGATCCGTCCATGGTTTCGGCGAGGCGCGGAATCGCCCGTTGCACCGTGGAACTGAAGCGCCAGCGCGGGGCGGAGCAGTACCGCGTGATGGATCTTTCCACCACCCAGCAACCGCCCACTCAAGGCCGACGGACGACCTCCCCCGAGGAGGTTCCGCTCAAATCGATAGCCATCGTCGACCAGGGCAGCGGATACGAAGTTCCCGTCAGGAATCCCGTCCAGTCACCTCCCCCGGCGCAAGCCCGGCTGAACCTGCCTGCCATGCCGGTCTCCCCCAACCTCCCACCCGCCGGAACCATCCGGGTTCCCCCAATGCCTGCCGCTGTTACCCAGCAGATCCGAGGGTCCCCGAAGTCCGGCGTAGCGGACAAGATCGAATCCCTGATCGACGCCGGAAAGATCTCCTCGGCCCTGGAAGCCCTCCAGGAAGCCGAGAAGCTCGCTCCGGACAGCCCCGAAATCCATTACCTGTATGGCAAGGCGTTCAGCGTAAAGGGGGACATGTTCTCCGCAATCAAGCACCTGGAGGAAGCCATCAAGGTGGACGAGCGGCTCTACGAGGCATACTACCTGCTCGCCCAGGACTACTCCAAAGTGAACCTGCTCGACGACGCCATCCGGAACTACCTGGTCTACTTCGGGGTAAAACCGCAGGCGGGGGTGGCGGTCGAGATCGCCCGCACCTACGAGAGGATGGGCAATCCCGAAGGGGCCAAGGACTTCTACTCCAAGGCAAACGCCATGAACCCGGGAAATCCGAACCTTCAGTCTCGGCTGAACCAGTCCGAGGGGGAGGTCGGCGATTCCCTCTACCTTCGCGCGAACCATGCATTCACGATGGAGGATTTCGCAGGCGCGTATGCCCTCTATCAGCAGGCTCTTGCCCTTCCGGGACTTCGGGAAGCCTACCGTCGCGACGCCCAGCGGAAGGTCGAGGCCGCAAAGCTCCGGGCGCAGGAAGAGGAAGCCGCGAACCGGCCCGCCCAGGAGGGTTTCCAGACGACCCGCAGAGTCTATGGAACGGTCAACCTGACCTACCCACAGCTGTCGGATATCTCTTTCGCCACCAAGTTCACGGGCCCGGTCACGATCGAATGGCGGGGCTTCGTCGCGAGATCGTTTTCACGGTACGGCCAGGACTTCCGGATCATGATCAAGGAGCTGGGCGAGGACGAACTCGACCAGATGCGGAGAAGCCGCAACGATTTCCGCCTCAACCCGAACTTCAACAACCAGCCGCTGTTCCTGCTCGCGGCCCCCCAGGGCGCTTTCCCGCCCTTCGTCAAGGACGGGACCATGATCACGATTACGGGAACCACACAGTGGCGTTATTTCAACGTCATCAACGACCTTGGCCAGACGGTGAAGCTCCCGACCCTGGACTTCGTCTCCGCCCACCCCTGACCGGGAAGGCCACAGAGACACTGAGACACGGAGCCCAATAGAAAAGAAGCCCGTTTCTGTCCAGGGCCATCGTTCCATTCTCGGTGACTCCGAGTCTCCGTGGCAGGTTCCTCAGGCGGGGGGAGGAAAACGGATGGTGAATCGGTTTGCCTGGGCATTGGAGGGTCGGGACAGCGTGATGCTGCCCCCATTCCCCTCGATGGTGCCTTTCGCCATCCTCAGTGGAAGCGAAATCTCTTTTCGCAGGCCGGGGGCGGGTGACACCTCACTCCGGAAGATGTTCTCGACCTCTTCTCCGCATTCGGAAGAGTCGAAATCGATCGTAAGAACGGAGGCATCAGGAGTCGATGTCAGGCACATAGACAGTGCAGAGTCCGAGAAGCGCTTGTCCATCTCGATCTTCGCAACCGCGAACCTCAGGAGGTTGACCAGGGCTTCGACCACCTCCCTGGGAAAAGCCTCGATCCGGATGGGGTGATCAGGGAGCTCTATCGAGGCAGAGAGCTTCACCGATCGGAATTCTGCCAGGGTCCGGGCCACCCGGTAAGCCTTGTTCACAAGGCTCCGAAGGTCGACATCGCTTTTCTTTCCGGAGGGCCGATGAAGGATCTCGCAATGGATGTTCGTCATGTCAAAGAGGTCCTGGGTGATCGAAAATGCCTCCCTGAGGGGAACCGAGAGATCGGAAGGATTCTGCATGAGGCTCTTGGAAACCCGGTTTTCGGCTTTGAACAGCTGCTCCCGGAGTTCTTCAGCGAAAGCGATCGACAGCAATTCCACGTTTCCAGGCCCTTCGGCGGTCGAAAGGCTCTTGTCCAACCCCCAATGGAAATCCTCGTAGTTCCGCAGCTTCTGCTGAAGCTCCTCGTTCCACCCACGGAGCGTCTCGCGAACCTTCTTCAGATCCTCGTTCTGCTTCTCCACCTTTTCCATGAGAAGCTTGTTGCGGTGACGAAGCCTGATCATCTCTAGCAAATGCTTCAGGGTTTCCACGATCTTGGCGTAATCGAGGGTCTTGAGGAGATAGGCGGATGCCCCCTCCCTGAGCGATTCAAGGTTCGAATCCGGATCGGGATGGGCGGTCAGCATGATGACCTCGACCTTTGGCCGCGTCTGCTTGACCTCCCTCAGAACCCTCATCCCGTCTTCGTCGTTGGGAAACCGCTTGTCGAGCAGAAGAACGTGGATGTCGTAGTTCAATACCTTGCTCAAGACCTCATTCCGGTCGGTCGTCGTGAGGACGTTGCAGTCCTCGGATACCAGGAGATCCTTGAAGATCTCGCAGAAATTCTTTTCATCATCGGCAACCAGGACATTCATCATTTTTTCCATGACTTAAGGCATCCTTTCGAAGCGAATATGGTTCTGGTACGTCGGCAGTTTCAGGATCATCGTGGTTCCCCTGCCTTCCTCCGACTGGATCTCGATGGCACCCTGATGACGTTTCACGATGAACTCGACGATGGCAAGCCCCAGACCGGTTCCGGACTTCTTGTTCAAGGAGAAGAACGGCTCGAAAACCCTTTTCGCAACCTCCGGAGACATGCCCACCCCATGGTCGATGACTCGGACAAGAACGATCTCGTCACCCGCCTGGGTTAGTGGAGGCAGCTTGTCGGGCGGAATCGCCTGCGGTTTCCTGAAGAGGGAAAAATCCCGGGCCGGGGAGTCGTCGCTCCGCCGACCCTTTTCGGAGGCCGAGAATATCTCATCGGGCCGGGCCAGGCTCTTCCCGACCTCGATCCGTATGCCGCTTCCCGGGGGGGACGCGCTCACCGAGTTGTCCAGCAGGTTCGTCAGCACCTGGACGAGAGCCTGGAGGTCGCCGTATACGGTCGGTATTTGCGGTCCGGTTTCACAGACGAATTCCGGCCTGGATTCCTGGTTCTTGACCCGGACGATGTCCAATGCCTGGCCGAGGCAATCGGAAATGCAGAGTTCCCTCAGATGCAGGGCGGCGGGCTTCGAAAAGGAAAGAAGCTCGCCGGCGAAGCGTGTTCCGCGTTCCACGGCCTCTTCGATGAACCGCAGGTGCTTTTCCAGGATCGATGGGTCCCGGGAACCGGATTGCCTGATGACGGCCAGGGATCCCTTGATCATACCGAGCGGAGTGTTTATCTCGTGGAACATGCCCGCGGACATCTGTCCGAGGACCTTCAGCTTCTCACCCTGGAGGACCTGCCCCTCGAGGAACCGGATCTCGCGGAGATCCTGGAGGATCAGGAGATAGCTGAAGGGGTTGTCGTGCCGATCCAGAAGTCTGATCGCGGAGAGGTTGACCGGGACCGGCGAACCGTCCGCCCCGAGCAATTCCGTTTCCGAGTTGCGGATCACGAGTGTGTCCTTTGGATTTGGAGGAGTGGTAAGGCTCTGCCAGAGCGATTGGAAGACCCTTTCGGGAAACAGCGTCCCGAGCCGCCCTTTGGGAATCTCTGAAAGGGTGCGCCGGAAGATCTGACGGGCGGTCTTGTTGAAAACGTCGATCTTGCCCTCGAGGTTCGTGGCGATGACCCCGCTGGTGGAGTTTTCGACTATGGCGGCAAGGTTCTCCTTGATGCGGAAATTGAACTCGTGCGCCTCGGTCAGTTCCCGCGTTTTTTCGACAACCCGCTGCTCGAGGGTGTCGTTCCACTCCTCGAGGCGGTCGTAGAGCCTGGCATTGTGGAAGAAGAGGGAAAGCGTGTCGACGAACCGCTGGTATCGGGGAACGTCTTCATATTTGAAAGGCCTCTCGGGATCTAGCGTCTCGAAGGAGAAGAAGCCGATAGCTTCGTCTCCGACGATCAGTGGAAGGATCGCGCATGACTTGATGCCGCTGATCTCAACGATCTCCTTCGTCGCCCTCGGATCGTTCAGGGCATCCTCGAGTATCATGGGTTTCTTTTCCCGGAGGGCCTGAACGGCAATATCATTGTAATTCTTGTCCAGTGAAAGGCACCCCTTCGTCTTCGCGCGGAAAACCTCGAATGGAAGTCCGGACAGCCAGAACCCATCGATCATCCGGGTTTCGCGATTGACCAGGGAGATCCCGATGCGGTCGGTGTTCAGGAAGGAAAGGGACTTGTCGACGATGACCTGCATGACCTCGTCGAACCCCCCCTTGCCCGTGATGCTGCGGATGATCTCGTTGACGATTTGGATTTCCCGCTGGGCAAGTTCGAGGGGGGTCAGTTTTTCCTTCGGATCTGGTTTCATTTCATGCGTTCATGTATTTCTGGATTGCCCTGATGCGGTCTTTAAGAGGGGAAAGCTCGTCCCGGTCGATGTTCACGTCTATCACCGCGGGACGGCCCGAGGCCATTGCCTCGCGAAGGGCGGGCACGATTTCCGGTGCGCGTTCGACTCTCAGGCCAAGTGCTCCGAAGCTCCGGGCGGTCTGGGCGATATCCACGGGTTTGAACTGGAAGAAGGACGCTCCGGGGCGGTTCTGCAGTGTTTCGCCCTGGAAGATCATGTTCAGCCTTGCATCGTTGAAAACGACCCAGATGACGGGGATACCGTAATTCACCGCCGTGATGACCTCCATCCCGTGCATGAAGAAACAGCCGTCACCGCAGATGGCGACCACCGTCCGGTCGGGGGCTGCGAGTTTCCCTCCGATTGCGCCCGCTACCGCATATCCCATGGCGGCGAGGCCCAGCGAGATGATGAAGGTCCCCGGTTCGTAGATCTCCAGACAGTTGATGGTCCAGAGGAGGTGGTTGCCGGAATCGGCGAAAAAGATGGTATCCCGGGGAACGGTTTTCCTGATATCGGCTATCAACCGCTGGGGTTTGATCGGCCCTTCGTCCGAATCGTCCTGGAGGGGAACGCTGGGGCCCTGAGCGGCTTTCTTGAAATCCAGGACATCCTGCGCCGAACGGGAAGGCAGATATCTGGAATTCTTTATCTGGCGGTGAAGCTCGAACCACAATTCCTTCAGGATGGTTTTGGCGTTTCCGACCAGACCCACGTTCGCTGGAAAGTTCTTCCCGATCTGGCTCGGGTCGATGTCGACCTGGATCAGGACCTTCTCGCCCTTGATTTTCGGGTCCCAGCCGTTGGTTCCCCATTCGTCGAAGCTCGTTCCGATCGCGAACAGCAGATCGGAATTTCCGCGGTTCAGGAGCATGTTCGAGGCGGCCTTCATTCCTCCGATCCCGAAAACACCAAGTGAAAGAGGATGGTCTTCCGGAAAGGCCCCCTTCGCCTTTGGCGATGTGATCACTGGAATCGTGAGCATCTCCGCGATCTCGACCAGTTCCTGGCTCGCTCCGGAGAGTATTGCGCCCCGCCCGACCAGGAACAAGGGTCTTTTCGCGGCAAGAAGGGCGAGCGCCGCTTCCTTGACCTTGTCCCGGTCGAAGTAGGCGGCATCGAGCTTGAAGGTCTGCAGGAGCTCATCGGGGGAGGGAACCTCCCTTTTGAGGATATCCACCGGAAGGTTGAGATGCACCGGCCCCATCCTCGGATGAAGGGCGTTCCGCAACACGCTCCTGATGACGAAGGAGAGGTTGTCCGCCGAAAGAACCATGAGACTGCTCTTGGTGATCGGTTTCAGCAGTTCGGTGGTAGAGAAGGAACGGTTTTCCCCCGTCGATTCCTGAGCTCCCCCCTTTCCGAAGGACGTGGTCGGAACCTGGGCAGTCAGAACCAGCATCGGAATCGAATCCTTGAAGGCCGCGGCCACTCCGGTTATCAGGTTGGTGGTCCCCGGGCCGGCGGTTCCGCAGCAGACTCCGAGGTTTCCGGAAACCCGGGCGTATCCGTCCGCCATGAAGGCCCCGCCTTCCTCGTGCTTGCAGATGATCGGTTTGATCCGGGAATCGGGAGCCGCCAGAGCGTGGAAAACCGGCATAAGGGGGGCTCCCGGGACTCCGAAGATGTACTTCACCCCTTCGGATTCGAGATGCTTGATCAACAACTCGTTAGCTTTCATCGGGCTCCCCCGGTTCGGGGTTCGGGCCCAAGATACTCGATGTCGAGACAGGAGATGGGAAAGATCGGCTTCGCCGTGCGGTGCTGCTCGAGAAAGACCCCGAGGAAGTTCACGACAACCGCGTAGACGAAGAACGCCCCGATCTCGACTTCGGAGAAACCGATATCGAGCAGAAGCGCCGCGATGACTCCCCCGTAATTCAGCCGGAGACCCTTTTTTCGGCCTAGGATTTCCTCCATTTCCAGAGCGAGATCTATCCACTTCCGGCTCTCGAGGCCGAGCTTTCGCGCTTCACGCAACACCGGCGGGACGCGCTCGTCGGTCCGGAAAACGGGCCGCCCGAACCCGTAGATGATCTTCCGTGCCTCGATCAGGCCTTCGAGATGGGACTCGAGCCGCCCGTTTCGCTTGTTCTTTTCGGCTTCCCGAAAGCCTTTGGCGGCTTCCTCGACCGCGATGACACCGAAAATCCGGCTCTCGATCCCGAGGATTCCCGCGGACAGGGCGGAGGCGACGGTGGCTCCGGCGGCACCCGCAAGCGCAACGGCTCCGATCGGCCAGATCCGGATGTCGGGGTAGTTCAGAGCTATGGCGAGAAGCTCCAGAACTCTCGCTGCCTTGGGATCGGGAAGTCTCTTTTTGAAAAAGAGGTGGAGAACCTGGCTGAAGCCTTCCCTCGGCAGGATCTCCTCGAGGATGTCATGTCCCCCAACGACGATCTGCTGGTTCTCGGACATGATTCCCAGGGTCGAAACAGCCTTCCTGTGGCTCTTCCCGAGCTCGCCGGAGGAAAACGAGTCGGCTTTGCTCCCACGACGGGTCGCGGTGTTTCCCATGGTTCATTTCCTCCTTTCGGGCATCGGACCGTGGTAGACGAAAGCGTCCTTCTCGAAGAAACTCGGGTACTCTTTCAACCCGAACTCCCTCTGCTCGAGAGAGAAAGCCCCGAATGAGGGAGCGGCCGCGAACAGGAAGATCATCGCGCCCTGTTGGGAAGTGAATCCAAGGTCGAGAAGCCCTGCGGCGACAAGTCCTTCCAGGAGAACCGGCTCTTCATCGGTGGCCGCTTCCAGAAGCGTCCTTGAAGCCGTACCAAGGAGCTTTTCCTTCCGAAGAAGCGGAACCACGGCCGCGGCACGGAAATCCGGGCTTCCGAAGTGGAGTCCGAGGCCCGAAAAGGGGCGACAACCCCCAAGATCCTCGATCTCCCCCGCCCTGACACCGGCCAGGTTCGTCATTACCCGCTCGACCCAATATCCACCGCGGTCGGCTCCGCTTCGGGAAAGCAATCCCGCAAGAAGGCCGTTCAGTGACGGGCCGTTCCCTACGGTGACGTTCATGGCCACCCGGGAGGATTCGTCCCTGATTCCGGGGTTGGACGCCAGGTTCATCAGTATGTCCATCCATCGGCCCTGCCTGGGTGTGGGCTTCCTACCCCGGAAATGGAAGAACACGTTCCCGGAGAAGGAAAGCCCCGTCGCTACCTTTCGGAAGAAATCCGCGCCATGGAGATACGATTCCGCGGGGGCGAAAGGATTTCCGGAAGTGGGCTTCTCCAACCAGATCCGTGTCTTGAGCTTTTTCACTCTTGAACCTCCGGGAGAGTCTGGATCGGCTTTACATTATAACAGATCTAGCCGATTGTAACCACAATCTCAAAGCCCCAAATCGCTGACCGATCCTGGACCGGAACGGAATTTTGACCCGGGAGCGGATTTGGGCTATCTTTACAAATTGGGCTTGCCCGGACTCGGGAACTTCCGGTCCGGAACCTCTTCCGAAAAGAGACGACATTGAAGGCTGCCGCAGGGAAATCGCTTGAAGGGCTTCTAAAGAACCTTCCGGGGATCGTTTATCGCTATTCCCTTCGCCACCCCGATCGGATGGAATTCCTAAACGATGGGCTCCCAGCCCTGACCGGTTTTTCCCCCAGGGAGCTTCCCCGGTCGGGCGGTCGTCCGCTGGACGGGATCATCCTTCCCGAAGACCGTCAGAAGGTCGTCGAATCCATCGGGAAAGCGGTGGAAGACCTCAAGACCTTCAAGCTCGAATACCGTGTCCAGGCGAAGAGCGGCAAAATTCTTTTCCTGACCGATCAGGGCACCCCGGTCGCTGGACCCGACGGGAAAGCCGATCATGTCGATGGGTTCATTTTCGATCTCTCCTACGAGAAGTTTCTTCAGGAAACGAAGAAACGGTTCGAATTCATCGCCGACATCTCCAAGGATTTTCTCACCCTCATCACGCGGGACTACGTCTACGAAGCCGCGAACAAGGCCTACTGCATTGCCCACGGGAAAGCCCTCGACCAGATCGTGGGACGGACCGTGAAGGAGGTCTGGGGGGAAAAGGGCTTCAACGTGATCAGGCAGTATCTCGACAAGTGCCTGGCGGGCGAGGAAGTGCATTACCAGATGAAATTCCAGTTCGCCTTCCTTGGCCTCCGCTGGTTCGACGTCGCCTACTACCCCTACTCCGGGCCCGACGGGCGGGTTTCTCACGTGATCGTGGTCTCCCGGGACGTCACCGACCGGAAGGAGGCCGAAATCGAGCGGGACCGCCTGGCGGCGGCAATCGAGCAGTCGGGGGAAGGGGTCCTTATCACCAAGAAGGATGGATCGATAATTTTCGCCAATCCCACATTCCAAAAGATGACGGGATATTCGCGCGACGAACTCCTTCTCCAGAACCCCAGGATGTTCAAGAGCGGCGAGCATTCGGCCCAGTTCTACTTCGACCTCTACGCCACCCTCGACCAGGGCAGGACATGGACGGGCCGGATCGTCAACCGAAGGAAGGACGGTACTCTCGTTCATCTCGACACCACGATCACTCCCGTCCGTGATGACTCGGGCCAGGTGACCAACTTTATCGCGATCCAGCGGGACATCACCCCCGTGGTGGCAATGGAAAAGCATCTGAGGTTTTCCCAGAAAATGGATGCCATCGGACGTCTCGCAGGGGGAATCGCGCACGACTTCAACAACATCCTGGGCGTCATCATGGGCTTCGCCGACATCAGCCGCTTCCTCGTTCCCCCTGAAGGCGAGCTCCGCCAGAACCTGGAGGAGATCATCATAGCCGGGGAGCGGGGACAGCACCTCATCAAGCAGATCCTGACCTTCAGCCGGAAAAGCGAGCTCAAAAGGGTCCCCGTCGATCTCAAGACCATCATCGCCGAAACCGCAGGACTCCTGAAGGCAACCGTGCCGAAGATGATCTCCCTCCAGATCGAAGTCCGGTTCGAACACGCGTTCATCCTTGGCGACCCGACGCAGATGCACCAGGTCCTGATGAACCTTGTCACCAACGCCGTCCTCGCGATCGGCGGGAAGTCCGGCGAAATCCGGGTCTCCCTCTCCAAAGCCCCGCCTCCGAAGGAATCGGAAATGCCGGGGGAGCAGGTTTTTTGCCTGACGGTCAACGACACCGGCGTGGGAATGGACCCCGCCACCCTCGAAAAGATCTTCGAACCCTACTTTTCCACCCGCCCCTTCGGAGAGGGAACCGGCCTTGGGCTGGCCCTTGTTCACGGAATCGTTCGCGAGAACGGGGGGGTGGTCGAGGCGGAAAGCGAGCTGGGGAAGGGGTCCACCTTCCGGATCTATCTCCCGATCCATGATTTCTCCGACTCGCCGGTCGATGTCCGGAACGAATCACCGGTGGGGAAACGTGGGCGGATTCTGCTCGTGGAGGATGAAGCCCAGATGGTGGAGGTCGGGAAGAAGGCTCTCGCCCTTCTCGGGTTCGAGGTGATGGGGTGCACCGACGGAGTCACCGCCCTCGAGATCTTCCTTGCCTCCCCCCTCGACTTCGACGTGGTCATGACCGATCTG
This sequence comes from uncultured bacterium, assembly GCA_964428355.1. GTDB lineage: Bacteria > Muiribacteriota > Ozemobacteria > Ozemobacterales > Ozemobacteraceae > CAYRYU01. The sequence continues at coordinate 18,816 of CAYRYU010000003.1, forward strand.
AACATGCCCGGGTTGGGCGGCCTGGCCGTGGTAAAGGAGATTCGCAAGGTCCGACCGGAGATTCCCGTTATCCTCTGCTCCGGATTCGGAAGCACGGCAATCTCCAGCGAGCAGATCGCGGAACTGGGAATCCAGGAGATTCTTTCGAAACCCTACGTTATCGCCAACCTCGAGAAGGCTCTCAAAAAAGCTCTCGGTTGAGGCGGATCACTTCCGGCCCGCGGGTTTTTCCTTTTCCTCCATGAGCTTCTTGATCTTGCTCAAGAGGAGACCCTTGAAAAAGGGCTTCCGGAGCGTCTCCGCCCCGAGGGATTGCGCGACCGGAAGAAGGTCGAGACTTCCCCCGGGAACCCCTCCCGAAATGGCAATGAACCTGACATCGGGGTATTCATCCTTGAGCTGGACGATTACGTCCAAACCTGAGGAGCCGGGCATGAAGATATCGGTAACGATCAGATCGAAAGGATTTTCGCGGAAGATCCGCGCCCCTTCCTCCCCGCTCGACGCGCATGCGACCTGGAAATCATCCTGGGAAAGCATGGCCAGCAAAAGCCTCTTCATCTGCTCGTCGTCGTCGATTACCAGAATTCGAATCATCGTTCCTCCCCGCAAAGGGGTTCTCGGTTCCATTGGACAGCCATGTAAAGTTACCATGACGGTCCCCGAAAAACAACAGGTCTCAGGAATTGGGGATCCCGGAGTTCCGGACCGTCAGTATCATTATGTCGTCGGCGATTCCATCCGCCGCGGCCAGCTCCGTGGCTTTCGAAAACAGGGTGTCGGCAAGTTCCTGCGGAGGAAGCCCGTGATTCCCCGCCGCCAACCCAAGGAGCCCTTCCATTCCCAGCCTTTTCCGACGCTGTGGGTCAAGGGCAATGTCTGGAAGACCGTCTGTATACATCAGAAGTGTGGCTCCAACCGGAAAAGGGAACTCCTGGACCGTGAAATCACCCCGACTCACCGCTTCGGGAGGCAAGAGGCCGAGAGGTGGACCTCCGCCCGAAAGAACCTCTATCGAGCCGGCGGGCCCTATTATCAAGGGCCGCTCCGGGGAAGCCGAAACGAGTCGTAACCTGGGGGAACCCGCTTCGATGGTCAGGTAGAAAAGGGAAGCGAAGAAGCCCGCGGGAAAATCGTCGCTCAGCCGTTTGTTCATTTCCATGAATGCCTCGATGGGATTGGAGATCTTCATGAAAACGGCCTGGGCATGCACTTTGAACATGAACGCCAACATTGCCCCAGCCACCCCGTGGCCGCTGATGTCCGCGAAGAGGATTCCAAGGCGTTCGGGGTTGGAAAATGGAAGGATCTGGAAAAAGTCGCCCCCGACCTTGAAACAGGGCTGGAAAGCCAACCCAAAGGAGAATCCCGAGATCGGTGGGAACTCGCTGGGAAGCAGGGAACGGTGGACTGTCCGCGCAATCTCGAGTTCCGCGTCGTTCTGCTTTTCCCGGCTGGACAACTCCCTGATCGTCCGGGCAAGGTGTTCCAGTGCAGCCCTTCGACCTTCTTCGATCCCGACCACCGAGCCCATGAACATCGCAAGGTCCAGATCATCCGGATCGAAATCCGGACCCTGGCCGCGGTATCCAGGAAATGCCCCGGCTGCCTGCCCAGGGACCGACCGGGCACCCCTTTCCGACCGCCGTTCTCCGGCCCCGTCCTTCCCCGAAAAGTGGAAGTACACCCACCCTTCGGGCTTGGGTCCGTTCCAGATCGGGACCACCATCACTGATTCGGGGGCAATCCGGAGAAGGGCGAAATCTTTCTCCCACCATTGGGGCGAATCCGAGCGGGAGAGAAAGGAGGCTTCCCGGATCCCTTTTTCCAATTCCCGGTTCCCGAAAAAGGCTGCCGCCGCTTGAATGGGAACCGCTGATGAATCCCCCTTCAGCAGAAAGACGAGTCTTGCATTTCCCCCGTTCTCCAGCCTCCAGTAGCAGGCTTGATCCGCGCCGATGATCTTTGCCGAAGCTCTGATGAGCAGGGAAATGTTCGTCGGGGAATGGATCCCGAAAGAGAGGAAGCAGGAGTTCATCGCCTCTCGCCTGGCATTCTTCTTTTCGTAAAGCGCATGTTCGGAAAGCTTGTCGATCGGCTCCTTCCCAACCGCGAGAACGCCCGAAACCACCTCGGGGGAATCCGAGAGGGGGCTGAGGGCCCACTCGACGATGCGTTCCCGCCTGTTCCAATCGATGATCGGACAGGCCAGGGATTCAACCCTCGTCCCTGAGCCGGCTTGGGCCAGAGCCTTTCGGAACGTCTCGCGATCTGCCTCACGCAGAATCAGGTCGACCCAGTCCCTCCCCCCAAGCTCTCCCTCGGACACTCCTGAAATCTCCTCTAGAAAAGGATTTCCCCTGACCACCCGACCGTTCCGGTCGAAAACGATTATGATGAACCGGGCGGTCTCGAGCAGGCATCGCGTGAAACTCAGCTCCCGGCGCAGGTCCAGGGAGGTCTGCCGGTGATGGGTGACATCGGTGAAGATCCCGATCGCCTCGGAGATCCTTCCGCTTCCATCCCGGATGGGGTGGAGGGAGAACTCGAAAGTGCGCTGGTTCCAGGTAGGTGGGGCGAGCTTGACGAGCGTGGCAGCATGGTTTCCTTCCAGAAACCCTTCCCAGAGCCGCCGGATGTTCATTTCGGAGGGACGGTCCCATGGCAGGGTCCGGATGTCCTTCGAAGGGATTTCCCTCAGAAAACCGCCAAGAGGGGGCAGGTCGTTCGATTTCAGGATCCCCCCTTCGGGATCAAGGAAAAGCACCGTACTGGGAAGGCTTTCCGTGAGACTCTTGAACAAACGTTCGAAGCTCCTGGTCTTCCTTTGCCACCATCCGAAGCTTTCGATCCACAACCCACTTCCGACCGTCACAGCGATCAGGAGAAGAAGGAGCAGGAATCCCTGCAACCGTTGCCGGAGATGGAAAACGGGATCGTCCACCAGCAGGAACGTCCAGTTCCAGTCTTTCAGAACGGCATGGAAAATCAGGCCTGCATGCCTTGGACCGCGGCCACCAGTTGCCTTGGGGAAGTGGAAGTTGAAGTTGACGAATCCCTCACCGGTCTCGGAGGGAATCTGGAAGGAGCATTGCGAATCGGTTGTCTTTACGAACTCCATCAGATTCGCCCAATCCGGCCGGTCGAAGTTCGACAGAACCACAATTCCCTCCTGGTCGAACAGCGCGATCTGGGGGTGGAACGGAAGGGCGGATCTCAAAGGTTCGAGAGGGGCTTTCAGTGCAACGACACCGAGGATCTCCCTGTTTTCCGAACGGACGGGGTATGCCGAATAGTATCCGAAAAGCTTGGAGGTCACTCCCCTGGCCAGCATCCCCCCCGTTCCCCCCGCCAGGGCATCACGGAAGTACGGTCGGAAGGAGTAATTGTTTCCGAGGAAGCTGTCGGGGGCATGCCTGTTCGAGGACGCAAGAACCAATCCGTCCCGGTTCATCAGGTAAGCTACCGCTCCCGGATTTCCCTGGGCGAACCGGTCGAGAACCAGGTTTGCCCCGTCGATTGCCTCCGGATTGGACCCGACTAGCGCAGCGGGAATCCACCGGGAGGTTCCGAGAACCTGCGAGAAGGCATTGGTCTGGCGGATGATGGCCTCGAGACCCTGCCGGAGCCCTGAAAAGTGGCCTTCAGAGCGCTCGGCCTCCCGGATCATCGACTTCGAATCGAGTTCCCGGATGAGAAAATAACCCGAAATCGTCATGAACGCGACGATAACCGGAATTCCCAAAGAAAACGCCATTCTGATGCGGCTTGCCGCCGGTTCCACCCCCCCATCGACCGCGCCCCACCTGGCTCCGATTTCCGAAAAGCCCGCCACAGAGGCACGTGGCCGCTGTCGAAGCCGGACGGAAAACCATGTGGTGAGGGCGAGTGCACAACCGGCCAGCCCCCTGACGGCAAGTACGAAGAAAGGGGAATGGGAAAGTGATGGTCCAATTGCCTGGGGGTGGAAAAGGGTTGCGGAATGGACAACCATCAACCCTCCGGTACAAAGGAAAAGAGGTGCGAGGGAACCGGGGGCCTGGAAGAAGAGATGGACCGCTCCGATCGCTGATCCGATAAGGCCAAGGAACGGGAGAACCGATGAACCCATCGTCTCGTCCCAAAGAAGAAGTGCCGGATAGGCCGCGAAAGAAAGGGCAAGGAACAAAAGGAGGCTCCGGATGGGGCCCTTTTCGGAAAGAATGGTTCCCGGTCCCGGGTGCTCCGGAGCCTCTACTCCCGGTTTCGTGGCAGCGAGAGAAAGCAGGATCAGGTAGGAGAAGAACTCGAGCGCAAGGTGGGGGACCGTGAAGAAAGGTGAAAGAATCGCCGCCAGGGGATTGGTCCGGCCGATCATGATCATCCCCTGCATGAAGCTGAAACCGGAAAAAAAATACCACGGGAAGCGGCCAGGGCGGTCCGGGGCCGCGAAGAGGAAAGCGATCCCGGCCGCCACGAAACCGGCCCCCCCGAAAAACTGGATGAAATCCTCCGTCAGCCATGCGGTCATGCATTCTTCCCTTTCGGCGGAGAACCGTCCGTTTCGGGAGCTGAACCGTGGGTGTTTCCAGATGTTCCCGTGGTTCCCTTCCCCGAGTCGATTACCGCTCTAACCTTTCGAAGGAGGGTTTCGGGAGTGAAGGGTTTGGAAAGCAGTATGACCCCGGGTGAGAGGAATCCTCCCTGGATAACGGCGTTCTCGGAATATCCCGAAATGTACAAGACCGGGACCCCCGGCAGAAGCGGGAGAATCCGGGCCATCATCTCGGGACCGCTCATTCCGGGCATGACGACATCACAGATGACCAGTTCTATCCTGCCCTTCAGCGTGGGAAGGAGGTTGAAGGTCGTTTCCGGATCGGGGGCCTCCACGACCGAATAACCGTATCTCCTCAAGGTCGAGGCCGCCATCTTCCGAACGGCTTCATCATCCTCCACGATCAGTATCGCCTCGGTCCCGTGCAGGACAACCGGCCCGTCCTGCTGTTCGGATTGCCGGTCTCCGGTTTCGCTGGTGGGGGGCAGGAAAACCTTGAACGTCGTCCCGCGGTCGGGTTCCGAGTAGCAGAGGATCTCCCCGCCGTGTTGTTTGACGATCCCGAAAACCGTTGAAAGGCCCAGACCGGTTCCCTTGGTTTTTGTGGTGAAGAAAGGTTCAAAAATATGGGCGATGACTTCGGGGGCCATTCCCTTCCCCGTGTCACTTATACTCATCTGGACAAAGTTGCCCGGTTTCATCCCAAGATGCGTCCGGCAGAATGCCTCGTCCAGATCCACACCCTGGGTTTCTATCGTCAGGCATCCTCCCGCGGCCATGGCCTCACGGCCGTTCACGGCAAGATTAAGAAGGACCTGCCCCATTTCGCCCGGGTCGACCTTGACCAGGGGAAGTTGGGGTGCCAGAACCATCACGAGCCGGATGTTCTCCCCCAGGAGCCGTTCCAGAAGCCTGCCCATCTCACGTATCACCTGATTGAGGCAGAGGATCTTGGGCTGGAAAATCTGCTTCCGGCTGAAGGAAAGGAGCTGTCTCGTGAGACCCGATGCGCGATTCCCCGCCTTCAGAATCTCCTCCACTTCCTGGATCGGTTGGTTCTCCGCCCTGAGCCGGGCCAGGAGGAGGTCGCCGTATCCGATAATTGCAGTCAGGAGGTTGTTGAAGTCATGCGCCACTCCGCCCGCAAGCCTTCCGACGGTTTCCATCTTCTGGGCTTGAAGGAACTGCTGGCGAAGACTCTTTTCGCGGGTGATGTCACGGAGGGTGAGGTGGAAGAAGACGGTTGCGCCTATCTCGAAACCGAAAAGCCCCGTCTCCGCCTCGAACTCCCCCTTGCCATCACCTTTAAGAAACCGCCATTCGAACGTCTGGGGTGCGGCAAGGGCCTCCCGGAGCCTCATGTGGAACGACTCGTCGGACGCCTTTCCATCCGGCTGGGTCGGGGGGGAAAACTGAAGCAGGGGCCTGTTCAGGAGGCGGTCGGGAGGAAGCCCGAACAGTGCCCGGGCGGCGGGATTTGCGTCCTGGATCCGCTCCTGGAGAAGGATGACCATCCCTATCGGAGCCTGGTCGAACCAGGTCCTGAACTTCTCTTCTGATGCCCGGATCGAGGATTCCGCAGCTTTCCTCTGGGAAATGTCGCGAATCACAAGGTGAAGGAACGTCCGGCTCCCGATCGAAACGGGGCGGGCGCTGACCTCGACGGCGAACTGCTCCCCGCTTTTCCTGCTGTGAACGGTTTCAAAACGGATCCCCTCGGAGTATCCCGCGGTCTCGAGAACCTGGTCAGATTCGGCCTGCCGGCCCGCGGAACAAAGATCCCTGACCCTCATCCCCCGCAACTCCTCCCCCGAATAACCATAGGCTTCCGGAGCCCGGTCGTTCACATCCAGGATCATCCCATCCGAATCCGCGAAAACGACCAGATCGCTCCCAAAACGGGAAAGAAGTTCGAGCTTCTTGGCCAGGAGCTCCCTCTCCATCAGGGCATCGGATTGCCTCTTGTCGAACGCCTTCCGCTCCGACCGCCAGAAAATGGCCGTGATCGCGCCTGCAGCGAGAATCATAAGGCAGACCGAGAGGAGGACGGTTCTGACCTGCTGCCGGAGCGGACGGAAGGCCTCTTCGGCATCCATCTTGCTGATTATGCTCCAGTCGGTCTCGGGAACCTTCCGGGTTGCCCCGATGACCTCCACCCCGCGGTAATCGGTCCCCTCCACAATGCCCTCCGCCCCCCTGAGGGCTTGAGCCGACAGGAGCGTTTCAGAGTTGATTCCAAGCCTGAATCCGAGGGCGGATCTCCCGCGGAACCGGAGATCGTTCAAAAAGAGGATCTGGTCACCATCCCTCCGGACCAGGAGATTCTCCGCGGATTCCGATGGAACCGGCCAGCCCTGGATGAGCGGATAGATGTACTTCTGGGGATCGATCCGAAAGACGAAAAAGCCTTCCACCCTGGATCCTTCTGAAAGCAAGGGGATGATGAGATCGAAATGGAGGAAAGGGACTGCCGCGTTCTGATGAACGTCCGAGAGGTTCAGACGCGGTTCGATCTGGAGAGCCCGAAGCCGGTCGAGAAGGTCCTTGCCGGGGCCGGGGGAAGTGGGTGGCGAAGACAGGACGACCTCACCGTCGTATTTGAGGAGAAGCCCGTTGATCGCCCCGAAGGTGGGGAAAACCCTGTCGAGCCATTCCCGGGCCTGACGTTGGAGATCCGGATCGGCCTTTCCCCGCAGGCAGGCAAGAAAGTTCCCTACCACCCAGGGGTCGCTGCGAATTGAACGCCCCGCCAGGATCAGCTCTTTCCGCCACTCCACGATCTGATCGACCTTCAAACGCGCTATGGCAAACAGGTTCTGCTGTGCGGTCGCCTGGATCTCCGCCCGATGCCTGAGATAGAAACCAGCCCCTGCCGCAATTATGCTTGCGCTCAGTCCAAGGAAGACGAGGATGAGGGCAAGGGGAAATCCCCTGGACAAGGACGCGGGAACGTCTTCGGCGGCGGACTCTGGGAGTTCGAAGGAACGCCTTCCCGGGTTCTCCTCTTTTTCCAGGGTCATTCCTGGTTGAGCTTGGGATCGGTCCCGTCTCCCTTGAAGACCCGGTCTTCTTCGGCCGGGTCGAAGGCAATGGGGGCGGAGGGGGACCCAGTCCGGGAAATCAGGAGTTTCTGGCCTGCGGTCAAGGTTTGACTGGCTCCACCCATGTTGGGGGTGAATGCCACCGTTCCTTCCTGGACCCAAAGGGTGGAAACATCGGTTGCGAGGGAGATGGCGAACGTCGTGCCCAGGACCAGGGTGTGTCCCACAGGGGAGTCGACGCTTATCTGGCCGCCGCCTTTCTGGATCCGGTAGATGGCGGTGCCTTCCTTCTGAGCTCCCAGGTCCTGTTCTCCGCCGACTTCGAAAAAGGTGTTGGGGCGGAGGGTGATGTTCGATCCTTTTGAAAAGGTGATGATTCCCGATCCTTTTGGCCCGGTTCTCGCCGCCCCCCCGGTGCTCATCCGGGTGCCGTCAACGGCAGGGAGGAAGCTTGTTTCGGGGGTCCCCCGGGCCTCGACTCCACCTTGAGGTTTCCGGATGGTTGCGATTTCCTGGGCGGCGCCACCGCAACCTCCCGCAAAGAGAACCATCAGAAGCAAGGCCGGGATGAGCGAAAAGAGGATATTCCGTACTCTCGACATCGAGTCCCTCCCAGTTCCTTTTGTCTGGAAATCCTATCCCGATGATACCATTTCCCGCTGCAGCAGGAGAAGCGTGACATCGTCGGAGAATGGTTTTCCGCGGGCGTGGTTCCTGACCGGTTCGAGCAGGCTCTCCAGGGGCGTCTGGGTTCCGAAACCGGGAAGAACCCGTGAAAGGTGGGAATACCAGAGGTCATACCCCATTGGAATGTTTGCCCAGTCAAGCGCCTCGGGAATCCCGTCCGAATAGAGCAGCAGACGGTCTCCGGGCGCAAGCTCCAACTGCATTTCCCTTGGCTTGCGGGTCTTTCTCAACCCGATGGGAAGGGACGGCAAAGCGAGCTCCTTGAGCGTTCCGTCCTGTTTGACGAGGACCGGAGCCACGTGGCCAGCCGGCGCCAGCAGTATCTCTCCGCTCTTCGGCGATAGCCGGCCTACGACAGCGGTTATAAGCTTTTCACCCGCCGCAAGCTGGTAGATCACGAGGTTCAACCGTTCGAGAATCTGATTCGGAGAGGTCTCCCCCGCCTGAATCATCAGATGGACGGTGGTTTTCGCCATTACCGTCACCATCGCCGCCGGTATTCCATGGCCCGCCACATCGGCGATCAGGAAAAGGAGGGCGCCGTCCGGAAGCGGGAAGAAATCGAAGTAGTCACCACCCGATTCCTCGCAGGGAAGGCACTTACCACGACAGTGGAACCCCAGAGGGTCCGTCCAGGCCTGCTCGGGAAAAAGCCTCTGCTGAACGACTCCGGCTGCCGCCGCCTCCGCTTTGGCAATACGGATGTCGAGAAAGGTCACGAACGAGGAGAGGAGGAAAGTGGTCAGTGAAACCGCCCACCATCCGGTTGCAAGCCACCCGAGGGGAACGAGGAACCCCAATCCCGCGGTCATGAGCATGGTTCCAAAGACGAGGGTCAGACCAGCAGCCATGGCCGAACGACAAAGTGCGCCGACTCCCTGCGCCCCCCCGAACCACAGGCCGAAGGCCATTCCCGACAGGAGCGCCAGCAGGCACCTCAAACTCCCGCGGGGAAAGATGAGTGCCCGGCCTGATACGAGCGAGTCGACCGCCGTCGCGAGAAGCATCGGTCCGGAAAAAATCCCACATGGAGTGGCCCACTGATCCTGGAGGGTTTTTGCCGTCGCGCCCAGCACTACGACCCTGTATCTGAGGAGTTCTGGGGAGACATCCCCGGAAAGCAGGTCCGAAGCCCTGATGAAGGGAATCCCGCCACCCCGGCGGGCGAACGCCAGGAGATATTCGTCGGAGGCGGAGCCTGGGGCCGGAAGATCGCCAACGGTGGAAGCGATCTTTCGGGCGGCCTGAAGGGCGCAACTTTCCTCCGGCATCCGTGGATCGGCGGGAGTGAATCTCCGCACCAACCCGTCCTCATCGACCCGGACCTGGGCGAAACCTTCGAAAGCGGCTTCCCGGGAAAAGACCTCGGCATTCCGGAAGATCGTCATCTCCGTTCCCAGCTCGGACCGGGAGGACTGGACAGCGGTCACCAGGCCCACCCTGCCCGACGCGCGGATCACTTCCGCAAGCGCGCGATCGCCCTTTCCCTCGTCGGCGGCCTCGGGATGCCTGAGGAGGATGTCCATGACGACCAGTCGGGGGTTTCCCTGGACGATCTTCTCCAGCAGGCGGGCAAGGGTGCCCCGTGACCAAGGCCACCGCTCGGGGACGCTTTCCAACGTCTGGTCATCGATTCCGACAACGAGGAGGGAAGGGTGGGGAGCCCTCAATTCACCGATCCATCTTGTCGCAAGATCGACCGACAGGCGATCGAGCGTCTGGGGGACTTTTCCCGCGAAGATCGCGAGAAGCCAGAAGGCCAGTACCACCACGCCCCCGATGAGGGTTCGCTTCTTCCCGAAAAGTTCGAGCGTTCTCCCGAGAGGAGCCAGGTTCGCTGCATCGCTCATTTCATTGATTCTACTCCAACACCACTGACGGAGGAAAGCCTTGCTTGGAATGGATCCGGGGTTCGGTGTAGAATGAAGGCATATTCCGAACCGATCGGCAGAAGGGTTTTGGGCGGAGGGTTCGTTTGCGAAGCGCCATCCGGGCTGCAAACGCCCACTTCCCGCATCGTGCCGGTCGGTTCCTTGGAGCGGTCCAGGTTGCAGACATCGAGAGGTTTCCTGATCCCGGTTGCCCTATTCATCCTCCTGGGAATCGGTCTCCTCTCTTTCTCGCTTTCGACGGTCTCCCGGAGCTACCTGGGCCAGGTCCAGCACATGAACCGCAACCAGCTCGTCTACAACATCGCCTTCTCCGTCTATTCGAAGGTCATGATGCGCATCCGGGAAAAGCCTTGGCAGGAGCGTTTTTTCCGGGGAACCCCTTTTTCCGAGCGCAACCAGAGCCTGTTCGAGGGCACATACGATTGCTTCGTGATCGACGCTCCCGGACACGAATTCCAGGCCGATATTTACGTAAAAGCCGCCGCTTACGGCCATGAACAGACCTACCTCTGGCGGATCCTGTACCAGGACGACCTCCTCGACATCTCGAACCGGGTCTTCAACATCTTCTTTTCGGGAATCGACCCGAACTTCTTCCCCACCGGAGCCCAGAGCTCCTTCGCCCCGGAACTGGAGAAGATCCTCAAGGAACGGAAGGAAAATCTCCCCAAGGCCCTCGACAAGGCGCGCCAGATCGTTTCCCTTCCCAAGGTCAACGATGTCGCTCCAATTCTCGATGCCAGGCCCCCCGGAGCACCCCCACTGCCCGCTCCTCCGATCGGAACCTCCCAGGGCGGGACTCCACCGCCCCCTCCGGGGGTTTTCACAACCACGCAGGAACGCGAGACGGTCTCTCCGCCTCTTCCCGTCCCCCTTCCCGCGGACCTCGTTCCCGTGCAGGGAGATGTCAGGATCGTCGGTTCGGGGTCGGATGTCAGGGTCGCCCAATCCGATGGAACCGTGAACATCGAGCCCTATCCCATCGTGAGCGGTCCGATCGCGGGAGTGCTTACGGTGAGGATTTTCAACAAGGATGATAGCGAAGTCCTCTTCGACGAGAACGGAAACGAGTCCCCGGCCCAGGGGAAGTTCCCACTTATCCTCTGGAACCGGGTTGACGGTTTCGGGGAGTACTACTCCATCGTCAAGGGGGCCACGGACACCGCCTCGATGGTCCAGAAGCCCGGCGCAAACGGAACCATCGACTGGGCACCCGCCGCCGCCCTGTTATACAAGTACAATATCAAGAAAGGGCAAAGGGTCAGTTTCGAAATGGAAACCACAGACAACCGGAGCAAGCTGAGCGCCTCGAGCAGCGCTTTTCCATGAGAGCTCCAGGGAAAGGGCGATCCTGCGGACTCTTCCGGAAAGGGTTCACCCTTGTCGAGATCGCCGTGGTCTGTATGGTTGCCAGCTGTCTCCTTGCCGTTCTCTATAGGCTGCACTCCCATTTCCAGACACGAATCCAGAGCGATGTCTCGAAGAAGCTCGCTCTCCAGATGAACGCCCGAAGGGCAGCCGATCAGCTTCTTACCGAAGTCAAGAAGGGAACCGATATCGTGCGGCCCCTTCTTGGGGAAACCACTTCCTTCCTGGTTTTCAAGGACATCAAGAACCGGATGTGCATTCTTTTCCTCGACGACGACAAGCCAAACTCCGAAACCTGCAAAAAGCCGCTCTATCTGCTGAAGTCCTACCTCGACGATTTCGGCGGGTCCCACAAGGCGGAAAACGGGAAGACCCTGGCGGAGGGTGTCGAAAGGATCGCCTTCACCGCGCCCACTCCCGGCAGCATACAGATCAACATGACCCTGGCAAATGAGAAACAGTCGTTCCAGTTCGTCACACATGTCACCACGATGAACCTGGGAGACATCGAATGATCCCAAGGAGCCGAGGTGTTTCCTTCCCCGAGCTCCTGATCGCGATGCTCCTCATCTCTGCGATCGGGCTTCTGTTGATAAATTTCGTCAACGGAATGAGCAAGGAGATCGGCTTCACGGGGGAACACTTCACCGCCATCCTCCTAACGCAAAAGGTCTTCGAGGACTGCAGCCGGGAGGTTTCGGTGAATCCATTCGGGTTCAAGGCACTGGGTTGTGAGAGCGGAAAGCAAGGCCCCACTCCGGTGGTCGACGGGCAGTCGGTTTTTTTCGAGACCATGGAGGATCGCCTCGCCCCATGGGGTGCGATAGATCCCGCCACCGACGGGAACCTGGACAGGACATTCCTTCCCCTTTACGACCAGGTCAAGGATTTTCGGCTCGGCATAGAAAACGGCCGGGTTCCGGTTCCCGGTGGGGCAGACAGCAAGAACAATCTCTTCCAGACCGACATCGGACTCGACTGGAAAACCCGCACCGGGAAAGGGGCCTACGCGATCCGAAGCCAGTTTCCCGCGCCTCTGGCGACGTCCAAGAAGGTCCCGACCCTGGACGTCTCGGATGCCGATGTTGAGCGTGAGATCTGCTTCTCCCTTTTCCTCGAACCCGTTACACCTCTGAACCAGCTGATACAGAGATTCGGCGGCGACCGGGACACCCTCCTGGCCTTGGGAAAAATGAAAGTCATCTGTCGGTTGTTCCTGGAATCGGAGTTTCTCCTCGGAGCCGACGAACGGATCGCGAAGAAGCTCGCGGAAGCCGGTGGGGCGGGGTCGGGAGTCTACGACAAGGCGGCATTCGACCGCTCCCTGGCGATCGCGAGTGACAGTTACGAGGTCGCCCGCATCGCCTTCCAGTTCATCCACCATCTGAAACCCGAGGTGGAAAAAGCGCTTTCCTCATTCGACGAAGCCCACCTCGGACCCGACCTCTGGAAGAACAAACACAAGGTACTGGGAGCCTTGGAGCGTCCTGACCGCCTCGTGAAGGTGTTCTCCACCCATCTCGCTCTCGCGAAAAAGCACATGGAGATCCTTCTCGAAGAGAAGATGTCCCCGTTCCAGGAATCAAAGAGGCAGTTCGCCCTTCTCCTGAAGGTGATGGACATCGAGAAGATCCTGGCTTTCGCGCCTCCGAAGATACTTCCAAAAGCCCAATTCGACTCGTTCCACCGGCACCTGGAAGAGGTTTCGAAAACCCGGAACCGGGTTCTATTCAGGTATTCCCGCCAGGAACGGGAACTGGGAGGAGATGAAGCCAAGCTTGCGGAGAGCTATCCATGCCTGAAAACCGTCACGGACGGGTTTTCTTTCGTCCCCACCCTCGGCAACTTCCTCCAGAGCAACTCCACCCCCTCCCCCTGAACCGTCCCGCACCTTGCCGCCAACAAGGTTCCCGGAACCCTCCCCGCGGGCTCAGGCGGGAGAAGCAGGAGAGTGGTCAGTTCCCGAGGTCCCGGAAGGTCAGGATGCGCTCCGAAACATTGAAGCAGACGTTGTTTCCCGTCTGGCTCTTGAGGTTCGAATCGTAGTTGATCCAGACCCTTTTGGGCATCAGGATCGGGCCGTCTTCCCGCTCCATCCGGTTGAGGTTCTCGACTACGAGGTTGCCGAGGATGTTGATCTGGTGGCCGCCCTTGATGCTGTTTTTCGCATAGATCGCGGACTCGACCTTGGCTTCAGAAAATCCCTGGGCGTAGGTCACCAGACCGTTGATCGCGACCAGGGAAAGAAAGGAGTTCGCGCTTTCATGGGTGATGTTGTCCGTTAGAATGATGTTGCCCTCGGTCACGATCATGGCCTGCCCGGAGATGCGGCCTCCGATCTGCACGTTGCCCTGAACGTAGATGATACCCCAGACGGACACAGGTTTCTGATAGGTTCCCTTCAGGATGAGATCGCCTTCATGGAACTCGTGGCAGAACTCCTTGGCGTGCTTCTTGATACGTTCGAGCTGAAGCGGGTCGAGCTTGTTGGGATACCGTGAGACGAAATCGAACTTGGTGTTTATCGTATAGGGGTCGGAGCTCGGATAGGGCGTTTCGGTGATCCCGAGAACATAAGGTTTCAATTTCTGATAGTAGCGGATGATCTCGCCTTCGTAATAGGTGTATTTGCTGAGATATGGGTCATGAAGCTGGTTGTTGCAGAACAGATACCCGATCTCGGGGCGCTGGTGGGAAAAGATAGAGTTGTCCTCGAAGTAGTTGATGATGTCGTCGGCGGCAAAAAAGGGAAGGTAGGCGTGCAGCCGACCGTTGGTACGGATTTTTCCCCAGAGGTACGGGTGCAGGTTCTGGATGGTGGTGTCGACGAAATCCTTGATCTTGATGTCCGAGACCGCCATGACAAGCTTTCTTATCACCTTCAGGACTTTGACCTTGAGATCCCCTTCGAAGCTGATCATGGCTGCCGATTTGGGTTCCCAGAAAAGGCTGTCGGCGCTGCTTCCGAAGGATTCGGAGACCGCGTCGTTGGTTTTCTTGACGATCTCGTCCACCATCTCCTTGAGAGACCTGACGACACTCCAGTTACGGCACCGGAACTCGCCCTCCTTCAGGTATTCGTCGCGCTTGCCGGAGATGAACAACGTGTAGTTCTCCCCGGGGGGCGTCAGGTCGCTTACCTTGAGGTCACGGACCACCTCGAGCTTCTTGGTGGCGCGATGGAAAGTCGCAGTGGAGACGAACCTAAGGTTGCCTTCCCAGCCGCCGAGGGCCTTGTCGGCATAGGTGTCGCGATTCTCCTTCCGATAGATCTTCAGTGAAGGGGGGACCTCCTCATACTCGTCTATGTATGTCTTGAAGGGAGTCAACTTGAGATTCTGCACCTCGACCAGGACTTCGACGGTTCCGCCTTTCATCAGTTCCCCGTCCTCGATGTTGACCTTGAGCTGGAAGTTCTCGGCCCGGTCGATGTCGAGCAGGGAAAGGATCCGGTCGTTGATCTCCCCTTCCTTCATGAGGGGCTCGGAAAACAACTCCCGCATCCTGATCATAGCCTTCTCGACTCCCGCCTCGGCGAGGTAGTAGGCGACGATGGTGTCCCCCTGGCGGGCCATCTGGGCTCGTTCCTGGGTCATGTAACTGATGAACATCGTCCCGAAGATGTACAGCATCCCAACGACGGTCAAAAGCATGAACATGGCCGTTCCTTTGGAACGACGCGTTCCGGGAGCTTTCCAGGTCAAACGGCCGGTCACTCGTCCTCCTGGGCGATGTTTCGGGGCTTCTCGCCGGCGGCGTGCCATTTCAGAAACGCATTCACGAAACGGTCGAGATCCCCATCCATGACGCGCTGGACGTCGCTGGTCTGCTCCCCCGTCCTCAGGTCTTTCACGAGGGTATAGGGGCAGAAAACGTAGGAACGGATCTGGCTTCCGAAGGCGATGTTCTTCATCTCCCCCTGGATGTTCTTCAGTTCCTTCTCCTGTGCTTCCTTTTGGATCTTGTACAAACGGGCCTTGAGCATCTTGAGGGCGACCTCGCGGTTCTGATGCTGGCTCCGCTCGATCTGGCAGGTGACAATGATTCCCGAGGGGATGTGCGTGATCCGGACGGCGGAACTGGTCTTGTTGACGTGCTGGCCGCCCGCACCGGAGCTCCGGAAGAAGTCGAGCTTCAGATCCTCGTCCCGGACTTCCACATCAACGTCGTCGGGAAGCACCGGGATGACGTCGACCGCGGCAAAACTCGTGTGGCGGCGGGCGTTGGCGTCGAAGGGTGAGATCCGGACCAGGCGGTGGACGCCCTTTTCACCCTTGAGGTTCCCGTAAGCGTATGTTCCCTTTACAAGGATCGTTACGGATTTGATCCCCTGGTCTTCCTCCTGGAGATCGATCAAATCGTATTTGAACCCGACCTTTTCAATCCAGCGCTGGTACATGCGGAAAAGCATCGACGCCCAGTCCGTGGATTCCGTTCCACCCGCTCCCGGTTTGATCGAGAGGTAGGTGTCGGACTGATCGTATTCCTCGGAAAGGAACGTCGTCAGTTCGAGACCGTCGATACGCCTGGAGATGGGGTCGAGCTGGGAAACCAGCTGGGAAAACATCGCCGAATCGCCCTCGCTCTCGGATATCTCGAGGAGCTCGACGGTGTCGGAAAACTCGCGATTGATCGCCTCGAAGGCGTCACAGGACTTCCGCAGCTCCGCGATTTTCTGGGAAACGGACTGGGCTTTCGCCCTGTCGTTCCAAAAGCCGGGAGCGGCGGTCCGCTCTTCGAGCTGGTTTATCTCCGCTCTTCGCCTGGGTACGTCAAAGATGCCCCCCGATACTGGAGAGCCGGGTTTTCATGTCACGGATTCGTTCCTGAATCTCGAATTCCACGGTGTTCCTCCTTGAGATGACGGGTCAGCGTGAGACCCGATAGACGCGCTTGATAGTGTCGGGAAACCCTTCGAAGTTCCCCCTGGCAAGGATCTCGATGGCCATTTCCGACCGCTCGATGTCCTGTGAGCTTATGGTGAAGCTGGAAATCTCGTAATGATAACCCGTTTCCCCTTCGGAGGGGATCTTGATGTCTTCCACGAACGACTGCGAAAGCACCGGCCACTGGTCCCGTCGCGAACTCTGGAGGACCGAGATGGCTTCGGGGTGCATCCTCTGGAAGACCTTCACCTTCAGGAAAAAATGCTGGAGGCCGGAACGGGCCATGAAGTAGGCCCGCCTCAACTTGAGAACCTGCGTGAACCTGCTTCGACTGTTGGACATCGTCCACGATAGCGAACCGATCCAGACGGCAAGGCAGAGGATCGCACCGAGAACGATCGGGATGGCGATTCCGCGACGGTCGAAGTTCATAGATCCGCCTTGTATGCGACCAGATCGAGGGTGTGGGTGGTCTTCTTCCCCCAGGTACCCTTGATCGTCAGTTTCTTCAGCCCCTCCTCGACCCGGACGACCTCGTTGGTCCCCTTTGCGGGGTCGGTGCAGGCCGAAAACTGGACCGGAAACGATTCGGCGGTGAGGGTGAACTTGACGACGTCTCCCCCGATCTGCGCGGGACGGAGATCGACGACCTCCTTGCCGTTGAAGGTGAGCCTGGTGTCTTTGCTCTCTCCGTTGGGGATTCCCCGAAAAGGCTGGGAAAGAGCCATCTCCATTTTCTCCTCGAGGAGGTTCATCACCTGGTGGAACTCGCCCAACTCGCTGCTTCCCTTGACATACTCGAGAAGGAACATTCCGATGGGAAGGAGAATCGTGGACAGGATCGTCATTGCAAGAAGCACTTCGAGCAGAGTGATTCCAGCACGGGTCTTCTTCATGGTTTCATTCACCGATCCGGTTATCCAGGATACCACAAACCCCGCCCCTCAGGGGTTCATCCCGCAACATTTCTTGTACTTCTTTCCGCTCCCGCAGGGACAGGGATCGTTGCGCCCGGTTTTCTCCTCCGCCCGCTTGGGTGCGCGCGGCCCGGAATCCTCCTCGCCCCGGTTGTAGCTGAGTTCCTGCTCCTTCTCCTCGATCGCTTCCCTTTCCTCGGACCTGGAATACTGGGTCCGGAACAGGTAGAACATCACGTCTTCGCGAATTGCCGCGATCATCTCGTTGAACATCGAGGAGCCCTCGATCTTGTATTCAACCAGAGGATCGCGCTGACCCCAGGAACGAAGGTGGATGCCTTCCTGAAGCGTGTCCATATTGTGGAGGTGGTCCTTCCACTTGGCGTCCACCATCTGGAGGAGCAGGAACTTCTCCAGCATCCTGAAATTCTCCGCCCCCGCTTCCATCCCTTTGGCCTGGATCTGGTTGGCAACCGTCCTGGAGATCTCCTCGAACAGTTCGTCCCTCGACAGTTTCTTCCAGGAATCGATGGGAGTCTCGATGGGGAAGATCTTCTTGATGTGGTCGGCAAGGGTCTGGTAATCCCAGTCCTCGGGCTCGACCTCGGGGTTGAGGCTGGGCTCGAGGATCGAGTCTATGACGTTGTCGGCCATCTCCAGGATCTCCTCGTGAACCGAGTCCTGTTCGAGGGCCTTCCGGCGCTCCCGGTAGATCATGCTGCGTTGCTCGTTCATCACATCGTCGTATTTCAAGACGTGTTTCCGGATGTCGAAGTGATGGCTCTCGACGCGCTTCTGGGCGTTCTCGATGGATTTCGTGATCCAGGGGTGTTCGATCGGTTCACCCCGTTCCCAGCCGAGCTTCTCCATCCAGCCCGCGATGTTGGCGGAGCCGAAAAGGCGCATCAGGTCGTCTTCGAGCGAGAGGTAGAACTGGCTTGCCCCAGGGTCGCCCTGGCGCCCGCAACGGCCGCGGAGCTGGTTGTCGATCCGGCGAGCCTCGTGGCGCTCGGTTCCGATGATGAACAAGCCTCCGGCCTTCTTCACCCGTTCCTTTTCTTCCGAGCAGATCTCGCGGTATTTCTGGAGGGCGGCGTCGAAGTCCGGACCGTCCTTGTGTCCAACTTCCTGGGCGGCGAGCATCTCGGGATTCCCGCCGAGAAGTATGTCGGTTCCGCGGCCGGCCATGTTCGTGGCAATGGTTATCGCCCCTTCCCGGCCGGCCTGGGCGACGATCTCGGCTTCCTTCTCGTGGTACTTCGCGTTGAGGACCTGGCAGTCGAATCCCTTTTTCCGGAGCATCGCGGCGATGAGTTCGCTCTTTTCGATCGAGATGGTTCCAACGAGGACCGGCTGTTTGCTCTTGTGGATCTCGATGATGTTGTCGACGATCGCCTCGAACTTTTCCTCGACGGTCTTGTAGATCATGTCGGAATAATCTTCGCGGACGCAGACGCGATTGGGCGGGATGACCACAACCTCGCACTTGTAGATCTGGGCGAACTCCTTGGCCTCGGTCTCGGCGGTTCCGGTCATGCCCGCGAGCTTCCGGTAGAGTCGGAAATAGTTCTGGAACGTGATCGAAGCGAGGGTCTGGTTTTCCTGCTGGATGGTGACCCCTTCCTTGGCCTCGATGGCCTGGTGGAGACCGTCGGAATAACGCCGGCCTATCATGAGGCGGCCCGTGAACTCGTCGACGATCACCACCTCCTTGCCTTTCTGGTTCTCCCGGTCCTTGACGATGTACTGCTGCTCGTTCTGGAAGAAGTGCTTGGCTTTCAGCGCGTTCTGGAGATGGTGGACATAGTCGAGATTCTTGTTGTCGTAGAGGTTTGTGATGCCCAGCGACCCCTCGACCTTGGCGATACCCGACTCGGTTACCGAGACGCCATGATGCTTTTCGTCGACGGTGTAGTCCGTGTCCTTCTTCAACACTTCCTTCACGACGCGGGCGAAAACGTAGTACAGCGAAGTGGCCTTCTCCGCGGGCCCTGAAATGATCAGCGGGGTCCTCGCCTCATCGATCAGGATCGAATCGACCTCATCGACGATCGCGTAGTTGTAATCGGATCTCTGGACGCAGTCCACGACCTGGAGGGCCATGTTGTCGCGGAGATAGTCGAAGCCGAACTCGTTGTTCGTTCCGTAGGTGATGTCGGAGCTGTAGGCATCCCGTTTCTCTTCTGCGGAGAGACCGTGGACGTTGAGGCCCACGGTGAGCCCGAGGAACCGGTAAATCTTGCCCATCCACTCTGAGTCACGACGCGCCAGGTAGTCGTTGACGGTCACGAGGAGGACTCCCCGCCCGACCGGAACGATCTGGCCGTCATCGAGCTCGATGGGCAGGAACTCCTTCTGGTTGCGCTCTTTCGCAAGCTCGACCCAGGTGGGGTTGAGCTCGAGGGCATTGAGATAGAGAGGAAGGGTCGCGACGAGGGTTTTTCCTTCGCCCGTCTTCATCTCCACGATCCTGCCTTCGTGAAGGGCAAGCCCGCCGATGATCTGGACGTCGAAATGCCGCATTTTCAGCGTTCTGACGGCGGCTTCCCTGACGGCGGCGAACGCTTCAACCTTGATGTCCTCGATCGTCTCCCCTTCGAGGAGGCGGGTCCGGAACTTCAGGGTCATTCCCTTCAGCTCCTCGTCGGACATCCCCTTGAATTCTTCCTCGAGTGCGTTGACATCCTGCATGATTAGGGTCAGACGCTTGATTTCCTCGGTATTGAAATCGGGGAAGAAGAACCGGACGATCTTGATCAACCAGTCGAACATGGCAAACCCCTTCAAAAATGAAAAACGCGAACCTTTCTTCCGAAAAGTCCGCGTTTGAACGTCATGCGAACGGCCCCTCCCGGAAAGGACCGCATGGGCAGAAGACTACTTTTCCTCGGATGAGATGATCTTGATGACTTCCTCGACCGTCTGGGCGTCCATGAGTTCGCTCCGGAACTCCTGGTAGCGGAGGAGGCGGGAAAGCCGTGCAAGAGCCTTGAGATACAACCCGCCCGACTCGATGGGAGCCGCGATGAGGAAGATCAGGTGAACGGGCCGGTTGTCAAGGGCTTCGAACTCGATTCCTTCCTTCGACCGGCCGATCGCGACAACAACCTCGCGAACGGCGGAGGTCCGGGAGTGGGGGATGGCGATCCCTTTTCCGATCCCGGTGGAACCCACCTTTTCACGTTCGAGAACCGATTTGAGGAAGGCCTCTGCATCGGTCAGATATCCTGCTTTATCAAGGAGCTCGATCAACTCCTTGACCGCTTCCAGTTTCTTGGTCGAAGACAGATCAAGCTTGATCAGCTGAGGGGATATGAATTCGGTTAGCTCCAAGGCTCCTCCTGGATCTGCGGACAGATTTGGGGACGGTCAGATCTCGGGTTCGATCAACCCGAAGTTCCCGTCGCTCCTCTTGTAGATAACGTTGATCTTGTTGGTTTCGGCGTTGGAGAAAACGTAGAAACCCTGGCGAAGGAGCTCGAGCTGCTCTGCGGCTTCGTCGGAGAACATGGGTTTCATGGGGAACGTCCCGCTGCGAATGATCTTGGGAGTTTTCGCGGTCGGCTCGGGTCCTGTGATGTCCGGTTCCCCCGAGAAATTGAGAACGGTATGGGTGGCCTTCCGGTCATCCCGGTTGGTCTGCCGACGGGGAGCGTCCTTGAGCTTCTCCTTGTACTTCTTGACCTGGCGCTCGATCTTGTCGGCGACCATGTCGATGGAGGCGTAGAGATCTTCCGAGGCCTTCTTGCCACGAAGCACGATCCCGTTCGCCCACACGGTCACTTCACAGACCTTGCTGCGGCTTTGGTCCCTGACTTCGTCGACGGAGAGGGTGACATCGACTTCGATGATGTGATCGAAGTATTTCTTGATCGACATCAGCTTGCGCTCGGCGTACTCCTTGAGAGGAGGGGAAAGATGGATGTTCTTGCCACTGACCACGATTTGCATGAAAAAGGCCTCCACAAACCAAGTGAAAAGTTACCTGGAAATTCGAGAATTTAATCTAGCACAGGGGATCCCACGTGTCAATCTTTCCCTGGGCTCCAAATCCCGCGGTCGAATTCAGGATCGCTTCGATGTCGCGCATCGGCTGGCCTCCACGAAACCACCGGGAAAGGCCCCCGGGGAAACCGATTATTAAGTCGGAGCCACGGGTCCCGCAGTCCTAACCGGGGCAGGTCGTCTTCGTCGGTGACCAGCTGTAACCAAGGCCCCGGTGACTGACGATCGGTCCCGCGGTCTCATCGCCCGCTGCTGGGACGGGTGCGACTGGACTCCCCTTCGCGATCGCTTCCCCACCGGAAGCCGGGCCCGCAGCAAGTTCCGGCCAGTCGGTGGACCGCCCATCCCCCCGATCCTCGGCCATGGTCCCGGGGGAAAGCTTCCGCCGCAAGCTGGCGTTCACGTTGTCGACGATCCGGGCGGTGCCATCGTAGTCATAACCCCAAGCGAAATCGATAAGCTTGTCACGGCTAACGATCGCTCCCCGGTTCGCCAATAGACAACGCAAAACCAACACTTCCTTCTTTGTAAGCTGAACCGGCCGACCCCCACGGTCGATGCGTGCCCCTTGCAGGTCGATCCGAACCCAACCCAATTCGATCACCGCCCCAGTTGTCTCACCCCCCGCCAGCCAGCGCCCGATTCGCGCTCGCAGCACCTGCAATGAAAAGGGTTTGGTGATGTAATCCGCCGCGCCAAGGCGGAATGCCGTCAGGTTCTCGTCGTCGCCTCCTCTAACCGAAACCATGAAAACCGGAGTCGTCTTGACGAAGGGCTGCAACTGGTCAAGCAGACGCAATCCATTGGAACCGGGAAGGTTGATGTCGAGCAGGATCGCGGTGTGCTGGAGTTCGCGCACCACCTCCAGCAGCCCGGTGCCGTCACGGCGCGTGGTGACCAAGTAGTTTCGGCCCATGGCCGCGCTCACGGCCGCGGCCATGGCGGGATCGTCATCGACGAGCAACAGCCGCTCCATCGCTCACACTCCTGGAAGGGTGATGGTCACGGTCGCCCCCTTGCCCGGGCCGTCAGAGGTCAGCGCAAATGAGCCACCCATTGCCGCGCACAGTCGCTGAGCCAGGTAAACCTCCAGGCCCGTGCCGACGATTCCGTCTGTGCCTTCGGTCCTACCGCGGAAGAACGCTTCGCCAACCCGCTTCAGGTCCGATGCAGTTATCCCAACTCCCGCATCGGTCACCCGGACGACGATTCGCGAGGCTTCCGGCTTGGCCACCAGACGGACCGGCCCGGGTTGAGGCGAGTATTTCAATGCATTGTCGAGGGCTATCTCGAGCACTTCCCGCATCGCCTCGGGGTCGGCGGCCGCCCGGATGCCCGCCGGAATTTCCAACGAGACCTGTGCAGGGGGGAAACCCGGGTAACGGGTCAGCAAGTGCTCGCGCACGCCAATCGCCACTCCGGCAAAGTCGACCGGAGAGGCCATCAGCGTCATTGCCCCTTTGTCGGCCTGGGCCAGCCTGATGAACCGGCGGTATGTGCTGTCAAGACCGTTCAGCTCGCGATGCAACAAGGTCGCAAGTGCCGTACGACATTCGGGGGGGGGGTGTCGGGATCGGCCAGCGATTCGGCAAGGATCCCAAGCGAATGAACCGGTCCACGCAGAGTGTGCGCCAGATTCAACACCCAGTCGTTTCGCAGGGCGAGTTCCTGCGTGCTGGCTCGGGCCCGCCACTCCGCAGAACTGATCAGACCGATGGCGGTCAAGCCGGCAATGACCAGGATGATCACCAGCCAGACCGCCGCCCGTTGCGGAATCAGACCGAAGGGCTTCGAAAGGTAGTTGACCCGCAGCCGCCACCCCCCCAAAGCTCCGGCCAACACACGTTCTTCGGTGATAAGTTCCTTGCCTGCCCGCTCTCGGGCTGCAGCATCCGTCGTCGCCCCCAGGCTGGTTACGGTCATCAACTCGACACCCAGCGGATCGGAAAGTGTCAGATACATGCAGTTGTCAGTGCAGTTCTGGCGCATCAGCTTCATGACCGTTATCGCCAGGGCCGGCCCGGCAATAACAATGCCGATTTCCGGTTGTCTGGTTGCAAGGTCCGGAACCTCCGTGACCACTAGCACCGGCTGGCGATCGACCGCGCGGCTGAAGACATGGAAGCTGCCGCTTGCCCGGGCCGGGGCAACCGTGGCGATCGCTTCCGGAACGACAGGGGAAACGGACCCAACTGACGCCTGACGCCAGAGGTCAAACCAGTCGGATTTTTCCGCAATCGGAACCTCGACCGTCCCGGAGGCCAAAACGAAACGCGCTACCGGACTCTGGACGTCGCGCACGAACAGGGCGGCCACAGCGGGATGGGCCGCGAAGTCCGCCCCCCCGGGGCCCCGGTTGCGCCACGCTTCCAGCTGCCAGGAAGCCTCGTTGCGAGCGAACCGTTCGAGATTGGCAGTTATCTGGACCGGTATCGATGAGATCTGGACCTCGTGAAAGGTTGTCGCCAGATGAATCAAAGCCATTGCGCCCGCAAAACCGAGTATTCCGGCGGCGGTCAGCAACACGATCAGGGAACCGTTGACCACGAGCAAATGGCCTAACCAGGCCAGCCTGGATGGTGCGGTGAAGCGGACTGACATACGGAACCTCCCTCATGAAACGGCGATCGGCGACCTCCCGTCGCGGGGGTATCGTTTGGTCTCCGAATTCGCTCTATCTTGAGGATGCCGCCATCATGTCACAGAAATGTCACGAACCGATGAAGTTTTTTGACAGTCTCCGAATTCGGTCCGGCTCATATCACTGCCCCGGCCCTCAGGATCCCCACGACTCCAACGAAGATCCAGATCATCAGTACCCCGGTCGGTTCCAGTGCCTTGATGTGTTCCAGGATGAAGGGGTTCATACAGCTTGTACGTCTTTCTCGATTGTCTCGGGCAAAAACCCGAAGGGTGGAAATATATCATGATCCAATACGCGTTTTGGAAAGAACCCGAGAAATATTGTAACATTCCCCTCCCACTGGGAAGATAGGGGAAAAAATAAAGGGGGGGGAAATCGAAAATGGGCATTTCCAACCGAATGATCCGACACCTTGGTGTTTTCGCCTCGCTCTTTCTTCTCCTGGCCGCTTGCCCTTGTTCCAGCGGGGAACTGGGAAACATCCTCGAGGACCACGATCCGACTCAAACCGGGGTTCCCGGAGCAGCCTCCAGCGCAAACCTGGATATCCCCGCAGGGCAGGAACTGCATCAGGAGGGAACTGCGGCCGACCCCTACGCCGCGATCCTGGATCGGCTCACGAAGCTCCTCGACAGGGTCACAGCGCTTCTGGAACGCCTGGTGGGTATCATGAAGGTCGATCCGGAAAGCGGGAAGCCCCAGACTGCAGCAACGGCGACGAAAACTTCCACATCGACCTCGACAGGAACGCAGACCGGCACCTCCACGGTAATCGGAAAAGGTGCCCTCCCCGATGGAGCGCACGACGTAACGAAGTTCGGGTATTCAGGCCGGTACCAACCGGTCTGGGACATCGCGGAGCAGTTCTGCAGGGTCAACCAGAAATACAGTCTCGGCGCGGGCCACCGCTGGTCGGGATACACCGGGGTCACGGACTGCTCGGGTTTCACAAGTCATTTCTACCAGACGCTTTGCATGCTTGCCGGGGTTCCCCCGGTTTTCCCCAAGAGCGGGGGACATCCCAGCAGTACCGCCTTCAAATCGAGCAAATACACCAACAAGATCACGTCCCAGTATCCCCCTCCCAATCCGCAGGACCTGATCAAGCCAGGGGACATCTTCATCCTCGACAAGGGGGGAAACGCGCATGGGCACATTGGCGTGTTCATGGGATACGACAAGTCCGGCAACGCCCTGATCGCGCACTCCACGACGAGAAAGACGAAATCCTCAGACGTTGCCGGCAACGTCGGGCATACCGGGGGCCGCATCGAACCGATGCCTTCCTGGTATCGGAGCCGCTTTGCCGGCATCTACCGGATCAAGGGGACCGACGAGGCCCTGGAAAAGCTGTCCAAGAGCTGATCATTCCAGTAGGAATGCCAAAGGGGACCGCCCTTTCGTGGCCTCGACGCCAGGTGCGCCCACGCCTCACGCCCCTTGGAGAGGATCGCGAACACCGCTTCCCCAAGGAGGTCCTCCTCTCGTGCACCCGCTAATACCCTCCCCGCGGAAGGAGCCTCCGATACCTGGAAAAGTACAAGGACACCGATTTCTTCATCAACAGCGATGCCCTGAACCTTCCACGGCTTGGCGACTTCCTGGAGATCAAAAGCGCAACCTGGAGCTTCCAGGATGCCCAGCAGAAATCCAACCTTCTCACTGAACTGCCGGAGTTATTTGGCGCCGGATCACGCGAACCGGTCACGAAGGACTATTTCGAGCTAGTCCAGGAGCCCAACGGAGGCTAGCTTTTCCCCCTCCCCGAAAAAACCGATTCGGCCTGCCATGCGAGAAAGTTGACCTGAGTGCCACTTTTCTTCGTTTCATTTTTTGTGTTGTGTCCATATTGGCTTTGGCCAAATTTGGTCTCAGGAGGAAGAAGATGATTTCCAATCGGTTTCCCAGGCTTACCTTCTTATTGGTGATCTTTCTTGCATCGGCTTCATTTTTGTCCGGCAGCGAAACGGTGGTCTCCGACGAGGTAAGGAGGTTGGTTAATCGCGCCGCTTCAGAAGCAGATAGTTGTTCCAAGTCTGTTCCATTTCTCAAGCCCCCAATGCCCTCTTCAAGGGCTTCTTCGGATGTGATAAAGGCCATTGGCCTGGCAGACAATCCGGCAGAAATGCTTCTCATACTCGAAACCATTACCAAGAGATCGAATTTCCGATTTTTCTACGAGTATGAAATTGCCCTGGCAATCGAAAAGATCAACGAAAATCCGGATATTTTTCTCAGTGACCCGGATTCCGCTCCCAAAGTCATCGAATTCCTGGATGAAGCGCTTCGCAAGAGTCAATCCAGCTTGAAAGACAGAAAATCCGAGTTGGCCGAGATCGAGGAGAAGCTTGAATTGGTCGAAAAGGTAGCAGAAGGAAACGCCGGAGCCGGGGAAAAAATACGATTCGTGGCGATTTCCCGGCTTGCCGGAGGAAGTTCGAACCCAAAATTGACGAGGGAATTGCTCCTGAAAAAGAAAGACAAGGTCGAAGTGGAAATAGAAAAACTGGAAAGAAGCTCTCGGAGTTGCCAAGAATCCATTGAGGTGGGAATCGCCCTCCAATCGGGCTCCAGAGGAATTTCTGAGAACAAAAACCCGAAAGGAATGAAGGGTTCCACGGTCAGCCCCGAAGAGGGAGGCAGCTACCAAAACCTTTTCGAATAGCACTGAAGACTCGCCGGGACGGCCGCTTCTTGGCCCCCTTCGGGAGAGGCCGGTTTTCCCGTTTCAGGGCTTCAGCCGCTCGAGACGGTCTTCGTGCAGTTTCATGATCCGCCGGAGGCGGTGGTTTACGGCTGATTTCGAAAGGGGCGGGGAGAACCGCCCACCAAGGGCTTCAAGGCTGTCTTCAGGGAACTTCACCCGCGTGATCGCCATCAGGTGAAGGGAATCGGTCCAGAAGTCCTGGTTCGGAAGCTGGAGCAGTTGCCGGATCGCCTCGATCTGACGGTCGGAGGTCTCGATCCGGCGAGTGATGTTCGCGGTTTCCAGGTTCACCTGCCGGTTCACCATTTCCGAGATCTGGCGCGTGACGGCGACATCCTCGACGATCAGTGCCTGCTCGAACAGTTCAGCCTGTTTCAGGAAGCGGATGATCGGCTTCCGGCCCTTCAGATAGGCAACAACCCTTCCTCTTCGCCGGAAGAAATGGAAAGGAAGGCGCAGCCGTCGGGCGACGCCCCCAAGTAGTCTTGCCTTTCCACGTGAAGCCAGGATGATCTCCAGATGATATCCCTTGTCGGGTGATTCGAGATATCCCGAGCCAAGAAAAAGACCACGCAGAAAGGCCCGGCAGCAATGAACCCGCACCGGGTCCCGGAGTTGTTCCGAAATCCGCTCTCGAACGCGCTTTCGGAGTTCCCTCAAGGAGAGCCCCGGAACGACCAGCCTCTTTCCGCGCCTGACGAATTCCCCAGCCGAGGGTGAAAGGAAAGGTATGGTGAAGGCGGCATGTTCCGCCAGGCGGGGATGCGGCTTGAACCAGACCAGTCCCCCACGCTTTTTGAGGAGCCCCGAAAGCGTCGCTTCCCTGCAACAGACCAGGGGGAGAGACATCTGGAGAATGTCCCTTTTCGCGGCTAGCCCCAACGGCAGGCCGGTTTCGGAGTCATCAATTCCGGTCATCAGCTTCACCGTCCATTTTTGCCAACCTAGTCCCGGTTCAATGATAACGGGCATCTATGCTCAGTGCCCACACCTCATTCGGTGCCCGATCGGATCAGACAGCTTTCGAAACCTGCTGGGAAATCAAGGTGATCAGTGCCTGGGCCAGCGCGATCGGGTCGTGCCTTACCAGGTCGGTTTCCGACAGGAAATCCCCCGTTATGACCTTCATTCCCCGGGCTTCGATCCGGGTGACGGTGGGAGGGACCCAGAACTGCTTCTGGGCCTCGTATTTCGCCATCAGCGGCCGGGCTGCCCGCCGGGAGTTCACAACCACCACATCGATCCGTTTCAAGGGAGTCCGCGCCAGGATCGAATCGACGTGGTCCAGGGCGGAAAACTGGTCGGTCTCCCCGGGCTGGGTCATGACATTGCAGATGAAAACCACCCTGGCCTTGCTACGGTTGATCCTTTCGGCGATGTCGGGGACGAGAAGATTGGGAATGATGCTGGTGAAAAGGCTTCCCGGACCGAGAGCGATCAGGTCAGCCTCGTCGATCGCATTCAACGCCCCGGGGTTGGCCAGGGGATTCTGGGGGAAGAGCGTGATCTCGGTGATCTTCTTCCCCGCCCCGGAAATCGCCGATTCACCCACCTGCTCGCTCTGGTCGCTGAACTTCGCGCGCAACTGGACGTTCTCGCACGTCACGGGAATCACCCGCCCCTTGATCGCCAGGATGTTGCTGGCCTCGTGGACCGCGCTCCCGAAATCCCCCAGGACTTCGGTCATTGCCGCGATGAAGAGGTTTCCGAAGCTGTGGCCTCCGATCTCCCCCGCCTCCTGGAATCTGAACTGGAACAGCCTAGAAAGAAGACTTTCGGAAGCGGATAGCGCCACGAGACAGTTCCGGATGTCTCCGGGGGGAAGGATCTGGAGGTCCTTTCTCAAGCGCCCGGAGGACCCTCCGTCGTCGGTCACCGTGACGATGGCGGTCAGATTGATGGGAAACTCCTTCAGCCCCTTGAGAAGGGAGCTCAGGCCGGTTCCCCCTCCGAGAGCCACCAGGGACGGAAGGACAGGCGGGGCCCCCTTCCGGAAAACGATGGCCCGAAGCCGCTCAGAGGCCTCGTGATCGCGCAATGAGAGTGTCTGAAAAGCACTTCGGAGCCCCTTGAAAAACCAGAAGACTCCGATCATCAGGAAAGTGAAGCAGGTCAGTCCGAGGGCCGCCGGGTGGAAACTCCGGATCGTCTCGAAGTTCGCCGGAGTCAGGACGAGAACGATGAACGCCGCGATCGCGGAGGCCAGAACGAACATCAGCACCCCGCAGACAGCGAAAATGAGCCATCGCCGGGAACGAAGGGAAAGGCTGAGATACCGGCGGAAAAGAAACGACATCAGGTCCCCTTGGTCATCTTCGCCTGGAGGGACATCGCAAACTTCTCGGCGCTGGATATCCCCATGCGCTTGAGGTAGAAGTTCATCGCCGCGGTTTCCACCACAACGGCAAGATTCCGTCCTTCTCTGACGGGAATCGTCGTGGCGGGAACCTCGACCTTGAGCAGACGGACAGAGCGGTTCATGATGCCCAGTCGATCGTAATCCTTCTTGTCATCCCATTTTTCAAGGTTGATGATCAGCTCGACCGCCTTTTCATCGGACGTAGCGGCGATCCCGAACAATGACCGGATGTCGATTATTCCCAAGCCGCGGATCTCCATGTGATGGCGGATCATCTCGTCGGGATAGCCGATGACTTTGGAGTCACTGATCTTCATCAGCTGGACCGCGTCATCCGCCACGAGACGGTGCCCGCGCTTCAGCAGCTCCAGTGCGCATTCGCTCTTTCCGATCCCGGAGGAGCCTGTGATGAGGATCCCGACTCCATAGACCTCGACGAAAACGCCGTGGACGCTTTTCCGGGGAGCGAACCGGTTGTGGAGATACCGCGAAAGCTGGTAGATGAACTCCCCTGTCCGCTGGGCCGTCCGGAGGACGGGTATCTTCTTCTGGTTGCACAACTCGATCAGATCATCGAGAACCAGCAGATCATCCGTGATCACGATACAGGGAATGTTGAAGAAAAGCAGCTGGCGCAATCGGACCTTGCGGGTTTCGGTAGTCTGCTCGCCCAGGTAGGCAAGCTCGGTTCTCCCCAGAACTATGATGCGCTCATAACCGAAATGTTCGAAAAAACCCGCCAATTCGAGACCCGGACGGTGGACCTCGGATGAAATGATCTTCCGATCCAGGCCTTCCTGGCCCGCTACGATCATCAAACCCTGGTCCCTCATCACTTCGCGAACGAGAACCAATGCCATGGCAGTTGAATCGTCCCTTCCTTGAAATGGCTCAGCTCTAAGAACGCGCCAAGTATATCACAAAACTCCCCCCGGGGTACCCCTTGGAATCCCCGCTGCCAGAGGGGCAAGAAGACCCCCGATCGAAAAGCGGGGAAAAAAAACCTCCCCGGAGGGAGGCTTTTCGTTTGCGATTCGCCCGAACCGGCGTCAGGTTTTGAACTCCTTGCCCGCCATAACGTATTTCTTGATGAATTCGTAGCGTTTCGACTGGTTTTTCTTCATCCAGGCGGCTTTCTGAACGTAGAAACGGCAGGATTCCGCCATGTCTTCGATGGCCTTGGAGTTGCCATAATCGGTTACGGACCTCGGGATTGCCCCGAAGATTCCGCCGAGAGGCCAGAAGGTCTTTGACCATTGCTGGGTTACGGCAGGGTTCGCAGCCTGGAAACAATGCGTCATCTCGTGGACGATCGTCCCCTGGAAAGTGCCATTGTAACAGGCACTGTTCATGATGTGGACGGTCGGGACCCCGAGCTTCACATACCCCAGAACGTTGGCCTCTCCGTTGTAGGAGGCATCCCGCTGGAGTGTTTTGGTGCATTTCCGGAAGGAGGCGGGGAGGGAGGCCAGAGTTTTGTCCGCGGCCTGGAGCTGGGCTTCGGTCCATTTTGCGCCCTTGCTCTGGACGACCGTGATCCCGTATTTGGATTTGATCTGTTTTGC
Source organism: uncultured bacterium (assembly GCA_964428355.1). GTDB lineage: Bacteria > Muiribacteriota > Ozemobacteria > Ozemobacterales > Ozemobacteraceae > CAYRYU01. The sequence goes on from CAYRYU010000003.1 coordinate 49,424, forward strand.
CAGCTTCTTGATCTTGGAGCTGTTGGAAGGCTGGGTGGTAGATGTATTGGTCGCCGTCGAGGTGGACGTGGAGGTCTTGGTCGTGATCTTGATTCCAGAGCTGCTGATGGTGATCTTCGAGCCGGTCTTCAGTTCGGCACCGAAAACCACGTTGATCACCTTGACCGCCCAGTTGGGAAGGTTGATTACCCACTTCTTCGACTGGGCCGTTTTGCCCAGGGCGGTGCCCGTCTCGGTCTGGCAGGCGGTCGGGGAGACCGCTGCGGGGGGGGTTCCCGCGCTGGTGGTCGTGTTGACGTTCACCGTCGGGACGTCACTGGCATCGGAAAAGGGGTTGTTTGCCCCTGAAACGGGGGAAAGCCCCAGGGTTCCGATGATGAGGACGAGGGCGAACAAAGGAATCAGTCTTTTCATGTCATTTCACCTCGAACGTGAAGGTTCGTAACTTCAATTCTTCTGGGATTTGATGACTTCTTCGAGCTGGGAAATCGTCGTCCCTAAACCCATACCCAGCGGCTTATTCCCTTCCAGTGGCCAGATGCCCTGAACCAGATTCACGGTTTCGAGGCTTCCGTCCTTCGCTTTCTGGAGGAAAACGATCACGCGGGAATCCTTGGGTGGAAACTCGACCGAGTCTTCGATCCAACCTATCTGGCCGGCCGTTCCACATTGGGTGGTCAGGAGAACGATCGGTTCCTTGGGAGACCAGTTGCCTTTCATTACCTTTTCGGCCTGCAAAACGTTCTTCATCGTGCTCACCTGGGCCTTGTCGACGCTGATCTCCTTGATCTGGACAACCTTGGCGAGGATGATGAACTCCGCCTGCCTGACAAGGTCGGGGATGGAGAGCGTTCGGATCATGGAGAAAAGAGGCCCCGCGAGAAGCAAGGCCAGGAGCAGGGAATTGATGAACCTCGAGCTGGGGACTCCGGATGGGGTCATTCGCAGTATTCCTTGCCTCCCATGACTTTTTCCTTGATGAATTGATACCGGTCGGAGAATGAATCCCTCATGGTCTTTCCGTTCCAGACATATTCGCGGACCGATTCGGCGAAATCCTCATAGTAGGCGGAATTGCCATAGGTGGAAACCGAGGGGCTCTTGGGGGAGTTGGGCCCGCTCCAGAACTGGCTTCCCCAGGCTTCGAGGATGTCCTTGTGTGCAAGTTGGAAGGTATGGGTGATTTCGTGGGTGAGAACGCCTCCCAATGTGCCCGATTTCGAGCCGTAATCGAGCATGTGAACAACTGTGGGAACGGGGGTGTTGACATATCCGAGCACTCTCGGCTTGTCGGCACCGACATCTCTCTGGATAGTCTTGCAGTTCTTGTAGAATTCAGCCGGGAGCTTGGCCAGGGTCGCGGCGGCTTCTTTGAGCTGGTCGACGGTCCACTGGCCGCCATCAGAGCCGTTGGTGCAATCGATGTCATACTTTTGTTTGATGTAGGTCTTCCATTCCTCGAGGGTAACGGGGTTGGTGATCGTCGTTCCCGTGGCGGTCGACGTGGTGGTCGTGGTGGCCGTCGAGGAGGCCGTCGTGGTCGAGGTACTGGTGGTGGTCGTGGTGGAGGTGGTCGTGGTGGTGCTGGTGGTTGTAGTCGTCGTGGTTTGAGTGTTGGTGACGGTCTTGGTCTGGGTGTTGGTCTTGGTTGCCGTGGGCTTGTTCCAGTCTTTGGGGATTCCATACTCCTCGGTCGCACCGGCACGGAAACGCGCCACGACCATCTGGATCCGGTTTTCGATATAACCCCTCAAGCCTTCCCTCTGGTCGGAAGGAATCGGGTCGATGATGTTCTGCTGGATGAAATCCTTGAGCTTCTGCGGAACGTCGCTGGGGATGTTGAATTGCGAAGTTTTGGTCGAACCTGAAGTGGAGGTTGAGGTATTGGAAGTGACCTCCCCTGTGCTGTCGCCCGTTTTTGAGGGGCCGTCGACTTCACCGGTTATATCGACATCGTGGTCCTTGACCTCACCGTTACCGCCCGAGGTTCCACAGACGCCGGTCACCGGGTCGCACCGGTTGGGAACTTCACCGTTGATTTTTCCGGAGGGGGAGCAGACTTCTCCCGTCAGGTCGTTGTTCAGGCAGATTCCTGAATCATCGGCCTGGAGATAGCTTTCGAGGAAACTATGGGATTGGGCATACAGGATACCCAAGGCTGTGAACACGAACAGCCCTGCTCCAAGCAGGCCCAGAGCCAGTCTCTTTCTGTTCATGGCCGCTCCCCCTTCCGGATTTCAGGTCGATCCAAGTGGATTCGGGTTCAGTTGCCTCCGACGGCGGCCGAAGCGCCTCCGTCAGCGGCAGGTTGGAATTCGGTACCCCCGAAAACGTTGTTCTTCACAAACTCATACCGAGCGGGGTTCGAGGATTTCATCGAAGGGCCGCTCTGGTAATAGGCCCGGACGGCTTCGGCCATATCCTCGACCGGCTGCGTGTTCCCGTATCTGGAAACCGACGAGGACGCCTGGCGGCCGCCAGGCCAGAACTGGTTGTAGAAAGCCCTGTAGACTTCAGGATGCGAGGCCTGGAATGTGTGGGTCATTTCGTGAACCAGGGTCCCCTGGAAGCTGCCCATGCTGCAACAGGCCGAAAGCAGGTGGACCATGGGGATGCCCATCTGGACGTATCCAAGGACTCCGGGCATGTTGGAACCCGAGTCCCGGGCGATGGACTTGGTACATGATCGGAACGCGGCGGGAAGGGATTTCAGTACCTTCATGGCTTCCTGGAGCTGGCGAAGGGTCCAGGATGTGCCTCCCTGGCCGGATTTGGGGGAAATCCCGTAGGTGGACTGCATCTCTGCGGCCAGTCCGGCAACGGTTCCGGCATCCGATCCGGTTCCGGGGGTGGTCGTGGGAGTGGTCGGAGTCGTGGTGGTGGGTGGGGTTGTCGGAGTGGAAGTCGGGGTGGTGGTGGTCCCGCATCCGGAACCGGGTTTTCTGATGATTATGATGACCCGGCGGCCGGCGCAACCTCCCGATCCGCAGGCACCCATGATCTGCTGGATGATCTGCTGGATGATCGCCTGGATCTGCTCCTCGTTCATGCATTGTTTCTGATAGACGGTTTCGGGAAGATTCCCCGGAACGGGAGCGGAAACAGGCGCGGCTTCCTCGTGGAGCGATGGAGAGGATTCTTCGGTCGGAGCGGAAAGCGATTCCTGGGATTTCCCGTCCTCGGCCTTGTAGATCGATTCGAGGTAACTTCCCGATTGGGCGAACCCCACCTGAACCGCAAACAAACAAACAACTGCCGCCAAACATAGGGAATTCCGGAAAAGCGGGAATTTCTGTCCCATACCGGCCGACCTCCTGTACATAGATTCCCTATCCCTTATAATTATACTACAAGAACTCGAATCCCGGGATGGGGGGATTCCTTTGACTACTTAATTAAACGCCAAAAACCCGCATTCCGGATGAAAAATTCCCCCATTTTGAACGAGGAGATAAGCTCCACGGGAAATTCCGGCACTTTTCGAGTTCCAGAAGAATCCCGAAAATCAAAAAGTGCTATTCCCACACCTTGGGGATCAAGATTCAGAGGGGATCATTCTACCGGTTGATCTGCCGATTGAGCCGGGTGGGGAACAACTTCGTCCGGATCGTGAGTTCCTTCGACTTGATCCCGATCCGGCCCTGGCCGCCCATGATGAAATCGAGATCGACCCAGAGCTGGCGGACGCCGGAAGCCATTCCGGTTGCGCTGACCGTTTCGGCACCCAACTTCCAGGTCAGGGAAGCCACACGGTTGTTGACCAGGATCTTCTTTCCACCAGTTCCCTGGACCCTCGAAATCGACCCACCCGTAGGCCTGGGCTCGTAGAAATACTCCACCGGCTCGATGTTCCCGTCGGTGTCCTTGTAGATGTTCAGCCGGAGTTTCTCGGGAGCGACGGCGATGGAATCCTTCCAGAAGGCGATGGGATCCTTGCTGGGGGAAACCGCGTTCACCATGTCGTGCCTGAGGGTCGCCAGGAACAGACCGCCTTCCTGGAGAACCACGATTGATTCCTCCCCCTTCGAAAACCCACGTCGGAATTGGGTCATGATGAAGATGATCCCTCCGATGACGAGAATCGCGATTCCGGCAACGACGAGGATTTCGACAACGGTCAACCCCTTGCGAGGGGACCGTCTTCCTTCAGTTCTGTTCATTAGCCATCAGCGTTTTCAGGACCACGTCACGTGAGACGGACTTTTTGTCGCGCCCGAAAATCGAGATCGTTACCACGATCTTCTTGAACTTGAGCTTTCCGTCCTTCCGAAGCTCCGAAATGCTCAGGCGACGTTGGATTTCGGGGACGTCCGAGACCCGGAATTTCATGGGGCTCCCGTTCCCCATCGCCATCCCATCCTTGATCTTGGAATCGGAATAGTCGCCGACCGGCACGAGTTCGAACGGGAGGGCCTGAAGCTGTTCGACGAGCTCGATCGCGGCGGTGTGGCCGATCAGCTCCTCGTTGGTCATCTGGATCCCGCGGCTTCCGGCTCCGAAGGTGAAGATGATGGGTGACATGATCGCGCTGAGTATCCCGACTGCGACCATGATCTCCACCAGGGACAATCCGGTTCTGGCGGGGGGCGGACGGAGGGGCTCACTCATACCAGAAGGAATCCTTTTTCTCCACGAATATCTTGTAGAAATTGTAGTATGAGGGTTTGGTTGGGTCCTGGGACTGGCGAAAGCGGATCGCCCCCCCGGGAAACCGTGAGTCGGCCGGCACATCGCTCACCGCAAGCGTTCCACAGAGATCGAACTTCGCGCTTGCTTTCAGTTCGGCCCTTGGGGCGGCAACGTTCAACTGGTTCGGTGCGGAGCTTTCGAACGAGACCGTACCTCCGTTCTGAAGGACGATCGTCAGCGTGTCGTTGGCGGATTTCATCTGGACACCCCTGAGGATGAGGTTTCCTTCCTTGAGGATGATCATTCCTCCCCCGCCGACCAGGAAAGGCGGGGTCTTCCCGCTGGGGGGAAGCACCAGATCGAGCTTTTCGGGGTTGGCGATCCTGACTATCCCGTTCAGTTGCAGAACCCCGGACTTGTCGGTGAAGGTCCGAAGGAACTCCGGGATTGATGGGACCTCCTGCTGGATCCGGCTTTCGACGACCCTTACGAGAGCCGATGCCTCTGCGGCCCCCTCGTAGGCCACGATATCTCCGCGTTTCAAAAGGATCTTGGTTCCCGGGTCTTCGGTCAGGATTATCTGCCTCGGGGGGAACTGGAGGGGAGGCCGGGCGTTCAGGACTTCGTGCATCGTGTTGTAGGAGCTGACATATGGGATTTCGAGCATTCCGCTCATGATCTTCCGGTACTCGTTGAAGTCCTGGCAGATGAAGCCCGCTACAAGGGTGGGGCCTCCGAAGCGCCGACCCAGGAAATCCTTTATCTGGATCTTGTTGGGATCCCAGGCGGATTCTGGAATCGATTTGACGAGGTAGATCGGAGGAGGTTTCTGGGCGCCGAACATGGCCTGAACGTCAGAATCCTGGGGCGTGATCTCGAGGCTCGAGAACCTTGGAAACACAGACATCACCCTACCCACGACCTTGGTTCGTGATTGGTAGCCCTTCCTGGCCTCGCCGAACAGGTGGAGCATCGAGGATTTGGCTCCGTAAACGGATCTCTCACGTTCGGAAAGGATTCCGCCCTCGTACATCGCCTCGTTTTCCTTCCGGTCGCTCTTGTCGTGGAAACCTTCGAGGATGAATCCCTGGGCGAGGTTGTAGGTCACCTGGCGGTCGGTGGAAACCTCGTATTTGTCCCAGATCATGGTCAGTGGCATCGAAAAGGCGGCTGGAAGCAACCCCGGCGGAGGTTTGAACTTGATCACCTGGAAGTTGTTGGGATTGCTGACGTCATAGAAGTGGAAGATCTCCCCCAGCGTTCCCGCGCCCGACATGATGTTCAGGCGAACCTTCCCTCCCCCCAGCCAGATCCAGCCACGTTCCTGGAAGACGTTGGCGTCGCCCTCACCGGAGGTTGCCTCGGCCAGAGATTTGGGTTCGATCGAGTGCTCCGGCGTGTTGTGGTTGTAGCAGATCAGTGGCCTGGGGCCTTCCACGATATTGCTGTTGTAATCGTTCCTGATCATGTTGTAGCGGGCTTCCTGCCCCCGGTTCGCGTCTCGGACGTGAAGGGTGAATTTGGAAACGACCGGGGCGAGGCTGTTCCCCACCATCACTTTCCGGCGAACCGTGAGAACCCGCTGGATTCCCTTGTAGTCACCGGTCGATTCGATGGAGAGCCAGCCCCATTTCGCACCCGGATCGGCCCAACTTCCCGGATCGGTTTCGGTTTGGCGGAATCCGCGCAGCCAGACTTCGACCCGGACCGAGGCGTTCCGCTCGATCTCCTTGGCGAACATGTCGAGATCGGCATTCCAGGTATCGTTCAGGTAGGGCATGAGGGAGGTGTCCTCTAGGGGTGCGGGAAGCGTGAGAAGACCCCGGAGAGTATCCGAATGGGCGGTTCCCAGGCCCGAAACCTCGAGGGAATCGCGGACGGTCCGGATCGAACTGTTGATTCCAGCCTCGGCCAGAAAGTGGGCCATCTCGCCGTAGGCCATCAGGTGGATATTCACGTTCTGCTGGGAAACGAGGTTGAAAAGAATGATTCCCAATAACACAAGTATGGCGCCGACGACCAGCACCAGCATCATGACGAAACCCGTTCGGGGCTTTCTTCCCGTCACACTTCCAGGTTTCATGTCGGTTTTTCGGAGAAGCATGAAGGCATTGGTTCTTTCAGTATCCACCAAAATCACATTTCCTGGCAACTCCGGAAAAACATACGCAGGAGACAGAAGCCGGGGTTCGACGGCAAGCTCGATTGCCGGCATGAGGTTGTTACGGGAAGGTGAAGAGAGTATCATGAGGCGGTTTTCGACTCCTGAAGAGGCGCAGGATGGAAGGGGAAGAACCATGAAACCCGAGCGACTGATCGGCTGTTCCGTCCTGCTCGGGATTGGAGTGGTCGTCCTGGTCGTCTTCCACTACGGATGTTGGGGAAACCCCGACCGGGACCTGGTTGGAAGGTGGGGAAACTTCCGCCTGGACGGCAAACGATTCGGGGACTGCACCTATACCTTCGCCTGCGACGGCACATTCATGGCGACAAGCGGGGAAATCACCACGCGCGGAAGCTATCGAACCCAAAGGGAAGGGGAAAAACGGATCCTTTTCATCCGCAACAAGTTCGTGAACGATCCCGACCTCCAGGAAATTTTCTCGGACGGGCCTTCTTCGGTTGGAGAACTTTTCCGGATCGAGGGAAAACACCTTACGGTCAAAGTGACCCGCTTCATTCGGGGAAGACCGCGACCCCAACTTCCTCCAGCCCGGGATTTCGCTCCCGACCCGGAATACAGCCTTCTGGAAATGGACCGACTCTGACCGTGCCCGGTGTCATGCACCGGGTCCCTGGGCCGGGAAAGACCGTTTCTTCGGGAAATGAATCGATGCCTATCCTTTGCCGTGGTCTGTTATCATGGTGCCCGAAATGAAAGAGAGAGGAAACCCTCAGCCCCGAAACTCCTGGTGGAGAGGATTGATTCTTCCCATTTTCCTCACCCTCTTTCCCCTTTTCGTACTTTCCTTCCAGGCCCGTCGGAAAGCGGAAGAGAACGAATTCCGAGAGGGAACCGGATGGCTGGAGACCAGCGAGCCGCTTTTGCGGCACCTCCAGCGTGCGGCTTCCCCGAAGTTCTGGTGCGAGGAATACATCCGGAGGTTCCGGACGCGAGTGGGAAAGCTCCTTTCCGAAAGTTCCCCAAAAGGAGTCCGCCAACCCAGGTTAGGGGAATTCCAGGAGGCGGTCAACCGGGCGATCGCGATGGGCCCCGTGATCGACGGATGGGAGCCCCCAAAGCTCTGGGTTTTCCATTTCCCGGGGTCGCCGGGAGAGAAGACGGCCCAACCGTGCCGTGGGCAGGGACTTCAAAACTCCTATCTGAACCATTTTGGAAAGGGGCTCGTCGAGATCCGGAACGGAATTTTCTCCAGGAGCGGAAACTCCGGGGGAGAAAGGCTTTCTTCCTGGATCAGGGGAACCTTCGGCCCCGGGTGCTCCGGGGGCCTGTTCTCGAGGGAGTTCCGGGGTTGCGCCTTTCCCGTGATCTTCTTCCGGGAATACGGAATCCTCGTCTGGGAGATGTTCCTTTTTAGGGGAAAGCCTGTCGGAGGTCTTCTGGCAGTTTTTCCCGGGGGTCCGGGAAGGGAAAGGAAGGCTTTGGAAACCTGCATGAAAAGATGGCAGGAAGACTTCTGCCCTCGGGGAGCCTGGCCCGGGTTAATCCCATTCCCCAGGAACGAAAGGCCTTTTTCCGCGGCCCCCATGCTTCATCCCAATCTTCCAGGTTCTCCGGCCTGGGGTAGGATGAAATCGCTTTTGGGGCGGATGGGCCTCTCTATCGCCCCCCGAACGCAGAAGGAATGGTATCGCCCGGAAAATGGCATCACCCTCGATTACTGCCGGGAATTCTTCGGGATGGTCCGGCTCCCGGGCGAACTTGTCGGCCGCCCGATCGATCTGGGAGAGGGTTTTTGGGGACGGGTCTTTCCACTTCCCGAGGCGACCCATAGGTTCGGAATCCTGATTGGAAAGATGGCACCGAGTGAGATTTCCTGGGAGGAACTGGGCGTATCGATGGGCCTTCCGATATGGGGCTTCGCCTGGGCAATGCTGCTGGTCAGGTTTTTCCTCTTTGGCCGTCTTCCCGAAATGCGGGTGGAACAGCAACTGGCATTTTGGTTCCTGTTGTTGCTCGCCGGACCGATGATCTTCATCCTCAGCAACAGTGAAGCACATTTCCAGGAAGTCTCCGCTACGCTGCGGGAAGCCGGGGGACAAAGGCTTTCCGGACTTATCCGCGAACTCGAGGGGGAGTTCAAACGGATCGATGAGTCATACATCCTGGGATGCCGCCAGGCCATTTCCCAAAGTGGGTTCGAGAAGTTTCTCCTTGGGAGGTTCGAAAAATGCCCGGAGAATGAGCGAAAAGTGGAAATGGGATTGCTATTCAACCGTCTTGTCGGGGATGGTCTGGCGCCGCTTTACATCGGTGTTATGGGAGTGGGCAGACCATCCCTGTCGTTCGTCCCCGAAGGAGTCGATCCAACCCAGGCCCGGACTATCGAGAATGCGATCGGGGGATACTTCCGGAAGTTGGCCCGGCCCGATGGGTCCGGCCAGGCTCCGCGGGGAAAGGCCACGGGGACGGCACCCATTTCGGGAACGGGATTGGGCGGTATTCTGGGAGAGTTCGAGGAAATCGGGGAAGGAGCTTTTTCGGAGGGAGATTACCCTGTCGCACAGTTCAGGAGCGGAAACCGGATCCTTTCCCACTTCCACAAGGCGGTTCATCTCGCGACCCATACGGAGTTCGTGATCTCCGTAATCTGGGACCAGAATGAAGCTTTCCAGAAGAGGCTTGGGATCCTTGGGCCATCACTTTCACAGAGAGAAAGTGTGCAATTGGGGGTTTTCCGGAAGGAAGGAACGGTTTTCCATCTTCCTCCTGGTTTCCGGGGGTTTGGGTTCCCCGCCGGAATACCTGACTACTCGATACCTGGAAAGAACCTTTTCACCGATCGGCGGACCGGGAGTTTGAACATCCTCCAGCGCAGCAGAAAGTCCCCGGAATTCGTTTTCTGGATCAGGGAACCAGGCTTCGAAAAGTTGCTTCGGAGTCGCCTGGGGACGGAAAAGGCCCGAATCGTCGTTTCCCTCCTGGGGTCTTTCCTCGGGGTTTTCTTGATCTGGGCGGCTCTGAGAAGATGGCTCACCGACCCGATCGTGGAGATGACCGAGAACCTCCGGAGAATCGCTTCTGGGAATCTGGAATCCAAAATCCCGTTCCACGACCGGAATGAACTGGGAAGAGCCGGAAGGACCCTCGATTCGATGCGCCGGTGGTTGATCGAGCGTATGAAGTTGAGCCGGTTCGTCGCACCGCAGGTTTTGGAAGCCGTGGCGGGCCAGGGCCCCTCGGTTCCCGGAGAAGCCGAGTTCCGGCAAGCGGTCGTGCTGGTCTCCGACATCAGGGACTTCACCACCCTTTCGGAACGTCACGCGCCGGAAAGGATTTTCCGTTTTCTCAACGAGCACCGGGCGATAATGCTCGGACCGATCCAGAAGGCCGGGGGTATAGTGGACAGGTTCGTCGGAGACGCCATCCAGGCCGTTTTCTACGAAAAACCCGGAGAGTCCCCTCTGTCTGCGGCCCTCGAAGCTGCCCGGGAGATGGTCAGAGCCCAGAATGCTTTCAGCGAAAGGCGTTCGAGCGAGGGGTCCTTCCCCTACCGGATCGGTGTTGGCCTGGCATACGGAAAAGTCCTGACCGGGGTCGTGGGTGATCCGGGGGTGCGTTTGGACTTCTCCGTTCTGGGGGAAACCGTCCAGGAAGCAGCCGACCTCGAGGCTGCCTCGAAAGGGGGAGTCTCGACCCGGATCGTCTGCTCCCGGGAGTTCCTGGGGGCCGTTCCAGACTGCTGTGGTTTCGAACCCGTGACGGGCCGGGATGAAGCCTGGGAACTTTTCGACCCCGCATTTTCCTCTTCCATTCCGGCCATTTCCGGTACCTCGCTAGGTCCGGCGGTTGAACTCGATGGATCGGATAGCGGAAGTGGGACCGGACACGGGAATACCTCCAGGAGCACCTGGTCATCAATCCAGTCTGCAGGGCAGATTTCCCCTTCCCGAATCCCCGAGGGCCGGCCTGCATTCATGGCTTTTTTGCGTGATCGGGCGGGTCCGGTACTGGTCTGGGGGGTCATCCTTGGCCTGTTCAGCCAGTTCCGGAACCGGCTTTCCGGATCCTGGGAGGGGAACCAGAGGATCCTTAGCCGGTTTCAACTCCAACAGGATCTCCAACTCGTCGAAACCCCTGTCGACTGCCCCCTCCAGGTTTCGTCGGAGTTGCGGCGAATCCTTCGGGAGGAAGGTGGTCGGCAGTCCTCAGAAAAAGGCCCCTCATCCGACGGGGAGCATCTGGATTCCGTCGGCAAAAGGCTGGAAGAGTTCCTTCGGGGTTTCCCGAACGCGAGTGGCTTTCTTTTCGAGAGGCGGAAGGATGCAGCCACATTTTCCGGAATCGTGGATGTCGGGTCAAACCGGCTCCACTCCTCGTTCGGCGTGGGTTTGGAGGTTGACCGAAGTGACCTCGAAAACCTCGTAACCTCTCTTGAAGCGCATGCATTCAATCTTCCGATGTCCCACGCCCTGGCTAACTGGAGTGAAGCAAGATGCCCCTCCTTTCTCCAAGCACCTGGAAGCAACCTGGGGACCTTTTCCAAGGTCTGTTTCGGACAGCTGGTCAAATTCCAGCTCCGGGGCGAATGGAAATTCCTCTATTGGGAGCCATTGGTCCTCCAGGAATTCTGGGAAGACCCCCGTTCCCAGGCCAGGGATCCCAACGATCTCTGGGGATGGGACCGGAACTTCCTTCGTTGCCGGGCGGGTTATGCAGTGCTGATTTTCGACCCAAGCGACCTTGGCGAACGGTCCGGTGTGGAGAGCCTGATCCGGAACCTGAGAAGAAACGGAACCGAGGCACTTTTCCAGGAGGAGGGAACCTCGGGGAAACCATTCGGCTCAACGGTTCTCGCCAGGAACGACGGATTGCTTTCCAGACTCCAGGCGGGAGAAAAAAAAGAGAAAGTCGACGGATGGGAGTGGAGTGGTTCGAGGGCTTTCCAGGGCGGCCACTATCGGTTCCTCCTAGCCCGGCGGATCGGAGGGGAGGAGAATCCCTATCTGCTCTGGGAGGGGGTTTTGAATGCCTTCCTCTTCGTCTGGGGCGTGGGGGGAGCCTGCATCCTTTCCCGCCTTTTCCTGGCCGGAGGAAAACAATTCCTTTCGCTGCGGTTCTCGCTTCCCATGGTTTTTCTCCTCGCGATCGTTCCTATCCTCGGTCAGGCGGTTCTGACGGGCGAGGAATGGGCGGTTGAACATCAGCACAGGCTTCTCATGAGATCCAGGGAGTCCGCGCTCGGACATTTCAAAAGCATAGAGGAGTTCGCCCGAATGGTTTCGGCCTGGCAGGCCGGCCTTCTTTCGGGGACGTGCAACCACAGGAACCTCCGGGAGGCTCTCGAGAATGACCGGAGGACCGGTGGGACCGGTACCGAAAGGGAGCTAGAGAAGACAGGAGACCTGCTTTTCAGGTCAGGCTTGTATGCTCAGGGAATCATGGTTGGAGGCATGGGGGAGTTCCTGCGGTTATTCACCCCGGGAAAGAACGACAAAAACCTGCTTCTGGAAATGATCAGCCGCCTGGTCTGCCAGGGTCTCGGACTGCTCTCCCGGGAGGAAGCCGGCTCCGATACCGATCCCGGCCAACGAAGGGTTTTCATCGACGCGCAGATCGAGGAAATACGACGGGCTCTCGAGGGAGTGATCCCTCCCGATTTGCTGGCAGCCACGGCCCATTCTCCCGAGTTGAGATTCACCATCCGGTTCGGGACCAACAGTTTGACTTTCTTCCTCAAGCACCTGGTCTTCCGGGGAAAACCGAACTACGTTTTTCATTGCACCATCGATACCCGATGTCTCGCTTTCCAGATTCTGGCAACACCAGGCCTCGTTTCATCCGGAACCGAGACGGAGTTTCAGCCGTTGCGGATTTCGGAAGGGCGGAGAATGCCATGCCTGGCTTTCGTTCCCCCATTTTTCTGCCCTATCACGAGGGAAAATGATCGCGATCTGTCTCCGGTTTTCGTTGCGGCGGAAACGAAAGCGGCGGAATCATCTGCCTTGTCGGAATTTCTCGAGGAACCCGTCTTCCGGACGATCGGCAACGGGGCCCGGACACTGCAGATCGTAAGCCAATCCTGCCCTGAACTTGGAAACCTTTTCCTGACGCTGACCACCCCGGTGGGCCGGATCCTGGAACGATTCGGGTCGCTCAATCTCTGGCAACGGACTTTCAACCTCATCACCCTGCTCATCTGCTTTCTCCTGGCGACGGTCGTAGCGTCACGCTTCCTCGAACCCGTGATCGAACTGGGACAAGCTTCCGAGGAGGTCATGCACGAGAACTTCAGGGTTTCGCTCCCGACGGGAAGAGGGGATGAGTTCGGGAACCTCGCGACCGCATTCAATTCGATGGTGGAAGGGGTTCGGGAGGGACGCCTTTTGCGCCGGTTCGTTTCGGTCTCGGCAACCGCCGCCGCCGCGGATGCGGGGCAGGAGGAAGCCGCCGGCAGGGGTGAGATGGTTACCATGGTCGTCCTCTTCGCCGGCCTCAAGGGGTTCAAGGAACTTGTGCACGGCTCCGAACCCCGGGGACTGGTTCATGAGTTGAACCGGCACCTGGAGACGATGTCCAGGGAGATCCTGAGCCGGGGGGGGGACATCGACAAGTTCATCGGGGACAAGATCCTGGCGGTGTTCGACCCACGCAGGATCAGGAAACCCGGCCGCGCCTTGACCGCAGCACTGGAAGCAGCCGCGGGGATGAAGGCCTGTTTCGGACAAATGGGTTTGAAGATCCCGGTCGATCTGGGGATCGGAATGGTGGCAGGTCCCGTCCTTTCGGGAATCATCGGAACTCCCGGAACCCGGCTGGAGTTCACCGTGATCGGGGACACCGTCAACCTCGCGGCAAGACTTTGTGAGCTCGCCCTGAAACAGAATGAAGCCGGAACGCTCGTGGAAGCCGGATTGATCGAAAGCCTCCGGAACTGCGGGGAAGGCCTGGAAATGGTTGGAAGATTCTCCCCCTTCGGGGACGTGGCGATAAAGGGGAAGTCCGGTCTGATCAGGGTCTTTCGGTTTTCCTGACCTTTTCCGCTTCGGTCAGCGCTTTGTGGAATCCGAGTCGAGATACTCGATTTCCCAGCTTCCCCGGGGCTCCGGAACCCGGAATGCGTCTGCTACGAGCTTCCGGATGAACCCGGGGCCTTCGATCCAGGATTCGAACCGCAGGGAGTCTGTGGCCGTCCGGTTCGTGAGAAGCGTGAGCTTGATTCCCGGAGAGACCTCTTTTTTCGAGAGGTTCAGCGGGTTGTCCTTGTCGGGCACGGAAATGGAGGGGGAGGCGGGGAATTTCGCCGCAGCCAGTATGAAAGCGGATTCCAAGTGGTAATCGGCGTTCAGCTTGAGCAGATACGGGGGGGATATCGTGCGCTTGGCCTGGTTCAGAACCCAGGCTGTCCCCAGGATGATGCAAATGATCAGGACCGCCAGAATCAGGTGGATGGTTATTCCCCGCCTGCCGCTCATGGTTTCCTCCCCTTCAGGGCCACTGAAGTGAAGGCCGCGGGTGACTCGAGATCCTGGGGAAAGAAGAAGACCGAAACAAGTCGGGAAGGCCGTTCCCAGAGCTGGAACGCCCCCGAGGAGATTCCGCTGAGAACAACGCTTTCCGGAGTGGTTCCGGCAGCGCGAACGATTGTCCCCGAAGCGACACGGTAGGTGATCGTCGAGCCGTCCTTTCGGAAGAGGGCTACCTTCTCGGGCGTCCCTTCGGCTTTCCAGCAAAACCTGGCATCGGTTCTCAGCCCATCGATGAAAAGTTGGCATCCAACGCTGGAATCGGCTTTCCGGGTTCCCCAGGTTTCCTGGGACCGGATGAACTGGAAGACCGAATAGACGGTCCCTCCCAGCATGAGGAAGAAAGCCAGGAAGAGGGTCATCTCGAGACTGGCGACTCCACGTTTCATGGGGCCGCCTCCGCGTCGGATTGCCCTTCGGGGGATGGGGGATGGTGAAGAAGGTGCTCCACGAAAACCCGCTTGTTCTTTCCCTCCTCCTCGTAGGTAATGTAGACGATGATCTTGTAAATGTAGTCGTCCAGATAGTAGTTGTTCACCTGGCAGGAAAAGGGTTTCAGCAGCCAGTAGAGTTTTGCCTGGTCGGTTTCCTCGAGACCCGTTTCCTTGCCCAGGATTCCCCGGAAGAACTCCGATACCGGCTGGAGTTTCCCGGGAATCACGACCGTGGGGTCCTCGGAGGTGACGGGGGGTAGATACCGGGGATCGGAAAGCTTCTCAGCCAGGATCTTCTCCATGACATGGTGGGCGAGAAGCGTGGCGGTGAACTCCATTTCGCTCGTCTTTTCGGGTGGGCGGGAAAGCCTGAAAAGATACATCAGCGGAACCAGGGCAACCGTGAAAATACTGGCAGCAAGAAGAAGCTCGAGCAACCCCTGGCCGGGCCTGGAAAATGCTCTTCTGCGCTTCGTCACCAAAATTCCGACCGCCGTCCCGTTCATTCGCGGAAAAGCATAATCCGCGGTTCCGGAGTTTGTCAATCGAAGGATCCTTTGCTCCTTTTCCCCCTTAGAAAAACGATCCTTCAATTGACCGGTCAAGTTATCAGGTCTTTTTGCCGATTATTCCCCTGAAGGCTATCCAGGGAAGGAGTCCGTTATGTTCAACCGTTACCAGATTCTCGTAGCCCTCGTTCTGGGGCTCGCACTCACAACCGCCGTCGGGTGCGGAACCCGCACCACCCTGCGAGGGACAATCGTCGGGGCAATCGTCGATTCCCAAACCGGGATCGGCGTTGCGGGGGCGTCCATCTCGACATCTCCTTCCACGACCACGGTCCTGACCGACATCAACGGGAACTTCAGCATCCCCGATGTCCAGCCCGGGGTCTTCACCGTCACTGCCGCCGCAACGGACTACAACTCCAACTCGGTGACCGTCACCGTGGACAGCGGGATGACCGCGACCGTCAACATCACCCTGATCTCGATGGGCGGCAGCTTCTCCAGGAACATCCTTCCCATTTTCCTGGTCAACTGCTCCATCGTCGGCTGCCATGACGACTCCACCGCGGGAGCCGGGTTGCGGCTCAACAGTTATACCAACGTGATGAAGGGCTCCAAATACGGAGCCGTGGTCTACCCCTACGACGCTTCCACCAGCAAGCTCGTCAAAAGGATCAAGGGAACCGAAACCCCCAGGATGCCGAAGAACCGCGCCGCCCTTTCGACATCTGACCAGGGGCTGATCTGTAACTGGATCAACGGAGGAGCGCGCAACAACTGACCGGAATCATGACGGGAAACCCCCGTCGAGCATTGGAGGAATCAAAATGAACTACAGGCAGATCGCATTCATCGGAATCGGCGTTTTCGTAGTCACCGGGATCCTGTGGGCCTCGTCCAACACCCTCCGGGGAGCGGTTCTGGAAGGGTCCGATCTCCAGGCTTCCGCCAGGGTCGCGCACGCGGCCCCCGCCAGGGCGGCAATGCCCGCGCCGGACGTGCCTGCCGCGGTTGCGGCGATGGCGCCGGTCGAAAAGAAAGGGGACCTGGCCCTTGTTCCCCCTCCTACCGAGCTTCCTCAGGCCCCCACCGACAAGATGATCACATCGGTTTCCCCCACGGCGATGGCTGAAGCGGTAAAGACTTCCCCCGCGAAGACCAGTGCCAAGGGCAAGGCCGCTTCCAAGATCGCGCCCAAGGCCGCGGTCGCGAAGGTCCGGAAGCCCCAGAAGCTGTTCTCCTACTGCCGGCTCCTGAACTTCAGCCCGCACCCGCAGGAGGAGGAGTTCCTCAAGGACAAACCCCTCACACTGAACGGAAAGAACTACCACTTCACCGTCTCCTACAAGGAATCCTGGAAGGTTGTCGATGACGACCTCGGATACCTCAAGAAGCTGGGCTTCGAGATCATCCTGTACCAGGATGAGAACAAGATCCGAACCTTGAAGATCCCCCAGGTGGCTATCGATCCCGCAAAGATCAAGTCCGGGCAGGTTCTGGGAATCGCCGAGGTCGCCCCCTACCGGTTCAACATTTCGGTCGACAGCTTCACGCTCAAGAACAAGCAGGTTTCGGAGATCGTCTTCAAGCTCGATCTCATCGGGTGACCTTCGGGAAAGAACCTGGGCATAGGCATCGCAGTTTTCCGGAATCCCCGGCCGGTCGGACAGCCGGGCCGGGGTTTTCCGGTGTCAGGCAGCTCTCGGGCCGCAACTGGGGTTCTGGAGCAAGCGGTCCCGCGGTCGCCCCGCGGCGGGAGGGATGATCCTTGGACAAGATAACGGTTTTCGGATCCTGTTTCGCAGCTGGAATGCTCCTCCTGAGCCTCAAATGGGGGGGAGGCGCGGTCCTGTCCTTCGTGGACTTCCCCTCGATGTGTTGCACATTCGGCGGTGCGTTCGGGGCAATCTGGATTGCCTACAGTTATGACCGGGTCAGGTCGGTTTTCGCGATGATCAAGTTCGCTTACCTGGCCCCTCCCGAATTCGACTACCTGAAGATCATCAGCAACATCCTCTCGACCGCGGAAATCGCCCGGAAAGAGGGAATCCTCGCCCTCGACTCCCGTCTCGCCGAAATCGAAAACCCATTCCTCCAGAGAGGGCTCCAACTGGTCGTCGACGGTGTCGACACCGGAATCATCGAGGAGATCCTCAACACCGAGATCGAAGGCCGGAACAACCGCCATGCCGATGTCAAATCCTCCATCGACTTCTTCGCCAGCGTCGCTCCCGCCTTCGGCCTGATCGGAACGATCCTCGGACTCGTCGGCTTGCTTCGAAACATGGATGATCCATCCTCCATCGGCCCCAACATGGCACTCGCCCTCGTGACCACTTTTTACGGCGCGGTCACCGCAAACATGTTCCTGATGCCCTGGGCCAAAAAAATCGAGGAGCGCAGCAACGAGGAAGCCATGTATCTCCAGATCATCATGAAAGGCTGCCTCCTCATCGCCAAGGGCATCCACCCCCGGATCATCCAGGAACGCCTTCTCTCGCACCTGAGCGAAAAGTCCCGCGCATTGTTCTATGAACTCCATCTCTCCGAGGAACTCAAGAAGGAAGAATAGCATTGGCCAAGCGGAAGTATTCTGACCCGTCAGCGCCCCTCTGGTGCCTTTCCTACGGGGACATGGTCACCAACATGCTCTGCTTCTTCGTCATGCTGATGATGTTCGCCACCTTCGGCAAGATCGAACAGGTGGCGAGCAAGTCGGAATCGAGGGCGGCGGATGCCGCCTTTTCGGTCAGCTTCACCCTCTCCTCCGCAGCCGCTGCCAACGCCAAGCCGGTCAAGGGATCGAAGGACTTCCTGATGGTCCCGACCCAGAGGAATGTGGTGGAGATGCCCCGGATTCTGAAGAAAATCAAGAAGCTCCTTCAGACGGTTCCAATGAAGGACCTGATCGAGGTCACCCCGGACGAGCAGAACATCAAGATCATCATCCCTTCGAAAGTGCTTTTCCTGAGCGGATCGGCAACCCTCCGGCCCGAATCGGACCAGATCCTTCTTGCCCTCCTGCCGATTCTTGCGGAAGTCCACAACGATATCCGCGTCGACGGACACAGCGACGATGTCCCCACGAAAAATCCGACCTTTCCGTCGAACTGGGAACTCTCCTCCGCACGCGCATGCAGCGTCGTCCGCTTCCTGATCGAAAGGGGAGGCCTTTTCCCGACAAGGTTCTCGGCCCAGGGTTACGCCGAAAACCGCCCGCTCCAGGAGAGAGCGGAAACTCCTTCCGAGGCCGACCGGGTGAAGAACCGCCGGGTGGAGATCAACATCCTGGCCATCAAACGGAAGCGCCCCCAGGACACCAGCTGGAAATAGGCCCGGGCACAGGTTGCCACGGAGGCACCGAGCCAAGGCCCCTTTTCCCAAAGGTTTTTTCCGCATTCCCACTCGAAAATCTCGATTTGGAGCCTCTGAGTCTCCGTGGCTTGGTGGCCAACAGGGCGGGGAGTCAGGGGGAGACTTCGAGGGAAGGCCTGGTCTGGCGTTCGAGACGCTTCAGAAGTTCGAAAGCCTCATCCTTCTCGCGACTGAAACCGGTCTCCGCGGCGGGCCCCGACCCGACGGGGGGAAACCATGCCGGCTCGAGGGCGGAAAGCCTCTTGAGGATCGCCGTCGCTTCCCCGTAACGGCCCATGCCGTAGGCGGCTTTCGCCTGGGCAAGAAGGTAGGGCGGATGGCCGGGGTTGCGAAGGAGAAGATCGTGGAAGAGAAGATAGGCTTTCAGAAACAATCGCCTGTCGAGAGCCGATTGGGCAGCCTGTCTTACCGATTCATCCACCAGGGGTTGGAGGGTGGGCCGCTCGACCCCGGGGAGCGGCGGGGGCCCTTCCGCCTCGACCTTGACCGGCTCGGATAGAAGCGTGGTGGAGGGACCGAACCAGCCCTTCCGAAAACGCTCGGCCGTTACGGTCTTGTCGGGATCGGGGAGCGGAAGCAGGGTCGCGTTCAAAGGGCCTTTCCGGTACTCGATCTCTTCGAAGACCTTTCTGTACATGACCACCAGCGGGTGACGGGGCTTTTCCGCCGACGCGAGCCTGAACCATTCCTTTGACCGGGCGAGGTCACGGCGTTCGAAATCGATCCGGCCCAGGAGAAGAAGAGCTTCCAGGTCATGGGGAAATGCATGGTGGACGATCAGTGCCTCTCGGCGCGCTTCTTCGAGGTGCCCGGTGCGGTAGAGTTCCGAAGCCTGGCGCAGGGGTTGGGAGAGCTCGCCTCCCGGGCAGGCCGGGGCGGACCAAAGGAAAAGGGCGATCGACAAGGAGAATGGGAGGATGAAAAGGTTGATACGGGATGGTCCGGCTGGTTTCACCCGGTCAGTTGCCCTTCGAGGGGTCCTTGACAGCGTCCCAGTTCATGTCGGTCGGGTGGGCGATCGAAGCGACCCGGTCGGTTCCGGGTGCCACGCTGTCGGATGCGCTGTTGATGAGCTCCGCGGGAATATCGATCGCCTGCCCCCCGCCGGGGCCCGAACGATGCTCCATGTCGAAGGAGTCCCCCTTGAGGTAATCATCGGGGGGGGAGAATTCCTCCTGGGTCGTCAACGCCTGGTAGGCTTGATTCGCGACCAGAAGGAAAACGGCGAGAAGGGCGCAGACCAGCCCCCATTTCCAGGTTTCATTGCCCATTTCCATAGTTCACTCCCCATTCATCGGCTGTTGTTGCCATCCGGGATTGCCCGCCGCGCCCGATTGGACCGTCTGGGCAGGCCTGGCGGGAAAGACGAAGGCGACGGCTCCCTTGACTATGCCGCTGCCGTCCATTTTCAGATCGAGCGAATGCGCTGCGTGCAGGGGAAGGATGATGCTCAACGCATGGAAGAACTTCCCCACGGACCGGAAGGTTCCTTTGATCTTGAACCGCATCGGGAGAACCTCGACACCCTTCCACTCCTCCTCGTCCTGGGCGGCGGCTGAGCCGACCGGCATTCCCGATTCATCGAGCTGCGGGAGGCTCTCGGAGGTGGTGGCGGGAGCAGCAGTACTGAACTCGGTCTGGGGGCCTTTCAAAAAGAACGACGAGGTCAGTTCGAACCCATCCACCGATACCCCGATTTCAGTCGCCTGGGCGAAAAGGGTCTTCATGACTCCCGGTTCCTCTCCCAGGTCGAGGATCGAGCGGGGCCCCCTTTCCGCCGCCGGGGGCGGGGCCTTTTTTTGCGCTTCCGCGAGTTCCTCACGGATGACCGCAGCTTCGCTGGCGAGTTTCTGGGATCGTGCGAGTTCACCGTAGATGGCTTCATTCACGTCCATGATGAACGACTTGTATCCCGCAAGAAGGACGATTCCCAACCCCAACAGGGTCAGGATCAAGGCGTTCTTGACCCTGTTCACGGCAGTTCCCCTTTCAGGAGGAAGCGGATCCCCTCCTTGGGATCTTTCCGCGTGCTGATCCTGCGGAATCTCCAGACAACGGTCTTCTTTTTCAGCCCCGCCGCGAACTCGGCCAGGTTGATGTTCCCCTTTGCCGTCCCTTTGAGGACCAGGAGTTCGCCTCCGACATTCTCGATCGTGGAAGGTTCGGTTTCGGCCGCGGGGGCGGAAAACGCGGCCCCCCCGCCCGGCATTGGAACGGCTCCATCGGGTGCGGGAGAGGTCCCCGGCTCGGAGGAATCACCGGACCCATCCTTTCCCCAGGACTCGTCGGCTTCAGCCCTTTCATCATCGGAAGCGGCCCGAAGGCAGATCTCCTGGAGGGAAACCCC
>CAYRYU010000003.1:70465-104426 GCA_964428355.1 uncultured bacterium
CAGCCCTTTCATCATCGGAAGCGGCCCGAAGGCAGATCTCCTGGAGGGAAACCCCGTCGGGAATCACCGAGGCGACGATGCCCAGGACTTCGGCGAGGGAAAATCTGTCTCTCAGGAGGGGGGCAAGCGCGCGACGTTCGGAGGGAGTCATGGGGATGGTCCTGTTTACCGCGGAAAGGGTTCTGGCCAGTTTGGCCTTTAGGGCATCCACCTCCAGCTGGCTCTGGTTTGCGCTCTTGGTGACGCTTTCAAGTTCCGTCTGGGCTTCCATACGGAAAACCATGATCATGGCCATGATGAGTACCAGTCCAACCGCGCCTATCCAGACCGGGAGTTCACGTGCAAGCCGGTTGAACCGTTCGGTTCGGAAAATCGAGTTCAGCCTCTCCAGCAGGTTCAGGGCGTCCGATCCCGGTCTGCAGTTGGCGAAGTGAGCCGCCAGGGCCGGGAGGAACGGCATCAGGCCGAGAGGTTTCGCCTGGGTCAGCGCGGTCTGCGGAAGGGATGGAAGGACCGGGGAAATGTCGATCCTTTCGGAAATGTCGATCGACCTCGACTTGCTCGGCGAAAAGTAATCCTCTGCAAAGGCCAGGTAATCGGCCATCGCGGCCCCTCCACCCATGAAAAGGATCTCGTCGATCTGCCCGGTCTTGCTCACGGCGCGAAAGTAGTCGAAGCTGAACCGGATCTTCTGGGAATAGACCTCGAGGTCGTTCGGGGTCGGAGGGTTCGAAAAGTCCTCCATTCCAGCGGGGATGTGCCGGTAAAACCTCAATTCCCCGCCCGTGAAAATCTCGAGGTGGGTTCCCGTGTGCCCGATATTGACGAAGGAAAGCGAGGCGGCCCCGACGGTTTCGAGAGCCTCTTTCAGCGCGAGCCCGGAAAAGGCCTCCATGAAAACCCCGTCCAGCTGCAATCCCGCTTCCCCGAAAAGGTCGACGAATCTCTGGAGATGGCTCTGGGGAA
Source organism: uncultured bacterium (assembly GCA_964428355.1). Lineage (GTDB taxonomy): Bacteria > Muiribacteriota > Ozemobacteria > Ozemobacterales > Ozemobacteraceae > CAYRYU01. Next base: position 71,432 of record CAYRYU010000003.1, read on the forward strand.
CGACTGCCAGGGCGACGGTGAAGGGCGTCTGCCGCACGACGTGATAACAGAAGATGAAAGGCTCGGCCTGCTGGTTGGGGGCGAGGAGCTTCTTTGCCTCCCAGTTCAGGACGCCCTCCAGCTGCGTTCCCTGGACCTGGGCGGGGAGATCGACCATTTTGAACTGGGCTTCCCGGTCCTGGAAAACGGCCGAGAGCTTCCGGCACTCCTTTATCGGGAGCTTCTCGGACAAGGCTTTCAGCGTCTCGATCTGATGATGTTTCAGCTCGTCCTCGTTGGGGAACTCCCGCAAAGGCTTCAGGCGGATCTCTTCGATCGCGGCGAGCCTTTCCTTGCCGTCCCTGATCTCGACGATGGCGGCTTTCAGGGAGAATGTCCCCAGGTCGAAGGTTCCGTACAGACCGTTGGGCATCGGGTGTTTCATGAGATCTCCCTGAACCGGCCGCATCCGGTGCGTCCGGTCGCCTGGCGAACGCCTGTCCGCTCGAGACGTCGGATGGCGACGATCTTGCCACCCTGGATGACGAAGGCTGCGGCCTGGATGTCGAGAAGGTCTCCAGAGGCGGATCTCCGGGCCTCGACGCTGACCGTGAGATGCCTGTTTTTCCCGGCTTCGAACGAATACTGCATCCCGAACGGGGAAAAGACCTTGCGAACCCTGGCCAGGCCGCGCTCGAGCCCACCGTCCGCAGCGTGAAAGCAGACGGCCTCGAGGGCGACGGAACGACCCATGTCGAGGGTCAACCGCGCTACATCGTGCCCCCCGAGGACGAGGAAAACCAGAACGGTCGTGACGACCAGCGCCAGGTAGATCAAAAAGCCGCCCCTCGAAAGTTTCACTGGTCGGCCCTCCCCCGAAAGCACCACAGATGCGACGCTTTCTCTTCCACCACTTCGCGGACCCCGTTGCCGTTCTTATCGCGGAAAAGGACCGCCTTGACCATCACCGCTCCCGGCGGACATTCCCTGGTTTCAAGACCCGATATCCTCCATTGGGATTCCCCGGGAAGTAGTTCCCGGACCTTTTCAGGCGTCGAAGGAAGCGGCATTCCGGTTACGATCAGCCCCCTGAGAGTCTTGCCGAGGCGGGAAACGACCTGCCGCTCCTTCCAGGAATCGGCGATCTCGGAGTATCTCCGGCTCCCCCAATGGAGCATCGAAAGGAGACCGTTGACCGAGAGCCCCATGATCAGCATGGTTATCAGGACCTCGACGAGGCTGAAACCCGCTGACCGCACGGAGAACATCGGATCGCGATTCATCTTCGGGCCGCCTCCCCGGGAGGAAGGAACAGGAAGGAGTCGAGAACGAACGACTCGTCGCCCTTCCGGACCCTGGCGATCACCCGGACGGAATCCTCGTCCTGGCGGGCCTCCCAGAGGATGCGCGATTTCCATCCCCCCGGGAGCCGGAAACGGCCGTCCGCGGCACCCTTGGCAGGTGACCGGCGGCCCCCGACAAGGTCGGTCTTCAAAAGCTCGATCTCCCGCTCCGCAAAGAAGGCCGCCCGTTCCTCGAAACGGGCCTGCCTGTCAAGCTGTTCCGCAGCGAAAAAGCCCCCGGTGATGCCCGCAAGTGACCCTCCAAGGATCAGAAGGGAAACCAGAACCTCGAAAAGGGTGAACCCCCTGCAATCGGATTTCGGAGCCTTGTTCATGGGTGGTCCAACCTTACGTCGAACCGTTCGTTCCGGTTGTCCGGGCGGTCGGAGGCGATCGGGAAAGTGGAAAGCGTCCTTCCGCCCTGGTCGGTGACCCCCGAAGCCGTGAACCGCATCCCCGCGAGGTTGCGGCGGGTATCCGAGTCGAACCCGTCGAGTGAAAGGGTGACGTTCGGGGAACCTGAGATGGCCACTTTCCGCCCTGCAACCTCCAGCGTGACGGGGATGCCCCTGTCGACGGCCCTCTGCCGGCAGGCGGCAAGAAAGGCAACCATGGATTCACGGCGGGAAGTCCAGGCGGTTTCACGGACCAGGCCGGCGTAGAAGCGGATGCCTGTCGCGGAGAGGATCCCGATGCAGAGGAGGACGATCATGACTTCCAGGAGAGTGAATCCTTTCTTCGGTCGGGGGAAGTTCCGGGGAGCGGATCCCCGGGGGAAGGTGCCGTCAGGAGCCCTCACGGGGAACCCGCACGCGCGCAACGCCGATCGGAGGGGGAAAGCCTCCGCAGGCGGCACTTCTTCGGTGCTTCGCATGGAGGGGTTGCACGGCACTTATCCCGGAACCGGGATCACCAATAATGGTGGGCGCTGTCCTTGGATCCGTCGGGGCCGGGCTGACCGTTCATGCCGATCCAGCGGGGCCCGAGGCGGAGGGCGCAGACCACTCCGCGACCGCCCATGCTTCCGGTCGAGCCGATGATCCACAGACTGGTGTTGTCGGTGTTGTAGAACCTGTAGGAGGAGCCGGGCCATGAGAAGCCCCAACGGTTGGAGGCCTCGGGACAGATGAAGAGTTTCTGGTCCTTGGCAATGTCGTTCAACTGCAAGAGAGCGTTGGAGTACTTCCAGCGGAGGTTCCCCTGGCGGTCGATCCAGGCGAAGCGGTTCTTGCCCGGGTCAAGTTCGAAGTTCTTGGCTTCCCACAACGAGATCAGGCTTTCGATCGACTTCTGGTTCGAAAGGCAGGATTTCGCCCGGGCCGTGGAGGCAAGGCTCTGATACCGGGGAATGGCCATGGCCATGAGGATTCCGATGACGAGAACGACGATCAGCAGTTCCACCAGGGTGAAGCCTTTTCGACTCATGATTGCCTCCAAGAGATACTTGCCGGGGGATAAACGGGCGCAACTTCTGGTTACTCTATCGCACCCATTTGTATATGTCAAATATGGGAAGGTACATGGCGAACGCCAGGATGACGATGAAAACTCCGAGGAAAATGACCAGGAGAGGCTGGATAAGGGAAACGGCCGCCTCGATGGTTGTCTCCAGATCCCGCTCGAAAAAGATCCCCGCTTTGTCCAGCATCGGACCTGTGTTCCCGCCCCGCTCGCCGACGTCGGCCATCAGTACAAGGCTTTCGGGAAAGAGGTCGCGGTGGCGGGCCATCCCCGTGGAAAGCGACTCCCCGCGCGCCACTCCCCCCTTGATCTCGGCGATGGCACTCTTGAAAACCGCATTTCCCAGTGCCCTCTCGACGGCGGTCAGCGAGGTCAGGATGGGAACTCCGCACTTGAGAAGGGTCCCGAGGGTCCGGGCGAAGAGCGCGATCTCGCTTTCCCTGACCAACCCACCCAGCAGCGGAATTCTCAGGGCGAGAGTGCTGAGGAACTTCGCCCCCTTTTCCGATCTGCGGAGGAGGATGAACCCGGCAACCGCCAGGATTATGCCGGACAAAAGGAACCAGGTGTTCGCCGAGAGGAAATTGGACACCCACAGTACCGCCTGGGTGGGGAGGGGCAGGGCCTGCCCGGTCGATTCGAGGCGGGCGACGAAGGAGGGGAAGAAATACACCAGCAGTGCCCAGGCCACGAGGATCGTCATCCCCAGCAGGATGGCGGGGTAGATCATGGACTTGATCACCTTCGACCGGATCCGGAACATGGCGTCGTGGATCTGGGAATATCGCTCCATGACTTCGTCGAGTATCCCGCCCACCTCGCCAACCTCGACCATGGTGATGAACAGGTTGGAAAAAACCGTTGGGTGGCCCTTGAGCGCATCGGAAAAGGATTTCCCGACTTCGATCTTCTCCTTGAGATCCTTGAGGAGGGTCTTGAGGGGGGATGACGGAAGCTGCCGATGCAGTGCCTGGAGACTGAGCAGGAGCGGACAACCCGCGTTTATGAGGCTTGAAAGCTGGACGAGGAAGTAGTTCATCTCCCTCAGGGAAATGCTGAGATCCCGTTTCCCCCGACGGATCGCGGTGAGCGGGGCGGGAGCGATCTCCAGGACGTAGTAACGCCGGTCGACGAGCCAGCTTCCCACCTCATCCGCGTTGGCCGCTTCCATCGTCCCGGTCAGGGTTTTACCGCCGGAATCGAGCGCCTTGTAGGAGAAGAGCCGGCCGCTCATGAAACCGTTTCGGCCTTCGGGGCAACCGCCTTCTCCTCGACGTCGTCACGGCGGGTCAACCTCACCACCTCGTCCATAGTCGTGACCCCGCGGATGACTTTCATGATTCCATCCTCACGCATGGTCCGCATCCCGCAGTTCACCGCTTCCTTGCGGATAACGCGGGCGGAAGCAGAGTCGAGGATGAGGGCATGGATCGAATCACTGATCGTCATGATCTCGTGGATCGCGGTCCGGCCGAGGTAACCGCTTCGGCGGCAGGTCAGGCAGCCAACCCCCTTGTTGAGGGTCTGGGCGGTGAACCCGTACTTCGACAGCTGCTCCCTGAGAAGATCGTCGGGGATGTATGGGGCCTTGCAGGAGGGGCAGATCTTCCTCACGAGGCGCTGTCCACCGACCGCGATGACGGCGGACCCGACAAGGTATGGTTCAACCCCCATCTCGATCAGTCGTGTGACGGCGGATGCCGCATCGTTGGTATGGAGGGTGGAAAAGACAAGGTGGCCCGTGAGAGCTGCTTCGATCGCGATCTGGGCGGTTTCGAAATCCCGGATTTCTCCGATCAGGATGACGTTGGGATCCTGCCGGAGGATCGAGCGAAGTGTCCGGGCGAAGGTCAGCCCTATGTCGGGCCTGACCTGGACCTGATTGATGCTTGGAATCAGGTATTCAACCGGGTCCTCGACGGTGGTGATGTTGATCTGGGCGTTCCGTATGAAGTTGATCGCGGCGTAAAGCGTGGAGGTCTTTCCGGAGCCCGTCGGCCCGGTCATCAGGATGATCCCGTTCGGGGAAAGGGAAAGGGTCTTGAAGAGCTTGAGCAGTTCCTCGTCGAAGCCGACCTGATCGAGAGTGAGCTGCATCCGGCTCTTGTCGAGGATGCGGATGGCGATCTTCTCGCCGAAAACGGTGGGAAGCGAGGAGACGCGGAGATCGATCCCGGTGTCCTTGACCTTGACCTTGATCCGGCCGTCCTGGGGGAGCCGCTTTTCGGAGATGTCCATCTGAGCCATGATCTTCAGGCGTGAAAGAAGTTCGCTCTGGATGCTCTTCGGGGCTTTCATCAGTTCGTTGAGCATCCCGTCGATCCGGTACCGGACCTTGATCATCTCCTCGTCCGGTTCTATGTGGATGTCGCTCGCCTTGTCATTGATCGCTTGCTGGATGACGGTATTGACGAGGTTGATGATGGGGACGTCCTGTTCATCTCCCCCCCCGAGGTCGAAAGTGTTGAAGAAGCTCTCCTCGAGCCTGACAACCTCCTCCTCCTTTTCGGCGGCAAGGGTGTCGACCGCGGCCTGGAGAGTGTCGCTGGTCCCGTAGTAGTGCCGTATGGCGGCTTCGATCTGGGATTCGGGGCTGATCCCGACGGCGACTTCGTAGCCGGTCTGGTAGTTGATCTCGTCGATGATGAAAACGTCGAGGGGATCGGACATCGTGATCTGAAGACGGTTCCCGGCGAGCTGGACGGGGATGAGATCGTGACTCCGCACGATCCCCTCGGGAATCGTGGTGAGGACCTCGGGCGGAATGTTCGTCTCGTTGAGGTTCACGAACGGGATGTTCATCTGGCGGGCGAGGGTGACGGCTATGCTTTCCTCTGTCGCCATGCTCATTTCGACCAGGACCCGGCCCAACCGGAGACCCATGGTCTTCTGGCGCCCGAGGGCTTCCTTGAGCTGATCGGCCGTGATCAGACCGGCTTCGACCAGAGTGTCCCCGAGCCTCTTCCTCTGCTGGTGCTGGGCTTTACCCGCCATGTCCCCCCCCCATTAGCCGAGACACCCCAAACTGCCACGGAGACACTGAGGCACAGAGTTCCGGGAACAACGTGGGGGGGGAAAATCTGCCGGGGTGGAAACAGCTCGGTGGCTCAGTGCCTCTGTGGCAAGGAAAGTGGATCGAAGGCCGTTTCTTTCTCTTCCTGGTCAAGGTTTCTTCCAGAAACACTTTCGGGCGGTTTCGTAGCGCGGATTCAATTCCAGGGCTTTCCGAAAAGCCATCATGGCCTCGTTCTTGAGCCCCTTGGCTTCGAGAGCCTGGCCAAGCTTGTAGTAACCGTCGGGAAATCCGGGGTATTTCTGGACGAAACGCTTCAGTTGCCTGATGGATTCCTCGATCAGCTCCTCATTGTCGAACAGGACCGAGATCTCGTAGTTGAAATCCTCGGTATCCTGGATCTGGTATTCCGAAAAGAACAGGGCGATCACCTTCTTGTATTCGTGGAGCGCTTCGTCCTTGCGGTCCATCGCTTCCAGGATCTGCGCGAGCTCGTTCAGTGCCTCCCTGTACTTCGGGTTGAGGCTGATGGCCTCGCGAAGCATCTCCTCGGCCTTCACGAGATCTCCCTTTCCCCGGAAAGCCATTCCGAGGAAATAAAAGGAATCCGGCCACCGCTTGTCCTTGACAACCTGCTGGAAGGCGGAAATCGCCTCTTCGTACTGGCCCTTGTTCGCCAACACCTTGCCGTAGTTGTTCCAGTATTCGGGGGAAGGGGAAAGGGCGATACAGGTCTTGTACTCCTGGAGCGCTTCATCGAGTCGCCCCAACTTCGTCAGTGCGTTGGCGAGACCGCAGCGAAGCATGTGGTTGTTGGGATCGGCAAGAAGCTTTTTCCGGTTCTCTTCGCAGAGCTCTTCGAGCAAACCGTCGCTATAGTAGGAGTTGGTAAAATTCTGCACTCGTCAATCTCCGTGTGGAAAATCGGAACCGATCACCTTTTCTTCGGCGAGCCGGGGGTGGAATACTTTGTTTTGAGCTGAAGGGTATTGGTGGCGGGGGTTGGAGGCTTGCCCAAAGTGAGTTCCTGAACCGCTTCCGTTTCATCCCTCACCGCATTGTCGATCTTCGTCACCGGGGTCCCGGGAACGGGCGGCAGTGGAGGTCGGACGATGTGCTTCGTTCCGGTCGCGGTCGGAGGGGCCTTCGTTGGAACCGGGTTGTCGCCCACTCTCTCCCATGACCGGTATTCCTCCTCCGGACCCGAGGGGGAATAATACTGCAGGAACTGGCAGACGTCCTGGGAGCTGTTCATGTATTCGTGGAAGGTTTGGGGCGGGATATACCCGGTGGAATCGGGACCCAGTTCCTTGACTTCTTTATCGATCCGTAGGGTGAGAGTACCCTTGAGGACGTAGATGACCTCGGTGACATAGACGTGCCTATGAGCTTTCCCATGCGCCCCGGGAAGGTAGGTCACGTGTTGCATTGCCGTCAACGTGGGGCCAACCCTTGCGGAATCGATGAGCATCTTCACACCGATCCGTTTGTCGGGGGAAGTGTAATACGAAGCATCGTCGAAAGCGAAGAAACGATGGGGTTCATCCTTGACAGGGGGCTTTGCTTTCGACCGCGCGAAAAGCGGTGGTGCGGTCAGGAACGAGGTGAAAAAGCTCGCAACAACGGCGATCCAGACCATTCCGAAGCGGAAAAGGGATTTCGGGAAACGATATTCTCTATTCATGCGCGGATTTTAGCTGGAAGACGAAATGCTTGTCAAGGCGGTTTTCGTTGACTTTACCGGGGGAATTCGGTACATTGGCTCAACGTTCTGATGAAGGTCCCAAAGATCAAAACCCATGCTGAAAACCAGTCGTCTGGTTCATGGAAAAGCAGAGAGGCCCCCCTCCCGGATAGGGGAGATTGTTTTTGCATCCATGGATTCAGTCCGGTTTGGATCGCCTTCCTTTTGGTTCTGGCCTGCTCCCTTTTTTCCCCGGGGTGCGGGGGGTGTGGAGGGAAAAAGCCGCCCGATTCGAATCTTCTCAGCGGGGGAAAGGACGGCGGGACCAAATCCGGGAAAACTTCTTCAGGCGGAAAAACGTATACCAGTAATGGAAGTTATTCCGCGATTCTCGCCAGCGGATCGACCGTCGGGCAGGCAAAACCGCCCGACTTCCAAGCCGAGGAAAAGATCAACAGCCAGCTGGAACAGGCGAATGCCATGCTGAGATCCTCGAACCTCGACGGGGCTCTCCGTCTGGTTGACAGGGTCCACTCCGAGAACGTCCGGGACCCGAATGTAACGATGAAGACATGGTATCTCAGGGCCATGATCTACCACCGGAAGAAGGAACCCAATAAGCGCAAGGAAGCCATGAACCAGATGCTCAAGAGCATGGCAGACCTCCAGCAGGACCCCCGGTTCCAGCAGGCTTTTCTCGATGGCCAGGACTGCATCGAGGTAATCAAAAAGGCGATCGAAAAGGGGGGAAAACGCTATGGTCCTTAGGCGCCCTCAAGGACAGCGCCATCCTGGCCTGCGCGGCCCGGCTTCGGGCACATTCGCCCCATCGTGGGGCTCGCGTTCCGGCTCGATCTTCCTGATGGCCATGACCATCATGGTCGTGATCTTCATTCTTGCCTTTTCCCTCAGTTATTTCACCGGAAGCGAAGACTGGGCGTCGGCGGTTTCCTACGAGTCGGAGGTAGCCTTCTGCCTCGCCGAATCGGCCGTCGAGGAGTTCGTGGCCCGCCTTAAGAACTCCCTGAACCACAACGATTCCGACAACCAGTTGTACAAGGCCCTTCGGGGATACGACACTCCGGTCGACAAGGATATTCCCCTCGATGCCGCACAGGTCGCCCGGTTGACCGGATACACCCGGGAAACTGCTCGCCAGATCTACGGAATCCAGTTCGGCCAGGGGATGTCCAATTCCAAGGAGTTTTCCGTCGAGGCCAACATCAAGCTCCAGCATCTCAACCCCATCGAGGCCAAGGAAGGGGAAAAAGTCCTCTACAAGCACGTCCAGGATCCCCATGAGAAGCAGGGCGAACTCGCGGTTACCGCCAGGGTAACCTACCGCGGGAGGACAGCCAAGATCCAGCTGTCTTTTCTTCTGCGGGTGGTGAAGACCTTCGTCCCGCCCTTCAACTACTTCACCCTCTTCGTCAGGGACGGATCCGTCGTCGGCGGGTCGTCCTTCAATTGCTGGGGCTCCAACGTAGGGGAACAGCAGAAGAACGTCCGCCTGGACAACGGCTGGACATCGATTCCCGGCCATGAGAACTTCAACGCCGTCACCGACGTCGGTTTCTGGGAGAAAGCCCTCAACGAGCTGGGAAACAAGGCTTATGTTCCTCCCGGCCGCGTGTTTCTAGGCCAGGACCCGTCATTGAACTTCCCCGCGGTCATCCTCCAGTCGACCAACGGAACGAAACTCCTGACCGATCACGCCTCGGACGGGGCCGGGAAGGTTTCTCAGATCAACGGCCAGGAGAACTTCTTCCTGAAGTTCGATCTTCCCGACGGAAACGCCGGAGGAATGGGCCTTCCCTGGCTTCCGATGAAGGACTACGTGAAGAAGTTCATGGCCGACCAGGGCCAGGAAAAGACCAAGGAAGGCTGGATCTTCACCGGGTACAAGGACTGCAACATCCGCGTCAGGAATGTCGGAAGCGGATTCGAGCTCATCGACAGCAAATTTTCGTTGGGTGAGCCGACCTTCGTCAACGCACTCCAGTCCTTCAACACACTCCGGAACTACCGGGTCAAGCAGGCTTTTGGAAAATCCGAAAACGAAGGGAAGATGCTCGACCGGCTGTTCCCCTCCGTCGGAAGCAGCGGCCTCGACCTTTTCGGTGCGGCCCCGTGTCTTCCCCCGCTCGCTCCGCGCGGAGGCAGCATCAAGGCGGAGTATCTTTCCCCCACGATCGTCTACGGACCGGTCTGGCGCATGTACTACAGGGTGACCTCGGTCGAGCTTCCGAACGGGGCCAAGCTGGAACTACCCTTCATCGGCACCGCGCAGGGTAGCGACGGTTCCCCTCCGGTCGTCCCCATTCCCGACCGGAAAAAGGAACTCAACGCCACCGAAGCCGGGGATGTCTTCACCCTTTCCGGGGTCCCCAAGGACCACGTTGACAAGCTCATCGCCAATTGGGATGCCGACGGGGGGATGCCCAAGGGGTTGAAGGTCGTCGACAAGTATGAGAATTTCATGAGCAACTCGGGCATGGAACCCTACAACGCTGGCTTGGGAAACTTCATCCAGCGCTTGAAGGATGAGAAGAAAATCTATTCGGGAGATCTCGAGAAGCTGACCTCCTCCGGCTACGCCCCCAACCGCCAACCCTTCATGGCGAACGAGCAGTATCCGGGCATGGATTCCGGTCTTGCGCCCTACGTCCGGGGCTCCCCGGTTAACGAATTCTTCCAGGGGGATCTCTTCGAAGCCCTTCCATCACCCGAACTGGCCTATCTCATGGATTTCTACTTCATCCCCCGAAGCACCGAAGACTTCTTCCGGGGCAGGACGACCATCTCCATGGGAGGCCAGGCTTACGATCGGTTCGATTTCAAATACATCAACGATGTCCGGTCGTATCTCTCCGGAGCCAAGAACCAGACCCTCGAACTGAACGGAATTCTCGCCCTCAACGACTCCGAGCCCCTGGTCCTCAACAACCTCAACTTCCGGGGCAAGGGAATCATCTACTCCAGTCCGATGATGGGCGGAGGGAAGGTCATCATAGCGGGGGATTTCTACCCCGCGGCGGCCATGTCAGGCACGACTGCAGCTTTTGGCAGCAATCCCGACCGGGACATGATTACCATAGTCGCACCCCAGATCTGTATCGATACCTCGACCGCCCAGACCGACCCCTGCTACGTCGAGGCCAACCTGATCTCGGTCTTCGACCCGATCATCGTCAAGGGAACCCACAATGTCAAGATCAAGGGGTCAGTCGTCTGCCCACGCCTGAACGTCGAGGAATCGTTCCTCACCCCCAACGGGGCGGACATCATCTACAACCCCCTCAACAGCATCTGGCGCAAGGATCAGACGGCGATAATGGAGGAAATGTATATCACCAAGATAGTCACGGGCGGAGTGGGAAAATTCGACTGGAAATACACTCCCGAAAGCATGGAATGAAGATGATCAGCTCCCACCAGGTTTTCCCCTCCGGACGGGATTGCCGGAAGGCTTTCTCCCTCATCGAGGTTCTCGTTGTGATCATGCTCATCTCCGCCGGTATCCTCCCGATCTACTCCCTGATAAAATCCGGTCAGAAACGGATCGTCCGGGCAGATACCCGCGTCATGGCGACCCTTTTCGGAACTTCCGCCATCGAGCTCGCCCGGACACTGGGCTACGACCGGGCACAGAAACTCGACATGGAAAAAGACTTCAACACGCTGAAGGAAAACGCATCAAAGAACGGGTTCAACCTGGAGTTCACCCCCACACTCCAACCCGTAACGCCTCTTCCCAAGGGCGCGAAGCCGATGTCGCTCCTCCGGATCCAGATCACGATCAGCCCCATCAGCCGGACCTTTACAGACAACCCCGTGATGAAATTCGTCACGATCCTGTCCGACCCAAGATACAATTTCTACTGAGCGAAAAATGAAGCGAAAGATGATACTGACAGCCCGGCGCCCCAAATCCGGAATCACCCTTATCGAGCTTCTTTTCGTCGTCGGGATGGTGGTCCTGCTGTCAGGAACCGTTTATCAGATCTTCCGGGCAATCAACAAGACCTTCATTCACGCACAGAACAAGCTCGACATCCTCCAGACGACCCGCATCATCATGTCCGGAATCCGGAACGAGCTCCGAAATGCCGTCGACAAACCGCAGGTGGTCAATGACCGCCTCAACATCCCCCTCGAGACCGAGGTCGTCCAGTATTTTTTCGACGAAAACCGCAGGCTCTTCAGGGGAAAGAAACCCGAAATGAATGCCCCGGACCCCGATCCGAGCGAAATGCGGCCGTTCCTCTTCGATGACGGCCAGATTCTCAGATTCGAATACGACTCATCCTATCGCGATTCGTCGGCCTTCCTCGACTCCGAATTGACCCTGAACTCCAAGGTCTGGTTCAAGGTCACGATGTCGATCCTCTATACAGAAAAGTTCCGGACCCTGAGCGAGGAGGAAAAAGCCCGGATAATCGGGGATCCGAACGATCCCAGGGTGAAAACGTTTTTCATGATGATCACCCCCCGGAAGGTCAACTGGCTTCTCCAGGCCACACAATAATCTCCTGGCGGGGTTTCCTCGAAAGGGAGTTCCCGGGATTCAAGTTTTCAAACGTTGATTGTGTTCCAGCGTTGAACGACCTTTCAAACCGTCTCTCGTCCCCGTCCACGTTTCCCAAGGGAGAACTCGGCGGAGAGGCCTCCGTTGCGGGGCGTGGCCCCCCCCGCGGGCAGTCGAGTGTTTCCCTGGAACCATCCATTTCGCTGAGGCATCGAAAATTCGCTTCCGCAAACGAAACGCGGCCCCGTTTGCCGAGGAAAATCAAACCGGGTTGACGTGAAAAGGGCGGGTCCTTGGACCCGCCCCTCTATAAACCTCGGGGGATTTACTTGGCGTTCTGACCGGCGAGGGACTTGTAGTTCTCGTAAGCTGCCTGGTAGGCATCCTTTGCGGCCTTCACATCTTTGCCGGTCTGGGTGGCGCTGATGTAGTTCTGGTAGGCCGCCCGATACTTGGTTTCAGCTGACTGGATTTCGGTCTGGTTGCATGAAACGCCGATCGAACCGCCGGTGGCCGAGGTGGAAGGAGTGCTGGAGACGGAGAGGGCATTCCCGCTGGTGGACGTGGAATTGGCGACCGAGGAACCCTTCTTCCAGAACAGGAGGCCGCCCGTTGCCCAGTTGTCGGCTCCCTTCACGACATTGTAGAGCATCTTCCCAACGAAGCCGCCCAGGAGAGCTCCGCCGATCCATCCGATGGGGCCGAAGGAACCGAGGGCCAACGCGCCGGCTGCGCATCCGGCCAAGGTCACGAGATTGCCCAGGCTGGAGGTGGCATAGTCGGTGATGATCCCACCAACGACCCATCCGGCAATTCCACCCGCGATCATGCCGAGGGGCGGGAAGAAAGCGCCGCACAGAGAAGCGCCTGCGATGGCACCCGCCACCCGTCCGCCGATCTTCAGGAACGGCCTCAGCGAGCACAGAATGCTCGAAGTGATTCCGGCTTTGGCGGGAATCGTGGGCAGGATGAAAAACGAGCACACGATGGAGAGAATCAACAGGCTGCTAATGGACCGCTTTTTCATACTCAGAGTCATCATAAGAAGTTCCTCCTCCCTCAAGGGTGTTTAAATTCGTGTTAACATTTAAATCTTAGCAAACGAAAGCCGTACCCCGCAAGGTTGGGGGAAGGTTTTTTTCACAAATTGTCGCAATCCGGGATTTTGTTCGTTGAAAAGCGCCCCATCTGCGGTAGAATCCCTCGATCCAACGATAAAGGTTGAAAGAATGATACAGAACTCCGATTTGGAAAAAATCTCCCACGATTATCTTACCCTGAAGAAAATCCGGCGGACAGGATGGCAACTCCGGGGGATCCGCGACGCAGAATCACTTGCGGACCACAGCTTCGGAGTCGTCCTCATGACCCTCCTGCTTGCCGAACACATGGAATCCTTCGCCATCGACCGCGATAAGGCCGTTGCCATCGCCATCGTCCATGAGCTTGGAGAGGCCAGGGTGGGCGATATTCCCTTCACTGCCCTGACCTACTTTCCAGCCAAATCCGAAACCGAGATCAGGGCGGTGGACGATATCCTGGAACCCCTCGGGAAAACCAAGACGGAGTTCTCCTCCCTTTTCAGGGAGTTTGAGGAGAAGGCCTCTACGGAGGCCAGGTTCGTCAGGGCCATCGACAAGTTGGAAATGCTCATTACGGCATTCGAATATGAGAAAGCCGGCTTCACCGGACTTTCGGAATTCTGGGAAAACGAATCCACTTTCGAGGCACTCCGGGAGTTCCCCGTTCTTCTGGGGTTCGCCAACCACCTGAAAGCCACCCGCCCCTCTCACATAAAAAAGGGGACATGAGAATCTTTTCTCCGAAAAGATTCTCATGTCCCCTTTTTAAAAGGTCCCCTTAATAATGTCACGGTCTGATTGACACTTTCGGCGAAAAATTTCTATAATTTTAAGATCAGGAAAGGTGTCGGGTGGTTGTCCCGTAACCCAGGGGAGGAATGAATGGACCACCGTTTTGATGGGAGTTCAAAAACTTCAGGCCATGGAATGTGGGATCTTTTTTCGGGTGCGAGGTTGACCTGCCCGACTGGCAGCTTCCTGACACGGGTAGGTTGTCTTGCGATGATCCTGTTTCTGGCGTTCCAGGCTCAGGGAATCGCTTCCAGCCGGTTCGACCCCACTCCCAAGGCCATCTTCCAGGGTGCCGACGCCGGCCCATGGGAACGCGTGGAGTATCTTTTCGATTCCCACCCGGGGTTCAAGCAGGAGACTTTTCTTCCTCCCACGAAAATCTGCGATCCGTGGATCGCGAAATGGTTTGGCGGAAACACCGCCCCCCATTCCGGAGGCTTCCTCCTGCACTGCGCCAGAAATTTCCAGGGGAAAACATTCAAGAACCCCGTTCTTCTGGTCCCCGGAGCAGGCGATAACGCCAACCGGGCATGGATCCATCCCTTCACTGCCGTGCTTCCGCAACCGCTTCCGCATGACAAGCAGGGTTTCGCCGTCACCCTCTCCGATCTGGGCTATTCCGTTTTCGCGGTCTCCTTCGCCCACACGCAGGGGGACAACTTCTTCCAGGCCGAGCACGTTGCCAACGCAATCCGCCGTATCCGGATACTCCTGAACCGGACCAACGACCCTGATTTCAAGATCGATGTCGTCGCGCATTCGAAGGGAAATGTGGCCGTCAGGCTGTATTGTTCGGACGGACGACAGCTTTTCCCCAAAAAGGAGTTCCTGACCTCCTACCGGAAGGATGTCCGGAAGTACATCGGAATAGCCGCACCCAACCGCGGAATCGACACACCATTCCGGTATTACATGTACAACCTCACGGTAGCGGACAAAGGGACCTTCAACGCCCCGGTCGGAGCTGATTCGATTTTGTATTATGGTTCCTGGAAGGATTGCTTGAAGATCTCCCTCTTCCCCGAAGGAGGGAACCCCTTCCCCGGACAATGCCAGATCCTCTTCAACCTCGTACGGGACGCCGGTGTCCCCCTCGGATTGGAAGGCTCAACTCCCATCGATGCCAACCTGACTGCAATTTCCCTTTATTACGGCGGGGTTTCAGCATTGGTCGTTTCCAGGGGAATCGACAAGGCAATTGAGGCCGGGGAAAGGTTGATCTACCGCCTCGAGGAGGCCGGCCTCGATCCCTCTGTCGAGGTTGGCCTGATCGCCGGTTCGAATCCCGCGATCACGTGGTTCGTCGAGGGAATCGGGTTCATCCCCCTTCCCCATGAGATCATCATGCCTCCGGGAGACGGGGTTTTGTGCCTTGCTTCTTCGATCCACACCGAGGGTCTTGTCAAGCGGGGAGCCCGGCTTATCGGAGTGACCAGGCTTTTCCTGAACCACCTCGGAGTGGCTTGCAGCGAACCTGCTTTCAAAGCGCTGGATTCCTTCCTTTTGAAACCCTGAATCGAGGTTCCGACCCGCACGAGGCGGGAAGTGGTCGTTTGCAGCCAGGAGGGCGGCGCGAAACAGTCGTTTCGCGCTTCGCAATCGACCCCTCCCCTGCGGCCCCCGCAGGCGAGTGTTTCGGGAACCCGACCGGAAAATCCGATTGACCAATTCCGGAAAACCGCCTATTCTGGTCGGTCAACATGCGGCTGTACCTTTTCAGGCTCTTTGTGGCGCTCGCAACGTTTCCCGGGCTGTTTTTCCTGGTCGGTTGCGCAAATGGGAGCGGGAGTTTTCCAGAAAATCCCGTTTCGCCGGCTTCGGAACCCGCCCCAAAAGCCGGGAGGGTTTCCTTCCGGATCCTTCCCCCGGCCGATTCCCATTCCGGCCCGCGACCTCTGGCCAATATCCTTCCAGACATGGATGGAGTCAAGGTCAAGATCGAGCTTGCAGTCGTTAACCTCGGAAAGGTCGATCATCCGACCGCAACCTTGGCAACCACGGTGACTCCCAATGATTATGGAACTGCATTCGCCAGTTTCTCCGAGATTCCCACCGGTCCGGCCCTTGGAAAAGTAACGATAACCGGCGGTTCCATCGAAGGTCGGACAAGTTTCGCGGGGGCAATCGACGTGGCTCCGGGAACCAACACGCTGGACCTCTCCGCCCGCGGGCTCGGGCAAAAGCCGGACGTCCTTGCCCGGGTCCTCGAGGAAACGATCGGGTCCCCATCGAAGTTTCTTCACGCCCCCGCGAACCTGGTGAATGCCATCTCTGATGCGATTCCGGTGGGCCTTTACGGGACACCGGGCGTTTATGAATCCGCCATCAACCTGTTTCTTTCGAACGTGGGTATTACCTACACGAATCCCCGGAGGTATCTTCTCTCGGTCACTGACCGGATCGACAATTCCAACGTATCCCTCGAACGATTGAGGGCCTGGGAGCCATGTCCGATCGGGTGGCCGGAGCAGCGCCCGGTCCAAAGCACGGGTGTCCGACCCGGCGGCAACGCCGTGGTCGGGTTGGACCCCGAAAATTCCAACCGGTTCTTTTTCTTCGACATCACGCAGAACCTTCCCCAGCCGGGTGATAGCCTGACGATCCAGATGGACTATCAGCTCACGGCGTACGAGACCAGGACCAACCTGATCTCCGAGAGGGTTCCCTGGCCGTATTCCTTCGATTCCTCCTTCGACATCTACCTCCGCCACGAAGCTGGAATCGAGTCATCCGATCCGGACATCAAAGCCGCCGCCCTGGCCGCCGCCAACGGTGAAACGCGGGTCCTCCCCATGGCAAAAAAGTTCTTCGATTTCGTGATTGCCCAGTCTTCTTATTACAAGCAGGGAGGAATCCGCGGGGCAAGCTACCTCCTCCAAAACAAGATCGGGGAATGCAGCGACTATTCCGCACTGTTCTGCGCCCTGTGCCGGGCATCGGGAATCCCGGCCAGAACTGTGGCGGGTTATTGGGCCAGGACGGGAACAGACCAGACCCACGTCTGGGCGGAGTTCTACCTCCCCCTGACCGGCTGGGTCCCCGTCGATGCCACCGTGGGTCAGGAGTATTCGGGGGCGGAACGGGATTACTTTTTCGGAAACCTGGACAACAAGCGCATCGTGGTTTCCAAGGGGCTCAATATCACCCCCCAGCCTGCCCTTCCCGATGCCTCGATCATCCCGCTCTTCCAGACGTATTGCTGGTGGTGGAACGGCTCAACCCTCCAGGATCAGGGAATCATCAATTTCACCAGAACGGGCTGGACGGTTTCCTCCGCGCCCTGAACGCGGGCCGCGGCGTGGAGCGGTTTCCCGCAGAGCAAAAGAAATTTTTGCATTGCAAAATTTTTGCTTGACATCCCCACTCGAATGTCGTATCATTGTCTCATGAGCAGCAAAACAAACACACCGGGAACCACGCCGAACGAGCGCAACGGCCGGAAGATCGTGGCGGCGGCTCATTTTGCTTCGCAAAAGATTTCGACGTCCGCCCGCCGGCTGATCGAAGCGTTCGGAAAGCGCGGGGGTGACGACGCGATCACCCTCGTGAGGGAGACCGCCCGGTTCCAATACGACACTATCGCCGCCGCAAACCGTTGTTTCAGGGAACTCGTCGTCCGGTTCGGACCGGAACCGACTTTCGAATAGCGAAGGAGAAGGAAAAATGGAAGCCATCATGCAGGAAATCGCCAAGAACACCAAGGATGTCCAGAATTTCTGGGAGACCAGGATGTCCCAATGGATGGAAGAGTGCGTTAAATCGCAGGATTTCGTCGGAGCGATGACAAAGTCCCTCGAGTCCTCCCTCGATTTCCGGAAGATGATCGACTCTTCCATGACCCGGTGGGCCGAGGCCTTCCATATCGTCACCAAGAAAGACGTTGCCACCCTCCAGCAGCAGATGTTTGACAACAACCTCCGGCTCGAGAAGATGTACAACCTCATGCAGGACATGTACGGCCGCATGACGGGGGTGACCGCCCCCGCGAACGAGACAGGGGCCAAGGAGCCAAAAAAGAAGGGGACACGCACTGCAAAATAACCTGGACGGCATGAAACATCGAATCCATGGGGACACGGAGCTGGACTCCGTGTTTCCGTTTTGAAGACATCCAAGGACAATCTTGATCAGGAGGCCTTTATGAAAGAGCAGGAAGCTGCAGCAAAATTGTTGGCATCATTGTCGAAGAACATGGATACCTTCAGCCGGATAGCGGCGAACAACATCGAGAGGCTCATGTCCTCACCACTGCAATCCAGGGGCGAGGGAGCCTACCACGGTGTGACCGACCTGCGTGAGGTCTACGCTTTCCAGAACCTGAAGGTCTTCCGTTACCGGCCCGATCAGGAGGCCCGGGCAGTCCCCCCCATCCTGCTCGTTCCCTCGATGATCAACCGGTCCTACATCATGGATCTCATCGAAAGCTCTTCACTTGCCGGATACCTGAGCGAGAAAGGAATTCCGACATACCTCCTCGATTGGGGAACCCCTGGCCCCCAACACGACCACCTTTCCTTCGGGACATTCATCGACGACCTGATGCAACTGGCCGTTCGTGCCGTTTCCAGGGATTCAGGGCAACCCGCCCTCTCCCTGCTTGGATACTGCATGGGTGGGACGATGTGCATCCTCCATGCGGCGATGAACCCCAAGGCGATCCGCAGCGTCATCCTCCTTGCCGCCCCCGTCAGCTTTCACGACGGCGGCGTGCTTTCCCAATGGGCGCGAAAAGAGGTCTTCGACGTGAAGCGGTTGATGGATGTCCTGAAACATATGGATCCGCTGATGCTTCAGACCTCGTTCCAGTTCCTGAAGCCGATGTCGGCCTGGCAGAAGCTCCGGACCCTTTACGAGAACAGCGGAAACAAGCAGTTCGTCGAGAGTTTCGTCAGGCTTGAGTCCTGGCTCAACGACAATGTCCAGGTTCCCGGGCAGGCATTCAGGGAATACGTCGAGATCTGCTACCACGACAACAGGCTTGTAAATGGGGGATTGACGCTCAACGGCGTTCCCGTAGACCTGAAAAACCTAACCGTCCCCATCCTGAACGTGATCGCGCTGAAAGACCACATCGTCCCCCCCGAGTCGTCGAGGATCGTTTCCACCCTTACGGGAGGCCCTGTCACGGAAGTCCTGATGGATGCCGGGCATATAGGTATCGCCATGGGGCGGAAAGCGCGCGAGATGTTCGAAAAGGTGGCGGCGTTCCAGGAGGGGTTGTCCGAAGCCGAAGCCGGAATGTGATATAATCCACCCCCGTGAGGGGGTTGCCCGAGACCCCCGCAAGGGGGTTTTTCCTTTTCGATGGATCCCAGGAACATTCCGGCGGTCCGCCTTCCAAAGGGCCTCGGCTCGGCTTTTTCCGATGGCTCGTCGGATTTCGTCAGCCCTCCGGGCCCTCAACGGATGGGGGAAAAAGTCACGATCAGGATGAGGGCACTGAAGGGTGCCCAGATCAACGACGTCAAGCTCCGGATCTTTCCCGACGGCGAAGAGCGGATGGTCCCCATGAAACCGCGCCGGGCAGGCCCTTTCGAGTATTGGGAGGCCGAGGTAATCCTTTCGGTACGGCCTTTCCCCTACCGGTTCAGGCTCCAGACCGCGGACCACGTTTTCTGGATGAACGCGCGCGGCCTTCACCTCGCCATCCCCTCCGATTCGGACGATTTCAAGCTCGTTCCAGGTTACTCGGGCCCCGGCTGGGTCCCTTCCTCGGTCTTCTACCAGATCTTCCCCGACCGGTTCCGATGCGGGAGACCCCGCCAGTCAAAAAAGCCCCACGAGATGTCCCCGGCGCTCGACCCCGCCCGGATCAAGGAATGGAACGAGCCGCTCGACCCGGTAAACCGCGGAAACGAGTTTTACGGGGGCGACCTCTGGGGGATCCTGGACCGTATTCCGCACCTTCGAAAGCTGAACGTGAACGCGCTCTACCTGACCCCCATTTTTTCTGCCCCCAGCAACCACAAGTACGACGTGGCCAGCTACGAACAGGTCGACCCGTTTTTCGGCGGAAACGAAGCCCTGGCCGAGCTTTCCAAAGCCCTTGGGGAAGCGGGAATACGGTTCATTCTTGACGGGGTCTTCAACCATTGCGGAAACCATCATCCCTGGCTCGAGACGGCACGCAAGAACCCCTCCTCCCCCGAACGGAAGATGTTCACTTTTTCCGAAAACTCCGACGAATACGTGTCCTGGCTTGGGCACAGGAACCTGCCGAAGCTGGACTACGCATCCGGAATGGTCCGCGACCGAATATACCTCGCAGGAGATTCCGCCGCCAAGCGCTGGCTCGTTCCCCCCTTCGCCAGTTCCGGATGGAGGCTCGACGCGGCAAACATGCTCGGACGGGGCGGCACCGACGAGGGAAACCTCGATCTCTGGAGGGAGTTCCGCCGGGAGGTGAAAAGCGTCAGCCCCGATGCCTACCTCGTTGGGGAATGCTTCTTCGAGGGAACCCGATGGCTCCAGGGTGACACATTCGACGGGGTCATGAACTACAAGGGATTCACGATTCCCTTGATCCAGTGGTTGACCGGGCGGGATCTCCACCTCCACCCCGCCCGGATCCCGGCCATCCATGCCGCGCTCTGGATCTCCTCCGTAATGGCAAAAGTTCCTTTTGCATTGCGGAATACTCAGCTGAACTCCCTGTCGACGCACGACATCCCCAGGTTCATCCATCGGGTGGAAGGGAACGAAGCGCTTTACCGGGTTGCGGCGGCCATCCAGATGGCGTTTCCCGGCACCCCCTCGATCTATTACGGTGAGGAGATCGCGATGGAGGGGGGCAGGGATCCCCAGAACCGGCGACCGATGGACTGGGGAAGAGTTTCCGAAAAGGCAGGCCTGATCGAGTTTATTGCCCATCTGACCGGACTGCGGAGAAGTCTGGCGGTTCTTCGGGACGGGGCTTTCACATTTCTCCCCACATCCGCCGAAACTCTGGCATTCGCAAGGTTCAAGGGGGCGGAGCACCTGATCGTGGGGGTGAACCCATTTCCGGAACCCCGCCTGATAAGGATCGATTGCTCCCTTCTGGGGTTGAAAACGGGGTGGGAGTTTTCAGACCTTGTGGGAACCGGCGGGATCCGAACCACTGGAAGAAACCTGATTCTGGAAATGGGCCCGAGTGAAACGCGATGGGTGAAAGCGCTTTCCCCTTTCCCCGGGATCGTTTAGAATAACCGTCAGGGGGGTGGGAGCATGATCCGTTTCGAGAGGCTTTCCAAGAGTTTCGGCGACAAGGAAGCCGTCAAGGATCTCGATCTGGTCGTTCCCCGGGGGTCCATGTTCGGTTTTCTGGGGCCGAACGGGGCCGGCAAGACCACCACTCTCCGGATGCTGATGGGTTTCCTCAAGCCCACCTCCGGGAAGGCCTTCGTCAACGACCTCGACGTTGTGGGCGACCCGATAGCCGTCAGGGCCGAGGTCGGATATCTCCCCGATGAAGTGTTCCTGTATGACTACCTGACCGGCCAGCAGTATCTGGAGTTCGTCGCGGACGTTCGCGGGTTGGGTAAGGCCGAGCGCGAGGAGCGGATCGACTACTATCTCGATTTCTTCCACCTCGACAAGGCGGCGGGGGATTACACCACGAACTACAGCTTCGGAATGAAGAAGAAGCTTGCACTAGCCGCGATCGTGCTGCACAAACCGAGCGTCCTGGTCCTCGACGAGCCTTTCAACGGCCTGGACCCACAGGCGGTGAAGGATTTCCGGGAACTCCTCCGGCGGATGGTCGAAGGCGGGGCGACCGTCATTCTTTCCAGCCACGTTCTCGAGGTGGTCGAGAAACTGGTTTCGCACATCGGGATCATCAACGAGGGCAGGCTCCAAGCCGCGGGACCGATGGAGGAACTCAAGAAACAGCACGGGGATTCCCTCGAGCAGACGTTTTTCGACCTGACCTCCGAAGGAGGCGACAGCGGCCCCGGGACCCAACCGCCGGCACAATGAGCCGCCGTTCGCTCTTCTCCAAGGCGGGAAGCTTCCAATGGACTTCCTGAAAGTCTGGAAATGGTTGACCTCGTTTCTTGCCCCGGAACCTCCCGACTCCCTCTGGGCATGGGACACCGCAGTCTACGGAACCAAGCGTCTCTTCCGGGGAGCGATACTTGCGATGCTGTTTTTCTCCCTCGCCGCGTTTCTTGACTGGTTGTTCCCCTGGGACGACGAACATGATTTCAGCGGATTAATGATGGTTCCTCTCATGCTGGTCTGCCTTGTCGACTTCTGGGAGGGCTGCAGGTGCCTTCTCCTCGCCATGGGGGGGAAAACCCATCGTGCAAAGCTGGAAAGCTCCGGGGAAGCGATCCTTTTCGTTGCCGTTCCCTTCGCTTTTTTCTGCTCGGGTTTCCTCTGGGTGCACCTCAGTGTCTACATCCCCGCCAAGATCAAAGCCACTCTCGAGAGGAAGAAGGAGATGGCCGAGATCATGGACCATCTGCGGAAGGGCCGGGATCACTGGAACAACGAGTTCATGACGACCCGCCGCGGATACTGGATCAACTTCGATGACGCCGATCTCTCGGGAATGGATCTTTCGGGCTTGAATCTTCAGGGAATGTGGTTCCAAAAGGCGAACCTGAGGCGGACGAAGTTCGACGGATGCGACCTGAGCTTCGCGAACTTCTCCGGTGCGGACTGTCGGGAAGCGTCATTCCGCTGGGCTCGTCTGTACAGCGGGAAGTTCTACGGAACGGATTTACGGAAAGCCGATTTTTCGGGATCCTATCTTCAGGCGGATCGCCTCGACGATGGGAATCGGGAAGGGGCCATTCTGGAGGGGATCAAACCAACCTTCTTGGGATATCCCGAGAATTTCGTGGCTTCCCTTCCGACGGACGTTGCCTCCAGCCGATCCAAGTAATTTCGTATGCATTCGCCCACCCTGGGTTCACCACCAAGGCACAAAGAGCACGAAGGCGGGAAAGGGGGGGAAGGCTAAGAATCTTGCCTTTCCAAGGAACCTTCGTGCTCTTGGTCCTCTTCGTCTCTTTGTGGTGATCTCCCGTGGGGAGCGAGTGAACGATTACGTAAATCCTTCTTTGCCTGATTCCGCCCCTGGTTCGCGGCCCAGTCACAGGGATCGGTGGAAGAAGTCGAAATAGGAAATCAGTTTTCCGGCAGGGGGTGACGGATTTTCGGCCCTGGTTCATCCGGAAGTTGGAAGGCCTCCACGGAATCGGTCCTGAACAAGCACCAATCTGGCAGCCCCCCGCTCGGCATGATTCTTGCTTACTGACTGCCGCACTATGATTTCGGAGGTTCGAAGATGAAACGTCTCGCTTGTTTTCTTGCTCTCACTGCCGCCTGCAGTTTTTCCGTTCCCGCTTTTGCCGGCTGGAACCAATCGCCCACCAGGGGATGGACCTCTCCCAAGGCCGGCCAGTCCAGCTGGTCGTCCCAGATACAGCAATCCGGGCAGGATGCCGGCCAGGGCGGGACTTTCCAACCCATAACCGGGGAAGGCGATCCCTCCGAGGCCACGGCTTCACTCCTATCACTTGTCGTGAGCGATTTGCAGTTGTTCCGCTCGACCTTGAGGACCAACGGTTTCTACAGGCACAACGTCTCGGCCATTGGCTACCTGAACAATGCCCGATCGGCTCTTTCAAGGGCCTCGTTCGACGCGGCCTGGCTTCCCCTCGTCCGGGAGATCCATGACCGGATCGGCAGGGCGAAGTTCCACCTCGTCATGAACGATACCCGGAATGCCGATCTGATGATCGCGGAGTTGATCGGGATCATCCAGACGAGCCTCCTGGGCGGAACGCAATCCGGCTTCGTACAAACCGGGACGACGGCCTTTCTCCCGAACGTTCCGACGTATACCGGGCCCGTTACCGGAAGCATCCCGAACAACTATTCCCCCTGGAACTGGTTTTCCGGAAGCGGACAGGGACAGAACATCCAACCCAGCCTCCCCTGGACCCCCAACGGCTGGGTCAGGGTCAGCTGGTAAGGGCAACGTAGATCAGGGGCCGGTTCGGGAGGATTTCGCGACCCCGTCCATCGAAACTTCAACGGCGAACTCCATTCCCATCCGGGGAACCGACCAGGCCCACTGGAAATGCCAGTAGAACACCTTTCTCCCGGAATCGTACTGGAGGGTTGCCGAGCGAAGGTACTGGCTGGAAAGGTCCGGTTTCTCGGCTTCAAGGAGTTTTCGAACAATCTCCATGGCCTGGGGAAGTTCGATTGCGGGCCGGAAAAACCCCGCGCCGGCAGGTATCCCGGCTGGCGTGGCGGGAGCCGTGATCGGCGTGGAGGTATCAGTGGTTGATCCGGCCTGCACTCCGGCAGGATTCATCGTACCGGTTGCGGCTTTATCCCCTCCGATGATGATTTCGAGCTCGTTCGAAACGACCCGGATTTTCGCAATCCGAGCCAGGAGCTTGCGGTTCTCGATGATGTCCGGTTCACGTTTCGCCCAGAAGTCATTCTCTCCCCTGGAATTCCAATACTCCTCGGTGTAAGGACCGTACCACTCCACTTCTTTCTTGGCGTCGGTAGCATATTCCAGTTTGAGTTTGAACCTGCCGGGCGTCCAGAGGAAGAACCGGTCCAATTTAAGACCGGCGGGGTAAAGTTTCCGGGTTTCGCCGGGCTTCATCGAAAAGAACTCCCCGGGTTCGAGCGGATTCACGGTCTTGCACGCGGGGAACCGTTTCGGGGCTTGCCCTTCGAGGGGAACGACCGAGAGGAAGGCGTGGGGAAAACGGAACCGGGATTCGGAGCCATCCAGTGGCATTACAAGAACCATTTCGTTGCCTGAGGAGTTGGTTATCTCGACGTCGAGGATGATCTCCTCTCCCTGGTCGAAGCGGTTATCAGGGGTGGAAATCCGGATCTCGGGCAGTTGGGAAGCGGGCGTTGGTTGGGTCCCCGGCACAGCGAAAGCGGAAAAGGAATCCGCAAGGAACAAGGCTGCAACGATGGGCAGGTAAAACTTGAAATTCATTTTCCGATCCTCTCTTTGACGAACCTCTCCAGGGAAAACGTGGCCGCGGTTTCACGGATTTCTCCAGGCCCTGCGAACGGAAAAAGGGAGGCGAATGGGTTTCCCTTCCCTCTTTTACTTCGGGGGTCCGGATTTCTCGATGGCGAATCTTGTCAGTTCAACCGTTTCCTTGAGGACACCGTTGAGATACTCCCATTCCTTCGGATTCTTCCTCGCTTCCAGGCTGGTGAAAAGGACCAGCGCTCCCTCGAGGACCGCCCTGGCCTCCTTTCCACGCGGGCCGGATTCCTGCTCACGGAAATAGGCGACTCCATTCCTGCAAAGAAGGCGGTAGGCCTCGAAGTCCGACTGGGGTTCGAATCCGCCCAGGAGCAACTTGTGGAATTCCCAGAGATCGATCGACTCCGGTTTTTTTGCCTTCCAAAGTATCTGGTAAGCATTGTACCGCAAGGCCAGGGAAGCGGTCTGGGATGCCCAGGTCGGAATAACATCCTTGACCTCCTCGAAAAACCCATCCGCGATTACCGAACAGATCCGGTTATGGAGTTCGGAGACCTCCTGGAGGGACTTTGGCGCGGCGGGGGGGAGGAGCTTGAACGTCTCCTTCAGCTGCTGGAAGTCGGCTCCTTTGAGCTTTTCCTCGAGCCAGGCAACCGATTTTTCGAGAGGATTCTGCTCTGGAAAGCCGTTCGTGTCGAGGAAGAAGAGGTTTCCCGCATGAAAACCGAACCTTTCGGGCTCGGTCAATTTCCCCGCGGAATCGAGAAAAATGAAGGCATTCAACCGTTCTTCGGGAATCTCGGAGGAAATCGATTTCCGGAACGCCTCAACTGCGGGCGGATACCGTTGGGAAAGAAGTGCCCTGGTCTGGGCGGTGCCCTCGGAATATGGATTCTCCTTTGCAGAGCCGAGGAAAAGGGTTTTCCCGACAGTATCGTCGAGGTCGCCCTGTGTCTTCTGGGCAATGGAGAAAGCCGAAAAAACAGCATCCCCGGTGGGGCCGGTCTGGAAATCCGCTCCGAGATACCGGACGATGTGACGGTGGACCTCCAGGGCTTTCTCACCTTCCGGGAACTGCTTTTTCAACCGGTCGTAGAT
Organism: uncultured bacterium; assembly: GCA_964428355.1. Lineage (GTDB taxonomy): Bacteria > Muiribacteriota > Ozemobacteria > Ozemobacterales > Ozemobacteraceae > CAYRYU01. The sequence continues at coordinate 97,378 of CAYRYU010000003.1, forward strand.
CTGTGTCGCACCGCGGTAATTGGCGTTGGGGGGCGTAAGGAGCATGCCTGCCCAGGCCAGCAGGATCGTCCGTTCGAGGTCTTCGGCTTTGAGAAAGGAGTACATCTCTTCACGCTTCTGGAGAAGTTCGTAGGCTTCTTCCGGAGCATTCCGGCGAAGCGCGATCTGGACTTCCTTCTCGACGATCGCTGAGATTCCCCTGTTCGGAAGGTCGATCCCGGGAAACTTCACGGAAAGCTCCTCGACCTTTTTCATTGCCAGTTCTATGTCATCCTTCTCGAGGGCTTCCTGCATCTGTCGGTAGTACAAATCCGGGGTTTCGGCAAAGTTCCTGTACCAGAATCCGAAACAGACGACAGAGAGAAGGATTACGGCAAAAGCTATGAGGATCGGCGATCGGCTGGAAGACCCCGGTTTTCCTTCGCCCGAATCGAGCCGGGTGATCAGGGATCGGTAATCTGCCGACTGGGAATCGACAAGTACCCGGAACACCTTGATCTGTTCGGGGATTCCGCGGAAAAGTCGAAAGCCGATTTCGCTGGAGGGAACTTCGGCCCGGTTCATTGCCAGATAGGTCGACTCGGTGAAATAGACCTCGTTGGGTTCGGTTATCCCTTCCAGGCGGGAAGCAAGGTTCACGGCCTCCCCGAAAACGTCGTTCTTGATCATTTCGACTTCGCCGGTATTGATCGCCACCCGGACAAGGATTCTCTCCTGTTCCCCGACTTTCGAGTTGAACTCCCTGAGCTTTTCCTGCATCAGGATTCCACAAAGAACCGCATTCGTGGCCGACTCGAAGGTTACAAGAAGGGCGTCCCCGATCGTCTTGACGATCGTTCCGGAAAACCGGGATATCACGGGGTAGAGAAGCTCCTCGTGCTTCTTGAGGAGGTTGGCCAGGTCCTCCCGGGAGGCCGACGAAGCCTTCTCCGTGAACCCCTTGATGTCCGTGAACATGATCGTCAGGACTTTGCTTTCCATGCTTCCTTCTCCGTGGGGTCGATTTTCCCGGAAGGGACCGTAAGAACCGTTATACCACAATTCCAGCCACCCCGTGAATCGGGTTTCCGGCCCTCCTCACTTCCGGGGAAGGAAGAAAGCTGGTAGACTTGGCTGGAAATCCGGCCGAGGCCAAGAGGAGAACGAATGTCCCCCGAGTTGGAACTGAAACCCCAATCCTGGGTAAGAGGGGTATTCCAGACCTTCGTCTTCACCATTCTGTTCTGGGAAATCATGGTCATGTTCGCGGGTCTTGGAAGGGACATCATCATCGACGGCGCGGGTTACCAGGGCAAAGACCACCTGGTCGTCCTGTTTATCCTGGTGAATTCGACCTTCCTATGGAAGACCCTTCAGCCTTCAGCCAGCCTCGAAACCCTTAGCTTCGCCTGTCTCTGGCTTTGCCTTCCAGCAATTTTCAATCCGCATGGCGTGGGGGGGCTTCAGGTCCTCGAGCAGCACTTCATCGTCCTCATGGCAGGTCTGATTTTTTCGTGGCTGGGGCTTTTCCTTTTCCGTGCTTCGGGAATCAGGGGCAGGATTTTCTTCGTCTGCCTCTTTTCCGCGATCGTACCGTCCGTTTTCCTCATTCAGGGACTGTGGAAACAGTACAACCTCCTCGACCGGCATGCCCTCTGGCAGATCACGGAAGAGGCCGTCGCCACTCAGGTCGCCCGGCTCGACCTTTCCCTCCACCAGAGTCTGTCCCGCGCGATCGCCCGGATCCTGGGATTTTCTTACCCAGGGAAACTCATGATCCGGGAAAGGTCGACGGAGGAGATCGTCCGCACCGCAAGAGAAGAGGGCTTCGAGGATTTCGAGGTGGTCACCGTCAGCTGCCCCGGCAGCGACTTCGGAACCCCTCCCCTGCGGCTCCCGCAGGCGAGTGTTTCGGGGACCCCTGGCTCAAAGCCCTCAAAGACGCGCCAAAGAGGGACTTGTCTTCCCGGCCCCACTGAACCCACTTTTCCCCCTGTGCCGGAGATGGCCGCAGAAGCGGAAACCATGGGCCGGTTCAGATTGGGTGAGCTGGGAACCGACTCCGGGACCCTCTACCGCTTCCTCGTGAAACACGGTGAAAACAGGCTCGAAACCATGGCAAGCGGGTCACTTCTCATCATCTCGTCCCTTTCGGGAATCGGGGCAACCGAGACCTGCCTCCTGGCATTTCCGACCCCTGGCTCGACGGGCACATCCACACTCACCGTCTGCCGGTTCCCTCTTACCCAATGGATCGCCCGCCGGGTAAGAAGTGCCTCTTTCCAAGACCTGGACATTTCCGTCGACTACCCGTTCGACCCCGCCGTCCTGGGAGGGAAATCGCGAAATGGGATCAAAGATAAGGACTCATCCGCCCGGGGTTCGAGAAGGGTGATTCTTCGAGGGGCAGTCCAGGATCTTCAGAGTGACGGACAATTTTCCGCCACGATTACTGACGAAGGATCTGAATGGGAATGGGGAAAGGGGAGAAGATGGCTGAAACCTCAGGTCTTCTCGAAGTTCCCCGGGCGAAACATGGTCTTTCAAGACCCCGACAGAGGGGACTCCTTCTTCTTTGCGTTCGAGTTCGCGGTCAGCCGAAACCCGTTCCTAGTCAAGATCTCTCTTTCAGGAGCGGAACTGGTCCTCAAACGGAGCCAGGTCGTAATCGGATATGTCGGCGCACTGGGACTGCTTCTCAGTGCCATGTTGAGCGTTTTCTTCAGCCGGACGATCAGCGACCCGCTCCTCGAGATCACGGCGGTTGCCCGGAAAATCCGGGACGGGGACCTCGATGTCGATTTTCCCCCCGGGATTGAAAAGGACGAGCTGGGGGAACTGACATCCACACTTTCGATAATGTCGGAGAGATTGAAGGGCAGGATCTCGGTCGCCAACCAAAAGCTCCTGAACGAGAAAACCAAGCTTGAAGCCCTCGTGGAAACAACCAGGGAAGGAATCTTCCTGATCACATCGGAGGGCCGGATCAGCTTCGCGAATCCGTCCGCACGGCAATGGTTCGGGGGGGAAACAGGGCGGGAGTGTGAAGACAAGGACTTCCTGGCTGTCCTCGGATCCATCGGAGAGAAATTCCAGCCTCCGCTACCCATCAGCTGGGATTCCGTCCCTTCGGGGTTCCACACCGTTTGCGAACTCGACATGCCACGGGAGGGGGAGAAGAAGGCGATCAGCCTGTATATCCTCGCTCTGCGCCGGACAACGGCTGACGAGGTGCCCGAACCCGAAGAAGCCGGGTTTCTCGCAGTCTGCCGGGACATCACCTTCGAGAGAACCGTCGATCGGATGAAAAGCGAGATCGTATCCATGGTTTCCCACGAGCTCCGCACTCCCCTCACTTCGATCCAGGCCTATACAGAGATGATCCTCGACGAGGAGGCCGACGACCCCGAGACCCGGCGGGAATACCTGGGAATCATCTATGACGAATCCGAAAGGCTTACAAGGCTCATCAACGAGTTTCTCGACCTGTCCAGGATCGAGTCGGGCCGTCGCGAAATGAAACCGGAAAAATTCTGCCTTTGCGAACTGACAAGGGAGATCGTCAAGCTCCTTGCCGGACAGGCAGCCGAGAAAGCCCTGGTTCTAGAAACCGCTTTGCCGGAAACCGCGATCGTCACGGCTGACAAGGACCTTGCCAAGCAGGCGGGGTTGAACCTCCTCAGCAACGCCGTGAAGTATACCCCCCGCGAAGGCAGGGTCAAGGTGAGCATTGAAGCCTTGTCTGAAGACACCCGCTCCGGATTCGCCTGGCGTTTCGAGGATACCGGAATCGGATTGACCCCTTCTGAGCGGGAGAAACTTTTCACAAAATTCTTCCGCTCGGAGTCGGAGGTCGTGCGGTCTGTCAAGGGAACCGGCCTCGGACTGGCGCTGGTCCGGCAGATCGTGGAATCCCACCGTTGGGAAATTCGCGTTGAAAGCACCTTCGGCAAAGGCTCCAGCTTCACGATCAATCTCTTTGAACCGGGAACCTAAATCGGGGACCTTAAATCGGGGACATGAGAATCTTTTCGAAGAAAAGATTCTCATGTCCCCGATTTAAGGTCCCTCCTCGAAAAGCCCGATCCCAGGCCCGTCCGATCTCCCGGCAGGAGGCTAAGCTCTTCCAGTCCAGCGATCAGGGAGGGTGGCGGAAATGTGGTCCGGGGGGGGGAGACCGGCCGGAGGAAAATCAGCAGGTGTGTCGGTCACGGAAGCGTTTGGGCCAGATTGGCAAGCTCGACGAGGTTGCGGGGATCCCAACAACCGGACAGCCTGCCGCTTTTCCTGGGTCACCAGGGTCGGGCACGCCTTCCCTGATCCAGGAGGGAACGGATCTCCTCGCGGGAAAATGAGGACTCCAAAGAATGGGGAAGGCTCCCTGGAGCGGTCATTTTTGCTCTCCCGAAGCCCCGTTTTGCCGCGCCGGAGACGAACTCCCGGACTTTCGGCATAACCAGATCGGGACGTTCCTGGAATCCCCCGTGGCCGCAACCTGGAAGCAGTACCAGTTCCGCTTTCTCGCCCATCAATTCCTTCATCATCCGGCCGTATTTTGGAGGGCAGGTAGGATCGAACTCCCCCACAAAGATGAGAGTTGGGGCCTTGATGGAGGAAAGCCGGTCGATCAGGTCGAATCGCCTGAAATCAAGGTGTCCGAACGGTTTCATCATCTGCCGACGGTTTTCATAGACCGCCCGGTCGATAAACTGGTGGGAGAAGATTGGGTATTTCGGTCCATTAACCAGGTTTTCATGGATGACCTCCTCGTCCTGCACTTCGGAAACATTGATGGAGTACATTGTCAGACTTGGTTGCAGGATATCCGGCTTGAGTCCGAGCAAGTGATCGAGGATGATGGAGGTTCCCGATGCTGCCAGATCCTTTACCATCCGGTCGAGGGCCGCTTGCCCGGGGGGGGAATAAAGGAGCAGTGATGCGTAGGAGACAAAGTCGTCGGCGGACATCCCCGGCGAGCCCTCGGGAAACTGGATTGTACCGGAGGCGAACCTCTCAAGGACCCGTTCAAATCTTTCCTGCATTCCCGGGAACTTCGCTTTCTCGACCAAGGACAGGTTGTCGGACAGGTTTCCGGCAGAATTGGTATAGTAATCATAGCTGGGGGGGGCGGAATGTACAACCAAGGCAGAAAGGGATTCAGGGAAAGCGAGAGCATACGTCATCGCCACGCAACCACCGTAGGATTCGCCCAGAACGGCGATCTTTTCCCGTTTGATCACCTGCCGGCGCAGCTCTTCGATGTCCCGGGCGTTGTTTTCGGTGGAGTAAAATTCGAAAAGGGGGCCCGTACCGCTTGCGAAAGAAGGGAGTCCCAGGGTGTTGTGGAGGCTGCAACGGACGCGAAGGTCCTTTTCCAATTGATAGGTCCCGGATTGGGGACAGACCGGCAGGGTTCCCTGAAGCGAGTCGGTTCCGGTCACCAAATCCAATAGGGAGGGGAGTTCCGGGCCGGGGTGACCGTCCTTCCAATTCTGGGCTGCGTCTTCAAGAAGAAGCAGATTCTTCCGACAGTTCGTGAAACCCTGGACCGCAGGCTGGTCGTTCAAGGGCGATGACTTGCCGTTCCCTCTCTGGTCATAGAGGAAAATCTCATACTCGTTCGCCAACTCCCGGAAGGGCTCCTTGAAACTTCCGTCTGGAAGCGGGACATGAAACCCCTGGTGGTCGAAGCCTGGGCCGCCGTTGATCAACACCAGGGCTTCGCGGGGTTCCGAAGCGCAGCAGAGCCGTTCCCAGTAGATTTCGATTGTCTTGCCATCAGGATGGCTATAATCCTCCGGAACGGCAATGAAACCGGAGGAATAGACGTTCGGATCGGGAATCGCCGCCATCGCAGGAAAGAGAAGGAACCTCCCCAGGATCACCAAAGAGGCCAAAACCAAGCGAGGAAAGCTTCTCATTCTCTCTCTCCTTTCTTCCCGTCGAGGATTTCCGGAGTTGCACATAAGAACGAAGAGTGATGGCTTGCCGTTGGGTTTCCTGATTCCTCTAAAGCGGACCGGAATCCTTTTAGTTGAATTGGGGACATGAGAATCTTTTCGGCGAAAAGATTCTCATGTCCCCGATTCAAGATCCTTGATTGGAAACGCGGAGCGCGATAACATCAGCGATATATGAAATTGAACTCGAAACAACGCAAGGAACTCGAGGCACTCGCAAACGACCTCGCTCCGGCAATCCGCCTGGGGAAAAACGGCGTCACCCCGACCTTCGTCCAGTCCGTTCGCGAGAACCTTGCCGCGCAGGAACTCGTAAAAATCAAGATCCTCGACAATGCCACGGTCGACCGGAACGAGGTTGCCGAAGACCTCGTCGGAAAAACGGGAGCAATGCTGGTTCGCGTGATTGGCAGAACGATCATTCTTTTCCGGCCCAACCCCGAAAAGAAGGGACGAATCCTTCTCTCCGGGAGCGAATCAGGAGAGGAAAATGGCGAACCCGCAGCCTCCGGCAACCGGATTCCCCGCGATCGTCCGCCCATGAACCGGCGGGGGTCCTCCCGACGGGAAACGGAAGGGATTCAGAAGCGGTCCCCCGGGACCGAGATGAGATGGAAAAGAAAGTCCTCCCCGATCCGACGGTGACAACCCCGGATCCTTCCCCGGGATATCCGGAAGACCCGATCCAGGATCCCGAGCCCTGCCCGATCAGTTGCCAGAACAAGCTCAATCTTCTGGCGATTTCCGTTCTTCTCGCGATCACGTTCGGTTTCATCTATCCCCGGGCGGCAGACCGGCTGGCAACCTTCCGGGAGATCGGTTTTCATTTCCTTTTCTTCACTTTTTTCCTGTGGGTTTCGACGTTCAGGTTCGGCATGATCTCCTGGGAATGGTTCCGGGAATTCGTATCCCGACACGGATTTCCCGTCCTTATCGCGGGAGCACTGACCGTTTGCGCTTTCAGGGCGAGTTCCCCCCAGTTCAGGATTCTCGCCGACGAGGTGAACCTCCTCGGGATTTCGATGAGCATGTATGACGAAAGGGAGTTCAAGAACCCCACAGCACGGACATACTATTACGAAGGGGTTTCACGGGCCTATTCGAACGAAT